>NZ_FWXM01000005.1:345350-431814 GCF_900176315.1 Chryseobacterium sp. YR221
CAACAACAACAACAACAACAACAACAACAACAACAACAACAACAACAACAACCTGCTCCGTCACCTCAACAGCATCCTGAGCCACAAACAGCTCGTGGGCAAATCAATAACACCCAACCGGTAACACCACCACCATCAGGAGGAGTCTCTCCTACCGTCATCAATCAGGTAAGGGTTGAAGACCTTCTGGATGCCTATTTTGCAAAAAAAGAATATACCAGGAAAACAGGAGAAGAGGACGGAACTCATACCTATACTTTCGGAGGAAGCAAAAGTAGCAACAAAACAGCTACTGCCGAAGAAAAAAATAAAGTGGCCCAGACCATTCTTAATAAAATTAAAGAGAACCTGAAATCCTCAAAGAAATATACTACTCTTGAAGTGATTGCTGCTGCATTAACCGCCGAAGCTTATGGAAAAGATACAACCAATCAAAAGACTGTAACTTTTAAAACTTTCAAGCTGGGGGTCGATTTTAAAAAGGTTGATAGTGCTCCATTGGATGATAAACTCTACCTGGTTGCCAGAACTATGCTTCTGGACGGAAAACAGGTCACCATATCCATTAAAGAAAAAGACGGAATTATCAAAGGTTCAGCAGATGCTGTTCTCCCTGTTCTGGAAATTACTGAAGAACAAATGGAACAGAAAACACCTGCCGGAGGAGAAGTTCCGGGAACGGAAAAAACAGAATTCTCAGGAACCGTAAAAGACAATCTCGTAAAAATTCCTATTCACCTCCGTCCGAAATCCGAAGAAGAGCTGAAGCAGTGGAAAGATAAGATCAGCAAAGGAAAAGAAGATGGAACCTATACCTATACATTTGGAAGTGCTACCAACATAACTAATGAAACACAAAAGGCTTCCACAGCAAAAATTATCCTCACAAATGCCCAGAAAGGCAATGCCAAAAACCCTAAAATAGAAGAGGGCAAAACCTCCAGTATAGAAGAAATAGGAAAAGTTTTAACCATAAAGGATTACAAAGCCGGAGATACTATCACCTTTAAATTACTGAAAAAGGTGCCGGAATTCCTGTATCTACACGCAAAAGCACAGGGTGAGAAACAACATGATAAGAAGTTCCTGAATAAAGAGGGAGCATATTTCCAGATTGGGAAAAAATGTGATTGTGAAGCCAGAGTACGGGCATTTATTAGAATGCTTCGTGTAGGAGAAGGTACGGGTGAAATGATTAAATCTTATGATAAAAAAGAGAAAAAGGTAATTTACATCTCTCATGATTTTCAGAGAGGTTATACCACAGCTTTTGCAGGTCATACTATAACAGATTTAAGTACCCATCCTCAGTTAATATATAAAGGTAAGAATGACAAAGAAGGTTCCTCTGCTGCGGGTGCTTACCAGGTAATGAGATATACATGGTGGGAACTGGCTGGGTTTGAAGTCGTAAAGAAGAAAAAAACAGGCAAATACTTTGAAGAGAGAGATCTTTTGAAAAAATATAAAATTCCTGATTACACAACGGAATCCCAGGATAAAATATGTATTGCCCTGATGCAAAAGCAAAGGGAAAATCTTCTTAATAAGATAATAGCCAATAAAATTAGAGAAGCTATACAACAAGATGCCTGCTATATTTGGGCAAGTTTACCAGAAAATGAAACAGAAAGTCATTATTATTACAACGGTAAAAGACAGCCTGCAACACCGTTAAACGCATGTATAGAGCATTATAATCAGTTTCTTGAAGAAGAGTTGAAAGGTAATAGTAATCTACACCTTAAAGAAGGCTTCTTAAAAGATTTTGACATTAAATGTTGTAATAACAGCAATGAATCATCAGGTGTTTGTCCAGAAGATAGATCTCAATGTTTTGAATATTCCGATGTAGTATCCAATCCTAGATTGAACAACCAAAGTGATAATGTTAATAAAAATAGATGGCATCGTACTAAACGTTATAATAATACGCATCCAAATGGATATTATCACACAGGTACAGACATTTTAGCATCTTCCGGTACAACTGTAAGCTCAATATTGTGTGGTACAGTATATGATCTGGTGAAAACATTTACTGCAAATGAATATAGAGAGAACAGTTTGGGTAATTATGTTATTATTAAATCTAAAGATAAAAACGGAGATGATGTTTATATAAAATATTGTCACTTAGATGAAGTATCTGTCGTTAAGAACCAAAAAGTAAAACATGGAGATGCAATTGGTCAATCCGGAAGTACAGGAAATGCAGCTTCTGTTTATGAAAATGGTAAGCTTATTCATGGTATAAATCCTATTTATAGACATATACACATAGAAGCAGCTACAAGTTCCAGCTTTGGCACGACTCGTATTGATCCCGAACAATTTATGAAGACCAAATTTGACGAAACTACAAAAGGAAATCCGACATGAAAATAAATTTTTTATTTCTGCATTTATTACTGTTTTTATGTATAGTTAGCTGTAACGGACAGGAAAAATCAGTAACGTTAATACCTGCTAAAGAAGATAAAATAAAACCTTCGCTAACAGACAACTTTAATAAAACAAGCAATCTGTATTTTGATTCTGAGAAAAAACTGAGTTTTTCTTCCACACTTATCAAAGAATTAGGAAAATTTACAGTGTATTATATTCCAAGGTCAAAAGAAGAGATTATTGATTATCAAAATTTTGAAAAAAATCATGATATTAAACCTTTGCGTGACGAAGAAAATTCATTGAATTATTTTTCTGATGCTGATCAGAAGAAAATTGATAAAATTCTCAGAGAAAAGATAAAGTCAGAAAAAGGCTTTCAAATCATTGGAACATTTATTCCAAAAAATTTCATCAATATTGAAAATGATAATGAGTATAACATCGGTTTTCCATATTCACAAAAGTATTACCAAAAAGAAAATGGGAAATGGAAATACCTATTTGAGAAAAAAATTACAAATGCAGAAGAGGAAATCTCCAACAATTCTAAAAACGCTCTTCTTTCATTCACTATAGCACAAAAGGAAACCTCAGACCCGAATGTAAAATACTCTGTTAATGGAAACTGGCAGGTAGACTGTAAAAAAGGAGCCGGAAGCTTATCTATCGATGGCAATGAGGCATCACTGACGGTTTTGTACAATCAAATTTATATCGATATGAAAGAACTCAAGAGATATGATTTTGAAAAAGGTATTGCCTATACACTAAAAGAAGTTCCGGAAGATATCGGAAACATTGGAAGAGGGCTCAACTGGAAAGAATATGTAAATAATGAACCTATAGCATATCTGAAGATAATTGATGAAAATACTATGTTTTTCTACTGGTACGGATTTTACAACAAAACAACAAAGCAGAGAGAATGTAAAGAAACTAATTTCCAGCAGGAAAGCAAAACCAAAGAAATCATTCTAAAAAGATGTTCTCCTCAAAATTAAAAATTACAGACAAAGTAATTTTGATATAAAAAATGCAAGCAAACAATATCACCTTTATATTGTTATTTATTTTTCTCTTCTCATTGGAAGGGAACGCACAGTCATATAATAAAAATAAAATTAATGTTTTAGGAATATGGAAAACTAAGTGCAATACTGATGATCATGTAAGTAATATTTTATTTTATAATAAGAACGAGGGAGAATTAAACATGTTTAATAATACAAAACTTGTTTCAAAGATGATGGTCGAAGTTTCCCCAGATTACAAATTAATAAAATATATAGGAACAAATATTATTGGAGAAGGAGTAGATGTAAAAAAAATCACTTCACTTACAAAAGGAGATGTGATTGCAGTGATTGAGGGTATTGATGAAAATAAAATATCAATACATTGGTTAGGTTTTGAAAAAGAAGAATTATTTATTAACAATCCTTTTAGCCAAGGAAATACTACAACGTTAGTGAAATGTAATAAATAAATTAAACTTTCATAAAAAATGTTCGTAATGATATGATGAAAGTATCTCAAATTTTATTGCTCGTTAGTGCTCTTCAGATTATTTCCTGCAAGGAAACCCATGGTAATAAAAACACTCCGGAACCCAATTCCAGTCCAAGGCGTGAGAAGATTGTCACAGGGCAGCAAATACAGAAAACAAAAACGGAAGAAAATCCAGGTCAAGCTTCTGTACAGGAAACAGGATCTATCTGGAATGGGAAATATTCAGGTTCATTTTTAAGATTAAAAGATGAAACTGCAGATCCCAGAGCCTGGGGACAGATTCATCTACACATCTATGAGAAAAGTGCAACACTTTCTATCGATTCTTATGTGGAGAATGTTCAAAAAAAATTAGAAATATTCAGCGAATCAAAAGATGAACTCAGACTAAAAGATATTTCCGATGGGAAATCTCTTACCCTATCTAAAAAATCCGGTACAATCACTATGGAAGGTGACTTAATGGAATCAATAGTCGGAATCAGTGAAAAATATGAAATTGAAAAACTGTCAGATAAAACGTATGATGAAGTTTATAATACGGTAACATCTAATGGTAGATATCAGTAATCCAGCCATGATGCTCAACATTTCAACATCTTCGGAACACAGTTTATACTGGGATATAATATTAAATTCTAATACTTATCATAAAAATCAGAAACTCTGAACACCAAACAATTAATGTATTTTTAAAATAATAAAAGTTGTCTCAGACCTATTGAAGACAACTTTTTTCATAACTTTACTTTAAATTTCAGCACTTGGCTAATCTTTACAAAAAAGACTCTCCCTTTCAGGTTTATATATCGTTCAAAAAATATTTGGATGTATTGGAGCATATCCGTTATAACGACCGTCTAGAGTACCGGGTCAATTATGCTGAATCCCTTATCGACAGGACAAAAAATTTCACTGAGCTTAAAGATGGCTTTCAGGATACCACCCTGTTGGAAAAACATGAAGACCTTATCAGGCTTCTGCTTGCTGACCTCTTCCCTACCGGCCTTACCCATAATGAGATCAAAGCGGCAAGCATTCCCCTTTCTAATATTACTTTTAATTATACCGAAAGGTTTAAAAACATCCTTAAGGACGCCGGGAAAGATTTTGAAATAGAGCTCAGAAATATTAGTGACAATGAATTTTATGTTTTCTGCTGCTGCCTGATTCTTCAGAGCTACTTTAAGAAAGATATCAAAAGTACAATCCCTTTTTATTATGATATCCCGAATAAACAGGGAATCATGAAACATTATAAAATAACGGTAAATTCAGACTTTACTGAAATTTATCCCACAGAAGAGGCAAAAATACCATCGGATGATATTTTGGATATGCTGTTGGAAAACCTTGATGACTTTAAATTGTGGAAAAAGTATTTCCCTTCACAATCCTGGATATTAAAGGGGTTTACAATTATTTCACTGGTAGACTGCACTTCCGAAGTCGCCCTTTCAGATCTGAAATCAAGTATGATAGAGATTGATCCTGAAGATTTAAATCCGGATGAAAACCTAACTGAAATTTTCAAATCCTATTTTGAAGTATCAGATCTTAATTTCGGATTGATGACCTTCAATAAGAAAGAACAGAAACTTGATAAACTCCCGATATACGAAAGTCTTCTAACCAATCATATTCTTGATTTCTGGATCAATACATTTGATGAAGAAACACGTAAAAACACGTTCAATAACTTAAACCACAACTCAAAACCCATTGTCGTTTCCAATGTCAATAATCTGGATGAAAATGTCAGACAGCTTCCTTCTTTCAGTATATTAAAAGACAATAATGTCAACAGTTTTATGGTCATTCCCATCATGAAAGATAATGAACTCCTTGCGATCATGGAATTCACGTCTCCTCTGGCTGGAAGTTTTAATGGCTTAAAACTTAAAAAAATGGAGTTTTTCTCCGATATGATCCTTTTCTCTTTAAGCAGATTTTACTTTGAGAAAAACTACCAGATAGAAGCAATTATCCAACGTGAATATACCTCTATTCATGACAGTGTGGTATGGAAATTCAGAAATGAAGCTGAGAAATATTTTACAGCATCGCTTGGAAAAAAAATATATACTTTAAAGGAAATATCATTTAAAAATCTAACCCCTTTATTTGGAGTGTCAGACATCCGTTCTTCTTCAGAGAAACGCTTCAATCTTATGCTTCAGGACCTCAACCAGCAGATTGAATGGTTAATCGATATTTTAACGTTAACCAATTCTGATTCTGAAAAGTTTATGCTGGCATTAGATGTTTTTGAAAATGAACTGAATAATGAGATCAAAGCTGACACCGAGCAGCGTTTTCAAAGATTATTGAGAGAAGAAATCCATCCGTTCTTACAGGGGAAGCTGGAAGTAAGATCATCCAGAGAATTGAAAGCTAAAATTAAAGATTACTTCCTGCAGGTACGGGTTCAAACTGACTTGTTTTATAATCACAGAAAAAAACTGGACGACTCTATCACCCTTGTCAACAGGAAGCTGGCAGATATGCTGGATGAAAGCCAGGTAAAAGCTCAACAGATCTTTCCACATTATTATGAAAGATTCAAGTCTGATGGGGTGGAACACAACCTGTACATTGGTACTACCATAGCTCCGGAGCTTCATTACACTTCAAAAGTAGTTCACAAGCTAAGATATTCGCAGCTAAAAACCATCTGCAAAATGGAAATCGAGTTTCAGTCCTTTAAACAGGACCTTCCGATTCAGTTGGATATAGCTTCACTGATCTTTGTATACAATGAAAAAATAGACATCCGATTCAGAATGGATGAAAAACGCTTTGATGTAGATGGTGCTTACAATTCTTATTATGAAATCATAAAAAAACGTCTCGATAAAGCCCATGTGAAAGACTCTTCGGAAAGAATTACCGCTCCCGGAAAAATCACGATTGTTTATTTCGGGATGGAAAACCAGAAGGAGTACCTGGAATACATCTCAAAACTTCAGAACAAAGAAATTTTACAACCTAATGTAGAATTTCTAAAAGTTGAAGATCTTCAGGGGATCACAGGGTTGCTGGCACTGAGAGTTTCATTAAAATAAAAAATAACAGTAAACTATTCAGGATATGTTTACTTTTTATCATCAATAAAAATGCTCATTTCGAATTCCTCTTTTATTGGAAACCTGTGTACTTTTGCTGACACCCAAGCATTGAGTTCTATTAATTTGAAAATCCTTTCAATCTCTTTTTTAGTATCGTCATCAGTATAACTTAGAATATCTACATTTTCAATAGTATCCTGTTTACCAATTGTTACACGAAACCTATTCTCTCCTTTTTTTGCATTTTCCGGAATTTTAAAGTTTTGAAATATTCTCTCCCGAAATTTAGCATTTCCACCTTTAAAATTAGCTTCATGCAGACCCATTAATTCCACGTCATCAATACAAGCAGCACCATGAATTTTAACACATTTCTCTAAAGACATTATAGCTTCCAATTTTAATGAATCAATTATCCGAGATTCTTCTTTTGTTGGTTGAAATGTTCTTATATTTTCTAAAATTGAAATATGATATGTTACTGATTTCCTCCTTGTGACACAACTGGTAAGGAAAGACAATAATATCAATGCCAATATTTCTTTTTTCATACTTCCTGTTTTCAATAAAAGCTTTATTAAGTAGAAAACCTCTTCTCTGTAAATAAAACAGTCAGCCAACTCAACGCCGGCTGACCATTATAATATATTTTTTGGGTTAAATGCTAAAAAATGCAACGCCAAAAGACAGAACAGAAATAATAATCCCCGCCATAAAGACTTTATACGTTATAGACAACAGCTTGTATTTCCTGTCAAGCACTTTACCGAGATAATAGAGATCCTTAACCATAGAATCATAAATGTAATCTCTGTCTTTGATCAGGTCTTTCATAGCATTGTGATAATCATCAAACAACATTTGATGGAAGTTACCAAAAAACAGCAGGTTTACTTTTCTGTTAGCAATATCCTGAGGAGTAAACGTCGTTTTAGTAACATTGGGTTTAGTAGATAATATCGCAAAGACGATAGTAAGTACACTGGACAACAGCAATATAAAACTCGGAAGAATCAGGTGTGAATTTTTAGGAGCGTCCAGTTTCGGAACCAATACGGAAAGACATACGGAAATAATCACGGCATTTACAGACAGTAGAATATTTGCTTTACTGTCGGCAATATCACTCAATCTCGTATGATTATTAAGGGTTACCCTGAATAACGTATCTACACTTCTGTCAGATTTTTCCTTTTCTTTTTTCCCTTCAGAATTATCTTTTTTATCTTCTTTCTTCTCAGCTTCTTTCTCCAGCTTTTTTTCAATCTTTTTGATATTCTTATTTTTTAAAGGTTCCCAGTTTTCTTTCGCATAATCTGTATAAAAAGTATGTCTGTTTTTCAGCATATCCAGATTTCCGGCGTTCCATTCGTCATTAGAAAAACATTTTACATTGGTAAGTTCCCATTCCTTTCTCAAGGCATCAGAAATATCATTGTAATCATGACCGGCAAAATGACTGAAATCAGCATCCTTCACTATTTTTTCAAGTAGATTCTGAGGTTCATAAGTAATTTTTGTTGCCAGGATCAGCTTTTCAACATCTCCGATATAGTCTTCAGGGTAATTTTCCTGATGTAAAAAATCCTTCATAATCTCTACCCCCCTCTCTTCATGATTCATCGCACATTCTATGTAGCCGGTATCATGGAACCAAAGTGCCACAAGTACCTTCTCCTGATCCGCTTCTGAAACAGGAGTGTTTTTCATGATTTCTTCTGCCTTGTTTACGGTGTAGGCAGTATGAATAAAATTATGATAAAAATATACCGAAGATAACTTATCTTTGAATAAGATTTCAACATAATTTTTAGCTTTGTGTAGAATGCTCATTCCTGAATTTTTGTTATTGTAAATTTATGAATTTATCCTTTAAAACTCATCTAAAAAATACTTCTATTGTTCTAAGGACAGTATTATCCGCAGGAGCCCTTTACTCCTGTGCAACCTATAACGTACAAAAAGGCAAAAACTTATTTGAAGTAAAAGATTCTGATATAAAATCTGAAAACGATTTTAAGCTTTTCCTGATTGGTGACGCCGGAAACGCAGATGAAGTTCAGGCACAGAAAACATTGAACTTACTGAAAGGCAAGCTGGATTCGGCAAACAGCAACTCTATGCTGATCTTTTTGGGTGATAATATCTACCCTAATGGAATGCCTAAAGAAACTGATAAAGACTATAATCTTGCCAAACAAAAACTCGAAAATCAGCTTTCTATCACCAAAAACTTCAAAGGAAAAACATTGGTGATTCCGGGAAACCACGACTGGTACAGCGGTATGGATGGATTAAAAGCCCAGGAAGCTTTTGTAAAGAGTTATTTCAATGATAAAAAACCCTTTTTACCTAAAAGTGGCTGCCCTATTGATGATATCAACGTATCCAAGGATATTAAATTAATTGCTATTGATACGGAATGGGTTATTGCCAACTGGGATAACTACCCGGGAATCAATAAAAACTGCAATATAAAAACCCGTGAAGATTTCTTCACAGAGTTTAAAGACCTGGTCATCAAAAATCAGGGCAAAAGAATTATTGTGGCCCTGCACCATCCCATTATCAGCAGTGGAACTCATGCAGGATTCAGCTCTGCAAAATCTCATCTTTACCCTCTTAAAAGTAAAATCCCTGTTCCCATTGTGGCCAGCGCCATTAATATATTGAGAAGTTCATCGGGAGCAAGCCTTCAGGATATCAATAACCAGCATTATGCAGATCTTGCCAACCGGTTGAAAAGTATTGTTCAGGATAAAGAAAATATCATCTTTGTTTCCGGACATGATCATAATCTTCAATATCATGAAGATGGAAATCTAAGACAGATCATCAGTGGTGCGGGTTCCAAAATTGATCCGTCCACCATTGTTGAAAAAACAGATTTCTCTTATGGTGGAAATGGTTTTGCCGTTTTAAATATCAGAAATGACCAAAGTACCGATGTTGAATTCTTTTCAACAAAAGATACACAGCTTCAGAAGCTGACTCAGATCTCGGTCATTTCAAAACCTGATGTGTTTGTGAATAACTTTCCAAATTCTTTTCCGTCAACAATATCTTCCACTATCTATCCACTCCAGCTTACCCAAAAAAGAAAATTTTACAGGTGGCTTTGGGGAGATCACTACAGAAGATATTATGGAATCCCTGTTGAAGCTCCTACAGCCAATCTTTCGGAACTTAATGGTGGTTTTATCCCCTTCAGAGAAGGAGGAGGAAACCAATCAAACAGTTTAAGATTACAATCTCCAGACGGACAGGAATTTGTAATGCGGGGTGTGAAAAAAAGCGCTATCCGTTTTCTCAACAATATGGCTTTTACCAAAAGTACATTTGGTGAGGAACTTGCCGATACTTTTCCTGAAAAGTTCTTATTAGACTTTTATACCACCAATCACCCTTTCACTCCTTTTTCAGTCGGAAATATGGCGGATAAACTGGGGATTTTCCACAGCAATCCAAAATTGTATTATATTCCTAAGCAACAGGCTTTAGGAAGATACAACCAAAACTATGGAGATGAAATGTACATGATTGAGGAACGTTTTTCTTCAGATCCCAAAACCTTAGCCTCACTGGATAACGCAAAAGATATTGTATCAACTGATGATGTACTGAAAAACCTTATCAAAAACTATAAATATTCTGTTGATAAAGAATCCTATATGAGGGCCCGGATCTTTGATATGCTGATTGGGGATTGGGACCGCCATTCTGACCAATGGAAATGGGCTGAATATGAGAAAGGTGATAAAGTGATTTATAAGCCAATCCCTAAAGACAGGGATCAGGCTTTCAGTAAATATGATGGAGCTGCATTCAAACTTATTATGAATGTTCCGGCCATCCGCCACATGAAAACATTCACAGATGACATCAGTAGTGTAAAATGGCTAAGTATGGAGCCTTATCCAATGGATTTGGTATTTCTAAAAGGATCTACACAGGAAGAATGGGTAGCACAGGCAAAATACATCCAGGAACATCTTACCGATTCCGATATTGATGAAGCGTTCAAAAATCTTCCCAAAGAAGTACAGGACGAAACCATTGCTGATATTCAGAAAAAACTGAAAATAAGAAAAACCAAATTACAGAATTACGCCTTTGACTATTATGATGTACTTCAGAAAAAAGTTCCGTTGGCAGGAACCATAAATCCTGATAAATTCGTCATTACAAAGAATGGGAAGTCTGTACTTGTACAACAGTATAAATTAGGTAAAAACAAAGATAAAAATGAATTGGTTTTTGAAAAAACGTATGATGATTCAAAAACAAAAGAACTCTGGATTTATGGGCTGGAAGATGACGACATTTATGAAGTAACAGGAACCGGGAATCCTAAGATGAATATCAGATTGATTGGTGGATATAATCACGATGTTTATAATGTGGCAGACGGAAGAAAAGTGAAAATCTATGATTTTAAATCACAGAAGAATACTTACAATGCCGGCAATGCCACCAAGAATATTTCTGATGATTATGACCTCAACAGCTACAATTATAAACACCCGAAATACAATTCATTTGCCGGGTATCCTAACTTTGACTATAACCCTGATGACGGGGTAATTGTTGGGGTTTTAGCTAACTATACCGTGAATAACTTTATTCGCGATCCCTACACCCAAAAACACAGTTTAAAAGCCAACTTCTATACTGCTACGGCTGGGTTTAGTCTTACCTATAAAGGGATTTTCAAACAGGCAATTTCAGGATGGGATTTCAATATAGATGCTGCCTATACCACACCAAGGTTTTCTCAGAACTTCTTTGGCTTATCCAATGAAAGCCCATATGACAAAGAAAATACAGAAAGAGAATACAATAGAGCCAGAATTTCCAAATTCAATGTAGCTCCTTCAATCTCCAAGAAAAGCTGGATGAATCTTAATCATCAGATTCAGCTTACCTTTGAAGACAATAAAGTACAGGTAAAGGAAGGAAGATTCATCAACCAATCTCCCGATGTAAGACCTGAAGTCTTCAGTAGCCAGCAGTTTGTAGGGGCCAATTATACATTCAGCTATAAAAATTCAGATAATATAGCCTTCCCTACCCTTGGAATGGAATTCATGCTTAATGCCGACTGGAAAGCAATCTTATCAAATTTTAACCGGAATTTCCTCACCCTGAAAGGTAAGCTGGCCATTGACCATAGAATTGATAAAAAAGGAAATTTTGTTTTTGCCAATTCCAGTCATGCCATGTGGATTAATAATGATAGTTTTGAGTTTTATCAGGCTGCAACTATTGGTGGAAACAATGGAATGAGAGCATTCAGAAATGAAAGATTCTCCGGTAGATCATACTTTATCAATAATTCAGAAATCCGATGGGATTTTGGAAGAATCAGAAATAATATTATCCCTGCTAATCTGGGAATTTTGGTAGGATACGATATCGGACGTGTATGGAATGATGGTGAATATTCAAGAAAATGGCACCAATCTGCAGGGGCAGGCGTTTGGCTAAGTCTTGCCGAAATGATCTCTGCAAGATTAAACTATTTTTACGGTTCAGATGGCGGAAGGATTTCAGCAGGTATTGGAATGAAATTTTAAATGAATAAATAACGAAAATAAAAAAAACTCAGGTTGCCCTGAGTTTTTTTATTTATAAATATGTTTGTATTATTTCTTGATGAATTTAATACTTTCAGAAATTTTTATAGCATAAAAAAATTGAAATAGCAGCTTTTCTCATATTCTTTTTATAATTTAGGATATACATAAACAAAGGCATAAGCTAAACAAAAACACACAACAAAAAACACCAATTACATAAAAACAATTCAATGAAAAAGCATTTTATATTAATTAATTTTATATTCATATTTTCAATTATAAGTTGTATTAATCAGAATAAAAGCGAAAACAACGGAAAAAATTTAACCATAAATGCAAAACAAGAGAAAATTGAAAAAGTACAATTAATCGAACAAACAAGAGGAGTTAATGATAGTGTGACTTTCACAGCTACCTCTAAAGTCTACACCTCCAATAATGCAGACCCAACCAATTCTTCTATCTCTCTTTCTGAATGGGAAAGCATTTCCAAGCAGGCAGAAGCACTTGATTTATCTGCTATATCCAAACTCCAATCCCCTACAACAGGAAGATATTCTGATAGCGCTTTGGCTACTACCATTATTATTACTTCGGGCGGTACAATATATACCTCTGCAACTTTTGACTCAGGTCATCCGCCTAAAGAATTGGAAGCTTTGTATAATGAAATTCAAAAACCTACAAGAATTCTAAAAAAGAAACCTTAAATAGATCAACAAAAAAACCACAGATATTTTCTGTGGTTTTCTATTTATAAAATATTGATGCATTTAAAAAGCAAGCTGGTATACATTTCCTCCTTCGGTTTTAGCCCTTTCATCAGCAATTATTAGTGTTTTGTCATTAAGGAAAACAATGGCTTCTTTTTGCGAATTGTGATCTAATGGTATTTTCTGAACTTTGGCAGGACTGAAATCCTCTGCTGCAAACCCGGTAAGAACATGAATATTTTTATGAGTAAGCAGTACAATTTTATCTTTGGTACTGTTAATTGTTGCAGAAGTAATAGCAGCATCATTATAACCTCCATCAAGTTTTAATCTTCCGATTAATTTCGCTTCAAAATCCCCTTCTTTATTAGGAACTTTAAAAACAAGGAAGGTTCCATCAAAACCCTTGCTTCTATTTTTAGTAAAAAGATAGAAATTACCATCCATTTCTACAAAAGCCTCGCAGTCATATAATAGGTTTGATTTTTTGGGAGGAAATTCCGTCTGTCCCTCATAATGAAATTTTGTAGTCTGAATCACTTTGGTGGTAGTCTGAGTGATATCTTTCAGATCAGTTTTCAAAATAGCAAGATCCTGTCTGTTATTATCATTGTTACCGAAATCTCCGATATAAATATTTCCCTGTGTATCTGAGATAATATCTTCCCAATCTGTATTTTCAGCATTTTCAACCGGAATACGGGCCATCAACTCTCCTTTATCATTAAGTCCATATACAGCATTTTTATTTCCGCTGTCTTCTATGACCCAGGCAGTTTTTTTATCCTGAGACAATGTAATCCCGGAAACTTCCTTTAACTTTTTAGGTAAGGTATATTGTACTTTCAATTTATCATCATTAGTGGATTGATTCTGCGCCTTAGGATTGCAGCTCAGTAAAAGCGAAATAGGTAAAATAAGAAATCTCAACATGTTGTATTTTTTTTAAATGTAATAAAAATAAGAAGCATTAATTGTTCCAAATACGACTTATGAAAGAAGCTTTGCTTTTTCCCAAAGAACATCCATTTCTTCAAGGGACATATCGGCAAGTTTTAAATCCTGCTCATTAGCCAGTACTTCCATTTTTTGAAATCTTGAAATAAATTTCAGATTTGTTCTTTCCAATGCAGAATCAGGATTAATGCCTGAAATCCTTGCATAGTTGATCAATGAGAAAAACACATCTCCCAGCTCCTGTTCTTTTTTATCAGGATCCGTTTCCTCATGAAACTCCTGAATTTCTTCATCTACCTTTGCCCACGCATCTTCCGCATCATGAAATTCAAAACCAATCCCTTTTACCTTATCCTGGATTCTGTAGGCTTTTACCATACTTGGAAGACTTTTCGGAACTCCTCCAAGGATAGATGTATTACCCTCCTTTAATTTTAATTTCTCCCAGTTCTGTTTTACCTCTTCTTCATCTTTTACTTCAGTATCACCGTAAATATGAGGATGACGGAAAATCAATTTTTCATTAAGAGAATTGATCACATCTGCGACATCAAAACTCCCCTTCTCAGATCCTATTTTAGAATAGAAAACAAGATGAAGCAATACATCTCCCAATTCTTTCTTTATTTCCTGCAAATCTTCCTGAAGTATTGCATCTGAAAGTTCGTAGGTCTCTTCAAGAGTCAGATGACGAAGCGACTGTAAGGTCTGCTTTTGATCCCACGGGCACTTTTCACGCAGATCATCCATAATATCCAGTAGTCTTCCGAAAGCTTCCAGCTTTTCCTGTTTTGTATTCATAAGTAATGGGAAATTCAAACTTATACAAATGTAAGGGTTATTTTTACTTTAGTGCAAGCCTTGGAGTTGAAAGTTAAGAATTGAAAGTATGAAGCAAAGGAATTGTGAGTGGTCAATCTGCTATGCTTGTTAATTTTTAGAGATAGCAACTATTCACTTGCTAAGCAGAATTCTCTCCTGGCTTAAAGTTGTATCTCAACATATAATATCTGAAATCTGGCATCTTGATTCTCCTCCACAAAAGAAAAAACCTTGTCAAGAAAATTCTCAACAAGGTTGTATTGTAAAATCCGGTGATTGGATTATCCTTTTTTAGTGTGTGTACTTTTCGGAGCTGATTTTGCAGCTGAAGTAGCTTTCACTTTTGGAGCAGCAGGCTTTTCTGCTTTAGGAGCAGCTTTTTTAGTTTCCTTTTCAATGCTCACTTCTTCTGCAGGCTCACCTTCCAAAGTTTCAGGCTCTGCTTTTACAAAGCTTTCAGGAGTGATATACCCTGCTTTGTGAAGAATATTGTACCACTGAGCCAATTTCTTGATGTCAGATGCGTATACTCTTTCTGTATCATAATTAGGAAGAGAAGACAACATAAATTCCTTCAATTCAGCATCAGAAGATTTGTGAGAAATAGTTTCTTTATAATCATTGTTTTTAGCAACATTTTCAAAAACCTCGAACAAAGGAACTTCTTTATCAAATGTAAACATTGCAATATTATCCAATAAGCTTACCTGGCTAGAGTTACCAATGCTTACTTTTTTCTTGTTTGTAACATCTTCAATAATGAATCCGTTTCTTAATTGAGAAACTAATTTGAAAAGTCCTGGTTTTCCAGAAATTGAAATTATTTTTTCTAACAGCATAATTTTATTTTTTGTAAATTCTGCAATCAGCTTTCAGCTTTTTGCCTTTTATTATTCGTTTTAATCCTTGTTTAAATTATTTTGGAAATCTCATTTTGTAACCAATGCTTACCTCACCTTGAGAGATCTTTGTCAGTTTTCCCTTTACGAGCTTCTTCTTCAGTGCACTCAGATGATCGGTAAATAAAACCCCTTCAATATGATCGTATTCATGTTGAATTACGCGGGCTCTAATATCGGAAAAAGTTTCTGTATGTTTTACAAAATTTTCGTCATAATATTCAATGACGATGGTTCCTTTTCTTTTCACATCTTCTCTTACATCCGGAATAGACAGACAACCCTCATTAAATTTCCATTCTTCCCCTGATTCTTCAAGAATTCTGGCGTTGATGAACACTTTCTTGAACTCTGCCAACTCATCTTTAATATCTTCATAATCCTCATCATCCGCAAGGGGCGTCACATCTATTATAAACAGACGGATATCCAATCCGATTTGAGGTGCAGCAAGACCAATGCCATTTGCACTGTACATCGTTTCGAACATATTATCCAGTAATTCCTGTAATTCGGGATAATCTTTATCTATATCTTTTCCTACTTTTCTCAAAACAGGATCCCCAAAAGCTCTTATCGGTAAAATCATCTTAATCTTTGTTCTAAAAAATTCTGCAATATGATTGTTGCACTTACTTTATCTATTAATCCTTTTTCCTGTCTCTTTTTTTTGCTTTTCCCACTTTGGGAAATAAAAAATGAGGCCATTTTGGAAGTAAATCTTTCATCAAAACGATGGACTGCAATATCCGAAAATTCTTTCTTAAATTCTTCAATGAATTTTAAAATATCCGTTTCCACTTCTGAAATATTCCCTTTCAAATCTATGGGAAGCCCAACTACTACTTCATCCACCTTATTTTCGCTGAAATATTTTTTCAAAAATTCCATGAGAAAACGGGTCTCTACAGTATCCAGTCCACTGGCTATAATCTGCATATCATCTGTTGCAGCAATGCCACAACGCGCCTTTCCATAGTCTATCGCAAGGATTTGTCCCATAATTTTGCAAATTTAGTAAAATTTAATGATTTTATTCATAACGCAGTTTTTTTATATAAATCATGTTTTATTCCATTATTTTTTTTATAATTTTAATCCTCCAAAAAAACAAATATATGAAGAAACTCATCCTCGTACGACATGCAAAAAGCGACTGGCCGGAAGAAACGGAGGATTTTGACAGACCTTTAGCAGACAAAGGTTTAGAAGACGCTATGAACATGTCCAGGTTCCTGAAAAATCATCAGATCTCTATTGATCATTTTATTTCAAGCCCGGCAGTCCGTGCGTTGAATACCTGCAAAATTTTTAACCAAACGTATCAGCTTAATTTTTCTACTGATGAAAAACTCTATAATCCTTCAGAAAGAAATTTTGAGTCTGTAATTTATGATCTGGATGACAGCCTTTCCTCAGTTGCCTTTTTCTCCCACAATAACGGAATTTCAAATTTCGCCAATTCTATTTCTGAAGACATTTTTCATTTTCCGACCTGTGGTGTCGCAGGGTTTGAAGTAGACTGTACTTCATGGTCTGAATTTGACGGAGCCAAAAAGAAACTTCTTTTCTTTTATGAACCGGGGAAAATATAGCTTCTTTTCAATAATTCTTTATTCAGTATTATTTACCTTCTTTTTTTCTTGCCAAAAAAAGAAGAAAACGTATTTTGAAGCTATTGCTGCCAATGATATAAAACTTTCTGAGCCCCAATCAGGAAGCTGGAGATATAATCATCAGGAAAAATTCCAGCAATTCGAAGATTTTCAAAAATCAAAAAATATAAAACCGGAACCGGGAAAAAACACTATTTATCTTCAACCTATTGGAGAATTTAGTGAACTTCAGAAAAAGGAAATCGAACTCACAAAAGATTATCTCAGAATATATTTCCAGCTGGAAACAAAAATATTACCAGCCTTACCAAATACTATTTTTCCTGAAAAAGTCAAAAGAATCTCAAAAGAAGGCCAAGAGCAGATTCTGGCCGGCTATATCCTGGACAGTATTCTGATCAAAAGAAAACCTAAAGATGCTGTAGTACTCATGGGGATTACAGAGAAAGATCTTTTCCCAAAAATGGACTGGAATTACGTTTTCGGGCAGGCTTCTTATGAAGATGGTGTGGGAGTAACATCTATCTACAGATTTTCAGGTGGTCAGGTAACAGACTCCAATTTCAATGAGAGCCTTTTAAGATTAATAAAAGTGGGTTCACACGAGATTGGACATATGTTTGGCATCAGCCATTGCCTGAATGCCAACTGTGTAATGAATGGAAGCAATTCACTCCCTGAAACAGATTATCACCTTGCCAGAGCCTGTTCACTTTGTCAGCAAAAACTGAATTCAAGCATTCATTACGATCATAAAAAACGCTTGCTTGCCTTAAAAAACTTTTTTGCAAAACAGCACCTTAATTCAGAGCTTTCAAGAGCTGAGCAGGACATAAATGTACTCCAATAAATCTACATTTCTTATTATTTATGACCTATTTCTTTCAGGTATCTGTTATAATCTGAATAAGGTTCATTACTTCGCCCATTGGGTTGTAAATAAAGCATTCCTTCTTTATTATCCAATATCACATTAAACTGACTGAGAATCTGATTTCCAAATAAAGTGGGTCTTCCAGTTGGTTTTAAAGGGTCCGCTGCATTGGTGACAATATCCTTAAACGCTCTCCCTCCTATAAAAGCATCCAATCGGATAAGTTTTCTTTCATTCAGCATCTGCAGCTCTTTCAGATTTTCCCAGTTTTCCCCCTCTCTTGTAAAATCATCTCCAATAAGCATGGTCCCCTCACGTCCGGTATCGAAAAGAAACCAGAAAGAATATTTTCTATTATTCTGGGTTATTTCAGCTTTAAATTTTGGACGGTGCTGTTCATAAAATACAGCCTGCTTTGTAAAATCCTTTGCCTTTTTCGGCAGCTCATTATAAACTAAAAAGACCTTTCTGTCATAATTGATCTCTATAATTTTATCCCTAAAAAAACTGTTTCCCACAATAAGATCTTCATCGGATTTCATATTACCTACTTCTGTTAAAGGGACAGTATTCCAGACGGCATCACCTATCTGTATTCTATTTTCAGAACTTGTACGTGCTTCATTGACCCCCTGTGTATTGCTGACCATTGACTTTCCTGAAAACAACAGTTTTAATTTTTCGGAGGACTGCTTGTTGACACAGGAAGTACCCGCCCCAAGATCAAATTGTATATTCACTTCTTCTTTCTGATTCAAAAGCCCTTTAAAGTAAATCCGGGACCCGGTCATTGTAAACGGAATTTCCAAAGGATAAGGCTTATTTTTATTTTGTGTCAATACAATAAAGGAAGGATCTTCTTTAGCCAGAATACGAACAAAGCAACTGTCTTTACCGTTGAGTAAAACAATCAGATCATGACTTTTTCCATATTGGGTCTTGAAACTTATTGCCTCCTGGTCAGTAACCAACTTTACCTTACTTTTTTTATATGGTAGATTTACATAATAAATATCCGGACGTACTTTTGGATCCAGTTTCCAGTTTAGCTTTACATTTTCACCATCATAAATCACAGCATTATCATGGGTCGCTTTTAGAACAGGAGTCTTGTCTTGTGCTGATACAGTATTTATCCAACCGAAGGAAACTAAAAGAAATGTAAAAAACAGGAGAATAAAAGTTCTATTTTTCATGGTCATATCAGCTATAATATCCATTTACCCTAAAAACATTTAACACCTTCATTTACAAAAGAGTAAACCCATATTTATTTACAATAAAGATATGAATAAATATGGGTTTTTTATTTTAAATTGAAAAGACTGTTTATTTCCTTTTCAGATCAAGATCATCAAAATCAAAACTGAAATCTGTAACATCGGAAATGGCTTTCAGTTTCGCGGATTGTGCTTTTCCATTCTCATCATAACTGAAAACAATAAAAGCATCTGCATCATAGCTTCTGTCATCCCATTTTACAATGAAAGAATTGTTGGAATAGGGAATCAGCTCACCTTTCAATCTTGGAGAATTTTTACACGATATTCTGTAGGTATTTCCTTGTTGGGCAATCTCTACATCTCCAAACCAGATGTCATGATAAGTTCCGGTAAACTGTTCTGCTTTTGGCTGAAGTCCTTTATTTTTTTTAAAAATCTCAGATTTTACATAAGCTTCTTTCTTTTGCTTATCATATTCTGCATTTATTTTAGACATTCTCTCACCATATGTTTTCAGCCAGTTTCTGTCTGCTACTCCCAGATAGGAATCTTTCACCGTATTGGTAATTGTATTGAAAGCAGCTCCGGATTGCTGGTTGGTTAATACCACAATTCCAAGTTTCAAATCAGGAATCAGGGTAAATTGTGTCACCGTACCTATAAGTCCACCGGTATGCTGAACCTGCTTATGACCTTTAACATCACTTAAAAACCATCCTAACCCATATCCGTAAAAACTGGTATCATATGGATTTTTTGCGGCCACTCTATCTGGAATCTGTAAACTCCAAAGCTGCTGAACATTCTTATCAGATACTAATTTTTTACCGTCTTTCGTTGTAAAATTATTCAATAGACATTCTGCCCACGTGGTCATATCTTTGATATTACTCATGATTCCTCCTGCCGCATTACCGGTTTCATTCCAATCGTGGGGAACAGCAATTGCTTTCCCATCTACAGGGGCATGTGCATCAATTTTATTGGAGCTAGCTTTTGCTCTGTTGTAGCTTCCAAAACTCGATGTCATCCCTACCGGCTTCATAATTCTCTGCTCAATAAATTCGGCCCAGCTTAATCCGGAAATTCTGTGGATAACTTCTCCAGCTACAATGAACATGATATTATTGTAATCTAATTTCGTTCTGAAAGCGTTTTCAGGCTTCAGATACCTTACATTGTGAACAATATCGTTAACCGTCAGGTTACCTCCTTCCGGAAAGAACATCAGATCTCCCTGTCCCAGCCCTAGCCCGGCTCTGTGAGTAATCAGATCCTTTATGGTTATATTTTGAGAAACGTATGGATCGTACATTTGGAATTCAGGGATATATTGAGAAACTTTATCATCCCAGTTCAGCTTTCCTTCATCTGCCAAAATAGCCAATGCTACGCAGGTAAACCCTTTGGAGTTGGAAGCTATACCCACCAGAGTATGATCATCCATGGGTTGTTTTGTGGTAAGAGAACGTAGTCCGAAACCTTTTGAATAGGTTACTTTTCCATCTTTTACAATACCTACTGACATTCCCGGAACATCGAAGGTCTTTAATGTATTCTGGATTAATTCATCCAGTTTTTTTTCTTCAACCTGGGCAAAGGAAATCAAAGAAAAAAGAATAAAGAACAAAGAGAAATTATGCTTCATTATTACAAATTTTCTGTGAAGATAAGAAATTTGGGGTATGCCACTTACATTTACTTATCTAACAAAAAAAGGAAACTTATCAGTTGATAAGTTTCCTTTTTTGTAAAAATCTAATTTTGAGTCAGATTATTTCCATGATCATAATAATTAAAATCCTTAATATGAAGATGTTCATTATTTCCCCATAATGATATGGGTGGGTATGTGTCCCATTCTGTAAATTGAAAATCATCCCTGAAAGCATTTCCCATCATATTTAAATAATGCTCGTGATTGGTATATTGTACCTCTTGATTATAATGTCTGAAATCTATGACAATATTATGTGTAGCTCCTTGATACACTCTGCTAAAACTGTTGCCTATCAAATTTATTGTACCTCCGGTATAAGGAACGTAAAACAGGTCAACTCCATTTACAGTACCCTCAAAATAGCAATTAATTAAGTTTAAAGAATTTTTGCCATTTTTACCGATATATGAGCAGACTAGAACATCTCCAAAATTACCTTCAAAATCACAAGTGTCAAATTTTACATTATGCGCGCCTTCTAAGTGAACTCCTAAGGTTTCATTAGAATTAAACACACAGTTCACAAAATTCAATAGATTAGGGTTTGTGACATTGTTGGCCGGAATAGGGTCATTACCAATATCGGCTTTAAATGCTTCTTTACAATAATCTATTTTTAAATTTTTAAAATAAGATACACAACAGTCAATTAATGTAAACCCTCTTGTAAATCTAAAAATGTGTATTTCCTCAATATTTAATAAAATTAATTTTTCAATTTTTATAGCAGTCCCACCTGTTGCATTAGTTGTATCAGCCCTTTTTATTGAAAAATGCTTGGCATTAAATCCATTAACACGATCAGGAGAACTGCCTTTTACATCAAAAACAACATGTCCATCATCGCCTTCATCATAAATCTGAGTCAAATTTATTCCTCGTCCTATTAATTCAAATTTCCGATCCTTACCATTGCTGTTTCCATCATTATTATTAGTTGTAAAATCAATAGCTATTGTTTTTGAAACTTTTATTTTGCCCGCCGGCAACGTAATATTCCACCCTACTCTAACCCCAAAATTTACAGCTTTCTGTAAAGCATCGGAATCATCAGTAATATAATCAGCTTTTACACCAAATCTTTTCGCCGATATTTCTGAACCTGACAGAATACTGGTATCCACATAATATTCACCATTTCTTTTTCGATAAATAATCCCATCCACTTTAGAATCGTCCATTAAATAATTATTAATCCAATGGGTAATCTTTTTAAAATTTACATTTTCGTGGGTGTAGCTATCAACTAACTGTACTAAATCATCATTTTGATAAGTACTTCCAGCTGTAAAAAAATCTTCTGTATAAATCATATTTTTTAATTTTGTTTCATAAATATAGGATACATCAGCGCCAAAACTTGACGCATTAAAAAAATAGACATCTTATAGTTGCAAAGAAGTTTTTTTTGCGCATAATTCTTTATTAATTTTGCAGAAATAAAATACATCCCCTTTCTGAATGACAAAAATTCTTCTCCTTTCCGACTCCCATTCTTATATTGATGACCGAATCTTAGAATATGCATCCCAGGCAGATGAAGTCTGGCATTGTGGTGACTTTGGAAGCATGGATGTTATAGAACAGCTGGAAAAAATAAAACCGCTAAAAGGGGTTTACGGAAATATAGACAACGCTCAGATCCGTTCTGAATTTCCTGAAGTAAACCGTTTTCTTTGTGAAAAACTGGAAGTTTTGATGATCCATATTGGAGGATATCCCGGAAAATACACTCCATTAACCAGGAATGAAATAACCCACAAGGCTCCAAAACTGTTTATCTCAGGACATTCCCATATTTTAAAGGCCATGTATGATGAAAAGAACAACCTTTTACACCTCAATCCCGGAGCTTGTGGAAAACAGGGATGGCATAAGATGAGAACCATGATGCGGTTTGTCGTTGATGGAGAAGAAATAAAAGACCTTGAGATTATTGAATTGGGACCGAGAGTGTGAAGTATGAGGGCTTGAGAATAAAGGAGCTTGCCTTCAATACATTTTACTTTTTACCTTTGTACAAATTAGTGATCCAGACAAGTCTTAAAAAATTATGAAGATTGGCGATAAAGTTTCTGTGGTAGATGAAGATTTAAGCGGAGTGGTAACTTCCGTGAAAGGAAATATTGTGGTTTTTAAAGATGAATACGGCTTTACTCATCAATATCCAAAAGAAAAACTGGTTCCCAAAGATGCTGATCTTTATGAAAATATAAGAATCATAAGAAAAGCAGAACCTAAAAAAATCATTTCTAAGAAACATCAGAAAAATCATTTGGTTCTGGACCTTCATTTTCATAATTTAGTAAAGAATCCCAGCGATTATGACAGTTTTGAAAGACTGTTTATTCAAAAGGAGAAATTGACAGAAGTGTTGGCCTTCTGCAGAAAAAACAATTTGAAAAGACTTGAAATTGTTCATGGTATTGGTGATGGTACTTTACAGAGGATGGTACGGGATGTTTTGGAAAGCCAGGTGAATATTGATTTTTATAATAAGGAAATACTTCACCACCAATCGGGTGCGGTAATGGTAGAATTTCACTAAATTTGCAGCAATTGAAATATGAACGTACTTAATTTACTTTTTACCAAAGACGGATTGATCTACCAGATTGTGAAGAATAAAAGCATTCTGGAGGAAAAATCTTATTTCGTTACAGAAGAAACACCAGCCAATCTTATTGAAGAAAAGCTTGACGATATTCTTATCAAACAGCGTTTTGATGAGATTCAGATCATTTCTGCACTGAATCATTTCACTCTGATGCCGGAAGGATTTTCAGAACATGATGCAGGATTTGACCTGATTGCCTTCAATGCTCCGGCAGACAGGAACAAAGAAGAGCTGATGCTTTCGATTAACAAAAAATTTAATATCCAGTTTTACTATACCTTTCCAAAACATTATTACAAAAAAATAAAAGAACTGGCTGTTCCGGTGCATTTTAATTTTTCCGGAGAGAAGTTTTTAAGTGCTATCAACAATAAAAATAACAAAGAAATTCACATCAATCTTTACCATAATCAATGTGAGTTTTTTGCTATCGATCAAAAAAAAGTAATTCTGTACAACAACCTGGATGTCAATTCAGAGGTTGACTTCCTTTACTTTATTATGTTCACGTTAAGCAAATTAGGTTTTGGAATCAATGATACCAACTTTTTCGCTTATGGAGAAACCACGGAAAATGAAACATTCATTTCCGAGCTTCAAAAATTTGTCAGAAATCTTAAAATAGTTTTTGACAATGTTCCCAACAAAAATTTTATACTTAATTAGATTACAGCTACAGGAAACAGAGAGGGAATCTCAGAAATATGTACCCTGTTTTTATAATCTACCACATAAACCCTAAAAAAATATGTTCAGAATAATATCCGGAAAATGGAAAGCTAAAAAAATTGCCGCTCCAAAAAACTTCGATGTAAGACCCACTACGGATTTTGCTAAGGAAGCTTTATTCAGTATTCTGGAAAACAAATATGACATGCAGTCCATTTCCGTTCTTGATTTATTTGCGGGAATAGGTTCCATTTCATTAGAGTATGCTTCCAGAGGATGCAAGAATGTAACCTCTGTAGAAATGAATCCTAAACACACAGGTTTCATTAATTCTACAGCATCTGAATTGGACATGTCACTTCAGATCAACGTACAGAGAGACGATGTTTTCGACTGGCTTAAAAAGTTCAGAAATAAAAAATCTTTTGAAATTGTTTTTTCAGATGCCCCATTCGAAATGGAGGAGAAAAAATATTATGAACTGATTTCTTTAGTATTAAATAATAAATACTTAAAAGAAAACGGAGTTCTTATAGTAGAGCATCAAAGCAGAATGAAGCTTGAGCATCCCAATCTGGTAGATACCAGAAAATACGGAAATGTAAGTTTCAGTTTTTTTGAGCCGAATAAAGAAAATGATAATCAGGAAATTTAATTCCTGATTATTTTTTTTGATATATCAGGTGCACTTTTCCCCCAGTTTGTAATTGCTTCCAAAACAGGCAGCAGGGTTTTTCCAAAATCAGTTAAGGTATATTCTACCATTAAAGGTGGTTTTTCCGTGAACACTTTTCTGTCAATAATTCCATCTTCCTCCATCTGTTTAAGCTGAAGGCTCAACGTTCTTTCCGTAATGGTAGGAATTTCTTTTCTTATTTCATTATATCGTTTGGCTCCTGCAATTAAATGATACAAGATAACCGCTTTCCACTTGCCTCCTATAAATCTCATCGTTACACTGGTGCAACAAGGATATGATTTGTTATCTACTGTGTACATTTTTTATACTATCATTTTTTACCGTTATTGCAAAGTTAATAAACTTAAATTAATTTTGTAACTATAAAAATGATAGTATAAAATTATGAGTTTTTTAGAAAAAATGAAAACAAGGTATACTGTAAAAAAGTATAACCCACAGGGAAGCATCAGTGCAGAACAAGTAAAAGAGCTACAGGAAATTCTGAGCCTTAGCCCTTCTTCTATCAACAGCCAGCCATGGAATTTTATCTTTATAAATAATTCTGAACTTAAAAATCAATTGGCAGAAGTCTCTTACATCAATAAAGAAAAAGTATTGGATTGCAGTCATTTGATTATTTTCCAGGTATTAAAAAATACGGAAGATTTTGAAAAACAAATTGAAGAGAATCTTCCGGAAGGAGCTGTAAATTATTATCGAAACAGGGTAAAACCTAAAGGTGAAGCAGCGGTAAAATCCTGGCTGGCCCATCAGGTATATTTATCATTAGGAATATTCCTATCTGCATGTGCAGCGATGGGCATAGACTCTACTCCTATGGAAGGAATAGAACCTGAACAATATGATGATATTCTGAAAAATGAAAAGTATGAAACGCTGTTCGCCGCAGCCATTGGCCAAAGGGAAGAAACAGATACCAATCAACCCAAATTCAACCCGAAAACAAGGCTGAAAGCTGAAAAAGTAATTATAGAGGGATAAAATATCTCTTTACAAAACCTGGAATACGAATGGATCAATGCATATAATATTCCAGGTTTTCTTTCGCTATAATTTGTACCGGTGACATATAAAAAGAATTCAGCTGTTCTCCATGTACAAGATGTTCAAACATAAGTTTGACACTTTTATATCCTTGCTGAAAAGGTTCCTGACCAATAAGAAAAGTAATAATATCCTGATTCAGATATTTTTTATTCTCCTCAGTCACATCATATCCAACGACCAGATCCAGTTTTATCTGGCGTGTTTCAAAATACCGTCCTGCTTTGGTTATGGAGTTGGAGGGAAAGAACACTCCACCAATATCTTCATGAGCTTGTAAGCTTTCTCCTAACAATTTATAATAGAGTTGAGTATTTTTATTCGGAACTCTTAATTTTTCAATGATCACATGAGAAGTATGGTCTGAGAAAAAGCTCATAAATCCTTTCACCCGCTGATCCAATCCATAATAGTTTTCAAAGTCTTCTAAAACCTCCACTATTAAGACCCGGGGTTTATTCGTATTTTGAGCGATGTGGAAAAGTTTGGCAGCAAGCCTCCCGCTTGCAAAAGAATCCTGTCCTACAAAAGAAATGTTATTGAGTCCTTTCAAGGGAACATTCAAAAACAGATAAGGAATATTAAGGGCATCCAATGCAGCACTTCTTTCCTGTGTTTCTTTAGCAAAATGTGGAGCTATAATAATCCCGTCCAGATTTTTATTCTTCAGGATTTTATCTAATTCCTTATTGTAAGAATCTACATTAAATTCATCAAAATAGGAAACGGAAACTTTCATTCCATAGCTCGAAACTTCTTCTACTGCTTTAAGCACTCCTTTTTTAGGATATTCCCAAAATGGACTGGCCGCATTAAACAAAGGCATTAAAACCGCTACCTGATACTCTTTATTAAGTGCCAAATTACGGGCAATAACATTAGGCTTGAATCCGCCTGCCTGTTCTATTATTTCTATTACTTTCTTTTGGGTACTTTCCGCCACTCCCCCTCTGTTATGCAGTATACGGTCCACTGTTCCAGGGGAAACATTCGCTAATCGGGCAATCTCCTTAATTGTCAAAATATATGATTTAGTGTAAATAAGTCTTCAACAAATATAGAAAACATTTCATTCCTTTTGTTCTACCCGTCTCAAATTCCCATGAAATCTACAAATAACTAAAAATAAAATAAATATTTTATAAATATTTTGCTAATTATAAATAAATATATAAATTCGTGTTCGAACACAATGATAAAAAATTAAACAATCAAGTTGATTTTTTATAAATTCAATAATTAAATGAAAACTAACTCGGTTACCCTTTTTAAAGAAGCTTACGGAAAGTTTTGTATTCCTGCGATCAACATTTCGATGCCTGAGCAGATTCATGCTTTATTTAGTACGGCACAAAAGATGAATGCTCCATTTATTATTCAGACTACTCCGGTTGCCAGAGAATACATGCACCCTCTTATGCTGATCAACTGTGTAAAGGCTGCCGCAAAAATATATCCCGATGCTCTTTTCGCCCTGCATCTCGATCACGGTAATGAACCGCATATTGACAGTGCTATTGAATCAGGAGAATATACATCTGTGATGATAGATGCCTCTCATGATCCTTTGGAAAAGAATATTGAACGGACAAAAAAAATATCCCACAGAGCCCATCTTAAAAATATTTCTGTTGAGGCAGAGCTTGGGGTACTGAGTGGTGTGGAAGATCATCTTAATATAGAAGAAGAGAACGCATTGTATACCAATCCTGCCGACGTAGAGTACTTTGTAAAAGAGGCGGGCTGCGACAGTCTTGCTGTTGCTGTAGGAACAAGCCACGGTGCTTATAAATTCTCTGGAGGCAAAGGACTCCGTTTCGATCTCCTGAAGGATATTCAGAAAAGAGTCCCGGATTTCCCTATTGTTCTTCATGGTGCTTCATCCATAGACTATGAAGAAATAAAACGTATAAATGCCGCGGGAGGAAACATTAAAGAAGATGCAAAAGGTATTACGGAAGAAGAGATCAGAAAAGCCATCCCCTACGGAATATGCAAACTCAATATCGCTACCGATCTTAGAATATTATGGATAAGAATTCTCAGAGAATATTTACAAAATCACCCCGATCAATTAGATCCTTTAAGACCGGGCACTCAATATATGCAGGAACTCGAACTTCTTATCGCTAAAAAGTTTGAAATACTAGGCAACACTAATAAAACACAACTATATAAAAAACACATATGATACAATTAGGAATTGCTCCCATTGGCTGGACTAATGATGACATGCCTGAGCTGGGAGAAGATATTACTTTCGAACAATGCATCAGTGAGATGGCCCTGGCCGGCTATAAAGGCTGTGAAGTTGGAAATAAATACCCTAAAGATCCTGTAATCTTAAAGAAATATCTCGACATCAGAGGGCTTACTATCTGTAACCAATGGTTTAGTTATGAATTGACTGCTAAATCGTATGAACAGGTAAAACAAGATTTCATGAATCAGCTGCATTTTCTAAAACATTTCAATTCTAAAGTAGTGGGTGGTGCAGAATGTGGGAATACCATTCATGGGAAATACAATACTCCCATCACACAACGGAAAAAAGCATCGGATGAAGATTGGAAAAAATTAACCCATGGACTGAACGAACTGGGTAAAATAGCATTGAATGATTTTGGAATGCACCTTTCCTACCATCATCATATGGGAACAATGATACAGACCATTGATGAAACTGACCGCCTGCTCAATGAAACAAAAGAAGAATATGTAAAACTTAATTATGATTGTGGCCATTTTGCTTTTGCCAATGAAGATCCGGTTGAAGCATTAAAAAAATTCATAGGCCGGACAGCCCATATCCATTTCAAAGATGTAAGAAAAAATATTCAGGAACAGGTATATAAAGACAACAACAGCTTTTTACAGGCAGTGAAACTAGGCATATATACTGTCCCTGGAAATGGTAACCTCGATATGCATACGCTGGCTCAAATTATACATCAAAATGATTATAAAGGATGGATCGTAGTAGAGGCAGAACAGGATCCCGCTAAAGCCAACCCTTTTGAATATGCCCAGAAAGGCTACCAATTCATGACAGAAACTTTAAAATTTTAAAAAAAGAAAAATACATTTATGAAAAAATTGAATATTGGAATTGTAGGATTGGGTAGGCTGGGTAAAGAATATGCAAAAAACCTTACCTATCTGGTTCCAAATGCCAATCTGATTGCAGCATGCAGTATAAGAAAGGAAGAGCTGGATTATGTAAAAGAGACCTATAACGTTCCCAACCTATACACCTCCTACGACCAAATGCTTGATCAACAAAAAGATATGGATGCTGTGGTTATTGTTACCTCAACAGATCAACATGCTGATGCAATCATTAAAGCTCTCGAAGCCGGTTATCATGTTTTCTGCGAGAAACCTTTAGCGCTCAATATAGAAGATTGCCTCCGTGTTGAGAAAATAACAGCCAGGCATCCCGACCGGATTACCATGTTAGGGTTTGTCCGGAGGTTTGATTCCAGCTATGCAGAAGCTAAAATCAAAATTAATGAAGGACTGGTAGGAACTCCCTATCTTTTACGTTCCCAAACAATAGATAAAGATACTTTTGCACCATTTCAAATTGAATTCTGTACCACTGGTGGAGGAATTTTTCATGATTATAATGTTCACGACATAGATCTGGCCCATTGGTATCTGGGTTCCAGAATAGAAAAAGTTTGGGCTTTAGGAGGAGCGTACAGATTCCCGGAATTTGGCCTCGCAGGAGATGCAGACAATACAGCTGCTATGTGTGAGCTTCAAAATGGAACTATGGCTGTATTGCTGGCTTCCAGAATTTCCTCTTTCGGGCATAATACCTGTACAGAAATTTTCGCCACAGAAGGTAACTTAAAAATTGGTGATCCTCCCGTAAAAAATATGCTTCAGATATCAGACAAACATGGCATTCGAAGAGAAGGAATGGAAACTTTCTTTGACAGATTCCAGCATGCATTTCTAATACAGATTCAATCTTTTGTAGATCATGTATTAGAAAATAAACAACCTGAACTAACAATGCATAACGCAACCAATGCCACTTTAGTGGCTACAGCATTAACGAAATCATTTAAAGAGAAAAAGCCTGTCACCATTGCCGATCTAATCTCTTAGACCAGAACGCGCCTAATAAAACACAAATGAATCTTATAGTAAAATCCAAAAAACAGAAAATTTACCAAAGCATCTCTGCCGAAAATGCAGGCTGGAACTGGCTAAATTTTGAAGCTCGTCTTATGGGTCCATCTGAAACATGGACCTGTGATACGGGAGGAAATGAAATGGTAATTGTATTATTATCCGGCAATTACAGAGTGGAAAGCAATAAAGGAAACTGGGAAACAAAAAATGGAAGAAAGAATGTATTTCAAGGAGTAGCCCATACCCTTTATCTGCCCAGAGAAACTCAATTTACTCTTATATCAACCTCTGAGGCACTAGACATTGCCTATTGTTGGTGTAGTGCTGATCATGATTTTGAACCTCAGCTGATTACTCCGGAAGAAACTCCCACCGTGATTTTTGGTGGAGATAATGCTACCAGGCAGTTCAATGATTTAATTCCACCGGGATTTGGATGTTCCCGACTTGTATGCCGGGAGGTATATACTCCATCCGGAAATTGGAGCTCCTTTCCCCCACACAAACATGATGAAAGAATTATTGATCATAATGGAGAATTGCAGGAAGCCCAACTGGAAGAGATCTATTTCTATAAATTTCAAAAACCTGAAGCTTATGCTATCCAGCAGATTTATACAAAAGATCATCAGGATCCTTTAAATGAGATATTACGGGTAAGACATGATGATGCAGTATTGGTTCCTAGAGGGTATCATCCGGTAACAGCAGTACATGGCTATCATTGTTACTATTTAAATTTTCTGGCGGGATCCGATCAGTCACTCGCCAATACTCCCGACAGTGACTATGAATGGATTTTTGATTCATGGAAAGGAAAAGACCATCGTCTTCCTTTAGTAACTCCTGCCATGAATAATCAGCAACACGATTAATATAAAGTAAAATGAAATTTGATCTACTAACATTCGGAAGAGCCAGCATAGACCTGTACTCTAAAAATATTGGTGCAGAGTTTAATGACATCAAAGAACTTACCACTGCCATAGGCGGATCTCCGGTAAATATATCCGTCGGAGCACAAAGACTCGGCCTCAAGACAAGTATTGTAACAGGAGTTGGAAATGATCCTGTTGGAGGTTTTATTACCCATACCTTAAAGCAGGAAAATGTAGATGTTTCCCATGTCAATATCATCAGGGATACTACCAGTACGGCTGTCGTTTGTGGTATTGTACCTCCTGATAAATTTCCACTGGTATTTTATCGGGATAAGGCACCAGATAACTATCTCACAATAGATATGGTGAACACAATAGACTTTGACCAATATAAATCTTTCCTGATGACGGGTACAGCATTATCCGTAGAGCCTACCCGGAGTGCGGCTATCTATGCTACTGAAAAAGCCAGAACAAAAGGAACAACCATTTTTTTAGACATCGATTTCAGAGCCAATCTATGGCATGATGTACGGGCATTTGGAGTTACCCTTCGTCAATACCTTCCTCTTTGTGATATTGTTATGGGTACAGAAGAAGAACTTTTGGCAATGGGGCTTACAGATTCCGATCAGGTAACAATTAAAGACAGTGCTATTTCTTCCCCAACTATCGAAGGTGATATCAACGGGGTGATCAAACAGGTATTATCCTCCGGAATAAAGCTTCTTTTGGTTAAAACAGGATCCAAGGGGGTAACCGCTTATTATCCTGACGGAAAGACGGAAGATATCCCGGGATTTCCGGTAGAAGTTGTCAATGTATTGGGTGCAGGAGATGCATTTGCGTCGGGGTTTATTTATGGGTACCTCCAAAATTGGGATACGTATCAATCTGCCCGTCTTGCTAATGCTTGCGGCGCATGGATTGTGACCAGGCAGGGATGTAGCAATTACGCGCCTACTTATGAGGAAATAATTCAGTTCATTACAGATAAAGGAGGCTTTTAACCCTATCAACCGTTGAATTATGGAAACAAAAAGATTAACGGTAGCACAGGCTACTATTGAATTTTTAAAAAATCAGTACACCAAAAGGGATGGTAGAGAACAGCTATTTTTCGCAGGGTGTTTCGGGATTTTCGGGCACGGAAATGTAGCTGGTTTAGGAGAGGCACTGAAACAAAATCCAGATTTCACCTATTACCAAACCCGTCATGAGCAAGCCATGGTCCATACCGCTGCCGCCTATGCAAAAATGAAAAACAGACTGCAGACATTTGCCTGTACGACCTCCATAGGTCCGGGAGCACTTAATATGATTACAGCTGCTGCCGGTGCTACCATTAATAGATTACCCGTATTATTGTTACCCGGAGATTTTTTTGCGACCCGCTCTGCAACTCCTTTATTACAGCAATTAGAATCTGCCCAAACCCAGGATATTTCTGTGAATGACTGTTTTAAGCCCATTTCAAAATACTGGGACCGCATCCAACGCCCGGAACAACTTACCTCATCTTTACTGGAAGCCATGCGTGTTCTTACTTCACCTGCTGAAACAGGAGCTGTAACACTGGCTCTTCCACATGATGTACAAACGGAAGCCTATGATTTCCCTGTTCAGCTTTTTGAAAAAAGAATCTGGTATATTCCAAGGCCGGTACCTGATCTTCAATTATTAGAATATGCCGTAAGCCTTATAAAAAATTCAAAAAAACCAATGCTTATTGCAGGAGGAGGAGTTATCTATTCTGAAGCAGAAGAAGAATTAAAAACTTTTGCAGAACAGTTTGGAATCCCGGTTGCTGAAACCTATGCAGGAAAAGGATCTCTTCATTATGAACATCCCCTTAATCTTGGGGCAATGGGGGGAACTGGTACCAAAGGAGCCAATAGAATTGCTGAAGAAGCAGATCTTGTCATTGGAATAGGGACCCGGTATGGAGATTTTATGTCTGCCTCCAAATCAGCATGGAAAAATCCCAATGTCACTTTTATCAATATCAATATTGCAGAAATTGATGCTTTCAAACATTCTGCAGTTCCTTTACAGGGAGATGCAAGGGAAACTCTTAAAGCATTACGTAAAGCGTTGAGAGATTATCACACGGAAGAAAAGTACGTCGAAAAAGTTCACGGCTATCATAAAGAATGGGATGAAATTGTAGCAAAAGCCTATGCATGCGAAAACCCTGACCGTCCTGTACAGGCAGAGTATATGGGAGCCCTCAATGATTTTATAGAAGATAAAGATGTCATTCTCTGTGCTGCCGGCTCATTGCCTGGAGATCTGCATAAATTGTGGAGAACCAAAAACTCTAAAGGCTTTCACCTGGAGTATGGAAATTCATGCATGGGATATGAAATTCCGGGAGGTCTTGGGGCTAAAATGGCGGATCCTGACCGGGAGATTTATGTGATGTGTGGGGATGCCACTTATCTTATGATGCCTTCTGATCTGATTACCACATTACAGGAAAGGTATAAGATCACCTTAATATTAATCAACAACAATGGCTATGCCTCAATAGGTGGGCTTTCCAATGCTGTTGGAGAAGAAGGGTTTGGAACTTATTTTAATTATAGAAATGAAAAAACAGGCCAACTGGATGGCCACCCTCTGGCAACTGATCTGGCAAAAAATGCAGAAAGTCTGGGAGCTAAAGTATTCCGCCCTAAAAATATGGCTGAATTTCAGGAAAGTCTGATCAAAGCTAAAAATAATAAAGAAACAACAGTTATTTACGTAGAAACCATCCGGGACAGGAAGCTCCAGGGTTACGCTTATTCGTGGTGGGAAGTTCCCATCCCTGAAATATCGGTTTTCCCTGAGGTTATTGAGGCCCGAAAACAATATGAATCCAATAAACAACAACAACAGCAATACATAAAACCTAATCAATACAAATGATGAAAACACTAGAAAATTACATCAACGGAGAGTGGCAGAGCAGTATCTCCACCCAATATACCTCCGTACATAATCCGGCAACTCAGGAGGTTATTGCACAGGTTCCTTCCGGCCCGGATACCGTAAAAGATGTGGAAAAAGCGATACAGCATGCCCAAAAGGCTTATCTGGAATGGAAGGATGTCCCGGCAATGAAGCGAGTACAGCCTTTATTCAAAATGAAAACGTTATTAGAAGACCACAAGGAAGAGATTGCAAAGCTCATTACCAATGAATGTGGGAAAACCTATGCAGAATCTTTGGGTGAAATACAGCGTGCTATTGAAAATGTGGAAGTAGCCTGTGCCACGTATGTTCTCAATCAGTCTGAGTTCTCTGAAAATATAGCTCCGGGGATTGATGAATTCATGATCAGACAGCCCCTGGGAGTCTGTGCCTGTATTACCCCTTTTAATTTCCCGGGGATGATTCCTTTTTGGTTTCTTCCCTATGCAATCGCTACGGGAAACTCTTTCATCTTGAAGCCTTCAGAAAAAGTACCTGCCACCATGCAGTATGTATTTGATCTTATCCACAAGAACTTAGATCTTCCGAAAGGCCTTTTAAGTCTGGTACATGGTGGAAAAGATTCTGTAGATAGTCTACTCCGGCATCCGGATGTAAAGGCTATCAGCTTTGTAGGTTCTACCCCCATAGCCAAATATATTTACTCGGAAGGAGCCAAATACGGAAAACGCATCCAGGCTCAGGGAGGAGCTAAAAACCCTATTGTTATTATGCCAGATGCAGATATCGATATGACTACAAAAATCATTACGGATTCAGTATATGGCTGTGCAGGTCAACGCTGTCTTGCGGCATCCCTCGTAATTACCGTTGGTGATGATAAAAAAATCAAAGATGCTCTGGTAGAAGCCGCCAAGTCCAGAAAAGTAGGATACGGTCTTGAAGACGGAATAGAAATGGGACCTGTGATTTCTCAGGAAAGTAAAACAAGAATTCAGGGGCTTATTCAAAAAGGAATTGCCGAAGGTGCTAACTTTCTGGTAGATGGTACTCAAAAAAATGTTTCCGGATTTGATCGTGGAAATTTCCTTTATCCTACTATCCTGGAAAATGTTCCGCTAGATAAAGAAATTATTTCTACGGAAATATTCGGTCCGGTAATGAGCCTGCTTAATTTCAAATCTATGGAAGACTCTATTCGGTTTATCAATAGTGGACGTTACGGTAATATGGCCTGCATTTTCACTCAGGACGGTCTTTCAGCACGTCAATTCCGGAGTGAAGCAATGGCCGGAAACATAGGCATCAATGTAGGGGTAGCAGCACCAGTCGCGCAGTTTCCTTTTTCAGGATGGAAAGAGTCTTTCTTTGGTGATCTTCATGCACAAGGACGCCACGGCATCGAATTTTATACCCAGACAAAAGTAGTCATCGAACGCTGGCCTAAAACCTGGTCTAGAACCTTTTAATTCCAGGTTCCATATCAAATAAAAGGGTTCGGAATACAGGAAAGTTAAAAACACAAATTCAACTATACATAAAGTGGACACCCAATTAAAAATAGGCATTATAGGACTTGGAAGAATCGGACAGGTACACCTTGCAGCATTAAAAACTATAAAAAATGTTGAGGTTGTAGCGCTATCGGATATTTCTTTGGATCATGTAAAAAAAACAGCTGAAGAGTATCAGATTCCTCATTTCTATACTGATTATCATAATATTCTGCGTCGGTTGGATATTGATGCCGTATGGATATGCTCCCCCACCAGCCATCATTTTACTCAGGTTATGGAAGCTTTAGGGAACAATAAATATGTATTCTGTGAAAAACCACTGGATGCAGATAAAGATAAAATCCAAACCATCATAGATTCTTATCCGGATATCAATCACCGTCTTATGGTAGGTTTTAACCGACGCTTTGACCCTGACTTTGCCAATGCCAAAGCAACCCTAAAAAAAATAGGAAAGCCGGTCATTATTAAAATCACCAGCAGGGATCCTTTCCCGCCATCGGCAGAATATTCCAGACAATCCGGAGGAATTTACAATGACATGAGTATCCATGATCTGGACATGGCCCGTTTTATCAGTGAAAGTGAGGCTGAACAGATCATTGCCATAGGTTCCCGCAATTTTACGGAAGATACAGATACAACCCTTATTACCATTAAGTTTAAAAATGGGGTGATCTGTAATATAGATAACAGCCGAAAAGCTTCCTATGGATATGATCAACGGCTGGAAATATTGGGAGATCAGGGAATGATCTCTGTGGAAAATAAAAAGATCAGCCATACACGTTTTTATTTTGAAAATGCTATTGAAAGCAGTGTACTCGAACCCTTTTTCCTGGAGAGATATAAAGATTCATATATAGAAGAAGCAAAAGCATTTATTACTTCTATAAAGGAGAAAAAAGAATTTCCTTCCACCGCAGAGGATGCCCTTAAGGCTTCCTTATTAGCTGATGCCTGTGCGCAGTCGTTAGAACAACAAACATTGATTTTTCTATAACGAAAATAATGTTTTACAATGGTCATCAAAAAAACTTAACTCTATGCTTACAACATTAATCACATTCTTCATATTTACTGCCGGAGTCGCCTTTATTTCCTGGAGATTTACAAGAAAGACAAAAATGGCCCACTCCTCAATCGGCTACTTTTTAGGGGGGCGGGATCTGAATGCTATTTTAATAACGGCCTCACTGCTACTCACCAATCTGTCAACAGAACATTTGGTAGGACTCAATGGAAGTGCCTATGCCTTTGGAATGGAAGTAATGGCCTGGGAAACCCTGGCCGCTTTAGCTTTGGTGCTTATGGCGGTATATTTTCTTCCCAGATACCTCAAGATGGGACTGGTCACTATTACAGAGTTTTTAGAACTTCGTTATGATAAACAAACCCGGGTAATTTGTTCCGGATTATTTCTGCTGCTGTACATCACTACCCTTCTTCCCATTGTACTGTACACAGGTGCTATTACGATGGAAAGTATTTTCAATGTGTCAGAAAATCTACACATTGATAAATTCACAGCAATGGTCATAATGGTTGTCGGGATTGGTATATTGGGATCTTTATATGCTATTTTAGGAGGGTTAAAAGCAGTTGCCATATCAGATCTCATCAATGGGATAGGCCTTATTATCGGAGGTTCACTAATCCCGATACTTGCTTTCTACAAAATTGGGGACGGCAGCTTTTCAAATGGAGTTCATACTGTTTTTGAAGCTGTTCCCGACCGTTTTAATGCTATAGGAGAATCAACTTCTGATGTACCATTTTCAGTACTTTTTACAGGAATGTTTATTCCCCAGGTATTTTACTGGACAATGAACCAATCTATTATTCAACGGGCATTTGCAGCCAAGAATCTTGCTGAAGGACAAAAAGGAGTGCTGCTGACTGCATTTTTCAAGATATTTATTCCTTTTGTTGTGGTAGTTCCCGGCATTATCGCTTATTATTACTTTAAAAACAGCTTAAACGATCCTGATTATGCCTATCCCGAGCTGGTAAAAGCCGTTCTGCCGGTGGGTCTTATCGGTATTTTTGCAGCTATTGTAGTAGGGGCTATTCTCAGTACCTTCAATGGAGCATTAAACAGTGCTTCAACCTTATTTTCAATTGATATTTATAAAGGGTATTTTAATCAGAAAGCCACAGAAACCGAAATCGTAAAATTTGGTAAAAAATGTGGAACCGTCATGGCCATAGCGTCTATGGTCATCGCTCCATTTATCAGTATGGCGGGTAAAGGCCTCTATATTATTCTTCAGGAATTTAGTTCCATCTTCAACATGCCTATTTTCGCCATTATCATTGCGGGATTACTATTACCTAAAGTATCTGCAAAAGCAGCTAAAATAGGATTAATAACCGGCACATTACTTTATTTATTCTCGAAATTCGGAATGGAGGCGATGGGATTTCGCATTCATTTTTTACATCGCCTGGCAGTTGCCTTTATTGTTACTATTCTTACCCTTATTATTGCCAGCAGATATTATCCCAGAGAAAATAATTTTGTTATTAAAGATACAGGAGCCGTCAATGTGGAAAATTGGAAATATTTAAAACCAGCCTGCATTTTTATTGCTATCCTCACTATTTTGGTTTTCTTATTTTTCAGCCCAATAGGGATTATTCCCAGTCAATAATCCATTATTCGCTGAACTTAGGTTAAAATTCAGTACCCATTTAGTATATTTTTAGAATGCAAACTGCCGGTAATATTCATTTACCGGCAGTTTCTTTATTTTTTTAGAGAATATCAAAAATATTATTCCTCTATTTTTAATTATAAAACAGAATGTACTTATAATACTTTCAATTCCAAATCAATGGTCTTACCAAAGAACTTTTTGGAAATTTTCTCAAAATTCTTAGTTAGATCCGAAAGGTAAAAGTGATAATTCGGTTTCGGATTATTATCATTCAAAAGATGGTATTTATCCAGGATAATTTTAAGATGATTGGCCACAATATTTGGAGAATCAATCACACGAACCCTGTTTCCATAATACTGTTTGATCTCATCAATTAAAAGTGGATAATGCGTACACCCCAAAATTAATGTTTCAATATTTTTCAGCTTATTGTTACTAAGATAATTGTAAATAATAGCGTGGGTAATCGGATGATTCTTAAATCCTTCTTCAATAGCAGGAACCAGTAATGGGGTTGCCAATTCATCTACCTTGATCCATTTATTCTGTTTTCGGATGCTCTTTTTATACAATCCTGAATTTACAGTAGCTTTAGTAGCAATCACTCCAACGTTGTTATGGATTTCGTAAGCTACTTTTTCAGCAACAGGATTAATAACGTCTATCACCGGAACTTTACCTCCCACAGACTGCATTACTTCATTCAAAGCATTTGCAGTAGCAGTATTACAGGCAATAACTATGGCCTTACAATTCTGTTCCATCAGAAAATTGGTGATCTTTGTAGAGTATTCAATAATTGCTTCCTTAGATTTTTCTCCATAAGGAAGGTGTTTGGTATCTCCAAAATAGATCAGATCCTCGTGAGGAAGAAGTCTTTTGATCTCTTTAGCTACAGTAAGCCCTCCCACACCACTATCAAAAATACCGATAGGCTGGCTGGGTGAAAGATGCGAATAATCTTGTTTTTTAGTTTTCAAATTGTGAACTGAAATTTTATACAAAAATAGTGAATAATCCGATACTTACTTAAGATTACTAACTGAAAAATCTTTCGGATACCTTACTTTATAGCTTACTCTAAATTTCTTGGTTTCCGACGGAGAGATTTTAACATTCCAACTCAAAAAACCTTTCTCTTTATCAAAATCTGCATTATCGCTTTGAAGAAGCTCAATTTTGATGGATTCATCTTTACTTAAAGGGATCTGATCCTTTATATCGATAGTGATTACTTCCTTTTTATTATTGCGTACAATAAGATCATATGTGAATGTCTTCTCCTGATAGGAAGAAAAAAACTTCTCATTGGCTTTATCATTCACAACTTCCTTTTAGTTTTTATTTAAAGTCTGGCTTCAAATATACACTAATAAACATTATACCAGAAATAAATCCGAAGCAATACCATCTGCCATAAACCAATGCTTTTCTGGAATTTTCAGGTGATCTTTTTCAATGATTAAAATGCCTTCTTCTATTTTAGATTTTATCTCCGTTTGAAAATGATCCATTACCTTATCAGAGAATTTATTTTTTAAGCTTGAAAGGTCTACTCCCCAAATGGTTCGCAGGCCAATCATGATCATCTCATTAAACTGATCTTCCTGAGACAGTAATTCTTCTTCTTTGGCAAGATTTTTAACCGCCAGTTTTTTAATATACTGTGGATTATTGGCAATATTCCAGCTTCTGACATCAAATCCGTTATAGGAATGTGCTGATGGACCTATTCCAAGATATTCCTGATATTTCCAATATGCTGAATTGTGTCTGGAATAAAATCCCGGTTTTGCAAAATTGGAAACTTCATAATGCTCAAATCCATTATCCTTAAGAAAATCCGAGAGATAGTAGAATTCTCTGTTTTGCTCCTCTTCTTTCGGGCTGATCACTTTTCCTTTTGAAATCCAGTTTTCCAGTGCTGTTTTAGGTTCCACAGTTAAAGCATAAGACGAGATATGAGGAACTTCTAATTCAATAGTTTTATTCAGGTTTTCCTTCCAGATCTCAAGATTTGAAGTAGGTGAACCATAGATTAAGTCAATACTCAGATTTTCAAAACCAAAATCCTGAGCCCTTTTAATAGAACTTTCTGCTTCAGAAGCACTGTGAGCGCGGTTCATCAGTTTCAGATCTTCTTCAAAAAAACTCTGTGTTCCAATAGATAAACGATTCACGGGAGTTCCTGCCAGTTGTTTTACAAACCGTTGATCCAGATCATCCGGGTTAGCTTCCAGAGTAATTTCTATGTTTTTATCAAAGCTGAAGTATTTTAAAGCTTCATCAATTAAAGAATGGATCTCATCTACTGAAAGAATGGAAGGCGTTCCTCCACCAAAATATAAAGATTGTAGGGTTTTGTTCTGTAATTCATCTTTCCGAAGCATCGTTTCAGTTTTCATAGCCTGAAGCATTTCATCCTTAAAATTCAGGGATGTTGAAAAGTGAAAATTACAATAGCTGCATTTTTGCTTGCAGAATGGGATGTGAATATATATCATAAAAAAAGCTCTGAAAAAATTCAGAGCTCAAATTTATTTAAATTAAATTGATTAATATCTAAATCCTCTAACATTAATAAAGTTGTCAAAGTTATAACCAAGGCCAAGCATAAAGCTATTCCCTCCAGATTTCTGAATATCAGACATTCCCAGGTTATAAGTGGCACCGATCATAAATTTGTTAAATCTCACTTTTACAATAGGAGAAATACTCAAATCCTGGCTGTCGAATCTGTTTTGAACAGTTCTGTAGCTTACCCCAAAAGAAAATGCATTAATCTCATTGGAGAATGTTGCCATTAAATTCCAGTCAATCATTCTTGTTGAGTTGGTATTTAAGTTGATCAATGCTGATGGTGCAATTGAAATATTATCAGCAATATTCCAGTTGTATCCTAAATTTAAAAAGAATTTAATAGGTGATGGTTCATATCCGTTTACAATAGACTGATCATTACTTAAAGCAATATCATTAACGGAAACTCCACCGAAAAGTCCTCTATACGTAGCAGCCAAACCAAAGTTAGCATACACCATAAAAAGGTTGCTCTCTTCTCCTCTCAATAATGGGTCATTAGCTTCCTCAGTATTAATTTTTGAATAATCAAAATTCATGTTATAGAAGTTAACACTTGTACCGAAAGAGAATTGATCCTTTCTATCTCCTTCGCTGCTTAGTGGAATAAAATAGGAAGCACCCGCTGTAATACCTCCGGCAGAAATAGGCCCATTGCTATCTCTAAAAACAGAAATACCCGCACCTACTCTATCAAAAATATTCGCATTAATCCCGATTGATTGTACATTCGGAGAGTTGTTGAATTTTGAAAATTGTTGTTGATAATTAGCGTTGAGCTGTACGTAGTCTGTTTTTCCGTATTGAGCTGGGTTGAATAGGAACTCACCATCCATAAGATATTGCTGATAGTAGGGTAGTGTTTCCTGTGCTTTGTATGCATTTGACAAAAGAGCTAAACATACGATAGCATATAGTTTTCTCATAACAAATCTTGATTTCAATTCAACAAATATAAAAAAAATCTCAATATATTTTTAGTTTTCTAAATAATTTCTCCATTTTTTTACGGCATCCACCATATCTTTGGGCATTGGGCTCTCAAAATATAATTCCTTTTTTGTTGTTGGGTGTATAAATCCTAGGGTATGCGCATGAAGTGCATGTCTGGGCAGAATTTCAAAAACATTTTTTATAAACTGCTTATACTTAGGAAGGTTCACTCCTCTTAAAGGAGTATGCCCCTCATATCTTTCATCATTAAACAAGGTATGGCCAATATGTTTGAAATGAGCACGGATCTGATGGGTTCTTCCGGTCTCAAGTTTACATTCTACCCAAGTCATATACCTGAACCTTTCCAAGACTTTATAATGGGTAACAGCATGTTTTCCATGGCTTCCGTCTTCATAAACAGACATCTGCATTCTATTTTTAGGATGTCTTCCGATATGTCCTTTTATTGTTCCCTCGTCTTCCTGTGGATTTCCCCATACAAAAGCCCAGTAAAGCCTTTTAGTGGTTCTGTTGAAAAACTGCTTGGCTAAAAAGCTTAATGCATATTCATTTTTTGCAATTACCAATAGTCCGGAAGTGTCCTTATCAATCCTGTGTACGAGCCCTACCCTGTCCAGATCAGATTTCTCTCCGTTCTTTTCAAAGTGAAAGGCCAATGCATTCACCAGCGTACCGTCCCAATTTCCAAATCCCGGATGAACAACCATTCCCGGTTCTTTATCTACAACCACTAAATCATCATCCTCATATACTATATTAATAGGAATATCCTGTGGAATAATAATATTTTCTCTTGGAGGACGCGTCAGTAAAACAGAGATCTGATCACCAGGTTTTACCCGGTAATTCTGTTTTACCGGATTTCCGTTCACCACTACATTCCCGGCCCTGCAGGTTTGGGAAATTTTATTTCTTGAAGAATTCTGTCGGTGTATTAACAGGAATTTATCTATTCTTAATGGCTCCTGTCCATTGTCAACAGTGAGATTAAGATGTTCGTACAATCCTTTATTTTCTTCATCAATATCGATGTTTTCAATACTGTTGGAATCTAATAATTCTTCATCTAAAAAATCTTCGTTATCTTCTGACATTGTTTTATATTTTTTACACAAAAGGCCTCAACATTTTGCAGTTGAAGCCTGTATTTATTTATACTATTTTGATATTATTCTACGACTACTTTTTTAGCCTTTGGCTTTTGAGCAGGTTGTTGGCCTGTAGAAGCAGCAGGCTTAGCTGTGTTTCCTGTTGCCGGGCTACTGGAGGAGGTTTTAGGCTTCTCTGTTCCGGAAACAGTGGATTTAGGAGCTGTAGTCTGAGTTTTAGGAGTTTCTGTTTTTACAGGCTCAGGTTTTGGTGTTTCCCTTTTGGGTACCGGTGCCGGAGCTACCGGAGGATCAAAACTTGGTTCATTGTGAACTTCCTCATATCGTACCGGTGGCAAAGAAGTATCTACCTTCATACGGTAAATAGAATTCAACTGTTCCACTTTAGCTCTCAGCTCAGCCGGAGTTCGCTTACTTGCCCATAAATCGATTTGCATACCCTGGTCACGTACATCTCCTGCAGCAGGATCCTGATAGTAAATGATGTCAGATTCATCATTGCTGCCATCTTCATGTTCTACCAATCCTACTTCAAACATTCCTTTTGTAATAACCGCTCTTGCTTCTTTTACAGAAAGTCCCACTACATTAGGAATAGAAATATTTCTCATAGGACCTGTTCCTACTACGACATCTATGATAGAGAATCTAGGCAAACGTGTTCCCGGATTAACGGCATTACCTTTATATAATATTCTTAGAAGAGCATCTTTCTGAATACTTGGTTCATAGATGGTATCGCCTATTTTAAGACCCACCTGATCCAGTCTCTGGAAGGCCAGTCCGGAATATTTATTGATAACATCAGGCACAGCAATCTGAGCCCATGTTCTTGGATTAACTTTCAAACGTACCGTTCTTCCGTCTTTTACACGGGAACCCGGTGCCGGATAAATCTGAAGAACCTGAAAAGGTCTGTATTTTGGATCATAATTGGCACTGTCCACTTCATATTCAAGACCGGTATCATCTAATATTTTAATAGCATCATGCACTGATTTATTAACAACATTAGGAACAGGAATTTCCTGTCCATGGTTTGTATGATATTCCAACCAACGAAATGTGAGCCATACCAGACCCACGAAAATGCCGATGGCTATTACTAAATTAAGTAAAACTTTCCAATTGAAAAGTGATTTAAGCATATTTAAAAATACTTTTATTACAACCGCAAATATAACTAATAATTTTAGAATGTGCTTTTTATTTAACAATTCATTTTTGATTTTAAAATTTCCAGTTTTCCCATATTGCATTGCATAAAATGATTAAATTTGCCTTAATTGATACTATATGGTTATGAACAAAAAAAGCGTTGCCGTAGTAATGGGAGGCTATTCTGATGAATATGTTGTTTCCTTAAAAAGCGGACAGTTGATTTATGATTCTTTAGACAGAAATCTATATGATGTATATAAAGTAGTCATTCTAAAAGATGAATGGTACTTTTTGGGAGAAAATGATAAAAAATACGACATCAATAAAGGAGATTTTTCTGTAATTTTAGATAATGGTGAAAAATTAAAATTTGATGTCTGCTTCAATACCATCCATGGAACTCCGGGAGAAAATGGAATTCTACAAGCATATTGGGATGCAATAGGCCAGCGATATACGGGATGCGATTTTTATCAGAGTGCTCTTACCTTCAATAAAAAAGACACCCTTGCTGTATTATCAAAATATGGAATTCCTTCAGCCAAAAGTGTATACTTAAGAAAAGGAGAAACTATTAATGTTGATAAAATTATAGAAGAATTAAGTCTTCCGGTTTTTGTGAAACCGAACCAGTCCGGATCATCTTTGGGAATTTCAAAAGTAAAAGAAAAATCAGAATTGATTGCCGCTACAGAAATAGCTTTCAAAGAAGATGATGAAATCCTGATTGAGAGCTTCCTGAACGGAATGGAGGTCTCTGTAGGAGTTATAGACTTTAAAGGAGAAACCATAGTACTGGGAATTACCGAAATTGTACCTACCAATGAGTTTTTTGATTATGAAGCAAAATATGAAGGAGCTTCAGAAGAAATTACTCCGGCAAGAATTGATGCAGAAACCACAAAAAGAGTGGAAGAAATAGCAAAAAGAGCTTACAATTCATTAGGAATGAGCGGGTTTTCAAGAAGTGAATATATTCTAATGGATGGAATCCCCTATATGCTTGAAATGAATACCAATCCGGGATTCTCTCCTGCAAGTATTCTTCCACAGCAGGCAAAATATTATGGAATTTCCCTTTTGGATCTTTGCGGAAATGAAGTTGAAAAAGCACTTAATAAATAAATGCAATGATCAGACTTCTTACCATTTCAATATTTATTTCCTCTTTGGCATCGGCTCAAAAAGATTTTACTCCGCTTAAACTGCATTTGCCAAAAAATCAGCTTGAGCCGAAGCATATCAATTTTGCTAATGAAGCAATCTATCTGGATGACCAAAAGTGTTTCAGCTATGTCAAAAAGCAAAATGTGATTATTGATAATGAAACAGTTCCCAATTATTTTGAAATTAGCTCTTTAGACCATAAAGTATTATTTTCAGGTATAATAAGAAAAAATGCGGACGGGAATTTTGAAAGTAAGATTACATTTCATCCAATTGATAAAATTTATACAAATTCAAAAGTTATAGGAAGAAATGATTTGATTTTAAATCTATCTTCCAATCAGGTTATAAATAACAACTGCAGCCTAAATCTTGAAAACCTAAGGCTGTTCTACGAAAAATCAAACGAAAACAACTAGGATATGAAAATTGCTGTTTTCCCAGGATCTTTTGATCCTATTACTTTGGGACATTACGATATTATAGAAAGAGCGGCACCGCTATTTGATAAGTTAATTATTGCCATTGGGCAGAATTCTCAGAAGAAATATATGTTTCCTCTTGAAAAAAGGATGGAATTTATTCAAAACTCTGTGGCGGAATTCCCCAATGTAGAAGTAGATTCATTTGAAGGATTAACAGTAGATTACTGTTTTGAAAAAAATGCCCAGTACATTCTAAGAGGTTTAAGAAATCCTGCTGATTTTGAATTTGAAAAAGCAATCGCTCATACCAACAGGACATTAGCTCACAAAAAACTGGAAACCGTATTTTTATTAACTTCATCCGGTAAATCTTTTATCAGCAGTAGCATTGTAAGAGAAATCATCACCCACGGAGGAGAATACGAACTGATGGTTCCCGATTCCGTGAGAGTGAAGAGATAAAACATAGGTAACTGGCAATGAGTAATAAGTAATTTTGATAGTATGGATTTTAAAAACTTTTCTATTGCTATCATTAGAACACTTTCTTCATTACCCTATTCTGATGACCTTTCAATAATAAGGAAACAGATCATCCGATCAGCTACTTCTGTAGCAGCAAATTACAGAGCTGTTTCAAGAGCAAGATCTGAAAAAGAAAAATTTGCTAAAATATATATTGTTGTTGAAGAAATTGATGAAACTCAGCTTTGGCTTGAGATCATTGAAGAATTAGAATATGTAAATCCTGAAAAAAATTCTATATTTAAAAACAGAATGTGAAGAATTAGTAAAAGTCATGACCAAATATAAGTTCAAACTATCACAAATTTAAATGGCATAATTTTTATTACTCATTGCTCACTACTTATTATTTATCACTTATAACTATATGCACGAACAGTTCAATTTCGCCATAGAAGTACTTGGAACCATTGCCTTTTCCATGTCAGGAAGTTTTGCAGCGATGCAAAAACGGCTTGATCCGTTTGGGGTACTTATTATTGCCTTTGTTACTTCTGTAGGTGGAGGAACGGTGAGGGATCTCCTGCTGGACATTCCTGTATTCTGGATGCATGATCTTCTCATGTGTGCATTGATCCTCATTACCAGCATATTTTCAATGGTCTTCAAATCTCTTGAAAAGAATTTTAAAGTAACCTTGTTTATCTTTGATAGTTTCGGATTGGGGTTATTTACCATTATTGGGATTCAAAAAGGGCTAAACGTAGGGATTCATCCTTTGATCTGTATCGGACTGGGAACCATTACCGGCTGTTTTGGTGGGATTATCCGGGATATCTTACTGAACAGAATTCCGTTGATTTTCAGAAAAGAGATCTATGCAACCGCCTGTATTGTAGGAGGGGCAGCATTTTTACTGATGACAAAATATACTCCGCTATCCTATACTTTTATACAGATCTTTACTATTTTACTGATCGTTGCCATCAGAACCTTTGCCGTAAAATATCACTGGCAGATGCCTAAGTTTTATGGCTATGACCATAATTCGGAAATGTAATTTTCTATAGGGTTCTGTTCACTACAAAAATTGGAAACATAACTTTTACGACGATGGTCTCCGGGACAAATTTAAAAAACGGGATCTTTTACTCTTTGTAAAAGAAAATATTTATCCTACAAATCCTTTTTCAGGTAAGAAACTTGACCTCCACTTGTTATAAGTACAAAAAAAAGTCCTGAAAAAATCAGGACCTTGTCTATAATGTATAAGAGAAAATCAATTAGTAGAACTTCCCTCTTTGTCTCATATTAGGATTATGCATATGCTTTTGCATCGTAGGCATTTTCAACTGATCTTTCATCATTTTGATCTGATCTGTCATCATTCCTGCCGTATCTAATCTTTTTGCTTCTTCCAACAATTTCTGACCTTCCTGCTTTCTTCCTTTAGAGATAGCCGATGCAGCAAGATTTAAAGTAGCCATAGCTCTGTCATGCTTCATATTTAAACCGTATTCCAATGCTTTTTTCATCAAAGGTTCTACTTTGGTAGGATGATCCTGAGCTTGCGTTAATCCCAGTAAATAGTGGAAATATCCATATTGGGTTTTGTGAAGCTGTGACTGATAGTTGGTAATCTTAGTCAGCCATTCTGCAGCTTTTTCCATATTCTGCTTTCTCAGTTGCCAGAAAGCCAAAAGGATATATTCATTTTTAAAGAAAAGAAGGATCGGAAATGCTGCAAGAAGAAAAACAACAATCCCCCAGCCCAGATTTCTTGTAAAAAACATCATATAAACTCCCGTAAGGATAAGAAGAGCTGCTATTACAATTTTTATGTATTTATTCATTATTAAATTTTAGAAGTGCAAAGATAATAAATTTAAGGTTTAGAGTTTAAGGTTTACAGTCCAAAAAAGTCAATTATGAATTGTCAATATGCTTAGTCTGTCTATTTTTATGTAAGCTAAAGACATTCACTATTCATTTGCAGAGCAAAAACTGACTATTGATGTTTACCCCTTCTCTTCGGTCTTTATTTTTTCAAACGTCTGGAAGCAGAAATCATAAGCGTTTTTCTCATCTTTCTCATGACAGATTTCATTGGTCTTTTTCCAGATCTTCCCATCAATTTTTGGGAAAAATGTATCAGCCTTCAGATCAGCTTTTACTAAGGTTACCTCAAGTTTATCTACCACATTCATCGTCTGCTCATAGATATTGCCACCACCAATAATAAAAACTTCTTCATCTATTTTTTTTGCAAACTTCACCGCCTCTTTAAGGCTGCCTACAATAAGAATTCCTTCTTCAAACCAATCTTTTTTTCTTGAAACAACAATGTTGGTACGGTTAGGAAGAGGCTTCCCGATACTTTCATACGTTTTTCTCCCCATAATAATCGGATGCCCCGAAGTAAGATCTTTAAAATGTTTTAAATCTTTGGGAAGATGCCAAAGTAACTGGTTTTCAAAACCAATTTCATTTTTCTCTCCCATTGCCACCACTATTGTTGTCATTCAAATAATTTTCTACAAAATTAGCACATAATTTGTATATTTGATTAGCACAAAAAATTAAAAAAAAATAAACTATGAAAAATAAAGGATGTCTGGGCGCCGGAACAATTGGTATTGCCCTCCTTGTTATTGTTGCAATTCTATTCTTTTGGGGAAAAAGCGGATATAATAACTTCGTGACCAAAGAACAGACTGTGAACACAAAATGGTCTAATATAGAGACCGTATATCAGAAAAGAGCCAATCTTATCCCGAACCTGGAAAGAACAGTTAAGTCTTATTCAAAATTTGAACAGGAAACTTTAACACAAGTGGTTGAGGCACGTTCCAAAGCAACTTCTATCAATGTTGACCCTACGAATATGACAGATGCTGACATTGCTAAATTCCAGGCTGCACAAGGAGAATTGTCCGGAGCTTTAAGCCGATTGATGGCCGTTGTGGAGTCTTATCCAAATTTAAAAGCAGACCAGCAGTATATCAACTTCCAAAGAGAATATACCGCTATTGAGAACAGTATCAGAACAGAAACTGTATATTACAATGAGGCTGCGCAGGATTACAATACCTCCATCAAAACTTTCCCCAATAATATTTTGGCGAATTTTACCAACTTTAAAGAAAAACCTTATTTCAAAGCTGAAGCAGGAGCTCAAAAGGCACCTGAGGTATTCAAATAATGAGTAATTTCCTTACAAATCAACAGATCGCTTCCCTTGTGGAAGCGATTCAGTCAGCAGAAGATCATTCTACAGGCGAGATCAGGGTGCATATCGATTCCAATACGGAAGAACGAAATGCAAAAACTGCATTTGAAGTATTCAAAGAGCTTTGTATGGATAAAACAGCGGATAGAAACGCCGTGCTTTTTCATATTAATTTCGAACAAAAATATCTGACCATCATTGGAGATATCGGGATACATGAAAAAGTACAGCAATCTTACTGGGATCATTTGCATGACTATGTGACCTCTGAATTTGCCAAAGGAAATTATCACCAGGCACTAAAAAGTGCCATCCTGGAAACAGGTCTTGAACTCAAAAAATATTTTCCTGTGAAAGGAGAAAACCCAAACCAACTCCCGAATGAAATTACGTTCTCTTAAAATAGTATTTTCATTTTTATTGATCTGCTTGTACAGTTTTGTATCAGCACAATATACTGTTCCTGAAAAGCCGGCAGTGCTATATCCGGTTTTTGATGAAGCCGGACTGCTTTCTCAGCAGGAAAAGGATGAGCTTAATAATAAGCTGATCAAATTTGCAGATTCAACCTCAACGGAAATTGAAGTCGTAATCATCAAGTCTACGAAAGGAGAAGATGTGAACTTTCTGGCCACCATGTTTGGTCAGAAATGGAAGATCGGAAAAAAAGGAGTAGATAATGGAGTTGTTTTCCTGGTTGCTACAGAAGACAGAACGATGTCTATCCAGCAGGGAAGAGCCGTAGAGCAATATCTCACAGCTTCCGTAGCAGGACAGATTCTGGATTATATCGTGACCCCTAATTTCCGGAAAGGACTTTGGTATGAGGGCATCAATCGCGGTACCTCAGCCATTATGGAAGCTGTTCAGGGGAAATTTAAACCTGAAGAAACCACAGCCCCTTCCGGTAATGGAAGCGCATTTAAAGTACTCCTCATTGCTTTTGTCATTTTCATCATTATAGCCATTCTTTTTGGCAACAGAGGTGGTGGCCCCGGCAGAGGGAACAACGATGACGATGATGATGTCATTATCACAAGAAGAGGACGCAGAAACTATCCTGGTGGATTCTTCCCATTCCCTGGAAGTTTTGGAGGCGGAGGCTTCGGTGGTGGAAGTTCCGGCGGTGGAGGCGGCGGCTTTGGAGGCTTCGGCGGTGGCGGAAGTTTTGGAGGCGGCGGTGCATCCGGTGGATGGTAATCCTTTAACACAGAAACAATACATAGAAACAGATCAGGCCAGTATGGCCTGATTTTTTTATTTAAAAACTCAAAATACTATTGTTTTTTTGCTTTTTCTCAATAGTAAATTGCCTTTTCCATATTAAAAAATTAATAAATCAAACCAAAACCTACCTTTTATTCATTATTTTTTTACTATATTTACTGAAAACAGGATTATGAAGAAGACGCTGGTAGTATTTGCTCACCCTTATCTGGAGCACTCTAATTCGAATGTAGAGCTCATCAATTTCTACGTTCGCCACCAGCATTATACCTTACGAGATCTTTATGAAGAATATCCTGATTTTCATATCGCCGCCTTCAGAGAGAGAAAACGTCTTGCCAACTATGACCGCTTTGTCTTCCAGTTCCCACTGATATGGTTTGGAATGCCTCCATTATTAAGATTGTGGATCGATGAAGTTTTCGATAGAGATTGGCTTCAGCCGGGAAAAAATAATCCTTTAGAAAATAAAGAAGTTTATATCCTGATCACTACCGGAGGAAAGGAAAGATCTTTCAGCAAAACAGGAACGTATGAATACACCGTTGATGAACTGATCAGCGGACTGATCGTTTCTTTAAAGGTTTTCAAAGCAGATATCAAACATATTAAGATTGTTTACGAAGCCAATAAGCTTTCAAAAAAAGAAATCATTTTACATAAAAAAGAATTTACAGAACTTCTCAACCAATAGAATATGGAATCCAGTTTAGCAATGAACACATTACTTTTCCTAGGTGTAGCTATTATCATGGTTCCACTGGCCCGAAAATTTGGCCTAAGTTCTGTGATCGGTTATATTTTAGGGGGGATCATCATTGGTCCTTATGTTCTCAGGCTTACAGGAAATAATGTAAATGATATTATGCACGCCAGTGAATTTGGAGTGATCATGCTCTTATTTCTGGTAGGACTTGAGCTGGAACCGCGAAAATTTTGGGATATGCGTAAGAAAATCATGGGCCTGGGCCTCACGCAAATGGTACTTACGATTTCTTTACTTTTTGTGATATTCATCAGTGTGGGTTGGAGAGTAGATAAGGCCGTAGCCGTGGCCATGTGTTTTGCTCTTTCTTCTACAGCAATTGTACTGCAGACTTTACAGGAAAAAAACAGTTTTAAAACAACAGCAGGAGAAGCTTCATTCTCTACCTTGCTATTTCAGGATATTTCGGTAATTCCTATTCTGGCTATACTTCCCATCATTGCCAACTACAAAGCGAAACATCATGATAATGAAATTCAGATTCTGATTCAAAAACTTCCGGAGTGGCTTCAGGCCGGAACAGTAATTATAGGAGTAGCTCTGTTGATTTTATTAGGAAGATATGTATTTGTTCCTTTTTTACGTTATGTTTCAAAATCAGGAATGACAGAACTCTTAACTGCCTCTTCCCTATTTTTAGTGATTGGTGTTTCTGAGCTGATGATCGTTATTGGTCTTTCTCCCGCATTGGGTGCCTTTCTTGCCGGAGTAATGCTGGCCAACAGTGAATTCCGTCATGAGCTTGAAGCACAGATCAATCCTTTTAAAGGTCTTTTATTGGCTGTATTTTTTGTGAGTGTAGGCTCTACCATCAATTTTAATATTATCCAGCAGGATCCTTTATTTATATTTAGTACCGTTTTTGCAGTGGTAACGGTAAAATTTATTGTCTTATACGCTATCGGGAAGTTTTTCAGGATAGATACTCCACAAAGCCTTTTCTACGCATTTGCGCTTTCCCAGGTGGGAGAATTTGCCTTTGTCCTGATCAATTATGCTTCGGACCTTTATCTGTTGAGCCCCGAACTGAATGCACAATTAATGGCTGTTACAGCAATTACCATGTGCATCACTCCTATCCTTCTTATTGTAAATGATAAGTTTATTACCCCAAAATTCATTAAAGAAATTCCTGAGGAGGAACATGATTTCAATATTCTGGACAGTGATGTGAGTCAAAAGAAAATTATTATTGTAGGTTTCGGACATTTTGGAAGTACCGTGGGACGTCTTTTAAAGGCAAACAAAATGTCAGCAACAGTTCTGGACAGAGATTCAGACCGTGTAAAGCTGCTGAGAAGTTATGGTTTTAAAGTATATTACGGTGATGCTACCAGAATACCAATTTTAAGGGCAGCAGGTATTGAAGACGCCGAAATTCTGATCCTATGTCTGGATGATCCCGATGACAATAAATTCATTGCCGAACTTGTTCGTGAACATTATCCGGGGGTGAAGATCTTTGTAAGAGCAAAAAACAGAATTGATGCTTATAATTACCTGAATAACGGAATCAATCATATTTATCGGGAAACATTAGGTACCGCGGTAGATATGGCTGTAGATGTACTTCATGAAGCAGGGATGAGAAAATATGCCGCCAGACGTCTTGGCCAAAGATTTATGGCTATTGATAAGGCTTCTATCAGAAAACTGGCAAGGGCAAAGGATGATGATGATATAGCATTATTTACGACAAAAGAAATCCTCCAGCGAGAGGAGGAATTATTAGCTTATGATAATCTTAATTTTGATAATAAAAATTGGGAAGGATCCTCATCTGCTGATGAAGAAGATGAGGAAGAATCCCAGGATTAATTTATTGAATATTTACACTTCCGCCACTACTTTCTTCTTTAGTAACATTTTTAAGTTCTCCTTTTTTAGTAATATCTACACTTCCACCTGATGAAGCACTTGCTTTTACACTCGTAACAGCACTAATCTGAACGCTTGCCCCACTTGAAGCCTCAGCCTCTACATTATCTGCAATAACGCTTCTTGCCGATATGCTGCTTCCTGAAGAAGAATTGATATCTGCATGTTTAGCCTTACCTGAAATTTCAATACTGGATCCTGATGAAGATTCTATATCAAGGTTGACAGCCCAGATTTTTCCACTGAAATTACTGCTGCTACCTGCTGTAATCTCAAAATCATTAGCTTCCAGATCCCCGGAAACACTTCCTGCACTGGATATCTCAATATCTGTTTTTTCCTGAGTAAATTTATCCTTTACCGTTATTTTTGCGGCTGATCCTGCAATCAGTTTTGTAAAGTCTTTGGTATAAATTTTTGCAGTCACCTTATTGATATTCATCACTCTGATCCCCGGCTTATAATGAATATGAAGCTTTCCTCCTTCATTGTCCACAAGAATCTCATTAATGATACTTTGAGGAGCCGAAATAACAACTTTCTCTGTTTCAGATTTTATTACCTCAGCATCAATCGCCTGAGAAACCTGAATTTCATCAAAATCACCATTAAATTCCTTTTGCTGTACCGGTCCGCTATCTTTATTGATCACTTTATCTACCCAATCACCTTTTTCTCTGTTTTTTTTCTCATGTCTTTCATTACACGAGGCCAATACCACTAAGGCAGAAAAAATAAAAAGAGTCCTTTTTTTCATGTTTATTTATTTTATAGATTATTACTTTGATCGTATTATTTAACAACAACTAAATTATGAAAAATATTACATCTTCTTCAAAAATCCTGTTATTGCTCATCACTAAATGATGAATGCCTAAGTTTATTTTACCAATTGTTTAATTTTATTTTATTTAAAAAGGCTCTTAAACTCTTCAATAAAAACACAAAACATCAGACACTTGAGTGGTTTTTACGTCACATGCACAGGGCATACATAAGTACACCATTTTTTTTCGAAAATCTTTGATTTTCTTCTTGTATCAACTTTTTATATAACATCATTTTAAAATAATTAAAGTGTTTAGAATAAAAGCTTTTCTTACATTTATGGATAAAATATATCCAACATTCCTGTGAAGTAAAAAGTGAAGCCAGCTTTGAAAATACCTATACCGTCTTTTCACTAAATACATTTAAGCAAAATACATTCTATGATGCAAGTTTTTAATATCTTTATACTTTAATAACAACTATTTTATGAAGAATATTTCATCGGTATTATTAATTTCTGCTTTGGCGTTTAATCAATCTTGTACCACAATGAAACCAACTGATACTCAGCAGGAACTTCCTGCACCGGATCCCTCTTTATCTTCCAATCCTTTCATGAAGAAAAGTAAACTTCAATATGAAGCTCCGGAATTTGATAAAATTAAAAATGAACATTTTAAACCTGCTTTTGATTTTGGGTTAAAACAGCATGAAGCTGAAATTGTAAAAATTGCAAATAATCCAGCTACTGCTACTTTCGAAAATACTATTGTAGCATTGGAAAAAAGTGGTGAAGTCCTGAGAAGGGCACAAATTGTTTTTTCAAATCTTACCAGTGCCAATACCAATCCTACACTACAAGCCCTGGATGAGGAATATGCTCCTATCTTTGCTGCGCATTCCGACAAAATGTACCTGAATGAAAATCTTTATAAAAGAATAAAATCCATCAAAGAAGAGGGGCTGGATTCTGAAAGTAAAAGACTTGTACAATATTATAAACAAAATTTTGAGATTGCAGGAGCTAATCTTTCTGCAGCGGATAAAGAGAAATTAAAGCAATTCAATCAGGAGCTGGCTTCTCTTTCCACTCAATATGCCAATAAATTGCTGGAAGCAAGAAAGCAAGGGGGTGTCTTCTTTTCTGACGCAAAAGAACTGGATGGACTTTCTGCGGATGAAATTGCTGCAGCAGCAGCCGATGCCAAAACTGCAGGCCAGCCCGGAAAATACCTTTTGGCTTTACAGAATACTACACAGCAGCCTCTTCTACAAAACTTAAAAAACAGAGCTACCAGAGAAAAACTGTTTAAGGCTTCATGGACAAGAGCAGAAAAGGGTGATGCCAACGATACCAGAGAAACCATTGAAAAACTGGCTAAACTCAGACTTAAAAAAGCTCAGATTTTAGGTAAAAAGAATTACGCTGAATGGAAACTTCAGGATCAGATGGCAAAAACTCCGGAAGCAGCTACCAAGCTGATGAATCAGGTGGCCACTCCTGCCGTGGAAACAGCCAGACAGGAAGCCAAGGATATCCAGGATCTTATCGATCAGCAGAAAGGAGGTTTCAAAGTAGAACCATGGGACTGGACTTTCTATGCAGAACAGGTAAGAAAAGCGAAATTTGATCTTGATGAAAGTGAAATAAAGCCTTATTTTGAAATCACAACAGTTCTGGAAAAGGGAGTTTTCTTTGCTGCTGAAAAATTCTATGGACTGACATTTAAAAAGAGAACTGACCTTCCTGTTTATCATCCTGATGTAGTTACTTATGAAGTTTTTGATCATGATGGAAAATCTATTGCGATCTATTATCTGGATTTCTATACAAGAGATTCTAAAAATGGAGGGGCATGGATGAGCAACTTTGTAGAGCAGTCTTATCTGATGGGAACAAAACCAGTGATTGTAAACTGCTATAATTATCAGAAACCAGCTCCTGGAAAACCATCATTAATTAGCTATGATGATGTTTCCACTATTTTCCATGAATTTGGTCACTCTATCCACGGGATGTTTGCAAGTCAGAAATATCCTTCTCTTTCAGGAACCAATGTGCCGAGAGATTTTGTAGAGTTCCCTTCACAAATTAACGAACACTGGGCATTAGATCCGGTTGTCTTAAAAAATTATGCCGTTCATTTTGAAACAAAACAGCCTATTCCACAGGCTTTGGTAGAAAAGATTAAAAAAGCTTCTACCTTCAACCAGGGGTATATGACCACAGAATTGGTTTCTGCTGCAGCGTTGGATATGGACTGGCATTCTGTAACCAATGACAGCCAGCTGATCCCTGTTTTGGATTTTGAAAAACAGTCCTTAACTAATCATGGATTCACGTTATCAACCGTTCCTCCAAGATACCATACTCCTTATTTCGCTCACATTTGGGGCGGTGGCTACTCAGCAGGATATTATGCTTATTTATGGTCTGAAACATTAGATAATGATGCATGGGAATGGATTAAAAATAATGGCGGATTAACCAGAGAAAACGGTGACCGCTTCAGAAAATATATTCTTTCTGTAGGAAATTCTGTAGATCTTAACCAGGCATTCAGAGATTTCACAGGACATGATCCGGATATCAAACCTTTATTAAGAAACAGAGGGTTTATTAAATAAAACAATCAGACGTATTCTTTAGGAATGCGTCTTTTTTTTATGTTTTACCCAATCACTTATTTATTCATCTTTTTTAACGGACTAAGCCTGTTTCTATTGATATTTATTATTTTTGTGGCTCAAATTTAAAACCAGATATATGGATTGTCCCTGTTGCTCAGGAAAAACCTATGAAGAATGCTGTAAGCCTTATCATACCGGAGAAAAACATGCTCCCACTGCAGAAGCATTGATGCGTTCCCGATTTTCGGCATTCGCTATTCCGAATGGTGAATATCTAATGGAAACCACTCTTCCCGGAAAAAGGAAATACCACAATACCCGCGATCTTCAGGAGTGGGGAGAAATCAACCAATGGACCCGACTGGAAATTATCCGGACACCCGCTTTAAATCAGGTAGAATTTAAAGCCTACTATACCGATGAGGATGGACATCCACAAATTCACCATGAATTTTCCATGTTCCAAAAAATGCATGAACGTTGGTATTATGTTTCTGGTGAATTTTTAAACTCATGATATGAAAAAGAATATTATATACACTCTGCTATTTCTGCTTTGCAGCTTTAGCTTTTCCAATGCCCAGACTGCTGATGACAAAAAGCAGATTACTTTAGCTGTTACGGATATTTTAAATGGTTTTCAGACTAAAAACGGAGACCTTATGAACCAATATATCAATCCCACTTATGGAGTTGGTGTTCTTTTTAAAAGCAGTGGTGATCTGGGATTTGTTTTAAATGAAGATGTAAATTTCAGTATGCCATTAGGGTACATTCAAAAGGCATGGAACATTAAAAATCAATTTCCGATTCAGTTTGAAGCAGCACCTGCCTATGATTCGGGAAATAAAAAATGGAAAAAAGAAGGCTTATCTGTTCAGTTCAACTCTAATGCGGTCAATGACTATGCAGACAAATTCCTGGAACAGTATTCTATAAAGGATCAGGAAATTTTTAAAATTAATACGGACCCTAAAAATGTAGTTTGTGTAACACTTGCTGAAAATACTAAAGAAAAGGCTCCTATCAATGGATTGAGATTTTTCATGACCAAAATAGATACCAAGTGGTTCCTGACGCTTATTGACGTTACGGAATATGACGCCGAATAGATAAGATAATAGGTGGAGTAATTAATGCGCAAACCATCCGTCTGAGATTTGCACCCTTCCGGTGGAGAGGGAATGGGTCAGGCATTTTATTCATTCTTAATCTTATAATAAAAATAAACCACAGTTGAGTTCTGTGGTTTATTTTTTTATCTCGATACCAATTCTTACCCAGAATCTCTTTTTCAAAAACTTCAGGAAAAAACAGATACCGGAATTATCTGCAAAGCATTTTATGATGATCAGATTCGTCTTCGGAAGAAAATATAATCACTGATCATATGAGTATGACAAAAAAAATGTCCGAAAAAATCGGACATTTATATTATGTTTTAGTGAGCTTCAGTTCCGTCAATTCCATGAGCATGGCCATGTGACAATTCTTCTTCTGTTGCCGGACGTGTATTTAAAATTTCCACCTGGAAATCTAAAACTTTACCTGCCATTGGGTGGTTAAGGTCAGCCACTACAACTTCCGGTGTTACTTCTACTACAAATGCCTGGAAATTATTTCCCTGATTATCAGATAGAGGTAAAATAGCTCCTACAGGTGGAGTTCCTGATTCTTTAAACATCTCAATAGGTAATTGAGCAATAGCATCCGGTTGTTTTTCACCATAAGCATCTTCAGCCTGGATTGTAAAAGCTGCTTTATCACCAGCTTTCAAACCAAGGATATTTTCTTCAAATTTTGGAATCATCATTCCCACACCATACAAAAATGTAAGTGGATTTTCTGGTGCTGTTTCTTCTACAAGAATCTTACTTCCATCCTCTTCGATCGTGTGAAGTATGTAACTTACAGCTACAACATGGTTGTTTTCAATTGTCATATTTTTCCTTTTTTTCGTGTATCTTATTCACGATTAATAATACAAATATACTATTTTTGAAATGATTGCTTAGAGGAAAAGAGGTAAAAGGAGAATCTTACAGCAATATCCTGGCTTCTACTTTCCACTCTTCGTTTCGTCTCTTTTTTTCTGTCTCAGCATAAAGAGATACAAACTTTCAACTTTTGTTCTTGCCCACGGCGTCTTCCGTAAAAACTTCAGTGAAGAAGTGATACTCGGATTATCCGTAAAACATTTTATATTGATTTGTTTTCCCAATTCCTCAAAACCCTGATAGTATTCTACCAGTTCTTCAAGGATAGCATCAAGCCTTTTTCCGTGTAAAGGATCTTTTGATTTTTCTTCCATAACGCAGTAAAATTAAAATATTTTATCAGACTTACCGACTAAAATTGTTTAAACTCTTAATCTTTAGTATTTTTGATGAGGCTATTTCTTACCCATAAAAAAATTATTCGTTACAAAAAGATATGAGCAAAAATAACGAAGCAAACAGGAAAAAAAATAAAAAGAAAATTGATCAGAAAAAACGTAAAATACAAAATGCTGAAGCAGAAAGGAAAGCACGTTTAAAACAAATTCATGAAGATTTCCAGGCAAAAGAAGCCGATCATAATCTATAGAATTCGTTCATTACCAAACCTAATGGGGTTTAAATATTGTTCTGTATTTTATAGTTCACATCCAGGTTTTAGTTCAATCAATTTGAATTATACCATTTCATATTTCCTTTAAACAATGATAAACTTTTTATGAAAATTCTGCATACCGCCGACTGGCATTTAGGAAAACGACTGGACCGCTTTTCCCGTCTGGAAGAGCAAATTCTGGTCATGGAAGAGATTATCGGCATTGCTGATGAAGAAAACATTGATCTTGTCATTGTTGCGGGTGACCTTTTTGATAATTTTAATCCGGGAGTAGAAGCTACTGAGCTATTGTATAAAACCCTGAAACGTTTATCTCAAAATGGTAAACGTCCTGTGATTGCTATTTCCGGAAACCATGACTCTCCCAACCTCATCGATGCTCCCGATCCTTTAGCCAGAGAATGTGGAATTATTCTGATAGGCCATCCCAAAGCAGAAGTTATTCCTTTTGAAACCGAACATTTTAAAATTCTGAATTCAAGAGAAGGTTTTATCGAATTGGCTATTCAAAATATAAATTTTCCTGTAAGAGTTCTTCATACACCTTATGCCAATGAGATCCGTTTAAAAGAATATTTTGGTGAAAATAAAGAAGAAGAAATCAATAAAGTGCTTTCACAGATGTGGAAAAATCTTGCTGACGAATATTGTGATGAGCAGGGAATTAACCTTCTGACCGCTCATTTGTATATGAATAAAAGAGGAGCTGAAATTCTGGAGGAACCAGAAGGAGAAAAGCCCATTAAAATTGGCAATGCAGATCTGATCTATTCGGATGCCATTCCTGAGCAAATTCAATATACGGCTTTAGGACATTTGCATAGTTTTCAGAATATAGGAACGTCAGAAAAACCAGTTGTATACTCTTCTTCCCCTTTATGTTATAGTTTTAGTGAGGCAGGACAAACAAAATATGTTTCCATTATGGAAGCGTTTCCGGGAAAAAATATTTCTTTTGAAAAGAAGGCGCTGAAAAATGGAAGGACATTGGTAAGGAAATCTTTTACCTCTGTGGAAGATACCGTTCGGTGGCTGAATGAAAACCCGAATACGTTTATTGAACTGACTTTGGAAAGTGAAACCTTCCTAACAGCTGATGAAAGAAAGATGATCTACCAGTCTCATTCCGGTATCGTTCATCTTATTCCAAAAATCAAAAACAGTGAAATGACCGGACAAGAGCACTATGAAATCAATTTAAATCAAGATATAGGAATATTGTTCAAAGATTATTTTAAAACCAAAAATGGAGGACAGGAAGCCAATGAAGAGCTTATGGATTTGTTTAACGAAATTTTAAATGCCTAAATTATGATTCCCATTCAACTCACACTTGAAGGTTTATACTCTTACCAGGAGCGTCAGACTATAGACTTTAAAAATCTCACTGATGCAGGGCTGTTTGGGATTTTCGGTGCTGTAGGATCCGGTAAATCATCGGTTCTTGAAGCTATTTCATTTGCTCTATATGGTGAAACGGAGCGTCTGAATATGCGTGATAAAAGGGCTTATAATATGATGAACTTAAAGTCAAACAGTTCTTATATAGAATTTGATTTTATCAATTATGAGAATAAGCTGTTTCGTGCGACAAGAGATTTCCGACGTAATTCTAAAAAATTTGAAGATGTAAAGCCTTATTCTGTCACTTTTTACGAGAATATTGACAACAAATGGATTCCATTAGATCATTCTAATGCAGAAACTATCATTGGTTTAAGCTACGCCAATTTTAAACGCACCATTATTATTCCACAGGGACAGTTTAAGGAATTCCTTGAATTAGGGGCTGCGGACAGAACCAATATGATGAAGGAGATTTTTAATCTTCAAAAATTTGACCTTCAAAACAATGTTTCTTCACTCAATGTAAAAAACAGGTCTGAGCTGGACCAGCTTGAAGGTCAGCTAAAAGGTTTTGAGGAAATCAATGAAGAGAATATTCAGCTTCAAAAAGGGATTTTAACGGAAGAACAAAAAAAACTGGGTGAATCAAATGAAAAATTTGAGAAAATCTCTTATACATATCAGCAGCTAAAAAACTTAAAAACGGATTTTGAAAGTTTAAAACTGAATACGGTAAAATTCACAGAGCTCTCTGAGCAGAAACCTGAAATAGATGCTCTGGAAGTACAGACCAATTTATATGACCGTGTTTTCAGGCTTTTTAATCCATTGATTACTGAGAGCAATAAGCTTTCCAAAGAAGTGGCAGCCAAACAAAACGAAAAAGAGCTGCAGCATAAAACTTTACAGGAAACCGAAAAAGCTTTTAATATTATAAAAGATCAGCTTATTGTACTGGAGCCTAAGTTTCAGGCATTGGAACAATCCCGGATACAGGAAAATGACCTTAGTCTGATTATACAGCTCTTCACCTACTCCAGAGAAATCGAAGAGCTGAATAAAAGGACCCAAAATGGAGCTGAAAAAGTAAAAGAAGCAGGCATGAGCCAGGAAAATATTCAAAAAAAGATTGATGAATTTTCCAAGCATCTTAAGGCCCTCAAGGAACAGAAACTTGATTCGGCATTGCTTTCTGAAGTGGGCAATTGGTTTATTCACCGGAAAAATTTAAAAAAATCACAGCAGGAGCAAGCTGAAAAGATTGAAAGACATCAAAAGCAGATTGGGGAAATTACGGAAGAATTAAAACCTTTTGCCTATCATGAAAATTTCAAAGAAGATTTCAAATCCAGGAAAGAGGCATTAGAAATAAAGAAAAAGGAACTTTCTCAAAAACTGGATCATCTTAAGATCCAAAAAGAACTTTCCCGTTTTGCCAATGAACTTCATGATGGTGAAAACTGTCCTCTTTGTGGTTCTAAAGAGCATCCTCATATTGTAGAAATTCAGGATGTAAATACTGAGCTTCAGGAAATTCAGGACTGCATTACCGCTATCGATCAGGAAGTCCTGAAAAATCAAAGGATAGAAGCTGAAATTGAGAAAATCCTGGATCGTAAAAAGATTTTTGAAGAACAGCTTCTTGCGGAGCAGAAAGCACTCCTTCAGATTCAAAGGGATATTGAAGTTCATACCCAACAATTCCATTGGAAACCATTCTCTCCGGATCAGGAAGATGAATTTGAGAAAAAACGGGCCGATTCTTTTGCCTTAGAAAAAACAATTGAAGAAGCTGACAGAAATATAGCCATGGAGCGGGAAGCTCTGGAAAAGGCAACGCAGCTTTTGGAGAAATATAAAGTTCTGCTAAACGATTTAAAGGACAAGGAGCTCAGCAAACAGGAACAGATCAATGTCAGCCGTTCTCATCTTAAAATTCTTGATTGGAACCTGTATACCCACAAAAGGGTGGATGAGGTTGAAGAAGCGTATCAGAAGTTGGTTGTATCCAACAAAGAAACGGAAGAAAATTATCAGAAAGCCATCCAGCAGGAAAAGATACTGATTCCAAAACTGGCTGAACAAAAAACCATTGTCAATCAGTCTGAAAAGCAAATGGCAGCACTTGAAAAGGAAATTTCTGAAAATAAAGCCAGTATTGCAAATGGCTTGGCAGAGCAAAATTTCACTGAGTTTAAAGAGGTCGAAAATATTTTACTGCTGGAAATCAATATTGAGCACAACAGAAATCAAATTCAGAAATTTAAAATTGATTTTGAAACTTTAAAGAAATTTATTGAAGAGCTGGAATTAAAGCTTAAAGGTCTTTCGTTTAACGATGAACAGTTTTCTCTGACTGAAAAATTGTTTAATGAGGCTCAGGGCGAGCAGAAACAGATCAGCGATTCTGTGGTAACAAAGACAGCTGAAATAGAGCGGCTGGAAAAAGAATATGTAAAGAAAGAAGAACTTCTGAAAAAACTTACAAAGCTTCAGAAACGTTCTGAAAATCTAAAAGTCATGATCAACCTGTTCAAGGGAGCCGGTTTTGTGCAGTATGTCTCTTCTATTTATTTAAGACAGCTTTGTGATCATGCCAATCTGCGTTTTCATCGGATGACAAGAAATCAGCTGAGTCTGCAGCTTAATGAAAATAATGATTTTGAGATCATAGATTACCTCAACGAAGGTAGAAGCAGAAGTGTAAAAACACTTTCAGGCGGACAAGCATTCCAGGTTTCATTAAGCCTTGCATTGGCTTTAGCGGAGAGTGTTCAGGCGAACGCTCAGGCAGATAAAAATTTCTTTTTTATCGATGAAGGTTTTGGAACTCAGGATACTGAATCGGTAAATATTGTGTTTGAAACTCTTACCAACCTGATGAAAGAGAACAGAATTGTGGGAATTATATCTCACGTAGAAGAACTTAAAGAGAAGATTCCTACAGCACTCACTATTATCAAAGATGAGGAAAGAGGAAGCCTCATTGAAATTGTCTGACCCTATATTTGAGAACCACAAATCGAAGTTTCAACATAGTTAAAAGTCACAAAAGTATTTAAACACTTTTGTGACTTTATGGTTAAATTACAGGTTTTGTACCAATGGTTTTACTTCTTTCCCGAATAGTTCAATAGATTTCATTACCAGCTCATGAGCAGGATCTCCGATATCCATATGTCCGATAAACCTTGTAATTCCAAAAATCTCTTTCATATAAGCAATTTTATCGGCTACTTCGGAAGGACTACCAATGAACAAGGCTCCTTCTTTGTTTCTTCCCCCATCGTACTGCATTTTAGTATAAGGAGCCCATCCTCTTGAGGCCCCTATCCTATCCATCTGAGATTTATAGGTGTGGAAATATCCGTCTACTACATTTTGATCATCACTCACAAAAGTATGGGAATGAACAGCAATCTGCATTTTGGATACATCATGTCCTGCTTTCTGGTATTCCTGCTTGTAAAACTCAATCAAATTTTTAAACTGGATCGGCATTCCTCCGATAATAGCTACCACCAAAGGCATTCCCAATTGAGCAGCACTCAATACGGATTGAGGAGTTCCTCCTACGGCTCTCCAGATCGAAAGTTTCCCATCATTTTTTGCCCTTGGATACACGGTCTGATTTTGCATTGGTGCCCGAAGTTTTCCTGACCAGGTAACATTTTCTTCTGAATTAATCTTTAATAACAACTCCAGTTTTTCATCAAAAAGCTCCTCATAGTCATTCAATGAATAACCATATAACGGGAATGATTCTATGAAGCTTCCACGGCCTACAAATATTTCTGCTCTTCCGTCTGAAATAAGATCTAAGGTTGAAAAATCTTCATAAACCTTTACCGGCTCTGAAGAACTTAACACAGTCACCCCGCTTGCCAATTTTATATTTTTTGTAATACTTGCTGCAGCTGCCAATACCATTTCAGGAGAAGAAACAGCATAATCCGGACGATGGTGTTCTCCCATGGCGAAGACATCGATTCCTACTTCATCCATCAATTTTACCTGTTCCAAAATTTCACGAATCTTAGTTCCTGCATCTCTATATTTTCCGGGGGACTGATCAAAAGCCAGGTCACCAAACATTCCTATTCCTAATTCCATATTGTTGATTTTATATACACAAAATTACAGGAATAAAAAGTCAAAAACATTGATGTTTGTTAAGAACGACACCCTCCATTTTTATAAAAAAACTAAATCAGGGTTCTTCATATAAACTTGCTATATTTGAGAGATAACTATAACTTAAAAATATGAAACATCTGATTTCACTATTCCTTCTTCTATTAGTCAACATATATTCATCGCAGCGTAAAACTGAAATTTATGTCATTGGGAATATCCATGACAGTGTTCCTAATTACCATCCTAAAATCCTGTTTGACATTCTTGAAAAAATAAAACCGGATATTACGCTTCATGAAGTTGACAGTAAGGGAATGAAAGAGTATGAAACCAGTAATACTTCTAAAGAGAATGAAATCACTGCAACAAATTTATATCTTAAAAAGCATCCCAACACATTAAGGTTTCCTTTTGATTTTGAAGGCAGAAATCAATACCGGAAAGATAAAGGAATGGTACCTACAGATAACCTGTCTGTAAAATTGATTGACAGTTTATATAAAGCCAAACAATTGTCATCTGCTGAAATAAAACGATATGAGGACTTTCTTACTACCACTAAAGAGTTAATGAAAATCGCTGAACTATCTCCGGAAAACTTCAACAATACAACAACGGATAAAATTTCTGAAAGAAGGCAGAATGCTCAGTATTCAGGATTAATACAAATCACAGATGAAAGACCGGAATTTGCAAACAGGTATGTTACAAAACCTAACGGTGAAAAAATAAGCTATAGAGATGGGTTTAAATTGATGTCCGGGTTCTGGGATCTTAGAAATCAAACAATGGCTAAAAATATTTACACGATAGCTGAGAAATATCCTCATAAAAAAATAGTGGTTTTAACAGGTTTTTTACATCGGTATTATATATTGAAAGAACTCAACAGACTGAATAAAGGGAGCTATGTCATCAAAGAATTTTATGATTAATATATCACATCTACTATAAATAAAAAACCAGCCTAAAATAGGCTGGTTTTTATTATTATTTTTTCAGGTACTGATCAAAATAATCTGTAATCTTCTGCATCAGGTGAACCCTGTCTTTTCCGATCACATTATGCGGATGTCCCGGATAAGTAAAATAATCCAACTGAACCCCGTTATCAACAGCAGATTTGATGAATTTTATAGAATGCTGCCATACTACGACGTCATCCTGCGCTCCGTGGATCATCAATAATTTTCCTTTAAGGTTCTGTACTTTATCTAAAAGATTAGCCGCAGCATATCCCTGTGGATTTTCCTGTGGTGTATCCATATATCTTTCTCCATACATAATTTCGTACATGCTCCAGTCGATCACCGGTCCTCCGGCAACTCCTACTTTAAAAACATCCGGCTTACGAAGCATAAAGCTCGTAGTCATAAACCCTCCAAAGCTCCAGCCATGGATTCCCATTTTTGTTCCATCCACATAAGGAAGGGATTTCAGGTAGTCTACTCCTTTCATCTGGTCATTCATTTCGGTAGTTCCCAGATTTCTGAATACAGCCTGCTCAAACTTCATTCCGCGGTTAGAAGAACCTCTACCATCCATGGTAAAGATGATATATCCATTCTGAGCCATATATTCATACCAAAGGTTTCCTGAAGCCGGGAAAGTATTTGTTATCAGCTGCAGGTGCGGACCATTGTACAGATAAACAATGGTAGGATACTTTTTATTAGGATCAAAATTTGTTGGAAGGATGATCTTTCCGTATAAAGGTGTTCCGTCATCAGCTTTCAATTCTACATTTTTAATTTCAGGTCTCTGATAATTTTTCAATGTATTCTCTGCTGTAAAAATATTCGTAGACTTTAAGTTATTGGTATTAATAATATTTCCAACTCTTGGAGAATTGGCATTACTATAGACATCATACAGATAATTTCCGTCGCTGCTCAATACACCGGCATGCATTCCTTCTGCATCATCCAGTCGCTGCATTTTGAAGTTGGTCCAATTGATCTTATACAAATGTCTTTCCAGAGGAGTTTCTTTTGTTGACGTAAAATAAATCTCTTTCTTCTTTTCATTAAACCCTAAAATATCGGTTACCAGCCAGTCTCCTTTTGTAATCTGGGCAACCAATCCTTTTTCCAAGCTATAATGGAACAGGTGATTATACCCTGTTCTCTGGCTTTGCCAGATAAAGTCTGTATTGGAATTTGGGAAGAACGTAAGTGGATGCTGTGGTTCAACATATTTGCTGTCGGTCTCTTCAAATAAAGTCTTTATCAGTTCTCCGGTAGAGGCATCATATTGATTCATTTTCATATGATTCTGTCCTCTGTTCAGAACAGCCACAAAAATGTATTTTGAATCCGGACTCCAGGTAACAGCAGTTAAGTACTGATCTTTTTCGCCTTCAACTTTCAGAAAAGTTGTTGACTGGGTTTTAATATTAAAAACGCCTAATGTTACCTGATGAGAAGTCTGACCTGCCATCGGGTACTTAATATTGTGGTTTACAGCAGGTGTTACAGACCAATCTATGATCGGATAATCTGCCACCATAGACTGATCCATTTTGTAGAAAGCTACACTTTCAGAGTTGGGAGCAGGAAAAATTCCGGTATCGATGCCGAATTCATTCCTGTGAACAGCCTGTCCACTGATGATATTTTCGTTTGCTTCATTAGTAACCGCAATAGTTTTTCCGTTTTTACTCACAAACAGGTTATTCTTTGCTGTAAAAGCGAAAGTCTGGCCATCACCAAACATTTTTATGTTGGAGGCATCTTTATCTACAGGAGTCTGATTTTTCACTTTCCAGTCATTTCCTGATTTTTCAATCCAGAACATTTTACCGTCTTTGCTAAAATAACCATTTGAATTCCCGGAAAACTTAATCTGAGGTACAGCGTTCAGTTTGTCATTGGCAAACTGTCTGTTCAGCTGTGTTAAAGACACCAAAGTATCTTGTTTATTGGTTTTCAGATCTGTAACCAAATACCCTCCTTTCACGGATTGGATATAGGATTTCCCGTCTGCAGACCATGAAAATTGTGAAATATTTTTCACGGCAAGATTGGTTCTCATCCCATTTACAGCCTCCGCCATGGTAAACTTCTGTGTCTGGGCGAATGCAGTATTCCCCAAAACCAGCATCAATAAAGAAAATTTATATAATTTCATTGCGTAAAATTGAATCCATCAAAAATAAGAAATAAAAACCATCCGTTAAGAAATGTTAAATTAAAACATTCATAAAAAGGAATTAATGAATTAAATGAAATTATTCCTTAACTTAATACTAAGATTTGTGGAGGGTTGCTGGGGAAATGTAAAGGTGTAAAATGAATGATGGATTTTGCATATAGATAGAGACTGCTTCATCATTCTGTTCTTTGTAAAGATGATGTGAACCCTAGCCCCGATAGTAACGGTTACCCCGCAGCACGCATTGAAGACTGGGTTTTGGACGCTGGAATGTATGGGGCGAGGAGTAAGAGTGGATAGCGGGAAAAAGCTCCCTTAAAAAAGAAATAATTATCAAAAGGAATCATAATTTTACATATACGTTGCATTTCTTATCCTATATCAATGTTCCGTATATGCTCCCTATCCTACATTTGCATTATTAATAACAAACAAAAAATAAAAATACAATGGCAACAAAATGGAACCTAGACCCAACGCATAGTGAGATTACTTTCAAAGTAAAACATATGATGATTTCTAATGTAAAAGGAAGTTTCAGAACCTTCACTGCAGAAATTGAAGCGGAGGATGATACTTTCGCCAATGCAAAAACTACCGCTACTATTCAGACGGATTCTGTTTTTACCAATAATACAGACAGAGATAATCACTTAAAATCTGCCGAGTTCTTCAATGCTGAACAACATCCAACGATTACTTTTGATTCTCAGGCTCTGAATGATCAGGTAGTAGGAAATCTTACAATCAATGGGATTACAAAACCTGTAACTTTAGATGTAGATTTCGGAGGAATCAATGTTGACCCTTGGGGAAATACAAAAGCAGGATTCTCTTTTGAAGGAAAAATAAGCAGAAAAGATTTCGGATTAAACTGGAATGCAGCTTTAGAAGCAGGAGGAGTAATGGTAAGTGATGATGTAAAAGTAGCTGGAGAATTACAGTTTGTAAAGCAAGCATAATTTTTCAATATATTTTGTGAAAGGTTCAGGGATTTTACTAAAAACCTTGAACCTTTTATTTTTTTATGATTATTCAAAATTTATGAACCTCAACGATCTACAAAACATAAGTGAAAATTTCCAAAGCACTCAGCGAATGCCTGTTCTATTTTTGGGACACGGCTCTCCTATGAATGCCATTGAAGAAAACCAGTTTGTACAGGGATTCCGAAAAGCGGCTACGGAAATTCCCAGGCCTAATGCTATCCTGTGTATTTCTGCACACTGGTATACGGAAGGAACGTTTGTCACCGCCATGGAAATGCCGAAAACCATTCATGATTTTTATGGTTTTCCGAAAGAATTATTTGACGTACAGTATCCTGCTCCCGGAAATCCGGAACTTGCTGCGGAAACTGCAGAGCTATTATTACCCTTGGAGGTTGAAGAAGACCATAACTGGGGACTGGATCATGGGGCATGGTCAGTCATCAGACATATGTATCCTGAAGCTGATATTCCGGTCATTCAACTGAGTATTGATTATACCAAGCCTCCGCAATATCATTATGATCTGGCTAAAAGGCTTCATAAACTCCGTGAAAAAGGAATTCTGATCATAGGAAGTGGAAATATTGTTCATAACCTGCGTTTAATCGACTGGAAAAATATCAATACGGTGGGTGCCGGCTGGGATTGGGCAGTGGAAGCGAGGGAAAAAACCAATAACTGGCTTCTTGACGGTAATTTCCAGCCTATTATTGATTATCAGAAACAAGGAACATTTTTAGAATATGCCGTACCTACGCCCGATCACTATCTTCCCCTTATCTATACCCTGGGGTTGAAAGACCGGTCTGAACACTTATCTTTATTTAATGACGAACTTATTGGAGGTTCACTAAGTATGACAAGTGTGAGAATTGGATAGTATTCTTGTATATAAAAATAAAACCCCCTCCACCTAAACGGCTGAGGGGGTTTATTTTTTTGAAATCGTATTTTATTGTACTGCTTTTAAAACATTAATGTTTCCATAGCCATAGCTTGAATTCACATTTGGATAATAAGTGGCAGACTGTCTCATTTTATTAAGGACCTGATCTCTGGTCCATGATGGGTTCTTAGCCCATACTAAAGCTGCAATTCCTGCTGTTGCTGCGGTAGCTACTGATGAACCGCCTACATAATCGGCCTGTCCGTTATAATAACTTAAAACTGGAACTGTATTTCCTGAAGCTCTTTCCATCTGGAAGGTAAAGTCTATCTCTCCTCCGGAGTGGCAAACATCACATTTCTGATTGGAGGTTCCTTCTTTCACTCCTGTTATAGCCTGTGTTTCCGGCATCCAGGCAGGGAAAATAACACCTACAAAAGTGGTAAAACTAGTGGATGTACCTCCTGCACAGAAAATCAATTTTCCTTTGGAATATGCGTATTTTACACCATCCTCAATTTTTCCTACTGAAAAAATATGTCCCATAGACATAGAAATGATCTTTACACTGGCATTATTCGCCAGATCTGTAAATGCCGTTTTCACTCCGGTCTGCTCACTGGAAGTGTCCAATACGACGTTTGCGGCAGCCCGGTAAGCAATCAAATTGGCATTATAGGCAACTCCTACAGGCAGTCCTGCATTATTTCTCGGCGCTGCCATTACGGAAGCCATTTTTGTTCCGTGTCCACACTGATCTGCAGAACCATCTGAATTATAAACACCCAACTTATTGATTGTTCTCCCTGAGGAAGATCCGTTATTAAAGCTGTTTCCAAGGAAGGCCTGCTCTGGTGAAACACCTGTATCTACCAAACCGATGGTAACGCCCGCTCCGGTACTGTAGCCCCATGCATCAGGAATATTATGCTTGGTAAAAGCCCAGGGAATTTTCGCACCCGGCGTAGTGGAAGTGTAGTCATCAGCATTCAAAGTAGTAGATGAAAAGCCACATCCTGAGCCTCCCCCTGAGGATCTTGAAGCTAGATTAAATTTATTTTCATTTTCGAAGTAGTGGTAATCTCCCGGTTCAAGATATCGGATAGTCTTCATCTGGCGAAGTGCTTTAATGGTTTCTTCTTTTTCGATGACCACATCGATCTGGTTGAGATATTTGTCTGAGGCAAGGAAGAAAGTTCTTTCATCTTTTCCTTCATATTTTTTAATCATCGACAAAATCTCGGTTTCCATTGCCTGGTTATTTGAAGATTTGCTTCTGTCAAAATCTTCTTTAGATTCTCCAAATCCAATGGATACCATTTTATTTCCCTGAAAGATGGCACTCCATAAAAAATGATCAGATTGATTGGCCCAGTTGAAAGAACCTTTTGTTTTAAGGGATTGATTAATTCCTTCATTAATTTGTTTGGCAGTCAGGGGATCTTTCTGACTCATTTCAATGTTGGAATTTTCGTTTTGAAGATCTTCGGTATTACAAGAGCTTAAAGCAAAAAATATTGCTACTAAGAATACACTTTTTTTCATATGTTATAATTTTGGTTGGGACCAATATAACACTTTATTGTGAATTACCTATTTTTCCAAGGTGAATTCTATATTATCCGAATATTAATAACACTTTAAGAATAAAATTCACAATATTCAATGAAATCTATAATATTTTTTCAAAACAGACACTATTATCTATTCCAATGTACTGTCCATAGTTCGGAATGCGATAGAAGCCACTTTTTTCGTACACAGAAATAGCATTCTTTAAGTCTACGGAAGTTTCTAAAACGGCTTTTTCAAATCCCGATTCTTTCGCCCAATTTTCCAATTCTCTAAGTATGCCAGAAGCTAAGCCTCTTTTTCTGAAAGTTGGGTTCGTATACATTCTTTTGATTTCGACTGTATTATCTGAAAGTTCTTTAAATGCTCCGCATGCTGCCGGAAGTTCGTCAATATAGGCAACAGTACAGTTTTTAAGTTTATCAATTGTATTAAACTGTTCAAAAAAAGCATTATCATCCCCATTATGCACCGCAAGGTCTGTATCGAGAAGTTGTACTAAATTTTGAAAATCCGGATGGGTAGAATCAAGTCTTTTTATAGTCATATATATTTAATTAAAAAAATAGGATAAAACAAAAAAGCTCCCTTTCGGAAGCTTTCTTAGTGGGTATATTTTATTTTACGATAAATTTTCGCTCATTAATCAGTGATGCAATAGCCAGCATATCCTGACCTATTAATCTGTCTTCTTCAAGTTTGGTAACTTTAGAGCGCAGAACAGCAAAATTCTCTTCAATAATCTTAGAACATTTGGCAGGTCTTCTGAACTCCAGTCCCTGTGCTGCAAACATCAGCTCAACGGCTAAAATATTGACCAGATTTCCCAGGACCTGATTGAATTTTCTACCTGAAATACTTCCCATAGAAACATGATCCTCCTGTCCCAAACTTGTAGGAATAGAATCTGCAGATGCAGGGAAACATAGTGTTTTGTTTTCTGTAACTAAGGCTGCTGAGGTATACTGAGGAATCATAAATCCTGAATTTAATCCTGAGCTTTCTGTTAATAATCTTGGAAGTCCATATTTCCCTTCTAATAATAAGTAGCTTCTTCTGTCTGAGATATTTCCTAATTCTGCAGCCGCTAACGTTGCGTAATCTAAAGGTAAAGCCATCAGCTGTCCGTGGAAGTTACCTCCGGAGATAGATTCTTCGGCACTTAATACAATCGGATTATCGGTAACAGAGTTTAATTCTGTTTCAGCCATGCTTCTAAGATGTTCAAAAGCATTTCTGCTTGCCCCGTGAACCTGTGGCACACATCTCATAGAATAAGGATCCTGTACTCTTTCACAATCTTCATGTGCTATCATGTTTTCTGATCCTTTTAAGAACTTAAGCATTCTTGCCGCTACTTTCTTACTTCCTTCAAAAGGTCTGATATCATGAAGTTCTTTTTTGAAAGGGCTTGCAGAACCTCTATATGCTTCAATACTCATTGCTGCCGTGATATCCGCAAGGTCTAATAAGTATTCAAATTTTTCCAATCCTTTGATGGCATGGGCCAGGATAAACTGAGTTCCGTTAATTAACCCAAGACCTTCTTTTGGTCCTAAAGTTAAAGGCTCAAGGTTGTGTTTTTCCAAAACATCCATTGTATTGGTAACCTGATCTCCTTCCCAAACCTGTCCTAAACCAAGTAAAGGCAATACCAGATGTGCCAAAGGAGCCAGATCTCCTGATGCACCTACAGATCCTTGCTCCGGTACCACCGGAATAATATCTTTTTCCAACATCAGGATCAGTCTCTCAATTACATCAAGAGAAACTCCGGAAAATCCTTTTGATAAAGCATGCACTTTAGCAATTATCATGATTTTTGAAAATTCTTTATCAATGGGCTTTCCTACACCTACAGCGTGGGAAATAATTAAGTTATACTGCAACTGGGCTGTTTCGTCAGCTGATATTTTGGTATCGCACAGTGGTCCGAAGCCTGTATTGATCCCATATACACATCTATCGGATTCTACTATTTGCTGTACGTTTTTCTGAGATTTTAATATTTGTTCTTTTGCCGCTTTATTCAGTTTGGCTTTATTGGGTTTTTTACAGATTTCCAGAACATCATGGAAAGTTAAAACATCTACTCCGTATATCATTTCTAAAAAATTTTCTTAAAATTACACATTTAACAATAATTGGAGAAACTAAATTTCAATGTTCTATCTTTTTCTAAAAATAAGTTAATTTATTTATTATTTTTACCGCCGAATAAAAAACAATAATACATGAGACTTACATCTTTACTGCTTGCTTTATGCCTTGCAGGCACCACTACTTTCGCCCAGAAAGTAAAATACTCTAAAGAGGATATCAAAAAAATGGAAACATACCTTTTTAATGAAGGTTTCAATACTCCATCTCCGAAAAAAACATCCACCATTATTTTAAAAGACGGAACTACCTATAAAGGGTTTTGCAACAAAATTGAAACAAAAAAGGGACAGATTTATGAAGTAGCCATTAAAGACAGTGCTACAAAAAAGAATGCTAATTTTAATGCGGAACAAATCAGCGAAATGTATGTTTACCCAAGTAATGCGGAAAAAATTGCAAAAGTGGCCAAGTACATGGGGAATATCAGAAACTTTGGTACAAAGAAATTAACAAAGAATACCAATAACGACAGGATCTATTTTGTAAACCAAACCGTGTCATTAAAGAACAAAAAAGATGATAAAGAATTCCTAATGCAGGTTATCAACCCAGGTTTCGATGATATTATTTCTGTATATCATGATCCTAGAGCTAAAGAAACAACAGGCTTTTCTGTAATGGGTTCTCCACAACTTGGTGGAGGGGTTATCAAATCTTATTATGTAAAAAAGGGAGACAAAATTATGTGGCTTCATAAAGATGATTTTGAAGACAACTATGATTTCCTTTTTGGTGACAATGCAGAATTCATGAAAAAATATCCTAAAAACTCTGTAGAATGGGATTATTTCAGCTTTCTTGTCAATGCTTACACCGATATGAACAACGGATAAAAACATTTCATTTATAGAATTAATACCTGCTGAGCAATTCCGCAGGTATTCTTTTTTTAAATATGGAAAGATTCCTTAATTTTGTTATATGAATCCTTCTTTAGAATTACAGCTCAAAACTTTACCTTCGGAACCCGGTGTTTATCGTTATTATGATAAAAACGAACAGTTATTGTATGTAGGTAAAGCCAAAAACTTAAAAAAGAGGGTTCTCTCCTACTTCAACAAAAATCTTTCAGGATACAGGATCAAAATAATGGTAGGGAAAATCCAGCGTCTGGAAACTACTATTGTAAACAGTGAGTATGACGCTCTTTTGTTGGAAAACAATCTGATTAAGGAACATCAGCCATTTTACAATGTCATGTTGAAAGATGACAAAACTTATCCCTGGATCTGTATTAAAAATGAAGATTTCCCCAGAATTTTTCTCACCAGAAATGTAATTAAAGATGGTTCAGAATATTATGGTCCCTATGCAAAAGTGCGTCCAGCCAAAATTTTATTAGACACCATCAAACATATCTATAAACTGAGAACCTGTAATCTGAATCTTTCTCCGAATAAAATAGCTGACGGAAAATACAAAGTCTGTCTTGAATACCATATCAAAAACTGTGAAGGACCTTGTGAAGATCTTGAAAGTAAAGAGGATTATGATGAAAAGATAGATGCTATCCGTGGAATGATCAAGGGAGAATTCCGGAAAGCTAAAGAGTATCTGGTCAATCAGATGATGAAACTCGCCTCTAATCTACAGTTTGAAGAAGCTCAGATTATCAAAGAAAGGCTGGATATATTAGAAGATTATCAGGCTAAAAATACGGTTGTCAATCCTAATATCGACGATGTGGATGTTTTTGGAATGGTGAGTGATGAAACCGCTGCGTATGTCAATTTTTTTAAAATAAGAAACGGAAATATTATTCAGAGTTTCACTACAGAGATTAAAAAGATCCTTGAGGAAACGGATGAAGATATTATGGAAGAAGCTCTGATTGAGATCAGGCAGAAATTCAGTTCCAATTCAAAAGAGGTATTACTGCCTTTCCATTTGTCTGTAGAAATCCCTAATGTAAAACTTATTGTTCCTAAAGTAGGGGACAAAAAAAGAATTGTAGAGCTATCCGAAAAGAACGCTAAGGAATACCGTCTTGAAAAATTAAAACAGGTTCAGATTGTGGATCCGGAAAGGCACACCAACAGGATTATGGCTGAAATGCAAAAACTGCTCAGAATGCCTGTAGAGCCAAGACATATTGAAGGTTTTGACAACTCAAATATTCAGGGAACAAATCCGGTTTCCGCCTGTGTTGTTTTTAAAGATGGCAGACCAAGCAAAGCAGATTACAGAATTTTTCATCCTAAAACAGTAGAAGGCCCCAATGACTTTGCTACCATGGAAGAAGTAATCTATCGCCGTTATAAAAGAATGGTAGATGAAGGAGAAAGTCTGCCTCAATTAATTTTGATAGATGGAGGAAAAGGCCAGTTGTCTTCTGCTGTGAAAAGTCTGAAATTACTGGGTCTTTACGGTAAAATAACTATTGTGGGGATTGCAAAAAGACTGGAAGAGATTTTCTTTCCTGAAGATCCTATTCCGCTTTATCTTGACAAAAAATCTGAAACATTAAAAATTCTTCAGAGAGTTCGTGATGAAGCCCACCGTTTTGGGGTTAAACACCATAGAACAAGAAGAAGTAACTCTACTATAAAATCTGAATTGGAGGAAATTCCCGGAGTGGGAGAAAAAACAATCGAATTGTTGCTGTCAAAGCTTAAATCTGTTAAAAGGATTAAAGAATCCAATCTGGAAACATTAGAAGAAATTCTGGGCAAAAGTAAAGCTAAGGTAATCTGGGAGTTTTTTAATTCAAATTAAAACGCTTTTACATCTCCTATTTTACTGTCACACCTGTTCAATTTTGTAGTCATTTGATTTTTATTTTTTTGAAAATACTATCAAAATTCCAATCATAAAAGGCCGTTTTAAATTTTCTAAAATGGCCTTTAGTATGTCTATGTATTAATTAGCCTATAGATTAAGCTATTGTCCCACAAAAAGACAAACTACAATAAATCTTTAACGATCACTCAAAAACAATATATATAAATATTAATTAATAAAATATTACAAATAAATTAACATTATTTATAATATTTTTCGTAAATTAGTACAAGTTTCAAAGCCCAGGTAAGGTAAAAAACTATCTGAGATAAATAATACCAGAAGCTCGGTTGACAAAACATCTGTACTCCAATTGAGAAAACACATCATCATATATAAATATAAAAGGCTCTTTTTAAGAGCCTTTTATAATGAAGTTATTTTTTCAAGATCTTACCCAGATGATCTCCTTTAGCCGTTTTAATTCTAAGGAAATAAATTCCCGAAGAAAGTTCGGCGACATCAATTTTATCATTGGGATACGTTATGTTCTTAACCAGCTTCCCGGCTGCATCGAAAATCTTAACCGTTTCAATCTTATCATTTTCTTTGGAATGGATTGAAAAATAATCTAAAACCGGATTAGGGTAAATCTTAATATCCAAATTAGCATTCTTCCCTTCCTGTTTTATAGATTCGTTAGTCGCCATATAAACAGGTAAAGTATCCGTGATAGCGTAAAATTCACTTCCATGTTCTTTTGTGAAAATGGTCAGGAACAGCTCTTCTCCGTCCGTTGCCATTTTCTGAATATTTTCATTAGCCAGCAGCTGATTATCATCATTCGTAACAAAAACATCCATTGGTACTGTATCTGAAGCACTACCATTAGTCTTCCATACTTTTTGGGAATCCCCATTCAGGAAGTAAAGATAGTTATTGGTACAAACCATATCCTTTATGCCAGAAAATCCGGATTTCACCATATAGGTGCCCGTAGCAGTACCATCAGTCTTCCATAGTTCTTTATCATAGTTATTGGTAAAAAACAACTGATTTCCACATTTCTGAAACTTCACATTGGGTGAAAAATTTCCTGAAACAATTTTTTCTGTGCCCGCAACTGTTCCATCAGAAGAGTGCAGGCCTGAAGAGAATCCTGTAGTCACATAAAATAATTTATCATTGAGTATTCCTGTTTCTCTGTAAATAGTTCCTGAACCGGTTGGTTCTACATAGGATTTTAACAGTACAGATGAAGCCTGGTCACCATCCGAAGACCAAAGTTCAGTATGTTCATTATTTGCATTATTCTCCTGAGCCAGGGTAAAGAATAATTTATTATTGACAGCGCTCAAGACTTTTATATCCCCATCCGTCCCATTCTGATATGTAAACTGAATGGTTTTATTGGTATTAGGATTCGTACCGTCAGACTTCCAGATTCCCAGTTTTCCGTTCTGTCTCGCTATAAAATATGCGTATCCGTTCAGGACAGCAGTTTTAGTATCCACATCATATAAACTTCCCATATTGTCCACCGATATGTCTTTTACTAAATCCATTGTATTTGAGCTGTTTTTAATTCTCCAAAGCTCAGTTCCTGTAGAGTTACTATAGGCAGAGAAGAGCAGCATATTATCATTCAGGCTGGTATAGACAATTCTATTTGTAATTGGTTCCAACATAATGATTACGTTTGAGCCTGCAGCCGTTCCATCTGTCCTGTAAAAGCCACCTTTTGTATAAAGATAGTTTCCAACTTTAGTGAAATTATCGTCAAAAGTGGTTGGTATTCCCCCTGGTAAAGTTCCACCGGTATTAAAGAAAGATAATCTTTCAACCTGTTGGGTGCTTTTATTTCTTTTATATAGCTGATTGCTAAATTCCCGGTCTTTAGCGATAAAGATCAGATTATTGTTCAGTACATCAAAAGAATGCGGCTCAGAACCTTCTATCCTGTTAATATCAGTAGCTATTGAAATAACTTTCGTGGCTGGATCCAGAGAAAAGACTTCACCACCGTTTCTTTGGTTTGTACCAGCCAGATAAACTTTAGAATTAAGATCTATAAAACTATTGTCCACTGGTAAAGCTAATCCTGTAATTTCAAATGGCTGAACAGAACCACCATTGGTAATCCAATATCTTAGCCCTGAATTTACAGTGTTCAATATTAAATGTATCCCATCTGAACTCTTTCCAAATAATTTCATTTCCGGAGGTGTACCAAATAATGCTGTTCCAGCCAGAGTACCATCAGTCTCCCAGATATAATTTCCATAATTCGGGGTTATTCCGTTAGAGTTACTTTCAAAATAGATTTTATTGTTGAAACTTATAAATTTAGGCATTGCCAGGGAACTTGTTACCCCCGGTATAATATCTTTTAACAGCTTGGTTCCTGCAGCCGTTCCATCTGATACCCACGGTTCAATTCCACTTCCCACAGGGTCCAAGCCTTTAAATACAAAATAATTATCTGTAGCCGCCCCATCCAATTCCGGAACCTTTACAGGCGTCACAGACACTGTACCGGCAGTAGTTCCATCACTTTCATAAAGTTCATATCCAGCCGCCCCATTGGCCACAAAATAGAATTTATTATTTAATTCAATAATTTTAAAATCATTAGAAATACTTGATCCCGAACTTGAGGCGATATCTTTCAGCAAAGTGGTACCGCCCGGTGTACCATCGGACTTCCAGATCTCTTTTCCGTATACTCCGTCATTAGCTGCCAGAAACAATTGATTGTGAAAAGAATATAATTTCACATTTCCGGAATAGGTAAATGTTTTTAATGACTGAAGAGCGTCAGTAAGTGTATCATAGGCCCATAGCTCATTATTTTGATAGAAGAAAATTTTGTTTCCCACTACCACAAGCTCATCAATGACAAAATTTGAGCTAAGGTCTTTTAATTTTGTTGTCCCTATACTTGTTCCGTCTGTTACCCAAAGCTGATAATAGGATGAGTTTTGCTGGGCGAGAAAATAGACTTTATTATTTAATTTTACAGAGGCGGGAGATCCTGATATACCAGCGCTGGGCCCCGGATAAATGTCTTTCAGTAAACTAGACTTTTGAGTAGTGGAATTAAAGCACCAAAGCTCTCTTCCTTCATCAGTGGATCTGGTTGCCGGGAAAATGATCAGATCATTAAGTTTAATAAATGATTTTGGATCACTTGAAGCTCCAAAATTAATCTCATGCAGCTTTGTATTCAATACAGTCTGTGCATTTGAAAATATTGACAGTAAAGTCAATATAGGAATGTAAAGTTTTTTCATGGTTTTAAAATTAATCCTTAATTCAAACACAGTGAATTAAGGATTAAATATTAGTTTATTAAGTTTTAAAAAAATTATTTTGCGGCAAAAGTTTCTTTGGAATATTTACCGTCAGCCTGAGGAACATCAATTACTATATTTCCGTTCTCAAAATAACCAATAGTAGTCATTCCATTATCCAACTTCACCATAAAAACATCTTTCTTTGAAGTTGATTTGAAAATAGCAAAAGGAACAGAGCTTCCTGATTTAGCAAGAATAAACTGGGTATTATCTATCTGTACTTTCTGCAGATCAAGTTTTCCGTTTGAAAAATTGCTGGCTGTAGAAACAGCTGCATTAGCTGTAGCTGTAGAGGTCCCGGCAGAAGTTGTAATTTCAGTATTATTTGTTGTCTCAGAAATTTGTGCTGCGGGTAGGATATTAACAGGGGCTGAAACTTTAACACTCACTAAAGCCTGTGTCAATGCATCCGGATATCCTTTTTCAAATTCTTTGATACTTGATCTTCCTTTAGCTTCCAGAATTGTTTGCTTATTACAATCTTTAAATTCTAAGATAACTTTATTGGTAAATAATCCGGAATCATCCAAAACATTTGCATCAAGGATATTACAAGAGTTGTCTTTAGCCTCAGAAGGCCACTGATCTCTATTAGCTGGTAGAACTACATATTTTTTTCCCGTCAGTGCCTTTGCTAAAAAAGTCTCTAAGCCATAGCTGTCTTTTTTAAATGCTTCAAACTTCTCCGGAATAAATATATACTTATAATCTGAAACTTTTTGTCCGAAAATTAATGTCGAACAAATAGCCAACATAAACACTGGTATCCTTTTCATTTTATTTTATTTTTAATCATTTCTAAATGCTCCCATATCCAGTTTCAGTGAGAAGAAATTGGAATAGAAATTAGATCCGCCTATTCCTGAATTTGTGATTGCATAATCCAGAGTAAGTCCTCTATATTTTATTCCAAGACCTGCACTCGGCTGGAAGGAAACTTTTCTTTTAAGATCTTCTATATCTGTAATCGACTGGAACCTGTTGATCCCCAATCTTACAAAAATCATTTTCTGATATCCCAGCTCAGCTCCTGCATAAGGGCTGATACTCGCAAAGTCTGTTGAAACTAATGAAGCTGTTTTCGCAAAATCCACATTAATCCCTGCTTCCGGTAGAACGTAGACACTGCTATTAATTTCAAATAACTTACTGGCCCCAACATTAAGCTTAGGCATGGTAAGCTCCATTTTATCCTTTGGAGCAGGGTTAAACTCTTCCCCGTTTACAACAGTTGACAATTCTTTCTGGTTGATGCTCCAAAAGTTTACTGTTGTAGTAATATCTCGGATCATACCTCCAAACTTCCAACCATTATTTCCTTTATAAATAGCTCCCACATCAAAACCAAAACCATAACCACTGGCAAATTTACCTACATTTCTATAAACAATTTTGGCATTCACCCCTACATCCAAATTGGGATTCCCACCTGGTCTGAATGCATATGAAAGTATAGCTGCATAATCAGATTGAGAGAATTTAGTAATTTTATCATAATCAATATTCCCTTCAGAATCTATCATTTGAGTAGTATTCAAGATATTATCTACCCCAAGCCTCACTACAGAAACTCCAAAAACACCTTCTTCCATTACCTTTGCGTACGCCAGGTAATCATATTTTGCAATAGATTCAAAATATTCGGCATGCATCGCTGCTCCCTGCCAATCTCTCTCAATAGACATTAAACCTGCAGGATTCCACATAGGAGCATACACATCATCCTGATTGGATATTACTGCTCCTCCCATTGCCAGACCTCGTGCACCGGCTCCGATATTTAAAAATTCATTGGAGTATTTCCTGATGATCTGAGATTGGGACAGCCCAAACAGCAGTGAAAATGCAAATAAAAAATATTTTTTCATCATATAAATTTGATGCTTAGTTAAAGTTTTTTGTTTTCTTAGCTTTTATTAATCCATTGACAATGATTGCCAGTATCATAACTCCTGAAGCAATATAAAATATAGGGCTCATATGTTCTGATTCTCCAAAGATAAAAAAAGCTAGTATAATTCCGTAAACCGGCTCTAAATTAACTGTTAAAATTAAAGTAAAAGGCGAAATATACTTCATTAGCTTTACCGATTCCAACATAGGAAAAGCAGTAAAAACACTGGCCAACAAGCATATTAACGCCAGATCTCTATAGTTTATTTCATCCATCTGAAAGATTTGACCACTCAGAAGATAAAATACCAATAAAACAAACCATCCACAGAAAATTTCATAAAATATAATATTCCCTGAACTTGTCTTTCCAAACATTTTCCCATTAAAAACAGAAAAAATAGTTCCGAAAACAGCACACAGGATACCATAAATAATACCTTCTTTAAAATGAAATTCAGTTTTAAAAATCAGTAAAATACAGGCTACAATCACAGTTCCCATCACCACTTCCGAGATATCAATTTTTCTTTTAAAAATAATAGGCTCTAAAATAGAGGCAAAAAGTGTAGACAACGATAAGCAGCTTAAAGCAATGGAAACATTAGAAACCTTGATAGAATAAAAAAAGCAATACCAGTGGAGTGCCATAGCAACCCCAATGCCTGCCAGCTGAAAGAATATTTTTTTTGAAACCTTTATACTCTCTTTTTTGTAGACTCTGATAAATACAAAAAGAAAGACAGAGGCAAACAACATTCTGTAAAACACCAGAACCTGTGCATTCGCATGAATTAATTTCCCTAAAATTGCAGTGAACCCCCACAAAAACACAATTAAATGCAACCTGAAAAGTGCCAATTTATGCATATCCTATCTTCTATAAATTTTTAACGTGCAAATTTACAAATAGGCTTTTACAAATCTGATAAAAAAACAAATAATAGTTTAATAAAAAAATACTTAATACGTCTTCATCCTATTTTTCCCTAATCATTTCTCACAATCATCTAAAAATAGAAAATATCTTATCAAAATTTCATGCCCAACAAAAGAAGCCATAACATGATCCATAAGAATCATTCATTTCTAAAATAAAAATTTATAAATTGGTCTAATGATACTGCATAAAAATATTAGAATCAAAACAGATCGGCTGGTATTGAAACCTGTAGAGGATTTGTATATCGACGATATCAATACCTACTTCACCACAGAAGTTACAAGATATATGCCCTTCAATCCGAATGGAGATAGAAATGACATTCTAGTTTTTGTGAAAGAATCAAAAAAGTTGTTGTCAGAAAATACAGATCTGGTAATGGTGGCGCTCGATGGTCATAATAATTTTATGGGGTGCTGTGGTATCCATAATATAACAGAAGAATCGGTAGAACTCGGTTTATGGTTAAAAAAGGATGCTCAAGGTATTGGGTTGGGTACGGAAATCATAGCAGCCCTCATTGAATTTTTAGAGCATAATTTCACTTTCAAATATATAGTTTATCCCGTCGATCAGGAAAATACAGCCAGTAGAAAAATACCTGAAAAATTAGGCTTTACCCTTTTTAAAAAGTATCAAAAAAAGAAAAGCCCATCATCATTTCTCAATATTATAGAATATAGAAAACAGTATTCGGTTTAGTTTTTTCGACGCCGTCTTCCTTCCTCTCCTATATAAGTAAAAAAACCCTGAAAACTTGTTAAACTTTCAGGGCTTTCAAATAATAAACTATTAAAAAAATAAACTAGGAACAGAGTATTTTGCAGAGATTAGGATCTCTGTTACTCTATTGTAAAGTTAGAAAAAATATAAATCATCTAAAAATATTTTTCTGTTAAAAATATCACAATTTTCTGAATACCAATATATTAAACGCTTGTTTTACTTCAATTCACATTCTCTATAAAAATAGTATCTTTAAGCGTAAAAAATTGAAACTTTATGGATATTGAATTCAACAAACGGGAAGATCAAAACAGATTAAGACTTTCAGATATAAACCGCTTGCTCACCGAAATAAAAAAAGGTGGTGGTGAAAAGAGGCTTCAAAAGCTTCGTGAAGAAGGAAAAATGACTGCAAGAGAAAGAATTGATTATCTTCTCGATAAAAATTCAGATTCCATAGAAGTTGGAGCGTTTGCAGGGTATGAAATGTATAAGGAACATGGAGGATGTCCTAGCGGAGGAGTTGTTGTTGTAATTGGTTACGTTTCAGGAAGACAGTGTATTGTTGTAGCCAATGATGCTTCTGTAAAAGCCGGTGCATGGTTTCCTATTACAGGAAAAAAGAATCTAAGAGCACAGGAGATTGCTATGGAAAACAAACTTCCTATTATCTATCTGGTAGACTCTGCCGGTGTTTATCTTCCCATGCAGGACGAAATATTCCCGGATAAAGAGCATTTTGGAAGGATATTCAGAAACAATGCGAAAATGAGCTCTATGGGAATCATCCAGATTTCAGCCGTTATGGGCAGCTGTGTAGCCGGAGGAGCTTATCTACCTATTATGAGCGATGAGGCTATGATTGTTGATAAAACAGGCTCTATCTTCCTTGCAGGAAGCTATCTGGTAAAGGCAGCAATTGGCGAAAGCATCGATAACGAAACATTAGGTGGGGCTACTACCCATTGCTCTATTTCAGGGGTTACAGATTATAAAGCTAAAGATGATAAAGATGCTTTGGATAGAATTAAAAATATTATGAAGTCTATCGGAAGTACTGAAAAAGCAGGTTTTGACAGAATAGAAAGCTTCCCTCCTAAAGAAAAGCCAGACAATATTTTTGGAATAATGCCGGTTTCAAGAGCCGAGCAGTATGATACTTTTGATATCCTTAAGTGTATTACAGATAACTCCGAGTATGAAGAATACAAACCGGATTACGGAAAAAGTATCATCTGTGCTACAGCCAGAATAGATGGCTGGTCCGTAGGAATTGTGGCCAACCAGAGAAAAATGGTAAAAAACGGTAAAGGAGAAGTACAATTCGGAGGAGTTATTTATTCCGATTCTGCAGATAAAGCCACTCGATTTATAGCTAATTGTAACCAAAGAAAGATTCCTTTAGTATTCTTACAGGATGTTACAGGCTTTATGGTAGGCTCTAAATCCGAACACGGAGGGATTATCAAAGACGGAGCAAAAATGGTAAATGCAGTGTCTAATTCTGTTGTTCCTAAGTTTACCATTATTACAGGGAACTCGTACGGAGCCGGTAATTACGCCATGTGTGGAAAAGCTTATGATCCGAGATTAATTGTTGCATGGCCTTGGGCAGACTTAGCCGTAATGGGAGGAGCTCAGGCAGCAAAAGTGTTAGCTCAGATTCAGGAATCCGCATTAAAAAAACAAGGTAAAGAAATATCCGAAGAAGAGCACAACGAAATTCTGGATAGTATTTCCAAAAAATACCAAAGTCAAACCGATGCTACCTATGCAGCAGCAAGATTATGGACAGATGCTATCATCAACCCTGCAGATACCAGAAAATGGATTTCTATGGGTATTGAAGCTGCCAATCATTCTCCTATTACAGAGAAATTTAATTTAGGAGTTATACAGGTATAATGACCGAATATCGTTAAAAATAAAAAAAGCATCTCAATCAACATTGGGATGCTTTTTTTGTTAAGAGATGAGGGCTGAGAGTTGATAGTTAAGAGTTATGAGTATAAATATTGAATGGTCAATGATTGACTTTTGATTGGAAAAGTTAGCTTATCCAGGATATGGATATTCAATAGGGACGGGCTTTAGCCCGTTCTTATAAAAATACCAAACCATCCATTGGCTTTAGCCGAAACATAAGCCAGTATAATTATCTTGCGTACATCGTCATTCTTAAGTTTGGGCTAAAGCCCTATTGGAAAATCGTTTTTAGTAAATGGCTAAAGCCCATTTCTATTGAATAATAAAATGAGTCCTAGAAATAATAAATGAGAAGTGATGAGTTATGAATATAAATAGCGAATGGTCAATGCTTGACTCCTGGTTGCAAAAGTCAGTTTATCCAGAATATAGATATTTAATAGGGACAGGCTTTAGCCTGTTCTTGTAAAAATACAAAAGAGTTGATAGTTAGGAATTAACAGTGTCCGGCATTACTTTATCATACTCCACCTCCCTTGTCATCCCGTAGGGATCTAAGTATTGGACTTCAATATAAGTTCTAATGAGTTAAGAGTGATGAATAATTAATGGTCAATGATTGACTCCTGATTTAAAGTTGTAAAATCAATTTATCCAGGATATGGATATTCAGTATGGACGGGCTTTAGCCCGTTCTTTATAAAAATAGAAAAGAGCTCAGAGCTAAGGGTTGACAGTTAAGAGTTGACAGTGCTATCGCCTATCACCTATTACCTAAGTTGAGTATAAAGCAAAAAAAATCCTCTATCTTGCGATAAAGGATTTTTTAAAAATAAAATAAAAACTGGCGGCGGCCTACTCTCCCGCGTTAGCAGTACCATCGGCGCTGGTGGGCTTAACTTCTGTGTTCGGAATGGGAACAGGTGAGCCCCACCGCTAAAACCACCCTAAATAAGGTATATAAGGTTGCAGGTTATAGGTAAAAGGTTGCAGGTTTTCCCTGCTTCCTAATAGATAACATCTGCTACCTGTTTTAATTCGATAAAAACTTTCACAAAGAGCTAACCTTGCTGCACTTTCGTGCGCCATATTAGGCTATAAATCTACGGGTAATTAGTACTACTCGGCTATGACATTACT
>NZ_FWXM01000010.1:0-73535 GCF_900176315.1 Chryseobacterium sp. YR221
TGCGATCCGGACGGGATTCGAACCCGCGACCTCCGCCGTGACAGGGCGGCATTCTAACCAGCTGAACTACCGGATCATTTTTGTGTAAGAACGTCGTTTCTTTTTCGTGGTTGCAAAATTACACCTTTTTTTGTTAACTGCAAATTATTTTCAAAAAAATACCTTCCAATACTGGAAGGCATTCATTATCAAACTTATTTTTTTTATAAGTGTGCGCTTAATTTCTCAGCGATTACCTCTTTTGGAGTAACACCTACTAATTTGTCTACTACTTCACCGTTCTTAAAAATAAGAACTGTAGGGATATTTCTGATTCCATATTGCATTGAAATCTCCTGGTTGTTGTCTACATCCACTTTTCCTACTACTGCTTTTCCTTCAAAGTCTGATGCTACTTCTTCGATGATTGGTCCCAACGTTCTGCATGGTCCACACCATACTGCCCAGAAGTCTACTAATACTGGTTTATCAGATTTTAAAACCGTATCCTGAAATGAGCTGTCCGTAATTTCTAAAGCCATTTTGTTTCTTTTATTTTAATTAATATTATATTCTAGTTCAATTCTTCTATTGAATGTTCAAAATTACGATTTTTACATCATAAGACTATCTATGCTCAACATTAGTTTTTTCTATAGCGTAGTCACTTGAAATTTCCTTTAAGGCCATTACTAAAGCATCGATCTCTGCTTTTGTTGTCATATGGCTGAAAGAGATACGTAATGGTGTACAATGATCCATTTCATCCTCAGAAAGCACCATCATCATTACCATTGATGGCTTGGATGCTCCGGAAGAGCACGCACTACCCTGAGAAATGGCAATTCCTTTCATATCCAGCTGAAGACCTATCAATGGATTTTTATAAGGCAATAATGCACTTAATACCGTGTAAAGGCTATTTTCTTTTTCAGCACTTCTTCCGTTGAATTTAATCCCTTCTATTTCTGCTGAAAGTCTTTCTATAGCATAATCTTTTATTTCCTGCATATGGCTTGTATATTCTTCCATATGATTCAGAGAAAGCTCTAATGCCTTACCAAGACCTACAATACCGCACACATTTTCTGTCCCTGCTCTAAGACTTCTTTCCTGAGGTCCTCCGGTAATGATTCCTTTTAGTCCTGTTGCTTTTCTGATAAAGGCAAAACCTGAACCTTTAGGTCCATGAAACTTATGGGCACTGCATGAAGCAAAGTCTACCGGAATATCAGAAAGATCAAGGTTCATATGAGCCATGGTCTGTACCGTATCTGAATGGAACAGCGCATTATATTCTTTGCATAGCTGCGCCACCTTTTTAAGGTTGATGATATTTCCTATTTCGTTGTTGGCATGCATTAAGCTTACCAACGTTTTTTTGTCTGAGGATTTTAATAATTCTTCTAATTTAGAAAGGTCAATATCTCCTTTCTCATTGGGACGGATATAGTTTACTTCTACTCCTTTTCTGCTTTTCATATCCAGAATGCTTTCAGAAACACATTTGTGTTCCAAAGGAGAACTGATGATCCTTTCTACTCCAAGGTGTTCTACGCTGGATTTAATGATCATATTGTTTGATTCCGTTCCACATGACGTGAAAATGATCTCAGCAGGACTTACATGAAGATAGTCTGCAACCTGCCTTCTTACATTTTCAATAAGTATTTTTGCTTCCTGGCCAAAGCTGTGAGTGGAAGATGGATTTCCGAAATTCATCTTCATCGTACCAACCATTGCATCTATTACTTCTTCTGCAAGAGGAGTGGTTGCGGCATTATCTAAATATATTTTATCCATTATTATTTTGAATATTTTAATTCTACGGAGTTAAATTGGTAATCTGAAGGAACTGCAAAAACAAACCATGGGCTAGAAATCACCTGAATTTCCATTCCACCGGAAGGTTCTCCGGCAGGAACTTCTACATAAAGGATATTGTTGCTTACAGACACCGATTTAATTTCTGTAATTCTGTGACTTCCTGACCTGAAGCTTCCCAGGTTATAGAGAACAATTTTCTTATTTTTTGGAAATTTTGGGTAATTAATAGCGGATTCTTTTTCCATATCTGCAACACCCAAGCTTTCTTTGATGCTGTTCTGAAAATCTTTTTCGTCTTTAATTATTCTGAAACCAGCCTGGTCTGTGCCTCCCTGAGACTCAGAAACGAGAATTTCTACGCTTTTCTGCATACCTGAAGCCTTTTGGGATGGTGTATTTGCGCAGCTCACGAGCATTGCAGCACATACAGTTAACAGCCTTTTCATTTTTTACACTTTTATCATCCAAAATTAATGAAAAAATTGGTAATGTCCCTCATTTGCCCATTTCAACATTGGCCGATCTCCGGAAGTATCACCAAATGCAATAATTTTATCGTATCTGGAATCGTTTATTTCTTCTTTTATTCTTACCAGTTTTTCTTTTCCATTACAGTTTTTACCGATAAAATTTCCTGTGAAAACTCCGTTTTTAAACTCTGCCCGTGTAGAAACAAGCTGCATTTTCAATTCTTCAGCAAAAGGTTTTACCCAGATATCCAAAGAAGCTGTGACCAATAAACTCTGTATATTATTCCTATCGATATTTTTTATAAAGTCGAGGGCATTTTCCCTAACAATCTGAGGGTAATGGTGCTCAAAAAACTGCTTAGACTTCATCTCTATTTTTTCCTGGGTCTGTCCTTTCAGAATAGATCCTATAAAACTTTTTTTCACCTTTTCGGTTTCAGCAAGTTTCAGTTTCAGTAAAATAAAAAGAGGAACATGCTTTAAAAATTGTATTCTGTACTTTGTAGAATCGTAAAACTTGAGATACATAAACATGGTATCCTTATACGTCAAAGTTCCGTCAAAATCAAAACAATACAATTTTTTCATTTTTTTAAAGCTTTAATTTTTTAAATATAAATTCAGGGATATTCCTGATAATCATCATGATAATACTCCAAATCGGCAAAACATATGCCACGTTATTTTGCTTTTTGAATGCTTTATAAATACAGGCGGCAGCTTGCTTGGGACTTGCTGTCAGCTTAGGGTTTAAAGGCAGGCCTTCTGTCATTTTGGTAGCCATAAATCCGGGTTTTACCGTCAGGACATGTACTTTTTTATCAAAAAGGTAATTCCTCAGACCGCTTAAATAAGCTGTAAAAGCAGCTTTTGCGCTTCCGTAGATAAAATTACTCTGCCTTCCTCTGTCTCCGGCTACGGATGAAAGCCCGATAATGGTTCCCGATCTTCTGTTTTCAAATTTATGAGCAAAATAATTCATTACAGGAATAAGCTTAGAATAATTGATCCCGATAATACGTTCTGTATTTTTGTTATCATAAAGCCCTTCTTCTGTTCCTTCCCCCAAATATCCCACAGCACAAAATAATACATTTGAATTGATATTATCAAATCTATTATAATCAATTTCTTTCATCAGATCCAATTCAACAACTTCAGACTGTTGCAGAAATTTGACATCTATATGTCTTGCAAATCTTTCTGTAGTTTCTTTATTTGAGGTAAAAAGATATATTTTTTCAAACTTTTCGCCTTCCTGAAGTGCTTTTTCCACAAAAGCCTGTGCCACCTCAGATGTACTTCCCAGAACTATCATTATGAGTTGTTATTTAAGATTCTTTTGTGCTGTAAAGACACAAATTTAGAGTTTCTAATATTTTTCAGGTAGTTGGTCAGTGATGATCTGCTCATACTGTCTTTGGTAAGGTAAATTCTTCCTCCAAACTCCTGAACGATGCTGTCCAGCTGATCTACCAGTTTTTTCAGTTTTGAATTCACTTTGAAATCCAGAGCCAGTGTATAGCCTTCTACAGGAAATGAATTATAAGCTTCCGGATTGTTCTTTCCGAAAAGCTTTAATACAGCCAGAAATGATCCGTTGCCACTTTTAGCAATCGTTTCAAGGATTCTTTTCATCCCTTCTTTTCCTGCTTCCTTAGGAATGACCATCTGATACTGAATGAAGCCGGATTTTCCATAGATTTTATTCCAATCATTAATGGCATCTAACGGATAAAAAAACGTCTCGTAATCAATAAAATTTTTGACCTCCTTCTTGGATTGTTTTTTATAATATAGCCAATTGAAAATTTTCACTGTCAGGGCATTCAATACAAATCCCGGAAAGTAAAAAGGAACGGTAGGCTGTAGTTTTTTCTTTAATCTGAGGGGTGTTTTCGCCAAATTCTGGGGAAGCTCATGCTGAAAAGCATGTTCTCCTCTCATGAGAATACTTCTGCCGATATTTTTTCCCTTTTGAAGGCAGTCGATCCATGCTACCGTATACGTCCAGTTTTCACTTTCCTCAAACAGTCTGAAAATTTCATCCAGATTATCGGCTTTAATGCTTTCCTGACGGATGTAGGCGGATTCTATATTTTTAAGCTTAAATTTTGCAGTGAGAATAATTCCGGTAAGTCCCATTCCTCCAATCGTTGCCCAAAATTTCTCTGAATTCTCTTCTCTGGAACAGGTAATAATTTCTCCATTTTCAGTCATCAGTTTAAACTCTATGACATATTCTGAAAAACAACCTTCTGCATGGTGATTCTTACCATGAACATCGGAAGCGATGGCTCCTCCTACTGAAATAAATTTTGTTCCCGGTGTGACATAAAGGAAATATCCCTGTGGCACTGCTATTTCAAGTACATCTGAAAGCAATACCCCGGATTCGCATTCTATCACTCCGTTTAAACGGTCAAAACTGATGAATTTATTTAGTTTTTTGGTAGAAAAAATGGTTTCCCCCAATGAAGCATCTCCATAGCATCTTCCATTACCTCTTGCGATAACCTCATTATGATCAAGAACAAACTTCTTTATTTTCTTGAAGCTGTCCTCAGATCTCATCTCTTTTTCTACTACCGGGAAATTTCCCCAGTTTGTAACCTTCTGTGTGAAATTCGGCTTCATTTCTTAAAGTAAATTTGAATTAAAAATGTAGCAACCCAAAGTAATAAGGTTACCTGTATATAACGGTCTCTATAGACAATTTTGGTAGGAGATTCTGTTCTGTTGTACACCAGTGTTTGCTGAAGGTATCTCAAAAGGGCAAATACGACAAAAATAACCGTATAAAATACTCTTTCATGAAACCTTGCCTGCACTTCCGGTGAAAGGGTAAACATCAGATAACATACAATGGCCAATGTAATGGAAATAGACAGTGCAATATCTGCAAACTGGACGTTATATCCATCCAACGCTTTTCTTGTCTTTCCGGAAACCTGAGCATTGATAAGCTCTCCTCTTCTCTTTCCGATTGCTAATACCAATGCCAGTACAAACGTTAATAAAATAGCCCATTGTGAAATACTGATTCCTGTAATATAACCACCGGCTAAAACCCGCAGTACAAATCCTATTGCAATAATAAAAATATCAATGATAGGAACATGTTTCAGTCTGAATGTATACGCAAGGTTCATCACTACATAAAAACTGATGATAGCTCCAAATTTCCATAAATGCTCATGAAAATAAAACTGCGCAAAGAATACAAGGGCGATATCTATAATCACCAGCCCTATAAGAATTCCTATAGCTTTTGATTTTGAGATCGCTCCACTTGCCAGCGGTCTTCTTCTCTTTTCAGGATGCTTTCTGTCTGCTTCAATATCATTATAATCATTCAGAATATAAACAACGCTGGCTGCTAATGAGAAAATAACAAAGGCAAAGATACTTTTAGAGAGCAGGTCTATATTAGTAATATTACCTGAGAAAAACAGAGGGACAAATACAAAAAGGTTTTTCACCCATTGCTCCACACGGAGCAGTTTAAGATATTTCTTCATTTATGTTGTTTCAAATACAAAAATAGCAAATTCAAAATTGACAGCATAAAAATACAAAAAAAACCGCCGGGGCGGTCTTTTACGAAAATATTTATATGTTAAATTAATTATTGCCCTTGTTTGGCATCATTAATCATTTTTTCATTGGCAGTAATGGCAAATTCCACTCTTCTGTTTTTAGCTCTTCCTTCGTCAGTATCATTGCTGGCAACAGGCATATTTTTACCTTCACCTTTTGTGAACATTCTGCTGTTTGCAATTCCTTTTCCAGATAAATAAGCTTTTACAGCATCAGCTCTTCTTTGAGAAAGTGCCACGTTGTATGCATCTTTACCTACGCTGTCTGTATGTCCGTAGATATTGATGTTTGTATCCGGGTTATCCGCTAATACTTTAGCTAGTTTATCCAGGTTGGTTTGTGCTACAGAAGTAAGATTTGAAGAGTCGAAAGCAAAGTTTACGATACTTTCGTTCATCGTTACTTTAATACCATCTCCTACTCTTTCAACCTGAGCTCCCGGTAAAGTTTCTTTAATATCTTTAGCCTGCTTATCCATTTTGTTACCGATAACGTTACCTGCAACTCCACCGATAATACCACCTAATACGGCACCAATCGCTCCATTTCCTCCTTTACCTACATTGTTACCTAAGATACCTCCCAATACAGCTCCTGATGCAACACCTACTGCTGTACCTCTCTGTTGGTGGTTTGAATTCTGAACCGCTTCACAACTTGTCAATAACAAAGCTGATGATAAAAAAAGGGCTCCTACGTATGTTTTATTAAATTTCATTTTTTTTTGATCTTTTATGTTGATAAATTATTTCATTCCAGCTCTTTCGAAGTTGTAAACAACTTTTACATTTTCTCCGTCAAACGGAACATCCTGTTCAAGAGAAAACTGATCTGTAGTCTGGCTTACTAATGTCAGCGTATATCCAGCTGTATTTTGTTTTGCTTTGGTACCTGCAGCAATTTTTTTAAACATAAACGTGTTACCGTTTTTCACTTCAAACTTGATAGGTTGTGTCACAGCCGGGCAATTTCCACCACCATTTAGGGTGTAAGCTCCCGTCCAGTTATTAGGAATCAGTCTCCAGTGACTTCCTACGAAACACTGAGCATCTGCTCCTTCATCGAAAGGCTTAATTTTGTATCCTTTATCGTAATTTACGCTAACAATCTGCCAATCTCCTTTCATCTTAAGGAAATCTCCCTTTTGATTCTGAGCTGTAGCTGCTTTATTCACTGAGGAACAAGACACTGCAAAAATGGATGTTCCTAACATCCCTGCAAGTAGTAACTTTTTCATTTTGTTGTTTATTATTTTGTTAGTATAAAGTTACAAAAAACCGTGCCAAAATTGAAAATAAAAAATAAAAAAAGTCCGAAAATTTCGGACCTTTTATGGTTTAGCCTTAAATACAGGTAGATAAACTATTTTTTAACAGTCTTTTTTACGGATTTCGAAGGCTTAATTTTAGTTGAAGACTTACCGTTATAGAAGTTGGTGTAGGCATATTCTGCTGCTTTCTTCACATCAATAACACCTCCTGCCTGAGAATAATCAGCAAACCCGTTTTCTGTATTGGGGTTACTGCTTTTTACAAGTGCTTCAATAACCTGATAAGGTTTAAGGTCTGGCATATAAGCTAATAAAATAGCTGCAGCTCCCGCTACAACCGGTGAAGCCATAGAAGTTCCCTGAAGATACTTATATTCGTTTTTAGGAACGGTAGAATAGATTTCTTCTCCCGGAGCAAAAACATTGACCATTTTTTTATTATAGTTTGAGAAGCTTGCTCTCAATGCACTATTCTTATTGGTACTCGCTCCCACTACAAGAACATTGCTTACGAATGGTTTTTCATCAGCAACATTTTTAAAATTGGTAGGAAAAGCCAGGTGTTCTGCTACATCTTCATTTTCGTTACCGGCAGCTTTTACCAGGAGTACGCCTTTATCTTCAGCATATTTAAAGGCATCCCAAACTACATTTTTACCTGGAGAAACAGGTTTTCCAAAGCTCATATTTAAAACTTTAGCCCCATTATCTACAGCATATCTTATGGCATTGGCAACGTCTTTATCTCTTTCGTCTCCATTTGGAACGGTTCTTACAGACATGATCTTTGCTACTTTGGAAGCAACACCATACTGAATGACATTCCCCTGTGGAAGACCGGCAATAATTCCCGCTACGTGAGTTCCATGCTCTGCGTCAGGACCTTCATAATGGTTGTTACCATATTTTTTTTCTGAATAGTCATCATAGTTGTCTCCTACGATTTCTTTTCTTGTATCATAGCTAAGATCATATTGCTTGGATTGTGGAGCATAATAATCAATAGCTTCTTTCATCTGTTCTTTGATCAGTTTCTCAAATTCTGCAGAAGATTTCCCTTTGAATTCAGGGCTTTGAGACACCTGGCCTAAAACCTGAAATGCGATTGCATCTTTCTGTTCAGTAGGTGCTTTGATCGCTGAAATAGTTTCTGCTGTCACGGCTTTTCCACCCAGTAATTTAACCATATTCGGGACCAGCTCATTGATCATAGAATATGTCTGGAAATTCTGTTTTGCCTCTATGCTTTTTTTAGTGAAAAGCTCTTTAGCTTTCATATACATAGCAAAGTCTTCCGGCATCTTAGCCTGATTGGCTTTATTTTTTGTAGAATCATCCCCTTCAAAAAGCGGCTTATATTTGGCAACAACTCTTGTTACTTCCATATTGTCAATATCTACATCACCATTCTTGCCACCGATAAAGTTCCATCCGTGTACATCGTCAATATATCCGTTTCCGTCATCATCTTTCCCGTTACCAGGAACTTCATTAGGGTTTGACCATAGGTTTTTTACCAATCCCGGGTGATCAACCTGTACCCCACTGTCTAAAACCCCCACTACAACAGTTTTGGGTTTCAAACCTTTAGACTCTAAATATTGATAGGCGTTTGCCGTATTGACACCATATACTTTTGAAGTGGAAAAATCTTTATGATACCATGTCATCAGATCTTTATCTTCTTTCGGGTCGATGCTTTTAGCGCTAGACTCCTGTGCATAAGAGAAACTAAAACCTGCTAAAAAAACAGCAGCTAATAATACCTTTTTCATATGTTGATATTTATTTTTTTCTAAAATCATACAATCGTCATCTTCATTTAGCTTATTTGCCACGAAATTTCCTTAATAGGAATTCATATTAAATACAACTTAATACGATTGTTTAATGTTCTTTATATAGGTAAGAGATTCCGGTCCTTTGTTACAAATAAGATCCAGAATCGATAAATCTTCCAAAAACCCGAATTTATCTGAAAAGGTTTGGTAATATTCCTCCATTTCAAATTCAGAAGGATGTTTTGCCGAAAACTTTTCTCTGAAATTAATACTTTCAGGATTTTTGATATATTCTTCATTCAAAGAGTATGCCTTTTCTGTTTTAAGTATCTGTTGGATCACTTCTAACCCTTTAAGGTTAAAATCAAGAAGGAACTTTTCTTTCAGATCAAATATTTTCCTCAGTTTATCTTCATAGTATTCAAAATAGGGAGAACTTTGATATGCCGTTTTGATGGACTTCCAGTGAAGACTTCTAAAATCCTCCCTGTAGGAGATCTCCATATCTTTCATTTCTCTTTTCCCATTATGGTTCATTGGGATAATCAGTGAAAGTTTTCCATTAGCCCCATAAATATTGGCTCTGTTTCTATACGTTTGCTTTGGAAAATTTTCAAACTGTTCAAATACAATTTCATTTTCAGTGTTTAACAATACTGAAAACCATGACACCGGTGGCAGATAAAATACCGGCAATAAAACATTCTTCATATTCATAATGCAAAAATGAAGTATTTTTTCAAATACTTCATTCTATTTTAAGTTTAATTTTATTTATAACTCGTCTTCAGTTTTGTTCTTTCTGAATAATTTCACGAAATATTCCCAACCGAAGAATAATATTAAAATCATTGCTGCAATCCACCAGTATGAAGTTTTATTGGCTTCTCCTGTATTAGTTGCTTTAAACATTCTATCCCAACGAACCTTGAATGGCGCCTGATAGGTAGAGCTGCTGTCTGAGAAAGCTCCCTGAAGGCTCATCCATGTAAACATTGGTTTTCCAACAATATTTTCTTCCGGAACGAAACCAAAGAATCTTGCGTCTAACGAAGCATCTCTGTTATCCCCTACCATCATATAATAATCCTGCTGAATAGTATATTGGTTGGTTTCCTTTCCGTTGATAAAGATTTTTCCGTTCTTTTTTTCTAAGCTGTTGTGCTCATATTCTGAAATGATCCATTGGAACATAGGAAGTGTTTCGTTATTGATCGCTACGACATCTCCTTTTTTAGGAATTCTTACCGGTCCATACCAATCTGCATTCCAAGGTTTGTTGATTGGGAAAATAGACTGTGTAGTATCAATTTTTGTTTTAAGCTCATCCTTATAATATACTGCTGCTTCTCCTTTTGCAGAAACATCTTCCTTCATGTCAATTACCTGAGGAAGTTCTTTGATTTCTTTAGCCGTCTTATCGGTAAGACCCTGGAATGCGTAAAGATATCCTCCGTTACTCTGCTGTAATTCCTGAACTGGCAAGAAACCGTATGCTTTGTATAAAGCTGGAATATCCAATTGGCTTCCAGTAGTGACAATATATCTGTGCTGTACTTCCTGGTCTCCTAGAACAACTTCCGGTTTTCCATTGACAAAAAGTCTTCCGGCTCTCATTTCGAAAGTATCACCCGCTGTAGCCACACATCTCTTTACATAAGGATCTTTTCTGTCTATTGCAGTATGCACAGAGTCACGAGGGTAGTTGAATACTACTACATCATTTTTTTGTGGCTTATTGAACTGCAGAATTCTAGTATAAGGTAATTTTACCCTATCTACGTATGATTTTGGATCATCTTTCGGATTCCCTTTCTCTCCTGTATCTGTAATGGTTCCCTGAAGGAAAGGTATTGCTAACGGACGCATTGGAAGTCTGTACCCATAGCTCCATTTATTTACGAAAAGGAAGTCTCCTACCAATAGTGTTCTTTCCATGGAACCTGTAGGAATCCCAAAAGGCTGGGTTACAAAAACGTGGATAATGGTTGCAAAAACCACGGCGAAAGTAATCGATCCCAAAAATGTATCTTTCTTCTTATCGCTTTTTTCTTCGTCTGTAAGAAACAGATCATTGGCATTTTCATCTTCAAGCTCTGTATCTTTAGAATAGTTCACCGTAGCCATATAGATAAATGGCAGGATCACTGTAAGGATCTGGTCCTTGAAAAGAGTTTTCCCAAACTTTTTCATTAAATAAAGATGAAAAACAGACATCATGATGGGTCCTACAATTGGCATATAAGACAGAATTGCCCACCATTTCGGATGTTTTGTTTCTTTAAGGATAATGAAATAATTATAGAAGGGTATAAATGCAAATAAGGGACTGTACCCCATTTTTTTAAACAGCTTCCATGTTGAAATTCCCATTAATATGGATAAAACGAGAACATATACTGTATAAGTTAAAAAATAATTCATAAAATTTTTTGCCTATTCTGATAATATAAATGATAAAATGATGAGTAATAAATGATCACAGCTTTTCCGCTATTTACAATTCACTATTCATCATTTCTGTTATTTGTCGCAATTTAAAGAATTTGTTACAAATTAAAGCCCTAAAACGTCTTTCATTCCAAAATTCCCTTTCTTGTCTTTAATCCACTCTGCAGCTACTACTGCGCCTAATGCAAAACCGTTTCTGTTAAAAGCTGTATGCTTAATCTCAATTTCATCTACTTCGCTTCTGTAGAACACACTATGGGTTCCCGGTACTTCATCTTCACGTACCGCAAAAATCCCAAGCTGATCTCCCTGAGTTTCTTCCAGTTTCCAGGCTTCAAATTTCGGATTGTTTTTAATAATACCTTCTGCAATGGAAATAGCTGTTCCACTAGGGGCATCTTTTTTATGGATATGATGAATTTCCTCAAGCTGGCAAGAGTATTCATCAACGTTTTTCATAAGATCGGCAAGCTTTTCGTTCAAAGCAAAGAACAGGTTCACTCCTAAACTAAAGTTGGATCCGTATAAGAATGCTGTTCCGTTATCAACAGCTAATTTTTCTATTTCATCTTTTTTCTCCAGCCATCCTGTTGTTCCGCAGATCACAGGAATTTTATTTTCAAGACAAGCTTTAATGTTATCAAAAGCAACTTCCGGAAGGGAAAACTCAATGACAACATCAGGATGATTAAGATTTTCAGCAGTTGGAGTTTCCTTAAGGCGGGCCACTACTTCATGACCTCTTTTTTGTGCGATCTCATCAATGATCTTTCCCATTTTGCCATAGCCAACTAATGCTATTCTCATACTGTTATTTTTATTTTATAATTTACCATAATAGCCATATCGGCTTTATGGGTGTACTTTTTCTGTATTAAAATCTGTAGCTTAAACTTAATCCTGTTTTCGGTTGATCATAACCATACTGGTCCTGGATAACAGCCGGTTTAAAGGATAAATCCGGATCATGTCTGCTTTCATAAAGATGGGCATCTACTACGGCATCTACAATATTAAGGATATAAATTAATCCTGTAATAGCAATAGCATAGTCCCTTTGTCTTTTTGCTCTATCCTGTACATTTCCCAACGCTTTTTTATCCAGCCACGGATGGGTATCTACAAATTCGTTAGGCGTACCGTTAAGTTTAGCAATATAATATTCACGGTACTTTTTATACTGGTTGTCATTCCATACCGCAATACCTACTCCGGCTCCTACAGCTCCCCATACAATGGGAATTTTCCAGTACTTTTTATTGTAATACTGACCTAATCCCGGAAATACAGCTGAATACAGCCCGGCTCTGGTAGGGTTCAGTTTTAATGTCTTTTTGGTAGGTCCATTGGCTTTCTCCAGATCAGCAATGATCTTAGCTTCGGTTTTCCCTGGTTTTAAAACAGGGGGCGTTTCTACTTTCGGAGGACTTTGTATCTGAACAGTATCAATAGGGCTGACTTGTGAATAAGCCAGCACTGTAAGATTCAGGAAAAATGTGAAAAATATTTTCTTCATTATTTAATATGGGACAAAATATATTCCAATTCTTCTTCATTCTTGAAGTCCAGAACAATTTTACCTTTTTTACCATTTCCAGAAGCTTTGATTTCTACTTTTACGTCAAGAATATCAGCAATGGTCTTCTGGGCTCTTTTATAATTATTCGAAAGCTCTGCAGTTACTTTTTTGGCTGCCGGAGATTTTGGATTCTTCAATGCTGTTGCAGCCTGTTCAGCCTGACGAACATTTAATTTTTCTTTGATGATCAAATCAAACAGGATCTGCTGATTTTCTTCATTTTCAAGACTGATGATCGCTCTGCCATGTCCTGCAGAAATCTCACCACTTCTAATGGCATTTTGAATATCCGGATTCAACCTCAACAATCTGATTGAATTGGTAATGGTACTTCTGTCCTTCCCGATTCTCTGGCTAAGGTTTTCCTGAGTAAGACCAATTTCTTCTAAAAGCCTTTGATATGTTAAGGCTATTTCGATAGCATCAAGGTCTTCTCTCTGGATATTTTCAACAAGAGCCATCTCAAGAAGCTCCTGATCATTAACTAAACGGATATAGGCCGGAATAGTTGTTAAGCCTGCAATTTTAGTTGCTCTATAACGTCTTTCCCCGGATATGATCTCAAACTTTTCCCCGTCTTTTCTTAAAGTAATCGGTTGAATTACTCCTAAGTTTTTGATAGACTGGGCAAGTTCATTTAATGCTTTTTCATCAAAATAAGTTCTTGGCTGTGTCGGATTCGGATAGATATCCTCAAGTGCTACTTCTACAATATTTCCAACAAACTTATCTGCTCCCTCATCAGTCGCAGAATTGACACTCGCTTTGGATTCAGCACTTAAAATGGCTCCTAAACCACGTCCCATAGCTCTTTTTTTGTCCTTCATAGATATAATTGATAAATGATGTTTGATAAGTGATGACCAGCATTACTTATGGTCCATTTATTATTAATTTAATTTTTTATTAAATTCTCGTTCTTCAAAAGAACTTCTTCAGCCAACTGAATGTACTGAACGGCTCCTTTACTTTCAGCATCATAATTAAGGATACTTTCTCCGAAACTTGGAGCTTCACTCAATCTTACATTTCTGCTGATAATTGTTTCAAAAACCATTTCCGGGAAGTGTAAATTCACTTCTTCAACAACCTGGTTGGATAATCTTAATCTGCTGTCGTACATTGTCAGAAGAAGACCTTCTATATCAAGATCTTTATTGTGGATCTTCTGAACATTTTTAACGGTATTCAGAAGTTTTCCCAATCCTTCTAATGCAAAATACTCACATTGGATAGGGATAATCACTGAATCTGCAGCGGTAAGGGCATTCACGGTGATCAGACCTAAACTTGGCGCACAATCGATGATGATATAGTCATAATCATCTCTCACACTTGCCAATGCTTTTTTCAGCATGTACTCACGATCTTCTTTGTCTACCAATTCAATTTCTGCTGCTACCAGGTCAATATGTGACGGAACAATATCCAGATTTGGAGTTGCTGTTCTTTTGATACAGGCTCTTGTATCTGCACTATGCTCCAGTAGATTGTAGGTAGAATACTGAACATCTTCTACTCCCAGCCCAGACGTTGCATTTGCCTGAGGGTCAGCGTCGATGATTAATATTTTTTTCTCCAATACTCCTAATGCTGCTGCTAAGTTTACAGCGGTGGTCGTTTTTCCAACTCCCCCTTTTTGATTAGCAATACCTATGATTTTTGCCATTATTAGAACTTTAAGTTTCAAAAATACACTTTTTTCTTTGCTCTCGATGAATGACTAAAATCAAAATTGAGTTAAAATACTGTTAATAAGTATTTTAACGATTAAAAAAATTATCCACAAAAAAAAATCTTTGTGGATAACTATTTAAAATTCGTTTTCTGTGGCGATTAATCGAACTTCATTGAGATAGGAAATTTGAAATAACTTCTTACGGATTCTCCTTTTTTATTTTTTGCAGGAATCCATTTTCCATTTTTAGAAATTGATTTAATTGTTCTTATCGCTTCATTGTTAAAATCTGCGTTGGTTCCATTAGCTTTTATCCCTGAAATACTTCCATCCATTTCTACAATAAAGGTAATTGTAGTCTTCATGACATCTTCTGCGTCAAATCCTGAGCTGTCAAAGTTGTTCATGACCTTATTTCGGAATGAATCTATCCCACCCATAAAGTTTGCCTCTACACTCAGCTCTGTTTCAATTTTTTTAGGATCTGTTTTTTCTACTATCGGATCTGTTTTGATAGAAGGTCCGGTTCCTCCTCCAATAACCTGAGGAGTAATCGGAGCAACATACGATGTCGTTTCCGTTTCCTTACCCTGTGAAGTCTGTACACTTGCTACTGCATTCACCTTGTCTATTACAGTTGCTTTCTCATTTCTTACAACTGCTTTAGGTTCCGGTACAGTAGCATCATATGTTTTTACTTTCTCAGTAGGAGTAGGTTTTACAATTTGTGCTGGAGGGTCTTTTTGTATCGGTTCTTCTGGAATAATCATTGGTGGTGGAAGCTCCCATGTTTGTTGAATAACTTCAGGACCTTGTAGTGCTGAAATCACAAACGGAGTAATTGACACGGCGGCCAACAGGCTTACTCCTACAAAAAGTGCTTTGGTTAATATTCTATCTGATTCGTTTCTTAATGCGTAAGCGCCGTATTCTTTGTTGCGGTGCTCAAAAAGAACTTCGTTGAAGCGAAATTCCTGGTTTTGGTTCAGGTGTTTCATCACAATCTATTTAAACTGTTAATCATTATTAATTCATTAATTCTTATCGATAAGCATTAATTCGATATCAAAATATCTGCCAAAAAATTATCAAAACATCACAATTTTAAAAAAAATTATGATAATCTTTAATTTTAACATTTTCAACTATTGTAAATATTTAAAAACGACCGTCAAACATATTCTATTTAAGAAAGAATCATCAGGAGAAGAATGAATGTCGATAGCAAGCCCAGAGAATTGATGATGATGAAAATAATTGCCATGATTTTTCTATAGTGCTTAAAAGCAAAAAATAATGCCCCCATATTGAATACAACACTAGCTACCATAAATAAAATGAGTAGTGAGTTACTGATCTTTTTCAATTCAATACCATTGTAAGTGATCAGTAAAATAATATAAGACACCGTAAAAAGCAGGCTGATAAAAATATTTTTCTGAAACTGACCGGATATATCGTGATCGTGCATATATAAAATTATTTTTAAATATAGAGATTTCTTACTTATACTGACCCGTGATCAGCATGGTTTACAACCTATCCAACAAAAAAAGAGACTGCCAATAGCAGTCTCTTTCTTATTATATTTTCTAAAAATATATTAGAATAATTCTTTTCTGATAATGTTCTGACTTCTTTCAGGACCTACAGAAACCAAATACACATTGATTCCTAAATACTTCTCGATAAACTCGATGTATTTCTGAGCATTGTCCGGAAGTTCATCATAACTTCTCGCTTTTGTAATATCTTCTCCCCAACCTGGTAAATCCTGGTAGATCGGTTCGTAGTTATACAATTTCTCTGTTGATGAAGTGAAATAATCAATGATTTTTCCGTCTTCAGTTTTATAATGTGTAACGATTTTAAGGTTTTCAATTCCTGTAAGAACGTCTAATTTCGTAATTACCAGGTTATTGATCCCGTTAATCATACAAGCGTGCTTTAAAGAAACCAAGTCTAACCAACCTGTTCTTCTTGGTCTACCTGTTGTAGCACCAAACTCACCTCCAATCTGTCTGATTTTTTCTCCCAGCTCGTTATCCAGCTCAGAAGGGAAAGGTCCGTTTCCTACTCTTGTACAGTAAGCTTTTGCTACACCGATCAAGTTCTGAAGTGAAGTTGGTGGAACACCAGCTCCTGTACAAACACCTCCTGTAGATGGAGAAGATGAAGTAACGTATGGATATGTTCCGAAGTCGATATCAAGCATTAACGCCTGAGCTCCTTCAAACAGTACATTTTTACCATCTCTGATCGCTTCGTTCAGCTCTAATTCAGTATCAACGATTCTGTCCTGAAGCTGCTTTCCGATTTCCAAATATTCGTTGTAGATTTCTTCAACGTCTAAAGTTGGTTTTCCGTAATATTTTTCAAATAGAGAGTTCTTTACTTTTAAGTTCTTCTCAATTTTATCTCTTAAGATTTCAGGATTTAAAAGGTCTACCATTCTGATCCCGACTCTTGCAATTTTATCTTCGTAGCAAGGTCCGATTCCTTTTTTGGTAGTTCCGATCTGAGTTCCTCCGTGCTCCTCTTCACGGTAAGTATCCAAAAGGATGTGGTAAGGCATGATTACATGCGCTCTTCTGCTGATAAAGATATGATCTGATCTTAAGCCTTTGCTCTCAATCTGACCAACTTCTTTAATGAAAGACTTAGGGTTTACCACTACACCATTCGCAATGATACATTTCCCTTTGCATTGAAGAACTCCTGAAGGAAGAAGGTGTAGAACGAACTTTTCATCACCCACATAAACCGTGTGACCAGCGTTGTCTCCACCCTGGAAACGTACTACATAGTCCGATTTTGCTGATAAAACATCCGTGATTTTTCCTTTGCCTTCATCTCCGTACTGAAGACCTACAACTACATAAGTTGACATATTTTACTTTTGTTTTTAGATTCGTGCAAAATTACTTTTAAAAAATTGGGTGAGCAAATTATGAATGAATTTTATTTTTAGGTGGGGTGAAAATCATTATGATTTCCCGTAATTAAGCTTAGGTTTTATTACATAGATTTAAACATTAATAAACCTTAACAATGATAACACATTACACTTTTGAGAAAATATTCAAAGAGCATTTAAAAATTGAAACATATTCGAAATCAATTGATAGCTTATTTAGTCCAAGATTGAGAAATAAAATAGATTACAAACCATATTATCAACGTAATTATGTGTGGGATTATAATAAAGCTACGTATTTTATTGAAAGTATTTTATTAGGTACAGAAATTCCACCTCTCATTTTCTTTGACAATAACTCTGAAATAGAAGTAATTGATGGGCGTCAAAGATTTGAAACTATTTTGAGATTTATGGAAAATAAATTTCCTTTAAAAGCTAAAGGATTACAAGTCCTTACTCAGCTTAAAAATCATTCATATGATGATTTAGCCCTAAAAGATCGTGAAATAATAGATAAATTTTTAGATGCAAAATTACGAATCATTGAATTTAAACTTGTAAACCACCCTCCACTAGACAAACATCTAGAAGATAGAGTAAAAAAAGAAATCTTTTCAAGATACAATTCAGGCATTACACCTCTAAAAAAGTCAGAAATAGATAATGCTATTTATGATGAGAACACACTATCTTCCGCTTTTAAGCTCTTCTTTATTGATAATCAAAAAATTTTAGAGACCTTATATAAAACCTTTTTTATCCCCACAAGTATTGATAAAGAAATTCCTATTGAACAAGTTATGACTTTTGTTCGAAAAAACTTAGTACTTCCAATGACTCCAATATCTTATTATGCAAGAGGTACAGGTAGAACAGATTTACTTTCAAAACTTTTTGAAAAACTATCTGATGATAATATTAATTCTGAAAAAAGTGTACTTGATTCTTTTATCTCTAAAACTTTATTTTTAAATCAAGTTTATTTAAATAGCACACAAAACAATCTAAAAATAAACAGATTAGCGTTAGAAACTTTTCTATGGATGTTAGGAATTCTCGATCTTGAAGAAAAAGAATATGGCCTAGATGATGAATTAAAAAATAATATCTCGAAATTCATTGATTTAAATATTGAAGCATATTCTGAGATAGATTATGGATTTAATAAACAAGTTTATGATAGGTATTCTCAAACAGGAGAATTCTTATTAGTAAATTTCAACATCGATACGTCTTTATATATTAGACCTAATGATGAAAAAAGAAATGAAATTAAAAAACTTACAAAACCTACAGATACAACAACAAAATTAGGAGAATTAGAATCTCTTAGATTAAATAAACCCGAACCATCAAGAATATCTATTGATGACGTCGTTAGATTAATGAATAAAAGAAGGTTTCTAGTCCGACCTTCTTATCAAAGGAAAGAAGTTATCAATCCCAAAAAAGCTTCCTCTATTATTGAGAGTATAATTTTAGGGATTGCTCTTCCAGCTATTTTTATATTTAAACGTGAAGACGGTACTAGTGAAGTAATAGATGGGCAGCAAAGATTACTTACATTATTAGGCTTTATTGGATCTGAATATATAGATGAAAAAGGAAAATCTCAAAATTCTAAAAATTATAAATTCTCACTTCGTGGACTTAGAATCTTAGATGATTTGAATACTTGCAAATTTGAAAAATTAACTGAAGATCTTCAAAACAAAATTTATGATTTTCCTTTGTATGTAGTTGAAATTGATCAACAAACCAATCCTCAGTTTGATCCAATCGATTTATTCATTAGACTAAATGATAAACCATATCCAATTAGAGAAAATTCTTTTGAAATGTGGAATTCATGGGCAGATGTAGATGCTATTAATTCTATTAGAGATTTTAAAGAAAAAATTAAAGAATGGTTTTATGTAAAAAAATTAAATAATATTAATGATAGAGATCGTATGGAAAATGAAGAATTAATGACTTCTCTCATATTTCTTGATTATTCATCTTTAAATAATCCAACTAAAAAAGTTTTAGATATATATCAAAAAACAGATAGGTTAAATTCTCGTGTATCTGATAAAAATTTAATTTCTTTATTTCTAACAGAAATCAATGAAAATAATCCATCAAATAAAACATCTTTTTTTAATTCACTAAAAAATATAAAAACTTTTATATTAAAGACAAGGTATATATTACTTGATTGTAATAAAACTAAAGATGAGTTGGATTATTATTTACGTGATGAATTAGATTTAATATTTAAAGCAGGAAAAGAATCCAAGCATTTTAGACGAACAATGCAAGATTTTTATTTTTTATGGCATATTCTTAAGGATTTAAATTTAGAAATGATTAAACATAATAGGATTGAAATAAAAAAAGATCTAACTGATCTATTTCGAAATATTAAAAACATCCCTGAATATCATTACTTCAACAATGATGGAATAAAATATTATGCCACATTACTCAATAACTTTAACTCAAAATACAAAACCGATGATAGAAAAGTGAAGCTAAGTGAAGCTCAAAAATTAGAGTTAATTTCAAAACAAAACAATACTAGCTCTTTATCTAGTGCCCCCATTTTTTTAGGGGATGAAATTGAAGTGGATCATATAATCCCCTTAGCCATTGGGGGTATAGATAATATTGAAAACCTAGGAATTGCACACAAAGACGAGAACAGAGCTAAAGGAACTAAGCTTAAAAAAAATGGTATTTAAAATACCATTTTTTATTTAATAATAAGATTCCTTGTATAAATAAAATTGAATAAGTGATTTTCATTTTATTCCCTATCTTTGATTAGCATCTAAACAAGTTCTTATGCCAATATCCCAAACCTCAGCCTACCTCCCATCAAAAATAAACAGCAGCTCACAACTTTTCTACACTCTATTCTCTCCGGAAACAGCAAAGGGCACGCTACTTATTGTTCATGGAATGCAGGAACACAGCGGAAGATATGCTGAGATTGCAGAATACTTTGCGGCTCATGGAATTGCTGTACTGACCTATGACCATCTGGGACATGGAAAATCTATAAAAGAGAAAAAAGATATCGGATTTTTTCAGCTTGAGAAACCGGATGAAAGATTAGTAGCCGATGCAGAGATGATGGCAGATTATCTTGTTGAACAATATCCGGATGTTCCACATTTTATTTTGGGACATTCTATGGGATCTTTTATAACACGCTGTCTTCTTCAAAAGGCAAGCAGTAAATTTTCCGGAGCTATCATTACAGGAACTGGTGGACCTTTGCCCGGAATAGATTTGCTGAGAGCTTATTTATCATTAGCTAATACCATCGCGCCTCATCACCGTACTTTCTTAAATTCTGTTTTTACGAGTGTCAATAACAAGCATTTTAAAAAGGATAAAGATTTCAGCGACACCAGCTGGCTCAGTGTAAATTCTAAAAACCGAAAAGCTTTTGAACAGGATGAACTTTGTGGAATTCCATTCACGAATAATGCCTTTTACACTTTATTTAGTGTTTACAAAAAGGCTACCGCAAGAAACTGGGCTGATTCAATTTCCAGGTCTTTTCCTTTTTTATTTGTAAGCGGGCAGGATGATCCAATCGGGGATTTCAGTAAAGGAGTGAGGTATACTGTTGATCATTTAAAGTCTGATGGTTTTCAGGATGTGAGTCAGGAGATCTATTCCGGTATGCGCCATGAAATTCTGAATGAGGAAATCAGAGAGGAAGTTCTGAGCACTGTCTGTGGCTGGATTTTCAAGCATTCATAGATGCTATTCTCGCTGATAATGCAGATTCAGCAGAATTCCTAAATTAGAACGCTGAAAAAACAAAATTAAAAACATGACGATAGAAGAACTTATTAAAGATAAAACGATAAAAGCAAAAGAAAAAACAGGCCTTATCAGTCAATGGATTCTTGACAAGTCTTTACCTCTTGATGAATTAATTGCTTTTGCCGAAAAAGCAAAAGATCCAGTAAAGGCAACCTGCATAGAGGCCATAGAATATGCAACCAAGCAGAATCCTGATATGGCAGATGAAACAGCATTTGCATTTGTCACCACTACCCTTACCGAAAAAGCTCCCAGAATAAAATGGGAAAGTGCCAAAGTAATAGGCAATACCGCTCATCTGTTCTCCGATCAATTAGACCAATCCATCACTAATCTGCTTGTCAATACAGAACATGAAGGAACTGTTGTCCGATGGAGTGCTGCATTTGCCCTCGGTGAAATTTTGAAAATGAAAACCCAACACAACACCACTCTTCTCCCTACTCTCGAAAATATCAGTGAGAAAGAAGAGAAAAACAGCATCAAAAAGATATATCTGGATGCTATTAAAAAGACAAAAAAATAATATTTTGAATATAAAAAATCCTGGATATATTTTCCAGGATTTTTCTTTAGGTTTTGGCTAAAGCCAATTGGATTTATTATCTTAATGATGAATGGGCTAAAGCCCATTCCTATTGAATATTCTCTTTGTCATTAGAATAAAATATCACCTTTTTTATCGATGAATAAAAATCTGCGTGATCTGTCGGAAATTAAAATAATCAAATCAATACCACTTCCCTATCCATTCCAATTTCCTTCAGGAAAACCTCATCATGAGAAACCACCACCAGTGTTCCATGATAGTCTTTAATGGTATTCGTTAAAATGTCTACATTCTGAAGATCCAGATTATTGGTGGGTTCATCAAGAACGATCATATCCGGTGTTTTGTTACTGATCGAAAGTCCACATAATAAAACTCTCAGACGTTCTCCCCCGCTTAACACTCCACATTTTTTATCCCAGGTTTCCTTTCCAAACAAAAATCTGGATAATAAAGTTTTCACCTCAGATTCCTGAAGTGCCGTATCATTGAATTTTTGGACAAAATCATAGATACTCAAATCACCTTCAATAAGAGAGTATTCCTGATCCACATAAATACTGTTAAATTCGGCTTTAAAAATCTTACCCTGATAAGGTTCTGCATTTCCAAGCAAAAGCTTTATCAGGCTCGTTTTTCCAGACCCGTTCTGCCCTTTCAGTGAAATTCTTTCTCCACTTCGGATCTCAAGGTTTAGATTTTCTTGCCACAGTTTTTCACCTCCATAGCTGAAATTCACGTCTTCCAATGTAATTAAAACTTTACCGGAATGTAGGCTGGAGTCATTGAAAGTTACTTTCATCTGATCAGAATTCTTTAATGATGAACGCAAATCTCTCAGGTTCCCGGAAATACCACTGATTTTTTCAGCGTGAATATTTTTCAGTTTTGAGGTATTTTTCTCGGCGTTATTCCGAAGGGTATTCATCATAATTCTGGCGACACCGGACTTTTCCTGCTTCTGTTTTCCTCTGGCATCAAGCTTCTGTTTTCGTTCCAGTGTTTCCCGTTCTTTCTCTTTGGCTTTTTTTAAAGCGCGCTCTTTGGCATGAATATCATTGTGTAAAGCCTCCTCTTCAATTTCTTTTTGCTGGATATAAAAGTCATAGTTTCCTCCATAGGTGGCAACCCCCTGATTGCTTAATTCAAAAATAGTGTCCACCAGATTCAGGAGTGCCCTGTCATGGCTTACCATAATAACGGTAGCATTTGTCTTATCAATCATATCGTACAATAATTTTCGGCCTTCCAGATCCAAATGGTTGGTAGGTTCGTCCAATACGATGATCTCCGGCTGATTGATCTGAATTCCGGCAAGGAAAACTTTGGTCTTTTGTCCTCCGCTTAAACTTTCAAGCTTTTGGTTGAGTCCAAAATCCTCAAGTCCCCAGTAGTGTAAAGCATTTTGGCTCCGTTCCTCGAGGTCCCAGTCGTCATTCAGGATTTCAAAATACCTTTCGTCAACGTCTCCCTCTGTTATTTTCTGAAGAGCATTTAGTTTTTGATCTATCTTGAGGCATTCTGCAATAGTAAGGTCATTACAATTTCCAAACATTTGTGGGACATAGAAAATATCACTCTGGATATTTATATTTCCGTTTAATGGCTGTAATTCCTCAGCAATAAGCTTCAGTAAGGTAGATTTCCCCATGCCGTTACTTCCCACTAAAGCAGATTTTGTTTGAGATGGTATCGTTATATTGATATGATTAAATAGCAAGTCTCCTCCCGGAAACCCAAAGGATATATGATGTAGTAAAATCATGATTTCTTTCTTAAAATAATTAGGTAAACAACAGCAACTCTTTGGTTACTGCCTGATCAAGTCTGAAAGAAATTATATCCTACATGTCCGTATATTGGGTTTTGAAAGAACAAATATAGTGATTTCCCGCCATTTCTTTATTTTGCTGCCTAAAGAATCAGGTATAAACTTTCGGATCCACTCTAAAATACAATCTATTCTTTATCCATCTTAAACTGATAAGAATCATCTGCTGGCTTATTATTTACTTTTCTTCCATACATTAAACAGTCTATTTTTTCATATGGGTAAAATGCATTTTCTCAATGCTATGACTTGCTATATACTTAAGAACTTTATTGGTTATCGTTTAAACAGGCTCCATGATCATATGAACTCTATAGCTTTCAAATCTTCAAAACTCTCAAACTCATAAAAACAGGAAAGTATTTTAATCAAAAATCCGTAACTTTGCCAACTACTAAAAATTTTTATGGAAAGCATTAAAGTTCACGACAAAACTTTCGTTCCTTATTTGAAGGACGCCGAGATTCAGGAAATTGTAAAAGAGACAGCGTTAAGAATTTATGAAGATTACAAGGATGAAGTTCCTGTTTTCATTGGCGTATTGAACGGAGTAATCATGTTCTTCTCAGATCTATTAAGGTATTACCCAGGTGAATGCGAAATTGCTTTCATTCAAATGAGTTCTTATGTGGGAACTGAGTCTACAGGGATTGTTTACCAAAAAATGGAATTGACTAAAGATGTAAGAGACCGTCACATTATTCTTGTTGAAGATATTGTGGATACAGGAAATACAGTGGAAAGTCTTTTCAAATACTTTAAGGAAACACAGCGCCCTAAATCTGTAAAACTGTCAAGCTTCTTACTGAAACCTGAGATTTACAAAAAAGATTTCAAATTGGATTATATTGGAAAGGAGATTCCAAATAAATTCGTTCTTGGTTATGGATTGGATTATGATGAACTAGGAAGAAACCTTCCTAATTTGTATCAGTTGGAAGACGGTCAAATCAACCATTAATGCCTATAGCTATTAGCTACTGGCTTTTAGCTTTAAATATTAAATCGAAATAAAAGTAAAATATTAACTAAATAAAGCTAAAAGCAAGAAAGCAAGCCAGACGCAAAATGCCAATTGCCGGAAGCGAATCAAAATTATGATAAACATTGTTCTGTTCGGCCCTCCAGGAAGTGGAAAAGGAACACAAGCTCAAAACTTAATCGAGAAATTCAATTTAAAGCAAGTTTCAACAGGTGATCTTTTCAGATACAATATGAAAAATGATACTGATCTTGGAAAGCTGGCAAAGTCTTACATCGATAAAGGAGAATTGGTTCCGGATCAGGTAACAACAGATATGCTGATTGATGAGATCAGAAAACCTACCGATACCAGCGGTTTTATTTTTGATGGTTATCCAAGAACTACTGCTCAGACGGAAGCTTTGGAAAAAATAGTTAAAGAAGAACTGAATGACAAGATTGACATCTGTCTTGCATTGGTGGTAGAAGATAAAATTTTGGTTGAAAGACTTCTGAAAAGAGGAGAAACCAGCGGTAGATCAGACGACAGCAATGTAGAGATCATCGAAAACAGAATTAAAGAATATTATTCTAAAACGGCAGAAGTAGCCGAACTTTACAAGCAGCAGGGAAAATATGTGGAAGTAAATGGTGTAGGAGAAATTGATGAGATTTCACAAAAGCTTTTTGCTGAGGTAGAGAAAATTAAATAAGGATTTAGGATTTAGGGATTAGGATTTAGCATCGTTAAATATCTGTTCCCTAACCCCTAAGGCCTAAACCCTAAAAATTATGTCAAACTTTGTAGATTACGTAAAGATTCATTGTAAAAGCGGACATGGAGGAGCAGGTTCTGCCCACCTAAGACGTGAAAAATATATTCCTAAAGGAGGTCCTGACGGTGGTGACGGAGGTCGCGGCGGACATGTCATCATGAGAGGGAATGCACAGGAATGGACTTTACTTCCACTTCGATACACGCGTCATATAAAAGCAGAGCGTGGTGAAAATGGAGCAAAAAACCAGCTTACCGGAGCTGATGGTTCTGATATTTATATTGATGTTCCCATTGGAACTATCGCTAAAAATGAAGAAGGAGAGATCATCGGGGAAATTCTTGAAGATAAGCAGGAGATTATTTTGATGCTGGGTGGAAAAGGTGGAAAAGGAAACGAACATTTCAAATCATCGACCAATCAAACTCCAAGATATGCTCAACCTGGAATGGATGGTGAGGAAGGCTATGTTGTTTTCGAGCTTAAAATTTTGGCAGATGTAGGTTTAGTTGGATTTCCAAATGCTGGAAAATCTACCCTTTTAGCATCTGTTTCTGCAGCAAAGCCTAAAATTGCAAACTATGCTTTTACCACTTTAACTCCCAACTTAGGAATTGTAGACTACAGAAATTACAAATCATTTGTAATGGCTGATATTCCTGGGATTATTGAAGGAGCAGCTGAAGGAAAAGGATTAGGACACAGATTCCTGAGACATATTGAAAGAAATTCAATTCTTTTATTTTTAATTCCTGCAGATTCTGAAGATCACTACCAGGAGTTTAAAATTCTGGAAAATGAGCTGGTAGAATATAATCCTGAACTATTGGATAAAGATTTCATTATTTCCGTTTCTAAATCCGATCTTTTGGATGATGAGCTGAAAAAAGAAATTGCGGCAGAATTTCCTGAAAACAGACAACCGTTATTTTTCTCCGGTGTTACAGGAGAAGGTCTGGTAGAGCTGAAAGATGCTATCTGGAAGAAACTACATGGATAAAATACTGTTTGAATTCATCGGTCTTACTTTTAAAAAGTAGATTACAACAAAATAAATAACCCCGGAATTTTTTCCGGGGTTTTGTTTTGGTCTCAATTTCCATTCTGTTGTTGGAAGTAAGATTCCACAGGAACCGGAGAAAAAAAAACCCTTTTGGAACAATTATTGAGAGATATTCAGAAATTTAAACTATGAAATATATCCTGAGTTTTTGTGCCCTAGTACTCATATTTTCATGTACTTCTCAAAAAGTAAATTCGAAGTACTCAACCGTTGAATATGAAGCCACTCCCTGTTTCGGCTTTTGTCCTGTTTTTAAAATGACAATCCAGCCGGATAGAACCGCAGTTTTTGAAGCAGAACACTTTAATTTCAGTGAAAAGCCTTCAAAAGATGAGTTTTCCAATCCGAGAGAGGGAACTTTTACAGGAACCATTAAAGAGGAAGATTACCATACATTACTCAAGTTACTGGATGGTTTAGAGGTAAAAAATCTAAAAGATAAATATGGTGAAAAAAATATTACAGATCTCTCCACTTCTTATTTAAGGATTAATTTTAGTGATGGAACTTCTAAAAATATACAGGATTACGGAAAAAGGGGAAATGAGAAACTGTCTAAAGTTTATCATTTTTTTGAAGACCTCAGAAAAAATCAACACTGGACTAAAGTAAAATAGTTTCGGGTAACAATATTTAAATTATTTTTGCATAAATAATTCCTTCATCTGGGAGGAATTATTTTTTTTATAAAAACATTAATCATTTAATTCAAAAAAATGAAGAAGAACATTTTATCTGCAATATTATTTGCAATATCTACTGTGGTATGTGCCCAAAGCTCAAGTATGAGTTTTGGTGTAAAAGGTGGGTATACGTTATCCAGTATGAAGTTTTTTGACGCTAAATTAGATTCAAAATCCTATTTCTATGTAGGCGCTGTGGCAGAGCAGGCACTATCTCCAAAATTTGCAGTACAGGCTGAAGTTCTGTATACCCAACTGGGAGGTAAGGAATCATACCCATGGACCCAATTAGTAGGGAATGAAGTAGTAAATATGGGAGATATGAATTTTGAATACCAGATGAATCAGATACAGGTTCCAATTTCTGCAAAGTATTATTTTATTCCTAATCTTTCGGCTTCTGTAGGAATGAACATTGGAATCAATGTTTCAACAAAGATAAAAACAAGCAGCCTTTTCAATGATATGGCTAAAGATAATTATGCCGGAACAAAAACGATCAATCTCTTTCCTTTCTTAGGAGCTGAATATAAAATTAATGATCAGTTTTTTGTAGATGCCCGTTATCATTTTGATTTTATAGAAACCAATAAAAGTCAGCACGTCCCTACGAAAGTTGGTTTTTTACAGGCTGGTGTTGGGTATAGATTTAAATAATCTTTATTGATTACCATACAAATGGCTGCCCGGATATGGGCAGCCATTATTTTTGATAAAGGAAATCTCAATTTATTTTTTAATAAACTGTTTCGTGATCACTCCGGTTTCGGTTTTGATTCTGATCATATATGATCCGGACGGAAGACTTCTTACATCCACTGTATTACGGTTTAAAGTAACATTTACTTTTTTACCTGAAATATCAAATATTTCAGCTTCGTCAATCTTTACAGATGTTTTAATGCTTAGAATATCTGTAGCCGGATTAGGGAACAATTCAACATTAGTTTTCTTCTCCATTCTTTCCTTCTTATCCAGTTCTAAAAGCATTACCTTCGGCTCATGTTGAGCCTGCCCGCTTCTTTGTATCATTTCAGGTTTTCTGCAAGGAGCAATAAAGGCATGATACCTGGATCCCATTTCCATAGATGTTCCCGGTAAAAGATTAATACTTCCGCCGGATTGCATGGTAATATCATGTTTAGGACCCAAAATATATCTATCCTTAGTGGTGATCTTCTTACCAATTTCATAATAATGAGACATATTAGGCTCAGTAGTCAGTACCAGATTCTCTATACATGGGGAGCCTTCAGAGCTTTCTTTCATAGGAAGTAATTGGGGCAGCCCATACTGAGTTTGTCCGTTTCCTAAATGTACAGCATTGAAATCCACATTCATATTGGGACCGTATACGTCAGGATTTATCACTTTACCTAAAAATGAGCTAAATGATTTACTTACATACACCTCTCCATATTTATTTCTCTGAAGAGTCATACCTGTGTGAAGCGGTGCGTTGGTTTCAGTATAAATTTCCGTATGCAGCACATTGGAAGATGTAGAATTTACCAGATCAACAGCATGGATGTTTTCATAGCCCAGGAATAATACAGAGGCATCCTTATTAAATTCAGGAACATATGCTCTCAATCCGTTTATCTGCAAGGAAAAATCATTTGTAAGCTGCCCTGTAGAGGAATTGAATGAATAAACTTTATTAACATAATAATCCGGCGATGGATATGGGTTTAGTGAATCAGCCCAAAAAGAAATGCAGATATAATGAGAGTAGATACCATTATTAAGTCTTGGAGACTGTCTCACACTAAAATATTTATAATTGCCAAAAGTTACCGGAAAATTGAGATTACTTACAATTGGTGCTCCATTAGCAAATCCCTGATTACTCAGCTTATAACTGTAAAGCTTTGTTCCGTTCGGAATTAAAACCCAAAAAGACTGATCCGTACTATTGGGAATGATAGTTACCGCTTCTGAATCAAAATGATTCCCTACATTATCCAATACTGCAATATCTTTAGCTCCCGGCAGCACATCACCAAGGGGAAGCCCATTAGTTCCTATACTCCCCAAAGTCATGTCAACAATTGAGTAGCTTATATAAAATGAGCTTCCAGCATTTTCCCCTGTTGTAAAAACATAGTACTGATTATCATTTGCCGGATTTTTTACTATAGCAAGCTGCTGGGCACTGTTATTTTGCTGCGTGATCAAAGTACCATTAGGCATCACCTGATGCTGCCTGTTCCAAATCCTTTGACCATTCATATAAAAAAGAAGCTTTCCGCTTGCATCACTTGCGGTACCACATCCTTCAAGAGCTTCCATATTACTGTTATTTACAGCAACAGGAGTAGAAGATGAAAAGTTGAGTGCCGCGTTATTTCCAAAATACCAGTTATCATTTTCGCCTTGGGCAAATACCATATTGACTCCAAAACCTAGTAGTAATAAGAGAAAAAATTTCGTTTTCATAGGCTATTGTTTAGAAGAATTAACCTGTTTTTTTAACGTTTCAATTTCCATTTTTTGAGCTTTTAATTCTTTATTCTGATCTATTAAATGCAGCGTAAGTTCTTCTACTTTTTTCAGCAAAAGAATATTCATTTCTTTAAGCTCAATCCCATTTTTTATGGCTTCTTCAGTAGTAGGAACTTCCGGTAAATGCCCATTTTTATCGATAAACTGTGCCAGATCATTCAAAGGCATCAGCTTATAGTCTTTTTCAAAAACATAGTCTGCCCATCCGTTATTGGCAGCAATATCTACTTTTACTCTTTCTGTTCGGATTCCTTCTTTTACAAACAGTTTATATTTCTGACCATCAGGAGCAATGCCATCGGCAGGAAGCTGAGTCGTAAACTGTCCTATACCAATAGTTCCATTATTTCCTACAATCCAGTTTCCGATGTTCAGTTCATTTTGAGGCGAAGACATATAGGGTGTAATAAAATTTCCGATAAAAATATTATTATCCCCTGAAAGAATGGCTTTGGCATTGGAAGAACCAACTGCTATATTATTAGTTCCTCCTGCCAGGCTTACCAAAGAGCTTGTGCCCACTACCGTATTATTCTTTCCAGCAGTTAAATATCTTAATGCATCCCAGCCAATCCCTACGTTATAATCCCCGGCTAAAGATCCTGATCCCATCGCGCTATTTCCTATACCCACATTTCCTGTCCCTTGTTTAAAATATTCCAATGAATTCATTCCCACCGCAACATTCATTGTAGCATCTATGGTATGTCTCATACTATTCTGCCCTACAGATACATTATTATCTCCACTGCTGATTGATGACATCGCATTATTTCCCAAAGCCGTATTACCATTACCTGTTGTATTTTGGGTTAGAGATCCCATTCCAAAAGCTGTATTAGATGACCCCGATGCATTATCCGTTCCACCTCCAAAAAAAAGGTTTTTATCCCAAACCATACCTGGCGATGTAACATTAAAAAATATAAACCTCCCATTAGGAGTAATCTTCATTTTCTCTGCGTTGTTTGTTTTAAAGACTAAGGATTGGTTATCCGTGGTTCCAATAAAATTAGTTCCTGGAGTGGTTCCTGCATTTCCGGTAAGGTTCCATTGTGCATTGGCTGTAAAACTGAAAACAGCAGCAAGTAAAACGATTGTTTTTTTCATGATTAAAAATTATTTTGGCTATTTATTTGATTTTTAAGCTTTTCTATGTCTTCATTTTGTTTTTTCAGCTGATTTTTCTGATCAAGCAATTGTTTATTCTGATCTATTAAATGTAGGGTCAATTCTTCCACTTTTTTAAGCAAAAGAATGTTCATTTCTTTAAGTTCAATTCCATTTTTAATGGCTTCTTCTGTAGTAGGAACTTCCGGTAGATGCCCATTTTCATCAATAAATTGAGCCAGATCATTCAAAGGCATCAGCTTATAATTTTTTTCAAAAACATAGTCTGCCCATCCGTTATTGGCTGCAATATCTACTTTCACTCTCTCTGTTCGGATTCCGTCTTTTACAAAAAGTTTATATTTTTGTCCGTCAGGAGCAATGCCATCGGCAGGAAGCTGAGTCGTAAACTGTCCTATACCAATAGTTCCATTATTTCCTACAATCCAGTTTCCAATATTCAATTCATTTTCAGGAGCCGTTGTATTATAAGGAGTGATAAAGCTTCCAATAAAGATATTGTTGTTTCCTGAAGTGATTAGTCTGGCATTGGAATGCCCTACATTAATATTGTTAGAGCCTTTGGCAAGAGACCTGAAAGATTCTCCTCCAAGAATTGTATTATAACTTCCCACCTGGATATATCTTAGAGCACTGGTACCTACCGCTACATTAAAATCTCCTACCAGACTGCCGGAGCCTAATGTTGAATTTCCAACTCCCACATTTCCAACCCCTGTCTGAAAATACTCTAAAGCATTCATTCCTACTGCCGTATTAAAATTACCTGACACTGTATTTCTCATTGAATTAAGCCCTACCGCTACATTGAGCTCTCCACTGGTCATCAAGGACATGGCATTATTCCCGACCGCTGTATTTCCGCCTCCTATTTTATTTTGAGTAAGTGCTCCCATTCCAAAAGCCACACTTCCGAAAACAGTTGCATCGTTTACCCCACCTCCGAAAAACAGATTTTTATCCCATACCTGGCCCGGTGTCGTCACATTAAAAAATACAAATCTTCCATCCGTGCCTATTTTCATCTTTTCTGTATTATTTGTTTTGAAGACTAAAGGCTGGCCGTCCGTGGTCCCTATAAAGTTGGTCCCTGAAGTTGTTCCGGCATTTCCGGTTAGGCTCCATTGGGCATTGGCTGTTAAACTGAAAACAGCAGCAAGTAAAATGATTGTTTTTTTCATGATTAAAAGTTATTTTTTGACTTTACATTTTTTTAAGAGAAGGAAAAATGAGTCTTCATCTGCCCTCGTGAGTTAATATTTTTTTGATAAATGGTATAGAAATTATTCCTTCTTTAGCTCTTATTTATAAAAGCTAAGTTCTTAGAAATTTATTTTTACGATCTCTTGTATTTCCGTTAAGGCGTAGATTAAATTGTATACCTGTCATATGGAATGAATGTCAGCAGCTATATCAACGGTAAGAATATCTGAAACATAGGGTTGTTGTATTCTCGGTATGCCTCCAAGATTGAGTATATGCATTTAATCCTGCAATAAATACAGGGAGGAGGATTATTTTTCTCATGGTTAGTTTTTATTATCATTTCAAATGGATATCACAAGCACTAAAAAGATATTATGCCGCTTCAATGAAATGTTATATTTTTCAAAAATAATATAAATATAATTAAAAATATAAACTAAAAATAAAATAATACGAAAACAAATTAATAACCACGCCATAAAACAGGGGTAAAACTGGAATATGATAAACCTAATAGCGGATCAGGAGAGCAAAACTAATTCTTAAAAATATTTAGATTACCTTTGCAGAATGTAATTCTTTCAGGCTGAAGGAATTTTTATTTAAATTTTAAAATAATTCATTTGAATTTTACAGACTTACAATTAATAGAACCTATTGCAAAAGCAATCCAGGAACAAGGGTATACTAATCCTACTCCCATTCAGGAAAGATCTATTCCTGAAATCTTGAATGGCAGAGATTTTTTAGGATGTGCGCAAACCGGAACAGGAAAAACAGCGGCCTTTTCTATTCCTATTTTACAGAACCTATCTAAAAAGAAAATTTCTAACAATCATATAAAAGCCTTAATCCTTACTCCAACCAGAGAACTGGCGATCCAAATAGAAGAAAATATCAATGCTTATGGTAAATATCTTCCATTAAAACAGCTTGTTATTTTTGGCGGGGTAAAACAGGGCAACCAGGAAGCTGCACTGAGAAGAGGTATTGATATTCTGGTGGCTACACCGGGAAGACTTCTTGACTTCATTGCTCAAGGCATTATCAGCCTTAAAAACATTGAGATCTTTGTGCTTGATGAAGCGGACAGAATGCTTGATATGGGTTTTGTACATGACGTTAAAAGAGTAATTAAGCTTTTGCCTCAGAAGAGACAGACATTATTCTTTTCCGCAACAATGCCCGGAGAGATTCAGAAATTGGCTAATTCCATACTGAATAATCCTGTAAAAGTAGAGGTAACACCTGTTTCTTCTACAGCAGATACTATCAAACAGTCTGTTTATTTTGTAGAAAAAGATAACAAACTAAACCTGTTATCACATATTCTTCAGAATGACATCTCAGATTCTGTATTGGTATTTGCCAGAACAAAACATGGTGCTGATAAGATTGCCAGAAAGCTTCAAAAAGATAATATCTCTGCAGAAGCCATTCATGGTAATAAATCTCAAAATGCGAGACAAAACGCACTGAATAATTTCAAATCCGGAAAAACAAGAGTGCTTGTAGCTACAGATATTGCAGCGAGAGGGATTGATATTGATGAATTAAAATTCGTAATCAATTTTGAGCTGTCTGATGTTTCTGAAACATATGTACACAGAATTGGAAGAACAGGAAGAGCTGGTGCAGAAGGAAATTCAATATCTTTTGTAGACGGACTTGATCTTCTTAATCTAAAAAATACAGAAAAACTTATCGGAAAGAAAATTCCGATCGTAAAGGACCATCCATTCCATACAGATGATTTGGTTGCTCAAAAAAGAGATTCAAACAATAAACCGATGTCTGGAGGAGGCGAAAGACAAGGCCCGAGACCAGCAAGGACTCCCAATAATAAAAAACCGGCTGCATCCACAGGATTTAAAAAGCCTAAGAATAAAAATTTCACCAGAAAGAAATAAAAATAAAAAAGCCTTTTCAAAAATTGAAAAGGCTTTTTATTTTATCTTATATCCAGTAAAAAGTAGTCTACTTAAATAATTTCTTTGCATTTTCACTGGTAATCCTATCAATCTCTGAAAAATCTTTCCCATAGATATCTACCAGTTTCCCGGCAACTAAATCAAGGTATGAGCTTTCATTTCTTTTTCCTCTGTGAGGAACCGGTGCCAGATATGGAGAATCTGTTTCCAGAACAATCTTCTCTAAAGGGATTTCTTTCAGAAACTGGTCTATTTTACCATTTTTAAAAGTAACTACCCCACCGACACCCAAAATAAAGTTAAGGTCTATAGCATGCTTCGCCTGCTCCAGATTACCCGAAAAGCAATGGAAGATCCCTCTGAGCTTCGGGTGTTTTTTTCTTTCAAGTACTTCAAATGTTTCGTCAAAGCTTTCTCTTGTATGGATCACAATAGGAAGATCTTTTTCTATGGCCCAGTCAATCTGCTGTTCAAAAGCTTTCACCTGAATATCAAGAGTAGTTTTATCCCAATACAGGTCGATTCCTATCTCTCCTATCGCCGGAAAATTTCTTTGATCAAGATAGTCTTTTACGATTTCAAGTTCTTTTTCCCAGGATTCAGGCTTTACATAACAGGGATGTAAACCCATCATTGAAAAAATCTGTCCGGGGTATTCGGTTTCCAGCTGAAGCATCTTTTCATGAGACTCAGAATCAATAGCAGGAAGATAAAACTCTGTAATCCCTTTATCTATAGCTCTTTGAATAGCTTCTTTTCTATCTTCATCAAATTCTTCTGCGTATAAATGTGTATGTGTATCAATCATTTTCTTATCATTTTAACAGATCTTCATAAGGATTTTCCAGATTCATCAGCATTCCAAATGCCGGTTCTGTCTTTATTCCCTGTTTTTTCAGTTCTATTATCTTCTTTTTAAATTCTTCTCCTTTTTCCTGTAGTATCCTGTATTCGGTAATCATATGCCTGTAAGCATTCTGTTCTCTGGCGGGTTTGTTCTGACCAAAAATCTCAATGGGAAATTCTTCCAGCATAAAGTTTAAAACGATACTTGCTTCACCATTCACCATTATATTTTCAACCTTAACATCGGCTTCCCGAGGAATTAGTTCATATAAGCTTAGCTCTTCCAAAAAATCCTCTTTAGATCTAAGGTCTACTTCACAAATAATGTCCAGATCGCTACCTGCAATATCGATTTCAATGGGAATGGTTCCGGCCAATAAAGGTGAATAATTACTTAGCTTTTCAAAGACCTTATATTTTGTGAGTACTTCAAAAGCCCTCTTTTGTCTTTCATTTCCATTTTTCAAATAATCAATCTGCGTAAAATCAGTCATTTGAAAATATCTTATGTTTTACTTTCGTTCGTTGATTTTCAATTCTCTGATCCAGTTTTTCCCGGAATTCAATAAACTTCGGATCTTTTTTATCGCTTGTTTTATGTTCTAAGGCTTTGGTAATTTTAAAATTTTCTTTAATAAAATCTTTTGTATCCTCAGAAAAATAAGCATCCCCAAATTTGTCAAAAATATAGTTTACAGCCTGGGTACTGGGATGAATCATATCTTCCTTATAAAAACGGTAATCCCGGAGGTCATCCATTAAAATTTCATAAACAGGCAAATAATGACAATCTTCGAACACGGATATAGATTCATGAATAGCGGTAATGAGTTTGGATTTACTCAGCTGGTTCTCAATCATTCCGTCTTTGGTATGTCTTACCGGTGAAACGGTAAATAAAATCTGTACATCTTCTTTACAAATATCCTTAAGATCTAAAATTGTATTGTAAATAGAATGTGTCAGTTCCTGATGGGAAAGCAATTTTTTTTCGAAAAACTTCTGGGGAATCTTATGACAATTGGCAACGAGTTTTTTCTTTGGAATAAATTCATAGATAAATGAAGTTCCATAGGTAATAATAATCCAGTCTGTCTCCTGAAGAAAAGCATTGCCTTCTTCAATCGCCCCATTGATTTTATCCAAAGTCTGATGAATATACCGTGTATCAAAACTTGTATGATGATCCAGTGAAATATATTCTTCATTATACGTGATCAGATCCTCTTCTTCATAAAATAATGAATCATGGAGTATCTTTACTTCATTACGAATAGAAAAGGGGTTAAAAATGGTTCCAAAAGGATTATTAAGGGTCTGCAGCTGTCCCTGCTGCAATAGATCAGTCATTTCTGAAGCAAAGCACGAACCTATTGAAAATATTTTATCTTCAATCTCAATTTTCTTTTCTGATTTTTTAATATCAACCTCAGTTCTGAATTTCATTTTTTCCAGGGAGTAGAAATTAGGTAGCAGGTAATAAGTTCTTATTAACGAAACCTGCTACCTGCCAGCTCTTATCTAAAATCTTATTTAGCTTTCTCTTCTCAACAAATAATTGGCCAGTTCTATAAACGGCTTCTTCTTTTCTTCAGGGATATCAATTTTCTGAAGATAGCTCTGCCCTATTTCATTGTGTTTCTCAATTAAACGAAGCGCTCTATCATCTACTTTTGTTCTTCTGAAGATCTTTTCAACTCCATAGATTTTATCTACGTTATCTGTCTTCTTAGAATACCAGTAATCCAGTTCCTTTCTTTCTTCTTCCGTGGCATGTTCTTTTGCCAGTAAATAAAGAACCGTCTTCTTATTTTCATAGATATCTCCTGCATGTTTCTTACCAAACTGAGCCTGGTCTCCGAACACATCAAGATAATCATCCATAATCTGGAAAGCAATCCCAATATGTTTCCCGAAATTGAAAATAGCTTTGGCATCTTTAAAATCCGCTCTTGCAATCAGTGCACCGATCTCAAAAGAAGAAGCACTCAGAACTCCTGTTTTATAAGTAATCATTCTGATATAGTCATCAAAAGTCACATCTTTCTGAGTCTCAAAGTTGATATCATACTGTTGCCCTTCACATAATAAAAGCCCTGTATGGGTAAAAATCCTGATACAGGCTTTGAAAATTTCAGGCTCCAGGTCTTCAAAGAATTTATAGGCTTTAAGCATCAGTCCGTCTCCGGAAAGAATACCTACATTGATTCCATGTAGCGTATGGATAGTGGGCTTATTTCTTCTTAAAGGAGCCTCATCCATAATATCATCATGGATCAGTGTGAAATTATGGAAAAACTCTATAGCCAAAGCAGGCTTTATAGCCTCCTTCAGGTCTCCTCCAAACAGATCACATGCCATCAGTACCATAATAGGACGAAGACGTTTTCCTCCATGAGAAATGATGTAATTCATCGGATCATAGAGTTCTCTGGGCTTATCTTTAAAAGTATACTTATTGATGGCGTCACCAACGATCTGCTGGTATCTGTCTAAAAATTCCATAAATTCTTATAATTTGAACAAAAATACGATTTTTCGGGGCTTTATAAAACAAAAAACTTTGCCCTTATGGACAAAGTTTATATGATTTTTTTAATTTTTATCTTAAGATAAGAAACTTACTAAAAGATAGGTAATTCCTGCTACAATAGCTGAAATAGGAATTGTAAGTACCCAAGCCCAAAGTAAGCTTACTGTAATCCCCCATCTTACCGCAGAAATTCTTTTCGTTAATCCTACCCCGATGATAGAACCTGTAATTGTATGGGTTGTAGATACAGGAATACCAAAGTGGTCAGTAATGAATAGCGTGATTGCTCCTGCAGTTTCTGCACTTACTCCTTCCAATGAGGTTACTTTTGTAATTTTAGTCCCCATTGTTTTGATAATTTTCCAACCACCACTCATAGTACCTAAACCGATTGCCAGGAAGGAAACCAAAGGAACCCAAAGATAATGTTGTGCAAAGTAATCAAAACGTCCTGCGGAAGGAATATTCAGATAAATAGGATCATGCAGCATCTCCACATGATAATAAATCAATGCTGCTCCTATAATCCCCATTACTTTCTGTGCATCATTCAAACCATGTCCTAAGCTAAATAAAGCTGAAGAAGCCAACTGTAATCTTTTAAAAGATTGGTCTGCTTTGTGTGGATTTGATTTTTTATAAAGATGAACAATAATTAATGTGATGATAATGGAGATAATCATCCCTATAATCGGTGCCATGAAGATGAACAGGAAGATAGGAATTACTTTATCAAATTTCACAACACTTTGTGTCGTTACCTGATGTAAGGCATGTTTACAGGTTTCAAAGAAGCCTAAAGCTGGTTGAGCTGCTGCCACATCGTGATAATCCATCATAAAAGCATGCATTAAAGCAGCTCCCAGAAACCCACCAATTAAGGTATGTGATGATGAGGAAGGAATCCCAAACCACCATGTCAAAAGGTTCCAGGCAATAGCCGCTACAAGACCTGAAAATATAACTTCAAGGTTGATGAAATTCTCATTGACCGTTTTCGCAATTGTATTACCAATTTTAAACTCTCCAATAATATAAGCAGCAATAAAAAAAGCGGCAAAGTTCCAAAGTGCTGCCCAAAGTACAGCCTGGAATGGAGTTAAAACTTTTGTAGAAACAATGGTTGCAATTGAGTTGGCTGCATCATGAAAACCATTAATATAATCGAAAATTAAGGCTAAAGCAATAATAACCGTAAGTAAAATAGGAAATTCCATTTTTTGCTATGTTATGTATTGTTTAGGCGTATTTAATCATGATGTTCTCAATCGTGTTGGCAACATCTTCTGCTTTATCAGTTACTATTTCAAGATAGTTCAATACAGATGAAACTTTGATGATATTGATAGCATCATTGGTTTCAAACAATTCTACCATTGAGTTAGACAGTAAATCATCTGCAATATTCTCAATAGAGTTTACTTTGATACAAGCTTCTTTTACCTGCTCCATATTCTTGAAACCTTTAAGGTTTTTCATAGCATTCTGGATTTCAAGACATGCTTTGTGGATCAACAAAGAGAAGTCTGAATAAGCCTTCATCTCAGGTGATTTGTACAAAAAGATATATTTTGTAGAAGCGTAGATGTAATCGGCGATGTCATCTAATCCTGTTGCCAAAGTGTGAATATCTTCACGGTCAAAAGGAGTAATGAAGTTTTTCCCCAGTTCTACGAAGATCTCGTGAGTAAGTTCATCATTTTTATGCTCGAAGTCGCTCATTTTTTTCAACATAGAGTCATCATTAAGATCGAAATCTTTGATTCCTGTGTTGAAGTCTTCAGACATTGCAACTAGATTTTCGGTTACTTTTTCAAAAAGCACGAAAAAGATTTTATCCTTTGGTTGAAAAGCGTGGAAAATATTACCAATTCCCATTTTTTAGTATTTATAATTCGAGTGCAAATTTCCTAAAAAAGGATTTGACCTGAAACTATCTAACATTAAGTTTTGTTAACATTCGCTTACCATTTGATAATCAAATAAAAAAACCGGCATTACTGCCGGTTTTATATAGTGTCAATAAGGGTTTAGTTTGCCACTTCAGCCCTCATATCTTTTCCTTTGAACTTCATTGACTGAATATTGCTAAGGACATTGTCTTTGAATGATTTCTCAACTTCGAAGAAAGAGAACTTTTCCAAGATTTCAATATCACCAATTTCAGCTCTTTTCTTGGTCTTTCCTCCAGCAGTAGCCTGATTAATAATATCTAAAACATCAAGCTTCTTCAAGTGATCTTTCTTTCCAAGATTAAAGAAGAATCTTACCATATTCTCATCTTTTCTTCTTGGCTTTCCACCACGGTCTCTATCTCTTCCGCGATCTCTGTCTCTGCTATCTCTGCTATCTCTGTCTCTTCCACGATCCCTGTCTCTATCACGACCACGGTCTCTTCTTGAGTAATCGTCATCTCTGCTGCTCAATTTCTGCTCAACAAGATCGTGTTTGTCTTTGTAATATAAAGCAAGATCTTTCAATTGGAACTGTAGCAACTGGTGCACCAATTCTTCTTTTGTAAAGTTGCTTAGATCAGGAATCAGACTATCATCAAACGCAAAAAGATCTTCGTGTTCTGTTAATAGTTTTTCGAAAACACCACCTACCTGAGCTTTGATAATCTGCTCACCTGTAGGAATGAATTTTTCGTTGATCTCAATCTTTGTTGCAGATTTGATCTGCTTCAGCTTTCTGCTTTCTTCAGGCTTTATTAAGGCCATAGAAATACCGTCTTTTCCTGCTCTACCTGTTCTTCCACTTCTGTGAACAAATACTTCAGGATCATCAGGTAAAGAGAAGTGAATAACGTGAGTCAGAGAGTTTACATCCAATCCTCTTGCTGCAACGTCTGTAGCGACAAGAATATCGATGTTTTTCAATCTGAATTTCTTCATTACCGTATCTCTCTGCGCCTGAGAAAGGTCTCCATGAAGTGCATCTGCTGCATATCCATTCTGCATCAAGAAATCAGCAACCTCCTGAGTTTCCATTCTCGTTCTACAGAAGATAATGGAATACTGATTAGGGTTTGCATCGATCAATCTTTTCAATGCTTCTTTTTTCTGACGGTAACCTACCACGTAATATTCGTGCGTAATGTTCTTCTTCACTTCGTTGATAGAACCTACTGAAATACGGTGTGGTTTTGTAAGGTAATTTTTGGAAATTCTTTCCACCTCTTTATTCATCGTCGCCGAGAATAAGAAAGTCTGTTTAGTTTCCGGAGTTTCGCTTAAGATGGTTTCCAATTCGTCTTTGAATCCCATAGAAAGCATTTCATCAGCTTCATCTAATACCAACCAATGAATAGCAGAAAAGTCTAATGCTTTTCTGTTGATAAGATCAATTACTCTTCCCGGAGTTCCCACGATAATCTGTGGTTTATCCCTCAAAGATCTCATCTGCTCTACAATACTACTTCCACCATACACCGCTGTGGTTTTGATGTCTTTCATGTACTTAGAGTAATTCTTTATGTCTTTAGAAATCTGAAGACATAATTCCCGTGTCGGACAAAGCACCAATAATTGGATTTTGCGACTCGTATCGTCAATCATATCCAAAATCGGAAGCGAAAACGCTGCTGTCTTGCCTGTCCCTGTTTGCGCAAGTGCGATCAAGTCGCGAATATCTGAAAGAATAAAAGGGATAGTCTGTTTTTGGATTTCTGTTGGGCTTTCGTAGCCCAGTTCGCCAATTGCCTTAAGAATATCAGGACTTAAATTGGTTTCCGTAAATAAATTCATTAACTATTTTAAAATTTTTGCAAAGATACAATAAATATTTGACTTGTTTTTGAATAAAGTTTTAAATATACAATCTTAAATTCAGAATCCTTTAATATTTTTTTAATTTTTTGAAAATTAAATCTAAAAAAACAAGCTTCAAGTTAAAGACTTGTTAAACATTATTTTTTTTTATTAAATTGGATTGATTTTTTCTGTGTTATTTATGAATTTTCAAAAATAAAACCATGAAAAGTAAATTTTTCTTTTTGATATTCTCATGTGCAGCCTTTGAAGTATCCGCTCAAACACACCATTATCCAGCCAGCTGGACTCTAGAAAATTGTATTGAATATGCAAAAGAGAACAATATTTCTATCAATTCGCTAAGGCTTTCAAAAAATTCCGCAGAACAGGATCTTCTTCAGGCAAAAGATGCCAAATATCCTACTGTAAGCGGAACAGTATCCCAAGGACTTTTTGCATTAAACGGCGGCAATGGTTTACAGCTTACGGGCACTCAGTCACAGAGTATTGGAGCTAATTCTTCCATGACCCTTTATCACGCCAATTATATTAAAAATAATGAAACTTCCAAAAATCTGCTGGTTCAGATGGCAGATTTATCCGTACAGGAATCTGAGAATAATATCGCACTCGGTATTACACAGGCTTACCTTACTATTCTGATGAATCAGGAAAACATCATTTCTCTGGAAAATGTTCTGAAAACTACTCAAACTCAGTTAAAACAGGGAGATCAGTTTTACAGAGCCGGAAATATTTCAAAATTAAATTATCTTCAGATTCAGTCACAGGTTGCCCAAGATGAATATAATTTAATATCGGCTCAGAATAATCTCAGAACCAATACTGTCAATTTAAAACAAATTCTACAATTGCCTTTCACCTATGATTTTCAAATTGTAAAACCGGACAGTATTGTAGTGGATGACCAGCTAAAAGCACTTGCAGATGTTCAGCATCTTGCTCTAAATCAACGTCCGGAAGTAAAATATGGAGAACTGAGTGTGGAAAATTCCAATACCAATCTTAAAATGGCCCAAGCTTCTATACAGCCTACTCTAAGTCTTACCGGAAATATTTCAACCAATTATTCTTATGGCAATGGAAATTATTTTAATCAGCTAGGCAATAATTTTTATTTACCGATAGGACTAAGTTTAGGGATCCCCATTTACAATAACAGAATCTACAAAACCCAGATTGAGAAGTCCAAAATTGCCATAGAGCAAGCGAATCTGGATTTACTGAATACGAAGACTATTCTCAGCCAACAGGTTGAACAATCATATATCAACCTTCAGAATTCTCTGTCTCAGTATGATTCTGCATCAAAGCAAATGGATATCAGCAAACAAAGCTATGATATCGTAAATGCACAGATGAAGATAGGCAGCATTGATTATGTACAACTCCAGCAGCAAAGACTGACTTATGTACAGGCTATCCAAAATTATCTGCAGGCCAAATACACTGCAGTTCTCAATAAACAGATCTATGAATTTTACGCAGGTAATCCTATAAATCTAAAATAAACGATGAAAACAAAAAATAAAAAATGGTTATACTGGATTGTTGGCGGCATCATTATTCTTGGTGCAGTCTGGTTTTTCTTCATTAGAGAGAAAGAAATAAAAATCCAGCTCGAAACCGTAAAGCCTGAAATGGGAGAAATTTCAAACTCAATCACGGCGACAGGAACAATACAGCCTGTAGATACCGTTGCCGTGGGTACACAGGTATCAGGAATTATTAAAAATATTTATGTGGATTTTAACTCTACAGTAAAAAAAGGCCAGCTCCTGGCTACCTTAGATCCGGATTTATTACAATTTCAGTCAGAACAGTATAAAGCTAACCTCCAGAATGCAAGGAGTAATCTTGCCTATAATGAGATCAACATCAACCGGCAGTCTCAGCTTTATAAAGTAGGAGCTATCAGCCAAGCCGACTTTGACAATGCCACGAATCAGTATAATATTGCAAAAGCACAGGTAGGATCCGTTACAGCCCAGCTGTCCACAGCTAATAAAAACCTGTCTCTTACCAATATTTATTCACCTATAGACGGAACAATTCTCAACAGGAATGTAAGCGAAGGTCAGACCGTAGCTTCAAGTTTCAGCACTCCTACCCTTTTCAGTATCGCAAAAGACCTTACCAAGATGCGGGTTCGTGCTTCAGTAGATGAAGCTGATATCGGAAATGTAAAGGTAGGACAAAAAGCAACCTTTACCGTGGATGCTTTTCCTGATGAAATATTTGAGGGGCAGGTTGCAGAAGTTCGTCTTCATCCAACCGTATCGTCCAATGTAGTGAATTATACCACCATCATCAATGCAGATAACTCCGGTTTAAAACTTAAACCCGGCATGACCGCCAATATCAATATTTACACCCAGATTGTAGAAAATATCATGAAAATCCCTGCTGCGGCAACCAGCTTTAGGCCGGACAGTCTGATCATCCAGAAATATAAAATCAGTTCTCCTTTCGCCAATGATAAAACCCATGAAAAAGGACAAAGAAAAAAACAAAACAAAGGAACAGATAAAAAGGATGAAGCCACAGTTTGGGTCATCGCTAAAGACAGTACAATATCCCGTAAAAAGGTAAAAACCGGAATGGATAACGATACGGAAATACAGGTAATTTCAGGGCTGAATACAAACGACAATATTATTACCGGTTACAAAGTTCTTTCTAAAAAATCTTCCGGCGGTCAGGCAAAAAGCCCATTTATGCCTCAAAGAAGAAGTGGTGGCAACAATAAGAACAGCGGCGGCGGTGGACCTAGACCATAGCAATAATGAATTCCTAATTTTGGATTCGTTATTTTAAACAGCAAGTAGCAAGTAGCAAGTAGCAAGTAGCAAGTAGCAAGTAGCAAGTAGCAAGTAGCAAGTAGCAAGTAGCAAGTAGCAAAACTAACACTAAAGTCATGGCAGAGAAAATTCTGGAGATCATGGATCTGAAAAGGGAATTCAGAATGGGCGAAGAAATTGTCCATGCGCTGAAAGGAGTCACTTTTTCTGTAGAGAGAGGAGAGTTTTTAACGATTATGGGAAGCAGTGGATCTGGCAAATCCACTCTGCTCAATATTCTGGGATGTCTTGACAAACCTTCGGCCGGAGATTATATATTGGATAATGTGAATATCAAAGAGCTGGACCGCGATAAACTTGCCGTTCTCAGGAATCAAAAAATAGGATTTGTCTTTCAGTCTTACAATCTTCTTCCCAGGACTACAGCCAGGGAAAACGTGGAGCTTCCCCTTCTTTACAACTCAAAAGTTTCTACGGAAGAACGCTATCAGCGTTCATTACAGGCACTGGCTGCTGTAAAACTGGAAAGCAGAGTGGACCATCTTCCTAACCAAATGTCTGGTGGGCAGCAACAAAGGGTTGCCATTGCCCGTGCATTGGTCAATGAGCCGGTAATGATCCTGGCGGATGAGGCTACGGGAAACCTTGATACAAGAACATCCTATGAAATTATGGCATTGATGCAGGAATTAAATACACAGGGACGAACAATTGTTTTTGTTACCCATGAACCTGACATTGCCACTTTCAGTAGCAGAACAGTTACTTTAAGGGATGGAAAAGTAATTAAAGACATAAAAAATGAAAATATAAAATCTGCCAGAGAAGCCCTGGAAAATCTTCCGGTCAACGATGATTACAGATAGTTTTACAATAAAAAATACATGCAATGAACCTTTCAAATCTCTTCAGAATTGCCTGGAAAGCTCTTCTACGGAACAAACTTCGGGCATTTTTAACAATGCTCGGAATCATTATTGGTGTCGCGTCGGTTATTGCGATGACTGCTATTGGGGAAGGTTCAAAGAAAAGCATCAGTGATCAGCTTTCTTCCATGGGTTCAAATATGATTACGATCAGACCTTCAAGCAATATCAATGTTTCCGGAGGGGCCAGAATCGGAGCTTCCGGATTACAGACTCTGAAACCACAGGATGCCGAAGCTATTTCAAAAGGCGCTCCTGATGTCTCTTTTGTATCACCGGCAGTACAAACCAACGGCCAGTCTATTAACGGTCCTAATAATTGGCCTACGCAGCTACAGGGAGTCAATGAAGATTATTTCAGTATCAGAGACTGGAGCATTGCAAACGGAAGCCTTTTCACTAAAAAAGACGTCACCTCATCCAATAAGGTCTGTCTTTTAGGACAAACGGTATACACCAATCTGTTTCCTAATGGTGAAAATCCGATAGGGGCAACCATCAGATTTAATAAAGTTCCGATGAAAGTAATAGGTATATTGGCACCCAAGGGTTCCAATGCTTTCGGACAGGATCAGGATGATGTGATTATTGCACCCTTTAATACGGTTCAAAGAAGGTTTTTAGGAATCACTTATGTTCAGACTATTTATGCAGCTTCAAGTAATGAAAACACGTCCCAACAGGCTACAGACCAGGTTTCGGAGATATTAAGAAAGCAACATAAACTGCCTGCTGACGGGAATAATGATGACTTTAGTGTAAGAACCCAGGCTGAACTTATTTCAACCATGAGCTCTACCAGCCAGCTTTTGACAGTTCTTTTATCAGCAATAGCGGGAATCTCCCTGATAGTAGGAGGAATCGGGATCATGAACATTATGTATGTTTCCGTTACTGAAAGAACCAAAGAGATCGGTCTTAGAATGTCTATCGGAGCCAGGGGAAAGGATATTTTATATCAGTTTCTTATCGAAGCAGTACTGATTAGTATTACCGGTGGAATTATTGGCGTAATTTTAGGTATTTTAACCTCAAATCTGGTCACTTATTTCTTATCTTGGCCTACTTTTATCACAGAATCATCTATTATCGTTTCATTTATCGTCTGTGCTGTCACAGGAGTCTTCTTTGGATATTATCCTGCATTAAAAGCTTCCAAACTTGATCCGATTGAAGCATTGAGATATGAATAATTGCAAAAATTTTTAAATAGATATCCGGATAAAAAAATTGTATTAGAAAACAGAAGACCATCTCAGTGTTGAGACAGTCTTCCGTTGGTTTTTCTAACAATTAATGATTAGGCACACATCTTAAAAATGTAGGATCTCCATTAAGTGCCTGACAATAGCACTCGTAAAGATAATTTCCACATTGTTCTCCTACTTTACTGCAGTAAGATCCACAGCTGTATGCAGCCGCTCCTCCCTGTAACTTTTTCAAATCCATTCTTGAGATTTTTTTCAGATTTTTCATAGTATGTACGTTGTAATAAGTTGGTATCTCAAAGCTAAAAAATAAAAATCCCCACCTCGTGAACTCCAGTTTAATTTTTGGTAAACGCAAGTTTATTTTTTAACTTCGTTTAAAAATAAATCGGCAGATCATCTTTCTTTACAACCCATAGTAATCCAACCTCACAAAATGAATACAATACAACCGGAAACACTTACATTTCTAAAAAAGCTAACCAACAACAATAACCGTGAATGGTTCACTGAGAACAAAAGTCTCTACACAGAATCACAGGAGAATGTGATTTCTTTCCTTGAAGATTTAATCAAAGAAATGTCAGGTTTTGATGAGAATCTGGCTAAAATAGATCCCAAAAAAGCCATGTTCAGAATTTACAGGGACACCAGGTTTTCAAAAGATAAAGTTCCATATAAAACCAACTTCGGAGCCTCTTTAGGAATGGGTAAAGGAAGTCAGAAAGGAGGATATTATCTTCATATTGAACCCGGAAAATCATTTCTAGCCGGCGGAATCTACATGCCTGAATCTTCTGTTTTGAAAGAAGTAAGAAAGGAGGTTTCTTTGTATGGTGATGACTTTCTCAAAATTTTAAATCATAAAGATTTCAAAAAGCATTTTCCTGAACTTGATCAGGATGATAAACTTAAGAAAGTTCCTCAGGGTTTTGAAAAGGAAGATCCTATGGCAGAATATCTGAAACTTAAAAACTTTATCGTACTCTACCATTTAAAAGATGAAGAAATACTGGATAAAAAAGCGGTGCAAAATCTGACAAAGATCTTTAGCCTCATGAAACCTTTTAATGACTTTCTGAATACTCCTTTTGTCTAACCAATCCGGAAACTGCTTGATAAAATAGTTCAGTTAAATTCTTACTGATACGGCAAAATTCTCTTTACCTCCCATTGATATGCCTTATAGGTAATATTGGGGAGAAAAAACAGCCATGCTTTATCATTTTATGCTGTTCCAGAATCTTTAAAACAAGCTGTTTATTAGCCGAAGGAGTCTCCCGGACAAAGGAAAAACCTGTTATATCTCATTTTTCCTCAAAACTATCCGGAAATATTACCTACTGAGAATCAATATATTATATTTAACATTTTTTAAGATAAGTTTTACATTTTTGCTTATCTTTGCTGTTCGTCAAAAAGCTAAGGATGTCTTTATACCAAAAAATTGCAGAAAAACTACAATATATAAGTCCGAATTTCTACAAAAAAAGATATTTTAAGACCTTAAACAATCTTAATAAAAATAATTTTTCGGAACGCAATGTAGAACCGGAACTGGTATGGATCAAGGAATACCTTCCAAAGAATGCTGTAATTCTGGATATTGGTGCGAATGTAGGAACTTTCCTTTATCAGTTGGAAAACAAGTTGGATCATGAGCATATTTATGCTTTTGAACCTAATAAAAAGCTTTACCAGCGTCTTAAAAGACTGTTTCCCACGATGCAGATTCTTCCGTTGGCCCTTTCTGACGAAAATACGACAGCTGAATTTAAAGTTCCTGTCATTAATGGAAAAACAATTGCTTCCCGGGGAACCTTAAATACTTCTTATAAGGAAAAAGGGGAAGAGAAAAGCCTTACTGAAAAAGTGAAGGTTATTAAATTGGATGATTGGGCTGCCCTGGAACATTTTGACAAACTGGATTTCATCAAAATAGATGTTGAAGGAAATGAGATAAAGACTCTTCTGGGAGCAAAAGAAACCATCAGACAGTTCCGACCGACCTTAATGGTTGAAATGGAACAAAGACACCACCAAACGCCTATATGGAATGAAATCTCTGAAGTGCAAAGCTGGGGATATGAAGCTCAATATCTTAACAGAGACAGCTTTATACTGCAAACACTTACAGAGGACATTTTACTGCAAAATACAAGTGACGAAAAAAATAAAACTCAGTATATCAACAATATTATTTTTATACCTAAAAACATTTAAAACAACTTTATGAGCGTAGTAGCGAGACAAGGCTTCAAATATTCCATTATCGGTTATATTGGTTTTTTGCTGGGCACGGTTTCCGCAATATTCATTTTCCCCAATGACTTTGAATTTTACGGAAAACTTCGCTATATCCTTCCTACTGCCGAAATGTTGGTTCCTTTTGTAGTATTGGGTATTTCTTATTCTAATGTAAAGTTTTTTCACTCGGTAGAAAAAGACGGTAAGAAGCAGAATATGCTTTCATTATCACTGCTCACTGTTTTTGTTAATTTTCTCATTTTTGCGGCAGTGTTTTTTGTACTGCCTTACTTTTATCCGAAGTTCAGACACTCGGAAGCATGGAAGATCAAAGAAATGATTCTTCCATTAATTTTGATTCTTTCGTTCTGCGCTATCTTCAATAAGTACACTTCCAACTATAAAAGAATTGTAGTTTCCAATATCTTTGATAATCTATTTCCCAAAATAGCCAATCTGGGGGCTTTTTGTTTATTTTATTATTTTGCTCTTTCTCAAAAAGTTGCTTTTGCCTTCTTTTTCGGAATCTTTGCTTTAATGCTTTTTGGATACATCTATTACACGAACAAACTTGAAAAGATACATCTCGATTTTAATACAGATTATTTTAAGAAAGATGATTTATGGAAAAAGTTTTTCAACTACAGCTTTTTTGGGTTTCTGGGGACTTTCGGAAATTACCTGGCCATCAACAGTTTTATGATTGGTGAATTTATGGGAATGGAAGAGGTAGGAATTTATTCTGTACTGTACGCCCTTATTTCACTGATTTCTATTCCCCAGTTGGGATTATTTAATATTTCGGCCCCTATTATCAACAAAACACTTGCTGACGGAGATATGGAAGAGCTGGACAGGTTTCACAAAAAAACTTCGCTCTCTTTATATTTTCTAGGTGCAGTATTATTCTCATGCATTATGGTGGGATTTCCTTACCTGACTCAGTTTATGCCAAAAAACGGGACTATGCTAAGAGAATATGAGCCTGTAGTCTGGATTTGGGGATCTGCCGTTTTAATAGATCTGGCAACCGGTTTCAATGGAAATATTATTTCTCTCTCAAAATATTACCGATTCAATATTCTGGTAATGCTTTTATTAGCAGGATTAACCATTGGACTAAATTATTACTTCATAAAAAATACAGATCTGAAACTTATTGGAATTGCCCTATCAACCGCTATTTCATTATCTGTTTACAATATCATTAAAATCATCTTTAATTATATCGTGTTTAAGGTATCACCTCTGACTATTGAGATGATTTTCGTTTCCATTATCTGTACTCTGGCAATTACCGTAGCTATTGTCCTTCCTAACTTCAATAGCAATCTTATCAATCTGATTTATAAACCGACCGTTGTATTGATATTGATTTATATAGGAAACTATTTCACCAAGATATTCCCTATTGAAGATTATCTGAACATGAGGTTCATTAAGAGTGTTTTCAAATTTAAATAGAAAGGCTAAGATATAATTTTAGATACAGCACAGCTTAAAACAATGCTACAGTACCAGGAATGTCAATCTTCTGCTTCAATTAAATCCAATACTATCATATAAAACAAAAACGCTCCGTCCGGAGCGTTTTTATTTATTTCTGAATGTAGCATCTCTGCGTATTATTGAGCGGGAAGTTCAGGGGGCCTCATTTTATATTTATAGCTGTTAAGTGTTTTCAAAAAAGCTACAATATCAAAAACCTCATCATCTGTAAGGTTCAGCTTGACAATCATCCCTGATTTATGAGGGAATTTCGGATCGTTTACCTGATTGGCTTTAGGTATTTCTCTTCCCATTCCAGCATTATACATCATCACAACATTGGCTAGTTCCGGAAACAGACCGTTATGCATATAAGGTTTATTGTCTGTAACCTCTCTTAGGGTAGGTGTTTTAAACTTCCCTACATCTTCATTTTTCAGAGTTTCCGTATATCTCCCCAGATCTTCATATTTTCTGCCATAATACGTAAGACCGAGATTATGAAATTTCTGATCTGAAAAGTAAGGGGTATTGTGGCAATTGATACAATTCGCTTTAGTACGGAATAGATGAAGTCCGTTGACCTCAGCATCGGTAAGTTCATTTTTCTTTCCTCCAATAAATTTATCAAAACGGGAGGCAGGACTCACCAACGTTCTTTCAAAAGTAGCAATCGCCTGGGAAATCCTGTTTTCAGTAACGTCCTTAGTTCCGAATGCTTTTTCAAAATAGGTTCTATAACCTTTTATCTTACGTATATTTTTTGTCGCCAGCTTATAGTGAAGATTCATTTCTACAGGGTTTTCAATCGGAGATTTCACCTGTTCTTCCAGCGTCATTGCTCTTCCATCCCAGAATAGGGTTTTAGCATACCCTATATTCACCAAAGTAGGAGCATTTCTGGTTCCCATCTGCCTGTTATGACCAAAAGAGACCCTGCTACCATCTGCCCAGCCCAGATCCGGATTATGACAGTTGGCACAGGAAATCTGTCCGGATCCAGATAAACGCGGATCAAAAAAAAGCATTTTCCCCAATTCTGCTTTATCTTCAGAATAGGGATTATCTGCAGGAAACTCCATTTTAGGGAGTGCTCCTATATCCTGAAATCCTTCTTTAGCCTCATCAAAAAGGGAGAGCTTAGGCCATAAAGCCTGATTTCCGCTTCCATACATTTCGCGCAGTTCTGTAACCGTATACCCTGTGGGGTCATTCGAAGTGTAGGCAGACATTATCATCACTGATGCAATAGCGAGTATTGCCAGATATCTTTCCTTCATTTTAATAAAATACTTTCAGTGCAAAACTAGCAATAAAGTTCGCATTCCCATTATAGCCTGGTACCGCTTGTTTATATTCATTGGCAGCAAGCCAGTTTTGTGTTAAAACTCCTTCCATTTCATATCGGATCTTCCCTCTGTTCATTTTATACTTCAGATTAAGGGTGAGCCCCACCTTTTCGGAAGCATCATAAGCATAATCCGGAATGGCAATTTTCTGTACAAATATATTTTCTTTATTACTTTCATAGGGAGTGTATACAAAGTTTTTATGAACAGGAAGGTAGAGATACTGATCCACTCCTAATGCCAGTTTATCATCAGAATTGATTCGGAATTCCTTTTCATACCCTGCACGATATTGGAAATAATTAATCTCCCTGTTCAGGACAACTGAAATATCCTTCACATCATTCCGTCCATACAACAGATCCAGACGAATTTTCTGAGATTCATTTTTTGAATTAAACCAACTCACACTATTATTCCATCCCAGCTGGTATTGATGTAGCCTGTAAGTTCTGTACTTAAGTTCATAATTAAAATTATCATCCAGCTGATCCCAGAAATCAAATCTCGAAGCCCAGTTATATCCATTAAACCGCCCTAAAAAGTTGGCATACACACTGTGTTTATCAGTTCTTAATCCTGAATACTTATCATAAACTCTGTAATTCTGATTGTCAGTATCTTTATAAGTATATACTTTATAAAACCGCTCAATAAAATACTGATAATCATATCCGGCACTGAAATGAATATTTCTGTTATTGAATGCATACTCCCCTCCCCAGATATAACCGTCAGACTTATACTCGGTGGAAGAATAAAGGGTTCCTTTGTACTGGTTTCCATACCCTTCATTATAACGGATATACACACTGTCACTGGAAGGAACATTGGTATTCAAATTGACGTACATGATGTCGTTTGCCCTATAATCATTAAAATATTTTCCTTTTGCAAAAAGGCTATGCTGTTTCCAGTTCAGACCAATTTTTGAAAATATATTATACACATAATGGTCTGTTTTCGGGCGGGGATCAGCATCTCTATACGCTTTTGTAAAGTTACCCTCCACTCCCAACTGGGTAATCAGAAAATTAACAGGTCTGTATGCCAATACTCCATAAATATTATAATCCTGTTTCAACCAATCTGCTGCCCGTGGAGCATAAAAATAGGACGGATTATGGATAAAGGACTGATTAGTGGTTCTTTCTTCCGTTAAGATAAAAGGAACGGCGTGTTCTTTTTCCCGAACAGCATTAAGTCTTCCGGAAAGCGCCACCTTCGGAGAAAGCTGAAATACACCTTGTGAATTGAAATTAAAACCTTCGGATTTCTCAGGGGACTGAACTCTTTTAAATCCCTGTTTATTAACCGAATAATTAAAAGATGTCGCAGAGAAATCCAATGGGTGAAAGAAACTCAGGTATGGATTTTCCAGCCTGATATTTTTTTCTACTGTGCTGATATCGATACTATCAAGCCTGGTATCCTGGGAGAATAAGCTTTGATTCGCTATTAACAACAGGAGTACCACTAGACATGTATTGAGTGATAGTCTATTTTTATAATTATTGTGCATTTCCTCGTGGGTTCGCTTTTATAGTTGTAAAGTCATTTTGTGAGTTATTGGTGTCCATCAGAACCACTCTGCCTTTGATAATTTCTTTTGTTTTACGAATGATGGAATAAGAACTGTAATCCGGATAAGGTGATCCTGCATCATTTTTTATGAAAGCTCTCGTAGCATCGATACTTACCGGTAGATCTTTCGGAGCTTTCTGCTCTTTATCTGTAGTATCTACCCCATCAATAATAATCTCTTTAGGAATTCTTACGAACAATGCTCCGTTTAAATTTTTAGGACTCGGTACTTTTGTAAAAGAAGCAATCTCACCCGGTGTTGCTTTAAAAACAATAAATGCAGGTCTTGAAGTAACTCCCAGCAGCATATCCTTGGAATTCAGTGCCCAATGCACAATTTCCATATCCGGAACCATTATATTCTGGATGTCATACAAATAAGGAGTTCCTCCATTAGCTGTAAAATAATCTCCAAGATAGGTTTCAAAATCCGCTCCACTAAGATCTATAGTCTCTTCCGGTTTTTTTATGCTCACAGACTGTCCTTTAATATCATCATACGGAGCCTTATGATTAAGTGCTGTCTGGGCAATCACAATGCTTTTTCCCGGAAGAATAGGATGCTCTTTTCCACTTCCCGGAACTCTGATGATGGTACTGGCATATACAAAATCTGTATTAGCACTTCCTCCGATAGTGTTTCCTGTGGATTTACTCCAGTCATACTGCCCGTTAGGTAAAGTATACGAAGTAACATTACTGTTTGTATTTCCCTCCAGAAGTCCCACATATAAACCGTCAGCATATATCATTTCGTTAGAATTATTATAAATTTCCAGGAAATGGTCTCTGAAACTTGCCGCTTCCGTGGTGGAAGAACCCGCATAATACACCTGCTTGATGACAAGATCTTCTATCCTGCCTGAAGAAAGGGTGATCACTGCTGCAGAAACATTGACATTAACAATAACTTTTTCCTGCATACCACCGAAATACACTTCCGGATTGATCGTAGGGATTTCAAACGTATCTTCATAATCCTCTTTAGACATCGTCATGTCTGCAGTAATGGTATAGGTTCCGGGAAGAATAGCATTAAATTTCAATTCCCCGTTGACATCGGTTTTTCCAATAATTTTATCTCCCGTAGACGTATTTTCCAGAATAATATTGGCATTCACAGCTTCTTTACCCGACAGCTTTGCATCATATTTAGCTGCTATGGTAAATGGTACTGGCTGAAGATCACTTCCACTACCGAAATCATCTTCCCTTTTACATCCTGTAAGTATAAGAAGAGGTAAAAACAAATAAGTTATTATATTTTTCATAGTACAAAAAGTCTTTTATTAAAATTTATATGAAATATTAGCTCCGAAAGATGCAGGACTAAAGTTGGTATAAAGCGTTCCGTATTCATTGTATGCCTTAAGGTTGAAAACATTGTTGACGTATATGGAAATTCTGAAACCGCTTAAGAAATCTTTTGTAACCCGAAGATGCACATTGTGTAGTGTTTTCTTTCCCAAACCGGATAAAGATTCTTCAGAGGCTTTTCTGAAAAGGGTCTGATATTTCTGGTCACTTCTTTCTCCTTCTGGAATCATCACGGTGTTAAGCTGCGAATCTATATATCCGATAGGGTAAATACTTCTGCCGGATGTTATTCTTTCATCGATTAAAAAGTGATCTGTGCGGAGCCCTATAATCAATCCGGAAGATGGCAGGTGGTAATCAAAACTAAAGCTGGCTCTTGCCATATTGGCGTTGGAGTATGCATCATTATACAGTCCGTACTGAAAGGCAGGATCCGGAATAGGCAGGGCTGCTATTGTCGGTATACCTTCATTCTTTTTACTCTTCGTTTTTACATAAGAGGCATTAAAGCCTGTTATCAGGTTCAGTGCTTCTATCTTTTTAAAAGATACCATAAGCTCTAATCCTTTATCAGTAGATTCATAACCGTTGGTAATCCTGTTTTGTAAATAATAGAATGTATCCTTACCCACGATTTCAAAAGTAGGGACATCAGTTCCCACTGCAGTTATTTCCACTTTGGCTTTATCCATCATTTTTGCTACGGATATAGTGCTGAAGCCATCAAAAAGTTTATTGTAATATCCAGTTAGGTTTATGGTAGCAAAAGGCAGTCTGTAATCTATTCCAAATTCTGTTTTCCAGCTTTTTGAAGGTTTAAGATCTACATTATCTCCCGGAGTTACCACTGTCTGCATAATTCCAACGGTATAATACCCCGGAATACGGTAATCTCCCAATAGCATATCAAAATACCTTGGTCCTGTATACAGCTGGTTCAGTGAAGGAGCTTTGGATGTCAGTCCTACTCCCGCACGAAGGGTAAGATCCCCCATCTGATATGAGGTATTTACTCTTGGAGACAGGGTTGATTTTCCATTTTGAATATCATAACGCAACCCAAGGTTAGCCCTTATTCCATGTTTGTTGTTTAATCTTTTAAAAATATTATCCTGCACATAAAAGGCATATTGAGTAGTAGCCAATACATTATCCTGATAATTATAATCTCTTACTCCGTTTGCCGTTCCTCCGGCAGAGGCAATCGTAGAGAATTGTCCGGCGGTACCATATTTTCCTTTTCCAAGGTTGTCTCCATATCTGAAATTAAATCCCGCAGAATAGGAATGAACCCATTTTTTAGACGTAGCATATACGCCATCAGCACTTGCATTGAGGTAAACATTTATCGGTTTTCCATCCACGTAGGTCATGTTTTCATAACTTGGCGGAGTATAAGGAGCGTAGTAGACACTATTTTCCATGGCATTACCATAGGGGCGGGCTCCCTGATTCAGGAAATACTTTCTTTCTGTAAGCTGAGTGGCATAGCTCAGTCCCATATCGGCTCCAATACTTCTAAATATTTTTTTATTGCCTTTAAAAACATATTTAAAATTATTACTTAATGAAAAGCTTTTATTCTTACTGCTGAGTACAATGCCCTGAAGATCGTCAGGATCTTTTTTCCCATTACTCGTATTTTGAGAGAAAGCAAAAGAAAGTTTATTTTTTATGTTGGATGTATTAATTCCCCAAAGAATATTACTGCTAAATCTATCATAGCCTACCAGGCTTGTCCTGGGATCAACAATAGAATTCATATAGTCTGCTGACACATTCAGGGCCTGATCATTTTTCAGAGAAAATCCACGGGTAAGCCCGAGCTGATAGGTACCTTCCCTGATGGAGGCATCCAGACGCAGAGGAGATCTTTTGGCAAATGTGGTCACCTTAATCAGTCCGGAAGTCAGATCTCCGTATTTAGCATCAGGAATTCCCTGGATGACTTCTATACTTTCAATATTTTCTGTGGGAATTTCACGCAGGTCAACTCCAAAATTGGGTTGTGCCGGAGTCAAAGTACCTGATTTTCCGGCTGTCGTGGTAAAACCGATTCCGAATGGTGAGCCATAGGCAGAATTATAGCTTTGCATATTTTCATTATTAGACAATGCAATGTCATTCACCATCACCTGTACCCCAAAAGCTTTGTTTCCGGCCTCATCTCCGCTTAAGGAAGTAGAACTCGATGTTATCGAAGCTCCACTTGCTGTACGAAAGACAATATTTTTAAATTTTGCATTATCAAAAGGCTGTATATACTGTCCCGGCAATTGCTGAAGGACATCACCAATAGAAAATGACTGTATATTCTGAAGAGCCTCCTGCTTGATTTCTATTTCAGAGAAGTTTTTCTTTTTCGCGGTAAGTTCTATTCCATCTATTCTAATATCTGAAACAACATCTGTGTATACTATAGCCGCTTTCTTGTCTTTAACAACAAGTTTTTCATTCTTCTTTAAAAAAATAGTTTTAGGAGCTTGCCCAGGTTGCTTTACAATGATTTCACATCCACCGGTGTAGGTAATATCATTTTTATTGGCGTAGATCATTCCGCATTTCTTAACTTCAAAAGTCCCGGCATTCAGGTCAATCTTCCTCTCCTGACCATATAAAATCGTAACAGACCCTATAAATAGGGCTGCGCTTAATACAATTCGTTTCAATTTTTTATAATTAGAGCGCGAAGTTATTTATAATTTTTCTAAATAAAAATAATTAAACATTGAAATTTATCATTTCTGCAATAATTATAATAAAAAAATTCGATTTAATCAATTAATACACTGCGCCGTGAAAAACCATATTATATACTAAAAAAGAAGCTCTACCGTAAGTGAGAGCTTCTTTTTGTATACAAATATTGTTACCAGATCGGGTTATTTAGAAATAAGCCTGAATAAAATTTGTTCTGTTTTTTTCTGAATTTCTATTTTGTTATAATATTTCTGAAAATCAAAATGAAGATGCGTAAGTTCATTCAGCTGATTCAGAATATTTTCTTTTTCAGGAATAATAAAATCGAGTTTTGAGGGATAACCGGAAGGAAAAACAGCCCATTTTCCGTAGGCTACAGCATCACCTAGATTACCCGTCATTTTTGTGACTCCATAGGTTTCTTTTAGGCTGAAGAATTCAGTATGTTCCTGAATAGGACACCAAAGGACATCTGCTTTCTGCATCCATTTTTCAAAATCTTCAGCAGAAACTCTTTCTGAAAAATAAGTAATGCGGATATTTTCCGGCAATTTTTGCGACAGTTTTTCCAACTCTTTTAATTCACTGTCTTTTGCTTTTCCAAGGAATACAAATTCGCAGGGTTTGTTGGTTTCAGAATGTTGAATTGTTTTAAAAATATAATGGTAGTCTCTTCTTTTCTGCGATACACCGCCGGGAATAACAACAACCCTATCCTGGTTTTCAGCAGCACGATAATCCTTTGTATAAAAAAGGGGTAAAAACTGATATTTTTCGGAGCTCATAGCCTCATCCAAGACCAAAAGCGCTCCTGAGGTCTGATATACTTTAGAAGAATAGAACAATCCTTCTTTCAACCATAACTTGAGCCTGTAAATCACATCTTTTTTAAAGACACTTTTTACCAGATCCAGCTTTGAGGCTTTGCTAAAGTTGAGATTGTGAGCAATAACTGCTGTATTGTATTTCTTTGTTATGGCCAAAAATGTATTAAAAAAACGATGAACCGTTCCAATAATAATCAGATCATATCCTTTATCCTTCAATTGGTCTAAGATCATGGAGCTGTCTGACAGAAATACAGCCTCATCATTTTTACTGATCTGGTCCTTAATTTTTTTTGAAAAATAATAATCTACGGTAAAATCCTTAGTATCCCTCATGATATCCATGAAAGCCTGTGCTATTTCTGCGTGGGTATCAATTTCTATATAGGCTATTTTTTTCATGAATTGCTGGAGATCTTTTTAGGTTTTAGCTAAAGCGGGTGATTTTTCCTTTTTTTATTACACAGGCTATATCCTGTTTCTATTGAATATATCTTTTTGCTTTACATTTTAAGCCATTTCTTTTTCAGCATTTTCCAACGCTGATCATTTACGGCTTTCTGTTCTTCTTTTGTGATCTTCAGCTCCATTTTTTTTGATCTGCAGTTTTCGTAAGATGAAATAATATCAAAGAAAAATGATGGTGATTTACTTTTCATCGCCTCTTTGGAAGAAGCAATATAGGCAAGGAATCTGTTTAAACCCAGAAAATAAAAATATCTGCCATAGTAATCCGCAGGCCGTATGGTATAATCAGCTCCTTTCACTTTAATAAGTTTTACCTGAAGCTCCGGAAGAACTACTTCCTTCCATCCAAGGTTATCAAGAAGTATAGAATCTATATTATCCCAACCTAATGTTTCCCTTAAGCCACCGATCTGAATAAAACATTCTTTCCGATAAGCCTTCATAGGGCCTCTTACATGATTTTTATTGGAGTTTCCTTCATATATCCAGTATCCGTCTTTCTCCACATACAGTAAGCCCCCTACCAATCCGTAGGCAGGATTAGCGGCAAAGGCTATTTCCAGTGTTCCCAGATAATTTTCAGGAAGAATAATATCTGCATCAAATTTACAGATGATGTCAAAATCATCCATAGATTGTTTCTGCAAACCGTTTTTAAAAGCATGAACCACTTTAGAGCCCGGCTGATGCTCAGATTTTTGAAGATTAATGGTTTCAAAGCGGGGGTCAGTCTCAGTATATTTCCGGATGACCTCAGCAGTACGGTCTGTGGAACCGTCGTTAACCACAACGACTTTAAAATCTTTACTGCTTTGCTGCTGTAAAGAATCCAAAGTAAATGAAAGATTATTTTCTTCGTTATGGGCAGGAATGATGATTAAAAACCTCACTACTATTTTATAAAAAATGAATAATAAGTGATAAATGATGTGAAACAATCGCAATCATTTATCACTTATTGATTGATATTATTTGTTATGCGGTTTCAGCATATTTATCGGATCCAGAATTTCATCTAATTTTTCCTGAGAAAGAATTCCTTTCTCCAAAACAAGATTATAAACGCTGTTTCCGGAGGATAATGCTTCTTTAGCGATCTCTGTAGACTGCTTATAACCGATATAAGGGTTAAGTGCTGTTACGATACCGATGCTGTGTTTTACCATATTTAAGCACACTTCTTTATTGGCAGTAATTCCTACTACACACTTATCACGAAGTGTATCCAAAGCATTGCAAAGGAAATTGATATTCTCCATGATTGCATGCGAAAGTACCGGCTCCATTACGTTAAGCTGTAATTGTCCTGCTTCTGCGGCAAATGTTACGGTAAGATCATTTCCAAATACTTTAAAGCATACCTGATTCACAACTTCCGGAATAACAGGATTTACTTTACCCGGCATAATGGATGATCCAGGCTGCATTGGAGGAAGGTTGATTTCAAAAAGACCAGCTCTTGGTCCTGAGGAAAGCAATCTTAAATCGTTACATATTTTTGACAGCTTCACAGCAAGACGTTTCGTTGCTGATGAATAAATCACATAAGAACCTGTATCCGGTGTAGCTTCTACAAGATCCGGTGCCGAAATAACCGGGAACCCGGTAATCTGAGCTAAATTCTTAGCACAAAGGGTTGCATAGCCTACCGGAGCATTTAAACCTGTTCCAATTGCTGTAGCCCCCATATTGACTTCTACAAAAAGACTGGCATTGTTATTCAATTTGGAGATATCTTCTTCCAGCGTAGCTGCATAGGCTTCAAATTCCTGACCCAAAGTCATGGGTACAGCATCCTGAAGCTGAGTACGTCCCATTTTGATGACATCCTGGAATTCAACTCCTTTAGCACGGAAAGCTGCTACAATTTTCTCTAGTCTTTCTACCAGACCGATATTCATGTGCAATAATCCCATTTTAATGGCTGTAGGATAGGCATCATTGGTGGATTGGGAAAGGTTGATATGATCATTTGGAGAGCAGAATTCATATTCTCCTTTATTTTTTCCTAACTTTTCCAACACGATGTTAGCAATTACTTCATTTGCATTCATATTGATTGAAGTTCCTGCTCCGCCCTGAATCATATCTACCGGAAACTGATCATGATATTTCCCACCAACAATTTCATCACAAGCTTCTGCTATTTTGAAATATAGGCTTTCATCAAGAAGTCCCAATTCATAATTGGTTTTTGCCGCTGCTTTTTTTACAAAAGCTAAGCCTTTAATAAAATCCGGGTACGAAGACAAAAGCTGCCCCGAAATTTTAAAATTGTTGATTGCTCTTTGTGTCTGAACCCCATAATAAGCGTCTAAAGGTACATTCAGTTCCCCTAACAGATCGCTCTCTTTCCTGAAATTTTCCATTACAGATATTTTACTGTTTTTGATGGTTTAAAGATAGCAAAAACGCATCTAAACGATGCGTTTTAATTTGACTTTATTTTACGGGATATTTTTGAATTAATGCCTGAAGTATAGACCATGTTTCAGCGTCCATAATTCCGTCATAATTTTGAGGACGGTAATGGTACTGGAAAGCTTCAATTGTTTTCTTGGTTGCATCATCCCATTTTCCGCTAAGATCTAAAGCGTAACCAAATTTCTGCAATGCAGTCTGGGTCTGGAAAATAAAAGTAGGATCAATGTATTTTGTTGCAAAATCTGCCTGTGCAATACTTAAGAAATTCTGTTTTGCCGTTTCATCGTACCACATTCCCAGCTGATACTCATCATAAAGCTTTTTCCATGGAAACATAGGTCCCGGATCCTGTTTTCTGGTAGGTGCGATATCCGAATGAGCCAGCACATTGGTGGCCGGAATCTGATATCTGGTCACAATGTCTTTTGCCAAAGCAGCTACTTTTCTCACCTGCTCATCACTGAATGTTGCAAATATTCTTTTCCCGGTTGCATCTGTAGTGTATCCGGCATTTACAATCTCTATTCCTATGGAGGTATCATTAAGGTTTTTATCATTCCTCCATGCACTTACTCCTGCATGATAAGAACGTTTGTTTTCATCTACCAGCTGATAAATCTCGTTATCTCCGGTATTGTTTACCAGATAATGTGAACTTACAGCTTGCTGGGTAAGCACTGTAATCGACTTATCATCCGGAAGTGCTGTATAATGTAATATTAAGTAACGTTGTCTGAAATTTTGTGCAATAGCAGGGAAATAAGTCTTTACCACTTTATATCCAGCCGGTTTTGCAGAAACAATTGAACCGTAACTTGCCGTATTATCATTTTTTGCAGGGTCTGCTATATTAGTCGTAAAAAAATCTACCCCACGGTCAGAAACAATTTTTGGTTTTGGAGCTTCCGGACTTGTTGTTTTAACGACCGGTTTAGGCTGTGATACGGGGGTTTTCGGTTTGTAAGTATTTTTTTTCACATTTTGCTGAGAAGTACATGAAAAAACAAAAGTGCTTAATCCGATGATATATAATGTCTTACGCATTTGTTCAGTTTTTTAATGATTTATTACTTCAAAAATACATAAATTTTTCTTGAATTTTATTTGGTAAATAAAGAAATCTATTCTATATTTGCACTCGCAATAACGGAACAACGATCATTAAAAAATAAACAAAAAGGAGGGTTGCCAGAGTGGTTAATGGAGCAGTTTGCTAAACTGTCGACGCGAAAGTGTCGCAAGGGTTCGAATCCCTTACCCTCCGCACTCTATATATCTCGGGGCGTAGCGTAGTCCGGTCATCGCGCCTGGTTTGGGACCAGGAGGTCGCAGGTTCGAATCCTGCCGCCCCGACTTTTTAATAAAGCTTATTCGATAAGCAAAATCAACTTTTAAGGGTGCGTAGCTCAGCTGGATAGAGCATCTGCCTTCTAAGCAGACGGTCAAAGGTTCGAATCCTTTCGCGCTCACAACGAACTCACAATTTTTATTGTGAGTTTTTTGTTTTATACAGGTTATCTACACCATCATTTATCTTATCCCGTTTTCAAGAAAATCAATATACTAGTTAAACAGATAAAATAGAGCATCTCGATTTTTAATCGGGACGGTAGCTAAAACTTATAGAATCAACTCCTACTCTAGCTGAACAACCTTCCCCGTATTCATGTATTTTAAAAGATTACATATAACAAAAAAGGCGAATGTTATAAAACACTCACCTTTGAATATAATAAAAGCTCATAAAATTATGTTTTACAAAAAACTAGCTATTTCCAAACAAAGCTTTTTTAAGAGCTAATGCTCCTTGCTCTGATGAAAACTTCACCGCTTCAATATGATCTAATGGATTCAATAAACCATAATCATGAATAAATCCATTATAGGTTTCAATGGTTGTTGGAACACCTGCTTCATCCAGCTTTCTTGCATACGCTAAACCTTCATCGAACAAGATATCATTTTCAGCCAGCTGTACTAATGCAGGAGGAAGCCCTTTAAGTTTTTCTAAAGGTGCATTGAATGGAGTAGCATAATATTCTTTTCGTTTTTCTAGATCAGGAAGATAATTATTCCACATCCACTTCATCAATGGAGCTGTAAGGAATCGGCCTTCTGCATATTTCTGCCAAGATTCACGAGAAAAATCAGCATCAGTTACTGGCCATAGCAGTAATTGAAATTTTATTTCCGGACCTCCTTTATCTTTTGCCATCAAGCAGAGAACAGCTGTCATATTGCCACCAACACTGTTACCGGCGGCAACCATGTTTTTACCGTCTACGCCAATTTCTGCACCATTTTCTGACACCCATTTTGTAGCCGCATAGATTTGGTTTATTGCGACGGGATACTGCGCTTCCGGAGAGGGAGTGTAATCTGTGAAAACAGCAGCAGCACCACTATTGACAACTAAATCTCTTACCAATCTTCTATGTGTTGGGTAATCCCCCAAAACCCATCCACCGCCATGAGTAAATATAAATACTGGAAGATTTTTAGAAGCTGCATTTGCAGGCTTTACAATATGGATATTTACCGTAATACCATCTTGAGTGATCTCTTTTTCTGTTTCGATAATCCCCGAACAGTCAACTTCTACAGACTTTTGAGCGTCGACCAAAACCTGTCTAGCTTTCTCCGGAGATAATGTTTCTAATGGATCACCACCACTATTATTCAATGCATTCAAAAATTCTCTGATGCCTGAAAGGATTTGCGGATCGTTTTCTGCTTTAATGTTGTTTGCCATAACTAATATGTTTATGATTTAAAAATGATTGTAATGTCCCTTTAATTTTTTGTTTTTTCAAGTTCCTCAATAACCACCTTGGCCATTTCCTTTGAACTGAATGGGTTTTGACCTGTAATCAGACTACCATCCACAACAACGTTAGATGTCATTGGAATAAAGGCTTTTTTTAGATCTGCACCACGCTCCTTAATGGCTGCCTCTAGATTAAAGGGCACTTCCCGTTTTCGTCTGGCAATAGTTTCTTCAAACCAGTCAAAGCCAGTCATTGATTTTCCTTTGATCAGATATTCACCATTACTAAGCTTAACATTTAATAATCCACCGACCCCGTGACAGATCGCAGCAACTTTCTTTCCTTTTTCGTACTGATTCCTGATCACAAACTGTATAGCAAGGTCATCCGGAAAATCGTACATCGTACCATGACCGCCGGCTAAATATACCAGATCATATTCTTGTTGAGTAAGCTCAGATAACCGCTCACTATTTGAAAGTAATAACCGAAAGTCATTCTCGTTCCAATATTGCTTAGAAACTTTATCAAGTGTAAAGTGCTTTAGGCTTTCGGGATCAACAGGAACGTTACCCCCTTGTGGGCTTGCAATAGTAATATCATAACCTTTCTCTTTAGCCGCATGGTAGATATGCGTGAGTTCACTAAGCCACAAACCTGTTTCCAGATTACCACTTGCATACATTCCAATATTGGTTACTATAATTAAGATTTTCATCATACCCATATTTTTTCTTTTAATACAACAAAGTTGATAAGAAACCATTTACTGGAAGTAACCGAATTACGGGTAGTTGTAACCGAATCTCTGTATTTTAATTTTTTTTAAATAGGGCACTTTAATTTAATGATGATCTAAATTCAAGTGGAGAAAGTGACGTTCTGCTTTTAAAAAGGCGGTGAAACGACTGCGGATGTTCAAATCCAAGTTGATAAGCAATTTCAGATACCGACATTGAGGTAGTAGAAAGTAATTCTTTTGCTTTTTCGATCAATCGGTTCTGGATATGCTGTTGCGTGGTTTGCCCCGTTTGCACTCTTAACATATCACTCAGATAATTTGCACTCAGGTGTAATTGTTCTGCAATGGAGTAAACCGTAGGTATCCCGCTAATGGTTAATTTATCATTTTTGAAATAATCATCCAATAATATCTCCAGCTTTGAAAGAAGGTCACTATTTACTTTCTTTCTGGTCAAAAACTGGCGATTATAATATCGGTCACAATATTTCAACAACAGATCAAGGTTTGAAACCAATAGATCCTGTGAGAATGTGTCCATGTTGCTATCAATTTCACCTCCTATATTATCAATTATATCAAGAATTGTTTTCTCTTCCTTTTCAGAAAGATGTAATGCTTCATTCGCAGTATAGGAAAAATAACCATATTCTTTAATATCGGATGCTAGTCCATATCCATGCAGGAAATCCGGATGTACCACCAAAACAAACCCTCTTACTCCATTAAGGAGTATATCATCAAACTGAAGGACCTGATGTGGGGCAATAAAATACATAATACCTTCATCAAAATCATAATATTGCTGACCATACCTACATTTTCCACCGGCACAGTCTTTTTTTAAAGCAATAACATAAAAATCAGTTGTTACCGCACTGAGAAAAGTTTCCGGTTCAAGTTTCACATCATCAAAATTAAATACACTGATCAGCGGGTTCGCAGGTCTTTTTAGCCCTAAAAACTGATGAAGTGTACTTATTGATGATACTTTTTCCGGAGTTTTCATATGCTGATTTTCAGATTTATACATGACTAATTTACTTAATTATTTTGTTTCCTGAAAGTTGTTCATCTTTAATGATACTGATTCCCTGTTTATATGTTGTGACCTGAAAATCCGGAAATTTCTTTCTGAATTTTGAATCGTCAAATATATTGTCATGTTCATACCTGGGAAGAAGCTCCAGTAATTCCTTTACACTTTTGTTGAAAAATGACCCTATTTTGAACATCAATTTTGGGACAACAGAATATTTCAGGTCTCTGCTGTAAATTCCTGAAGCCATTCGGATAAACTCTTTATAGGTAGGATGGCTTTTATCTACCGGCAGATGCCATGTCTGACCAAATGCTTCAGGGGTATTCCCGATCAAAGCAGTGGCGCGGCTCGCATCGGGAGTCCAGATTAGGCTTCTTTTTTTATTTGTACTCAATGGAACCTTCAGCTTTTTATCTTCTTTGATATTGTTAAAAATCAAGGTATTGGTAATACTCTGTGTTTTACCGGGACCGTAAAATTCCGGGGCACGACAGATTACCGCTTCAAGTTCACCGGATTCAATTTCCTTCAACACCATTTCCGCCATTTTTCTTCTGACTTTTCCTTTTCTTCCCACAGGTAAAAAAGCAGTTTCTTCTGTCAATATGCGATCATCTTGAGGATACATATACGTATTATCAAAGAATACGAGTTTTGTTCCGTTGATCTTGCAGGCATCAATCACATTACGAAGGATAAGCGGAAACTGTTTCTCCCAGAGATCAGAACTGATCGGAAGGCCTAATGTGAAATAGGCAATTTCACTTCCTTTTACTGCTTCAATTGCTTTTTCACGAATGGATAGATCCGCAGAAAAAACCTCGTCCGTGTCATTTACTTTTTTTGCATCCCTGCTGACAATTCGTATAGATGAAGTAAAATTTCTTTTGAGTTCTCTTGCGAGCTCTTCGCCAATCTGACCGTTGGCTCCTAGTATCGTTTGCATTTCTTTTGCTGTTTTAAATTATTATACAAAGTTCAGCAACCAGCCTAAAAACAGAGTATCTGAATTAACGAAAGTTGTAACATAATCTCTGTTACATCACCTTTTTCAGCCAATGCATTTTTTTATCTGTATAAGGAGGATATTTCCAGTCCGGTTCACCCCAAGTTGTTTTTTCGATGACTGATTTCTGGTGGGAGAATGTAAGAAAGCCGAACTCACCGTGGTAGTTTCCAATCCCGGAATTCCCTATACCTCCAAAAGGGAGATAGTCACTGGTAATGTGCATCAGTGTGTCATTGATGCATCCGCCACCAAAAGAAACCAGTTTTAAAAGTTTATCTTTTTCTTCTTCATTATGACTAAATAAATAAGCAGCCAATGGTTTTTCACCTTCTATAATTTGATGAAGAACATCATTATAATGGCTGTAGGATATGACAGGTAAAACAGGACCAAATATTTCTTCCTGCATTACCGGATCTTCCCAGGTCACATTATCCATAATGGTAGGTTCAATGTAAAGCGAATCAGCATTATATTCCCCGCCATAAATTACTTTTGAATTATCAACCAGGCCAAGGATACGATCAAAATTCCGTTTATTGATTATACTGGTATAATGCTCCGCACCATCAGAATAATTAATTTCCTGGAGCTTTTCTTTGATCAAACTAAGAAGTTTGGGTTTCACTGATTCTTCTACCAACAGATAGTCGGGAGCAATACAGGTTTGTCCTCCATTTAGAAATTTTCCCCAGATCAGCCTTCTGGCAGCAACTTCAAGGTCTGCACTTTTAGTTACTATGGCGGGTGATTTTCCACCAAGCTCTAACGTAACAGGAACCAGATTTTTTGCTGCGGCCTCGTAGACAATCTGTCCCACTTTTGGACTTCCTGTGAAAAATATTTTATCAAACCGAAGCTTCAAAAGTTCTGTTGTTTCCGGAATGCCTCCTTTTACCACATGGAGATAGTTTGAAGGGAAATTCTCATTGATAACATCCGCTAACACAAGCATCGTATTTTCCGGAAGTTCGCTGGGTTTTATGATGCAGGTATTACCGGCTGCAATGGTACTCACCATAGGGCTTAATGTCAGCTGATAAGGATAATTCCATGCCCCAATGACCAGTGTAACTCCCAAGGGATCATAATGGATATGACTCTTTCCAGGCTGTAAGCTGAGTGCCGTTTTGACTTTTTTAGGCTTGCTAAGCTTATTTAAGTTTTTCAGGAAAAAATCTATTTCATTATATACCAGATTGAGTTCTGTAAGAAAGGTATCAAATTTTCCCTTACGAAAATCTTTATAGATTGCTTCATAAAGCTGATCTTCATTTGCTTTCAAAAGATTCTTTAGCTTTAGGAGTTTTTCCTTACGAAAAGCGATGTTTTTTGTTTGGTGTGAATTAAAAAACTCTTTTTGTGACTGAAATATTCTTGCAAAATCCATTGTAATTGCCTTTTAATTTTAAACCTATTCTTTTGTGTTGCCAGTTGGTTCAGGAGTATATAATGCGGCCTGAAATTCAGGTTGATAATCATATCGCATTAATTTACCTAAACCCAAGGATTTAATGAATTTTGACAACGGGCCATCGGTAAGATTGAGTTTCACATCTTCTTTCTTTTTACTGGTCGCTTTTTTCAATGCCCGTACGTCCGTATAACCGTGTGTCAGTTTTCCATTTTTATTCAGATTGATAAAATTCGAACGAACTATTTCAGGATCTATGGTCTCTATATCCAATTTCTTTCCTCCTATTTCAAAATCTAGCTTACCTGATTCATCATAAAAAGTAAAGTTCATAAAATCCCCTTTGCCACTATAATCAATAGGGATTAACCATTTCGGTAAGTTATACCCAACTAGCCCACGAACTCTAGCAAGCTCTGTATCTACGGGAAGTTTTAAAACATACCCCCAAAGGTTTTTATTTTTTATTTCTCCCAGCAAGGAAAATACGCCCCAGTTTCCTGCATTAGGTTTGGTTGTAACAATAGAAATCGATAACTCGTTATACGAATCATTATCACAATAATGATAAGCGTAGGCTGTTATGGCAATTAGTCCTCGCCCCGGAGTAATAGAAATCGGTTTTACAATATCACGAACTTCTTCTGGAATCAGTTTTTTCAATAGTTTCATATCAGCCGTATAGATTGCTGTGATACTACTGTTGCTATAATAAAAATTAGGAGAATAAGTTGCAAATCCAACGTCCTTTTTCTCTTTCTGAATGGTCTTAAACCAGCTGAGATCAATATCTGGTCTTTCTTTTTCAATGACAGATAATGGAGGATTTGAACGAAACCGATCATAAAGTCCATCCTTTAACACAGGAACTTGATGTCCTGCAAGGTCAATAATTGTCTGTTCGGGTTTGATAGTGTCCATAATGATCTGATTTTTTTGATGTACAATTACAGTATTTGAATCAAAAGATTTTTGATATACAGCTGCACCAAAACTGCCTGCTACCGCTTGTGAATAGATACCTACAAGTCCTGCTGTTGTCAATATTTTAAAAATGCTCATACTTTTTTATTTTCTATGACAAAGTTCAGAACTATGGACACAACAGGAGTAGCTAGATTAGGGGAAGTTGTAACATAATCTCTGTTTAGCATAAAGTTGCACACAGGGTTATATCAAAAATAAAATTAGAGCTGATTTTAACCAGCTCCAAATACATTCATTATATCAGAAAAAATTCCACGACCTCAATATAATAGAGACAAATACTTAACTCCTGCTAATCAACATATCAATCAATAGCTATTTCCAAGTAGTAAGAAGCCATCTTAGTCTATTGGCGTATTTAAAAAATATTTTGAAAACCAATCAACGGCAGCATTCGATGCGGTGTCAAAATATTGCAGATAAGGCGTAAAGTGTCCCCCTGGAATAGTGATCAAACCTTTGGGTTGTAATGCATCTTCATAAGCTTTCATCGACAGATCGGTCGGGGTCACCTCATCATTTAATGCAACAACAAACAAAACGGGTACAGGACTTATCCGGGATACATAGATCCCCGGTTCATACATACGGGTGTATTCGGTGGTCCGTAGCGTTACTTCGTTGCGAAAGGTTGGTGACAGCTTCAATGCTCCTGTATAATAGGCTTCAGCATCTGACATTGGATAAAGCGGGTTTTCTGAAGCCTCTCCAACAATTGTTTTCATCATTGGTTCCCTTCCCTGTAAACGGTTTAACCTATCTTGTTTTATATTTTCCTGACGATCATGTTCCTGTCCGGCAGACATTCTCCTCAATCCGGATGTAAACCCACTAATGGTAGGTACCTGAGAGACTACGCACTTTACCCTGCTATCTGTTGCTGCAGTTACCAGGACATGTCCACCTGAAAAACTGGTTCCCCATATTCCGATTTTTTCAATATCCACTTCAGCTTGTGTACTGACAAAAGTGATACTGTTTTTATAATCATCAATTTGCATAAAGGGATTAACCTCCTGACGCGGCAATCCTTCACTTTCCCCAAGATTTCTATAATCAAAGAGGATAACTACAAATCCATTTTCTGCAAACCTCTCTGCAAATTTATCAATATACGCTTCTTTGGTAAGGCCAAATCCATGAGCCATCACGATAGCCGGACATCTTCCTTCTTTTTCCGGTGTATACTTTAAAGCGGCTATCTTTACCCCTTCACTTAGGTAGTATACTTTTTCTGTTTTGTATTTGTGCATTTTAAGGTATTATTACACCGCAAAGTTAGAAGGAAAGAAACAGATTGGTTTGCCTTAAAAGACCTAAGGTTTGTCGATTTGGTTCACTGCCGACAGGTTACGAAAAGCGGAAGGCGTGATGCCATATAGTCGTTTAAATGATTTATCGAGATGGGATAATGATTCAAAACCAGTTTCATCCGCTATTTCAGACATATTTTTATCGGTATTCACAAGGTAGAAACGGACATCAGTCAGTTTACGGGAAAGAATCCATTTTGCAGGAGAGCATTGAAATTTACTTTTAAAATCTCTTTTAAACTTGGACAAGCTGCGATTGGAAAAATAAGCTAATTGGCTGGTGCTGTAATTCTCTTTGTACAACTTTTCCATCAAACTTCTCAAATCACTGCTTTGTTGAATGATACTGGTAAAAAAGTGTTGGGTTTGCGGATATTTTTTCAAAAGAAGGTGCGTCAGTTCCACAACCTTTAGCTCCATGATGAGAGCATCATTTTCATTTTCAAGAATGTAATTACAATATTGTACCACAAAGCTATTGATCATCTTATCCGTCCCCACGATCATTATATCTTGGTTTACAATACCTGATTGAGAAGGATCTACATTATCAAACAATCTTGAATGTTTAATAAAGGTATCTGCAAAGTATATGACAATTGCTTCGAAGGTACCGTCTTCCGCAAGATATTCTGTCATTTTGTGAACGCCTTTTTTTAATATTAAAAGCTGTTGATTGTTTATTTCTAAAATATCCCCATCCTGAACTATTACCTTTTTACCTTTCAGAACAAATACAAAAGCATTTTCCTGCATCAATATAAATTGCTTGGTAGAGACGGTATTTGTTTTCCATTTAGCGAACAACAGCTTATCATCTTTTAATATCTTTTCCTGCGGAAATGTTTTCATTCTATCTGTTACGTTTTTAGAAATACAATATTGCTATCATTCATTGATAATATACGCAAAGTACTTTAACGAATATACAAAATGTATATAAAGTATCCGATAACCGATTCACGTAAGGTCACCTATCTGAAGATCCCATAAAGCAAGGTAATGATATACTAGCCTTAACTGTATTACATCGATGTAATAGATTTCATTCCACAATGGTCTTATATATAAATTAAAAATGAAGATCTACCTTTTATGTATTGTGGTACTCCTCTCGCAATATTCTTTTGCCCAGAATACCATTTCCAATATTGATATAATCATTAACAGGGAAATGAAAGAAAAACAGATTCCGGGATTACAAATCGCCATAGTTCAAAATGGAAAACTGGTTTTAAATAAATCATATGGTATTGCCAATGTGCAGGATAATATACCGGTCACAAACAGCACAGTTTTTCCTATTAATTCCTGTACAAAGGTATTTACTGCTGTAGCGGTTATGCAGCTGGCAGAACAGGGGAAAGTTGATCTGTCCGCCCCTATAGGCAAATATCTCGATCATCTCCCTTCAGAATGGCAAACAGTAACTATTGAGCAGCTGCTCACCCATATTTCAGGCTTTCCGGACATCCAAAAACTATTTGATCCCATTACAGGTAATATTGGTGTGCTGAAAACTGAAGAAGCCGTCTGGGAAAAGCTCAAATCCCTTCCGATGGATTTTAAAACCGGAGAACAATTCAGTTATAATCAGACCAATTATTATTTACTGGGCAAAATCATTGAAAAAGTAAGTGGACAGTCTTTTGCTACCTTTTTCAATGAAAAGCAATTCAAGGTAGTGGATATGAAGCATACGATATTTGGTGATTCCAGAGATGTTATATCTCATTATGCTCCCACTTATCATTATAAAACCAATCTGGACGGGCAGAAACTCAATACAGAAAAATTAACGAATGGCTATTATGAATTTCCTGATTTCACCAGAACGGCAGCAGGTCTTAACAGTACAGCAGAAGATATAGCCCATTGGATCATAGCATTACAAAAAGGAAAGCTTTTGAAAAATGCCGCAACAATAGACAAAATGTGGTTACCGGCAAAGTTTAATAATGGAACACCAACCAACTGGACACAAGGCTGGGGATTGGCAAAGCTTCGTTCAATGCATAAGGCCGTAGGGATGTCTGGAGGGAGCAGGGCTGCATTTTTGGTATATCCGGATGATGGTTTGGCCGTTATTGTCCTTACCAATTTGGGAGGCAGTTATCCGGAAGATTTTTTAGAAGAACTTGCCGGCGTTTACAATCCGGATATTGTTAAGGCTGATCCCATAACTTATCTTAGAATAAACCTAAGAAAAACGGGTTTTACCAAAGCTATTGAATTAGTAGATACCGAAAAGAAAAAGAATCCTGATTTCAATCCGAATGAATTTGAACTCAATGAGTGGGCATACCGATTGATGGCAAAAAAACAACTTAAAGAAGCCTTAGAAATTTTCAAGCTCAATATACATCTGTTTCCTGAGAGCTGGAATGCATATGATAGTTATGGTGAAATACTATTAAAAACTGAACAAAAAGATCAGGCTATCAAGATGTATCAAAAATCAATAGAGCTAAATCCTGATAATAAGAATGGAAAAAATATACTGGATCAACTATCCAGACCTCTACCCTAGCCCCGATAGGAACGGTTACCCCGCAACATGCTATGCTTTTTAGGGAAGGCGTGAGGAGTATGAGTGGATAGCGGGATAAAGCTCCTTATACTTTTTTATATAGAACTGCTATATGTATTAAAAAAGCCTATGAATCAAAAATTCTTAGGCTTTTCACATTATTTTCAGGCAGCTTCTTTAGGTTTTATTTTAGTTTGGGAAGCTTCATATTTTCTGTTTTTCGATTCTTCGCGTTTCATTTTTCTGTATTCCCAGGGAGCCATAGCACGGGTATCCTGCCAAAGACCAACTTTTTTCTGTTGCGCACGATCCTGCAGCTCCCCCAAAGTAGCATCCTTCGAATAGGAAAAATACCACCATCCGAAACCTGCTTTTATCAGTTCTTTTGAAAGGTATTTACCGTTGTCATAATACACTTTGGCAATAGAACGTCCGTAACGGTCCGTATTGGTTTCTACAAAATTAACAGTCTTTCCAAACACCTGATCTGAGGTAAATTGTCTTGCATTTTTACCAAAAGGCTGTCCTTTCTCCGGACAGTCCACCTCAGCGAGCCGAAGTTTTTTTTGCTGATTTCCTTTTAGAAGTATTGTGATGGTATCTCCATCTGAAATTTTTATTACTTTTCCACTGTTTTGAGAAAAACTAAATAGTGGAAAAAAGAGGCATGCCCATATCAATCGTTTCATGGAGTAAAGATAAGAATTAAGAACTCTGAAAACCTATAATTCATCGCATTTTGAGCGTTTTTCCAGAAAAAAATTCCCAGATTTAATCCTGAAGTTATTTTTCATACCCAGGCAAAGAACCAGGATTTATAAAACACCACTATTCTGAAGGATTTTTCTGATGCCAGGGGCTATATTTCTTATAACTCCATTTTTAAGTATATCCAATTTTTCTATGGGTCAAAGTGATTTAAGTCACACAACGAAGGGGAAAATATAAAAAAAACTGTTTTTTTTCAATCAATATAACTCAATGGTTATTAGTAATCTAAAATAAATAAAAAAGTGAGCGTAAAAATTAATGAAAATTTATCCTTCATTTTATTTTTTTATTTGAGAAAGTATTGTACCTTTGCAACCGCAAAAACGAAGTAAAATTCGTTATGATGACTATCAATCGGGGCGTAGCGTAGTCCGGTCATCGCGCCTGGTTTGGGACCAGGAGGTCGCAGGTTCGAATCCTGCCGCCCCGACTTTTTAAAATCAAGGGTG
>NZ_FWXM01000006.1:0-400815 GCF_900176315.1 Chryseobacterium sp. YR221
TAGCTTAATTTAACATCTCCATAAACCAACGCAATCGCTTCAGGAGTTCTTGATGCCTGAGATTCAAATAAATCAGAAAGTGTTTTATCTGAAACTACAGACCCTATCCCGTTCCAGGAAGTCACTGTATTTTGATAAGAATCATGACTTAGCAGCTCATAGTTTGTGATCTGTTTTTCTACTTTCCCTTCCAGTAAATCTTCCAGTATTTCAATAAACAGTTCCTTATAAATGTCTACAAATCCCGTAACCAATCTGACATCAAGTTTTTGATTGGCATAACGAACTTTAAAATTAATCTGTCCATCTCTTACTTCCTGCTCAAATGATAATTTTCCTACCAAATCAACATTCAGGTCGCTATTAATAATTACACTACTGGCTCCTTCATAATGAATAACCACATCCTTAAGACTGGTCTGAACAAATCCAAATTCCAATATATTTGATGTAGGAGCATGGCTGATAAGCTCTTCAATAGGAAGATATCTGGCCTTACTTTTTTTCAGCAGATGGGTATAATCTAAATTTTGCTGTACAAGATCCTGAAGTGAAGATTCTTTATGAAACCTATATCCCTTTAAAATAGTATTGATGTGAGCTCCAAAAATAAAGTCCTGTCCTTCCGTAATACCAACAGGATAGTTGATCACCAGGTTATCTATTCCGGAAATTCTATGAAGCAAAACAGCTAATACCAATTGCCCAAATGTATAGGGCGTAAGTTTATATTTTGATGTTAGTTGTCTTACCTTAAGAAATACAGGTTCAGGAAAATTAAACCGGAGTTCACTTACCGGATTGGTGAGAAGCGAGGTTTTCTGTTCAAAATCCGAACGAACTAAATCTGAGGTCTGCAGAAATTTAAATCCAATATTTTCTACATCTTTTAGACTGTTTTCCCAGAAATTAGACATTTCTTCTTTCCCAACTGTCAATATATCATCAAACTGACCCCTCAGTTTTTCGTATAATTTTTTCTGCTCTGCCAGACTTATTGGGTTTACATAGCTAAGATCATTGTAAAAAGTACTGAGTTCTGCATAAATACTGTTAGCACTTAGACCATCAACAAGAATATGAGAAAATATATGGATAATCCTATATCCTCCATTATCAAGCTTGATTGCATAAAATCTTGCCAGCTGGTCCTTTTCAAGATCAAACGGCTGTAAGGCAAGCTTTAATACTTCTTCAGCACCCGGTTCACGGGTAATGAATGTCAATATTTGAGCATCTTCAGAAAGCAGCGGCCTGTGCTTCCAATATAAGCTTCCCGATTCACTTATAACATTACTGTTGAGTAGTAAATTATTGTTGACAAATCGGACTAAGCTTGAATTCAATCTCTGAATATCTATATATCCAGACATTGACTGGTCAAAAATAATGTTGTAGTCACTTCTGAATGGATTCAGTATCCATTCATTATAAAAAGTCGATTGGTAAGATGTTAGCTTCATGGGGATTATATCCTTACGGATATTAGGTTAGGGTTAGGATTTTTATAGATAATCATCAAATACGTATTGGATTCCATTAGGTGTTGATAATGAGAAGTATTTGTATATTTTAAATTTGTGTTTTTTGTTACTTTGTCCTGAAATTTTTGCAATAACAATCTTATTTTAGATCAATAATTCTAATTACAGGAGGGTATTTTAACCACGTCGGGTAGTTGTTAACAATGTCGACAACTACCCTAGTGATTATTTAAAATTTGTTTTTTTACTCTTTAATACAACGAACTGAGATTCCTTGTGCCTTGCTCGCTCCAAATGTCGAGGAAGGAGCTCCAAATTGTGGAATCTGCAATGTATATGCCGCCGGACTAGCCAGAGACCCTGCACTTCGGCTCCAATAAAGTCCGGAATTTCCTGTTGTAACAGTTGATATATTTCCAAGACCTGCATCACGAGTTCCGGCAGCAGGAAGTTTTAATTTGCTTGCTGCAGCACCAGCAATTCCATTACTTAAATTAGAAGCATTTAAATAATTCTGTAGCTGCGCCTGTGATGGAACTGCAAATCCAATAGGACATGGGTTGTTTACAGCAGTACTGCTTTCCCAAAGTGTAATACTTGGAGTTACTCTCCAGTCACTTCCTGTAGCAATGAATCTGGTATCTGTAGGATTATCATTCGCAGTATTTGTAATGGTCGGATTAACTGGTGTTCCCGTATTGGAAGATGTCCAGTTTATCAAATCATGTCCATCCGGTTTTCTTCCCCATTGGAATAATGATCCGTAAGCTTTATAGTCATTGGCAGCTGTTGCCTGTTGTGCAATACTGAAAGAAGGGCTGTTTGTATTGGTATAATCCGCACCTAGATTATTATTTAACCAAGTATATCCATCTTCAGCCTGAACCGGTAAATAAAGGAAATTATGATTCAGACTTCCCAGGTTATCAGGCAATCCGAATTTTCTGTCAGGAATACCCGGTAATATACGGACATCATAATTCTTTGAGGTTCCAACATTGTCAGAAGGGAACTGGAATCTTGCCATTAATACACCAAGATAATCATTCCCTATCCCTGCATTAATGTCCAGTTTACGTGCATTCAACGTACCACCAATTGCTGTAAGAGTTGCTTTAATCGATTTGCTTCCTGCAGTATAAGACTGTGCATTCCAGGAAAGTCTAAGCTGTCTGGAAATACCATCCTCAGTAAGGTTGGCAGGAACCGTTGTTACAGAGCTCCACGCTGATAGATTACCTGTTCCTGTAGCGGTTACTGGTATATAAATTTCAAGCCCTGTTGTCGGAATAAAGCCCTGGTAATCGGCTAATTTATCCGGCACACCATCAGCCGCAACAGGTCTGGCAGTAGTAGCCGGTCCTGTAGGTGCTGTAAATGGAGAATAATCATTGTCGTAAACAGATCCTACAAAATATATTCCCTCAAGTATTGTAATTGTTGGAGGAATTACTGGTGTTCCACTATTCACCGTAAGAGAAAGACCGGAACATGTACTTCCGTTTACCGCAATATTAAATACAGCAGAAGGTGTACTAACCGGAGTCCCGGTAATGTTAAACTGTAAACTTCCATTTCCTACAGCAAATGTACCTGCTGGTAAAGTAGCTGTAAGCCCATTAGCCTGAACACTCTGCGCAGCATAAGCACTCCCGTTACCACCTGTGTAAGGAATTGTTAACGTTCCTGTATAAGGCTGATTCTGAACAGCAGGAGAAGGAGCAAACACTGCGGAAGCACATGTTAAAGCGAAAGCTGTATCTTCTTTCCAGAAACACTGAGACCATGCCCCACCCTGAAATGCCTTTACACACTGTTCTGCTATATCATAGATTAACATCCCGTTAACTGGATTAGCAATGGCTCCTGTGTTAGGAACCCTGTTCAATAATAAACTTTTGTTTGTAGACCCCAGTTCCAGATCAGAACTTAGATGGGGATTGGCAGTATTAATCCCCACCTGAGCTAAGGATAAAGCACTAGCACTTAAATAAATCGATAATAATAGTTTTTTCATCTTAAAATATTCGTTTTTAATAAAGAATTTGGTTCATATAATGTGTTTGTTTTTTTGAAATTGTGAAAAATAAGTAATGGTAGGCCCGGACACTCAGATTCAGGATATTTTTAAGAATTAATGTAAACAACAGATCGCTAAATATCTAAAAAACAATAACTTCCTGTAGCAATTAACCCTTGCCAATTAGACATAGTTCTCCTGTGACAGTTAGTATGATGCCTATTTATAAAGCAACTACTGAATGTAGATCAATCTCAGGAAATTTCTGTCTGAAACTCATTTTCGGGACGATAATATCTGTTATATATTCAGGGGTAAAAACGATATAGGGAATAAAATTCTCATTTTTACATTACTTGCTATGACCGAAATACTGTGCTGAATACTATCAACTTTACCATCCGCGAAATTATGGCGGGCAGTGTTACCACTAATTCATTTATCTTAATATCTCGTCCTTCACAAGAGTTCTCTTCTCTTGTGTATACGTAATGTCTTGTTCACGAAAAGATTGCCCGGCATTAACATTATGGGACAGATTTACGGAACTCTTTGATAAAGATAGTGGATTGGAACTTTTATTGGCTTTTAGGTTTTTGCCTAAACATTTTGACCATTTTCCAGATTGATATGCTTTTACACATTCCTCTGAAAGGTCATAAATCATCATTCCATTGACGGGGTTTGGAACTGCACTTGTGTTTTGAACTCTGTTCAAAATTAAAGCCTTGTTATTCGAACCAAGCTCAAGGTCTGTACTAGGATTTGGGTTATCCTTCTTAATACCTACTTGTGCAAGCGAATACATGCTGAAGCAAATGCAAATTTGCAGCAATATTTTTTTTCTCATTGTGAATTTTTAGTGTTGAAATAATTTCTTTTTCTCCGTGTAAAGATATATGTTAATTTTGAAATCACAAAGAAAATTTTGTAAAAAAATCTTATTTTATCACTAATATATGATTTATTTTAAGTTTTTTTTTCTGGAAAATTGCATTAAATCAGCCCTTATAGTGCATTATAACAGGCATGAATCAATATTGAAACAATTCATAACAAATGGACTTATTCTTAACGTCCAAATCCTCAGATGCTATGCAACAGTGATATCTTTTATCTATAAAAAACTCCTTGGTAAAGAATTTTTTTCCTTCAATAACGCATTCATTGTTTAAAATTTCAAACGAGTCAAGAGAAATCATCATGCCACTACCCTCTGCTTTTAAAACTGCTTCTTTTTTTGTCCAATAAGAAAAAAAACTGCTTATTTTGTCTTCAGACTGATGAATTTCTTCAAATTCACCTCCCGTCATCTGAAATTCAAAATCCAAATAATTGATAGTTTCATCGGAGAACTCAATATCAATTCCAATAGGAAAATCAGCTATAACACAAGCCACAAGATTTTTGGAGTGAGAAATATTAAAATGAATAGGATGGCCTTTTAAAAATGGTTTATTATTGGGTAATTTTCCAATATCAGCCTCATTGATGCCAAAATGAGCACTTAATCCATGCAGCAAAAGAACTCTTCCCAACAGGGAAAGCTGGGCATCCTGCCAGCGCCTGTACTTCAGAATATCTTCCTTAAAATCTTCTGAGAAAGCATTCAAATATCTGTCCATCAAAAATTTGTGCCTGCTTTCATCAATAAATGAATATAGAATAATCATCAAAAATAAATTAGATTAAAAATAGTCATTTTCTTTTTCAAATCTATTTTGAAACTTATTATTTATTTTGCAGTAAGGCCGGCCTCTCCTCAGCAACCTCTATAAATTCCAGGGATCATTAACCGGCTTTTTCAGAAAAAAAGACTGGAATCATAAAGCGCTTTGGAAAATCTTTTATAATTTTAGCCTATAATCACTATAAATCATTTAAAAATGAAAGTACAAACATTAGCATTATTGGCTGGGTGTGCATTTTTAGCAGCTTCTTGCAGCACTATAAAAACGTATGCAGTAAACGCCAAGAGCGGAACACAAACAGGAGGAACAGCAAAGTTTACCCAACAGGGAAACAATGTAATTATGAAGCTTGATGTCACTCATCTGACCCCTGGAATCCATGCGGTACACATTCATGAAAAAGGAGACTGTTCCGCAGCAGATGGAACATCTACCGGAGGACATTGGAATCCTGGTAAAGATGACCATGGAAAATGGGGAGCTGAACACTTCCATATGGGAGATATCGGTAACCTGATTGCGGACGAGAGTGGAAATGCTACTTTAACTTTTAAGACAGACAAATGGTGTCTTACCTGTACTGATGAGTCTAAAAACATCATTGGAAAAGGTCTTATCGTGCATGCCGCAGCAGACGATTTCCATACTCAGCCTACAGGAAATGCAGGAGGAAGAGTGGGATGTGTAGAAATTAAATAAATCCTTTTTATTTCAATAAAAAAGCCGCTAACTTTCATTAGCGGCTTTTTTATGATTATGATTTTGTTCCCATATCTGCAACAATATTCATTGCTTCCTGCAGGTAGAGATCTTTTTTCAGATTTTTGATCCACATTTCAGATTTCTTCTTAAATGCTTCATCTTTTTTCGCTCTTTCTATTTCACTTGGATACATCATAAACTGAAGTCCGTTTTCAAATTTAGTCAGCGCTTTAAACTTCTCAATCTGAGACTTTCTATGCTTCATCAATTCATTAAATTTATTGATATTCAGCGTAATGTTTTCTTCTTTATCCAGCTTTTCTCTCCATTGAGCTGATTCTAACAACAACTGGTAATTGCTGTTTTTAGCCATTCTTTCAGAGCTTGCTTTCTCAAGAGCCTGAATGTTGAAATAGTTTAGCTTTTCAAATTTCGTAGGTGGAATTTTATCCCACGCCAATGCGTAATCATCATATCGCTCTCCTACTTCAGCATAGGTAAAGAAATCTTTCATCTGAATATCTGAAACAATTCCTTTTCTCTGAGTAGATTCTCCTGTAATTCTATAGAACTTTTGAATCGTCAGCTTTAAAGATCCGAAATCATCTTCAGTATTCAAAAATCTATTCAGATCCACAAAAGTCTGTACGGTACCTTTTCCGAAAGATTGTGGTGATCCGATGATCATTGCTCTTCCGTAATCCTGCATTACTCCTGCTAAAATTTCTGAAGCTGAAGCTGAAAGTTCATTTTGCATGATTACTAAAGGTCCCGTCCATATAGGAGCTTCATATTTGTTCTTTAAGGTCTGGATTTTTCCATTTCCATCCTTCACCTGAACATAAGGTCCTGCATCCATGAAAAGACCCATAATATCTCCAACTTCCGTTAAAGATCCTCCCCCATTATTTCTCAGATCAAGAATAATCCCTTCAATATTCTGAGCTTTCAGTTTTACAATTTCATTTTTAATATCATCGGAAGCATTTCTTCCTTTTGCATTTTCAAAATCAGCGTTAAAGCTTGGAAGGTTGATGAATCCGTATTTCTTTCCGTTAGGGGTATTCACTACAATACTTCTTGCAAAAGTATCTTCAATAGCTACCTCCTCACGAATCATAGTAACGTCCTTTATAGATCCGTCCTTTTTCTGAACCGTTAGTGTTACCGGTGTTCCTTTTTCACCTCTGATCAGCCTTACCGCTTCATCAGAAAGCATTCCTACAACATTTACCGCGTCATCTTTCGGTTTAGATTTCACCTTTAAGATCTTATCCCCTTCAGAAAGCTGCTTAGATTTCCACGCCGGAGCTCCAATGGTTAGAGCACCAAGGAAAAGATTTCCTTTTTTCTCCTGGATAATGGCTCCAATACCAATTACTTTTCCGGTAAACTGGCTGTCAAAATCTTCTTTATCTTTTGGTGAATAATAATTCGTGTGTGGATCAAATACTTCCGTATATGCATTCATATACACTGTAAACCAATCCATTTTCTTTCTCTTTTTGAATCTTGTAAAGGTATCTTTTACAAGGTCTTTTACTTCATCCGTAGCCTTCTTAATCTTTTCATCCTGAGTAAGAACCTTGAAATTGATAGTATCTTTCAGTTTGTACTTCTGAACGGAATCTTTTTTCTCTTTCTGAGCTTCCTCTTTACTGTTCATTGATTCAATCTCCTGAAGGATATTATATTTGATGAACTTCTTCCACTCGTTATACTGCTCCTGCTTATTGGCAGGTATTTTTTTAAGCTTTGGCTCAAGGGTAAGCGCTTCATCTTCCTGAAGATTAATCGGCTTACTAAAAATATCCTGGGTAATCTTATCAATGTCATCCACTCTTTGGTAGAGTCTGTCTATGGTAAGCTTATAAAAGGTAAGATCACCCTGGCTGATATAGTCATCAAGCTTGGTTTCATGCTTGCTGAATTCATCCATATCAGATTGCAGGAAATATCTTTTTGCAGGGTCTACCAATTCGAAATAATGCTTATAAACGTCCTTAGAGTAGGCATCATTAATAGTTTTTGGGCTATAATGAAGATAAGAAAGTGTATTTTTTACGCTCACCATTATTGTTTGCATCTTTTCATCGTCATTCTTTGGCGAGTTGAAACAAAACATTAGACTTGTTAATGGAATTAGGAGTAAAAATTTATTCAGTTTGAAATTTTTCCACATAAACTGTCCTGTATTTATTAATTTTTTTAAAAATAAGTATATCAATTAGTAACACAAAATACTCGTATTGTTACAAACGATCAAATTTAATACCTTATTTACAAATATCGTATAGTTTTAGTAATTTTTATCAAAAGAGCTATGTAAATAATACAGCCTCTTCTTTATACTCCCTGAGCATTGAATTTTATCTCATACAGGGAAATACCTTTACACCCTCCTTCTACAATGGCTTTAAGACATTATTTCCTTGCTGTCAAATCCAAACAACAGGTACCACAAAAACAGTTTTTACGGCATAAAGGCACAGATTATGCTGATAGTTAAACAGATAACTTTAAAAATGTAACGTTATGAGAAATATATTATGGTTAGTAGCAGTCATTTGTATCGTTGTTTGGCTTTTAGGAATGCTAGGAATTGTACCGGGAATCAGTACCGGATACCTGCTTCATGTTCTCCTGGTCATTGCCATTATTGTTATTCTTTACAATATTATAACAGGTAGAAAACCTCTCGATTAAGCCTTACTCAAATTATCAAACTTTAAAAGATGTACATTTCAGTGAGATTGTGTGGGTGTCATTTTTCAAAAATAAAACCCGTTGCAGTTTCACTGAAAAGCATCCCTTAGTTCCGATTCCTTTTTTTGATATTTAAGGTCAGAAAACACTCTATTTTACGCCTATTTTTGATTTTTTCTGAGAAATCCGATTCATTTATTACCCAACAGATATTTTATAACAGGTTATTTTTAACTACATTTGATGTGTTGAAATTTCTTTTTGTCCAAGTTGAATAACCGGACAGACTGAACTTCATTTTTATTAAAAAATTAAAATATTTTATGGAAAGACCACTTATTCTGGTTACTAATGATGATGGAATTACAGCTCCTGGTATCAGAAATCTTGTAAATTTTATGAATGAAATCGGAGAAGTTGTTGTTGTAGCCCCTAACTCTCCCCAAAGTGGAAAAGGCCACGCTATTACCATTAATTCTACTCTAAGCTACGAAGAAGTTACCCTTGAAGGTCCACAAAAAGATTTTTCCTGTAGTGGAACTCCTGTAGACTGTGTAAAAATGGCTCTTGACAAAATTATGACAAGAAGACCGGACATCGTTGTTTCAGGAATTAACCATGGGGCTAATTCTTCTATTAATGTGATCTATTCTGGAACGATGTCTGCTGCTGTAGAAGCCGGAGTGGAAGGAATTCCTGCGATTGGATTCTCATTACTGGATTTCAGCTGGGAGGCAGATTTTACCCAGGCTAAAGAATATATTCAGAATATCGTCAGAAGGACTCTTGAAAAGCCAATGCCAAAAGGAATTGTGCTGAATGTCAATATTCCCAAACTGCCTGCTGAAGAAATAAAAGGAGTAAAAGTCTGCAAACAGGCTCATGCAAAATGGGAAGAAAGTTTTGACGAAAGAATAAATCCACATGGAAAAAAATACTACTGGCTTACAGGATATTTTAACAATATGGATGAATCTGAAGATGCTGATGAAACAGCTTTGGCCAACGGATATATTTCTATCGTACCCGTAAAATTCGACCTTACTGCATATGAGTATATCAATACGCTGGAAGAAGTAATGACTTTTGACCGTGTAGAAGTAAAATAACCGTTTTCTATTACGAATGGTTTTTAAGAACATATAAAAGAGCCGTGAAAATTATTTCACGGCTCTTTATTTTTTTATGCTGATTCAGGTTAAAACAGGACCTTGTCCTCTTTTCTCAGCTCTTCCAGATAATTCTTCTTTTCATCTCTATAGAAAAGATTCATTGTTTCAAAAGGGATTAGCTTCAGGTCCTTATTGACAATATGTACGCAGGATTTTTTTACCGCACGAACATCAAAATCATGAGCATCCATAAAATTCATAATGATAATTCTGAACAGATTATCGTAATCAAAATTGGGAGCACATACTTCTGGAAGACAACAGAGTAACTGGTTAACTTTAGGTTGTACTTTATCTACAGAAATCCCTGTGCTGAATATATCCAGCAACTGCATCTGAAGTCCTTGATCCTGCTCGTATACAATGGTGTTTTTCGATTCATTATTCAAAAGATCAGCAGGATTGATATATCGGGTTAAAGGGATGGTTTCTCCTTCTAATTTTAGAATATATCCCATGGCCAAAGCATCCGGATTACAGGGAACAGGGATGATATCATCAGAATTTAACAGAGGAAACTGATTGAGGATTTCCTGCCTTACTTCTGTTAAGGTAATTTTCTCATGAGAAGAATCTTCTCTGTTTCTCCCCGCAATTTCTACCGGTTGAAAAGTGATTCCCCGTACACATTTCTGTTTCAGAGCAAACTCAATGATCTTACCAATCTCATCTATATTTTTGTCTTTCTGCAGTACAATAACCAATGTAGTGGAAAGATTAAGTGCATTCAGTTTCTCCAGGGCTTTCATTCTTACCGCCGTAAGATCTTTTCCCCTGAAATCTTCCAATACTTCAGGTTTAAATGAATCAAACTGAAGATATACCTCAAATTCCGGCGCATAGGTCGCTAATTTTTCTGCAAATCCTGGATCATTGGCTATTCTTATCCCATTGGTATTTAACATCAGGTGTTTGATGGGTTTCGACTTGGCAATGTCCATGATTTTAAAAAACTCAGGATGTATGGTAGGTTCTCCTCCACTGATCTGAACAACATCCGGCTCGCCTTCATTTTTAACGATAATATCAAACATCGCTTCTATTTCCTCCAGACTTCTGTGGCTTCCATAATGAGGAGAAGACATGGCATAGCATGTAGGACAGGTCAAATTACACCGGTCTGTAACTTCTACTATAGAAAGACAGCTATGCTGCTCATGATCTACACAAAGCCCGCAGTCGTAGGGACATCCATACTCCACATCCGTTCCGAAATGATGGGGCATCTCTGAAGCTTTGTTATAATTCCTGATGTTTTTATAATATTGTACATCTGAGGCTATTTTTGTTTTGAAGAATCCATGGTCCGGACATCTTTTCGTCATAAAAACAGTTTCATCCTCAATAATGATCTTTGCCCCCACTCTTTTAAGACATTCAGGGCAAAGACTGATTGTATAATCGTAATACGTATAGTTTCTTACCGGCATAATATTATTTTAAAGGCCTCCACAAATATATCCGCTAATCAAACCGCAGATTAAAATACAGATTACCATCGTTTGTATAAATTGTTTTTTACTGAACTTTCTGTCTCCTTTCCATTCATAGATTACTTTCGTAATGAAAGCGACTACCAGAGAAATTAACAAAGCGCCCAAAATAATCAGTCCAATGATCATTACGACTACGCCGGCCAGGTTGCCCACTTCTAAAATTGTTAAAGATTTCATCGTGAATATTTTAATATAAGGATTTGGTATTTTTAATAGTATAAATGTAATAAATAATTACACAAATACATACAATCTGTATAGTCCCTAAATTACCGGCAATTTCTATTCTTGGCTTAATGAAATCCAAAAAGAGTCTGAAAGTAAAATAGCTGAGCATAAATACCTGAAAAATAAATCCTGAGGAGTGGTTTTTCAAACGCTGGATATAACGTAAAGCAATCCATAAAATAAACAGAAATGCAATCTCATAAAGCGCTACAGGATGTCTTAGATATTGATCTCCCAGATGCATTCCAAAGATTGAATCGGTAGGAATTCCATAGGTTTCTTCATGAATTCCCGTAAGAAAACAACCGACTCTTCCGATCATTATGGCAAGCATTAAAGGAAAAACGATTAAGTCTCCGGTACTTTCTGTATGTTTTACTATTTTTTTCGCCAGCTCCACTCCGATTAATCCAAAAGCCAGGCCGCCCACAATCGTATTGTTAGACCAAAATCTTTTAAAGCTGAAATTTTCGAATAGTGTGTAAGGATTTTCAAGGTTTCCAATCAGTTTTGAACCTATTAAAGCTCCGGCTGTGGCTCCTATTAATACAGCAGCGGAAGTATTAAAACTAAGCTTCTCTTTCGACTTCCTTTTAAGGTAAAAATAATACCGCATACCCAAGAACATCCCAATTGTTTCAAAAATAGGATGTGCCAGAATTGTTGTTCCGAAAATATGGAAAGTTACAGGAAAATCCATTGCTTCAAAAATAATCTATTTGAGATTATTTACTACCTTTATTCTGACAAATAATTATAAAATGCGTATAGAATATGAAATAAAACTGGGATTCAAGGATGTAATGTTCCGTCCCAAACGTTCTACTCTAAAATCCCGGTCAGAAGTTGATCTGGAAAGAGAATTTATTTTCAGACATTCTCAAAAGAAATGGAGCGGGGTCCCTGTTATTGCAGCTAATATGGATACGGTTGGTACTTTTGAAATGGCTGTAGAACTGGCAAAAGAAAAAATAATTACAGCTATCCATAAACACTATACTGTGGAAGAATGGAGTGAATTTCTTCAAAGCCAGCCCGAAAGTATTTATCAGTATATCGCTTTAAGTACCGGTACGGGAAAAGCTGATGAAGAAAAAATCAGACAGATCCTTGAAAAGCATCCAAAAATCGAGTTTCTCTGCATTGATGTAGCCAATGGTTATTCGGAACATTTCGTTGGATTTGTGAAGAAAGCAAGGGCGAATTTTCCGGATAAAATTATTATAGCTGGAAATGTAGTAACCGGAGAGATGGTAGAAGAGCTTCTTTTGGTAGGAGCAGATATCATTAAAGTAGGAATAGGCCCCGGATCAGTTTGTACCACCCGGGTGAAAACAGGGGTAGGATATCCTCAACTTTCAGCGGTCATTGAGTGTGCAGATGCTGCTCATGGTTTAGGAGGCCACATTATAGCAGACGGAGGCTGTAAGGTTCCCGGAGACGTAGCCAAAGCATTTGGGGGTGGAGCGGATTTTGTGATGCTGGGAGGAATGTTCGCCGGACATGATGAAAGCGGAGGCGAAATGGTAGAGGAAAATGGTAAAAAATACCGTTTGTTTTATGGGATGAGCTCAAAAACAGCTATGGATAAACATTCCGGAGGCGTAGCAGAATACCGTGCTTCTGAGGGAAAGACCGTAAAAGTTGCTTACAAAGGTCCTGTATCAGAAACCGTAAAAGACATTTTAGGAGGGGTAAGATCTACCTGTACTTATGTAGGAGCTTCCAAGCTTAAACAGCTTTCCAAAAGAACTACTTTTATTAGAGTTCAGGAACAGGAAAATCAAATCTTTAAAGACTAATATTGATTATTTTAATCTGCTGAATGAGCAGCGATAAGAATAAAAAAAGGCTGTACGGAATGTACAGCCTTTTATATTTTTAAGTTAACATTCCTCCGTCAACGTTCAATGTCTGTCCTGATATATAAGAAGCCATTTCGCTTCCTAAAAATACACAGGCATTAGCAACATCTACAGGCTGTCCTCCTCTTTTCATAGGGATACCCTCTCTCCACTCCTGAACTATTTTCTCATCTAAAACAGCTGTCATTTCCGTTTCAATGAATCCTGGAGCAATAGCATTACATCTGATATTTCTGGATCCCAGTTCCAGGGCAACAGATTTGGTGAATCCAATTACACCGGCTTTAGAAGCCGCGTAGTTTGCCTGTCCTGCATGTCCTTTGATTCCGACTACAGAAGTCATATTAATAATAGATCCTGATCTGGCCTTCATCATCGGCTTGATTACCGCTTTTGTAAGGTTGAAAACTGAATCTAAATTTACTCTCAATACCTGATCCCAATCTTCTTTAGACATTCTCAATAGCAGGTTATCTTTTGTAATCCCTGCATTGTTTATCAAAATATCAATTTGCCCAAACTCCTTCATTACATCATCTACCAATTGCTGAGCAGCATCATAATCCGATGCATCAGACTGATATCCTTTAATTTGGGTTACAGAACTTAAAGATGCTTCTAATTCTTTAGCTTTGTCTACAGAGCCGGCATAAGTAAATGCTATTTTTGCACCATGCTGTGCAAATACTTCAGCAATCCCTTTTCCGATTCCTCTTGTAGCTCCGGTAATTAGTGCTACTTTTCCTTCTAATAGTTTCATATTTATTGACAATTATTTTCTTTATAACTCATTCAGCTTATGAATGCTGACTCATTTTCGATCTATAATTCTTTTCCAGAATTAACCGGTTTGCAAAGATATTATAAATTGTCATGCAACGCATTCAAATCATTAAATTACTGATTTTTTTTATCAATTTTCACTTTTTTATTAAAGTTGAGAGGCCGCATTTCTGAACCTTGTAAAATAAATAAAGTCGGATTTTTTATTTTTATCCAGCCTCAATACTTCTTTTTCCCAAAAATACGCATCATAAATAATCTCTTTCAGCGGCTCATTTTGGAAATTCAGAACACCATATCTGCCATCTTTCTTTACTACAATTTCATTTTCATAGTTTTCAAATACTACGATGTCTTCATATACAAAAGGAACAATTTCTTTTCCTGCTTCGTCTAAAATACCAAACAGATTATCTTTATTTTTGCATACCAACGGTTTTGAATATTGATTAAGGAGATTAAAATAATCTGTATCCAGGCTTTTGATCATGGTAATACCCTGTAACTCTGTCAACGAGCGATTTCCCAATGAAAACCGGTAATACTTATCCTGATTTCTGATCATTAAACTATTAGGATAAAAACCAAGGATCTGATCTCCATCATGTAGCATATTCTTAAGATCTTTGTCCAACAGCTTTTCTTCATTTTCTTTCTTAAGATAAATAAAGTCTTTTCCTGAGATGACAAAGCTTTTGATAAAATCGTATTCCTGAGGGATAATTACATTGCCTTCTACATCAACGATTCCTGATTTCTTTGATTGATCACTGTACACATTGAAAAGACGGTCAAACAAAGGAGTCAGATACCTGAAACTGCTGGGATAAAGCTGCTGGTCTTTTTTATAAAAAACAGTTGTTTTATTGCTTTTTTTAAGATAGATATATTCTTTTTTGCCAAAATATTCAGGAGTAATATCAGAGAAAATCTCTTCAGCCATGGTATTTTCATCGAGATCGATTAACCCATATTTTCCTGTGTTTTTGTTCTTTGTAATAAGATAGGGATATGCATTAATATCTGCTATATTCTTTGAAAACCGATGGAGTGTATTTCCATTTAATCCAATAATTTCACTCTGCCCTTCTTCATTAACAATCAAAGCTTTATCCTCTTCAAAATGATAATCTTCTCTGAATTCCCTTTCAGTGACCTGCCTGCCATTAAAATCGTAAAGCAGCCATTTTTTATTTTGTAAAACAAAGAACCTGTTCTTGGCAACAAATCTTATTTTATCAGAATAAGGAATAATCTGTTTCCCATTATAATCATAAACAGCCTCCTTATCTTGTCTGGAAGAAATAATCCGCTCTTTGCTGAACCACGGTGTATTAAACTCCTGTTCATCCAAAGAAATCAGCTCATTTCCTTTTTCATCAATGATTCCTGATCTAGCTTTGCTTCCTTCTTCAGACCTAAGCACAAATCTGTTTTTGAAAATATGATAAATACTGCCTCTGTAAGGAGATTCAAATGTAATTCTCCCCAATGAATCTACAATTCCCTGTTTCCGGGTAGCAGCATCATATACCGTTCCATATCCTTCTGTATAGGAGCTGACTTCTTTTCCAATCTTTTTTGATAAAAGAACTTTAGTGTACTGATGAGACTGTGCTGCACAAATAGTGGAGCACAATGCGAAAACTAATCTTTTCAATTAAATAGAATTATTGACGATAAGAACGATCTCCCCCTTTAAAGTTTTACTCTTGGAAAATTCAATTAATTCATTGATAGTCCCCCTTTTAGTTTCTTCAAATTTTTTAGAAATCTCCCGGCTTAAGCTTGCTTTGGTCTCTTCTCCAAAGAATTCTTTGATCTGTTCCAAAGTAGTATTGATCTTGTGAGGACTCTCATACAGGACAATAGTTTTCTTTTCTTCAGCCAGCTGCTTCAGCTTTGTTTGCCTTCCTTTTTTCTGGGGTAAAAATCCTGCAAATAGAAATTCATTATTGGGAAGTCCCGAAACCACCAAAGCAGGAATAAGAGCCGTAGCTCCAGGCAGACAGATCATTTCTAAACCATTATCTGCTCCGGCTTTTGCCAGTAAATAACCGGGATCTGAAATTCCCGGAGTTCCCGCATCTGTAATAATGGCGATATTCTGACCGCTTTTAAGGTCGGCAATCACTTTTTCAGTTGCCTGATGCTCATTATGCAAATGATAAGATTTCAAAGGTTTTGAGATCTCAAAATGTTTTAAAAGAACACCAGAAGTCCTGGTATCTTCACATAAAATATAATCAACTTCTTTCAAAACATTTACTGCTCTGAAAGTCATATCTTCCAAATTTCCTACAGGCGTAGGAACAAAATATAAGATTCCGCTCAAAATTATAAGAATTTATTTTCCACCAATATCCAAAGCCTCTGAGCATATTCATCCACTTTACTCCATTTTCTGGCATAATAAAGATCACTCAGATATTCCTTTGCTTCTTCAATGCTTCTAAACTGGTTGAGCTGGGCTACCGTTTCATTAAGATCCGCCTGACTTCCATCAAACAGCATCTTTGAAAAAGCAATCCTGTCATTCAAATCCAGTTTGAATTCGGGTTTTTGCTTGTCAGCTTCCATAAAGTTGGTAGGAATATTGGATTTCAAAATGCTTCCTGTTTCCTCCTTCACTACCGGAGCCTGATTTTCCTTGGGAATTTCTCTTTCCAAAGGATCATCGTCAAAAAGAGACTGAACTGCTTTTAGTCCTTTGATATTGGCTAATTTTATTTTTTTCTCCTGATGATATGCATCCAAATTTTCAAAACTTTCATCAGAAGGATGTTTTTCTGTTTCTTCCGGAACAGGTTTATCTATTTCAACAATTTTTCTTCTGTCATATACTTCTGCAAGCACCCGTTCTTCTTTTTCTTCTTCAGGAGTTTCGTTTTTTATCTCACTAAGGATATTTTCTACATTCGAAGTTTCGGTAGCCATTTCTCCCTGCTCTATTGAAGTCGTTGGCGCAATAAACTCTTCCTCAGTTTCTTCAATCAATATTTCATCTTCCAGTGTTTCGGTATCAAAAATACTTGGGATTCTTTCTGTAGGTACTCTGGATTCCTCCACAAATACTTCATCCCTAGGCTTTTCTTCCTGTTGAGCATCCTCTTCTTCAGAACTTTCTATTTCATTCAGCTCATTATTAAACCGTACTTCTTCTTCTGTAATATTTTCATTAAAGACACTATCATCAATATCTTCATCATAGTCCGGGATAGCATCAGCAAGTACTTTTTCTTCATCTATAAAACTTAACACAGCTGCTTCACTTCCCGAAATTTCGTTCTCGTCAATTTCGTTCAGTTGATTGTTAAAAACAGCTTCTTCCTCGGTTACTCCATGCTGAGAGGTTTCTGTTTTTTTGTATTCATAGCTTTCATCAACAAAGCTGATGATATTTTCATGGAATTCATTTTCCATGATTTCATTCAACTGATTATTGAACAATGCTTCTTCATCAATTGCAGCTGCAAAGCTATCATTTTCATTTTCATCAATCTCATTCAGTTCATTATTAAAAATAGCTTCTTCTTCTGTTACTTCATTCCCGGAATCATGAGATTCCAGATCTCCGGAAGCAAAAGAATGATGCTTATTTTCGAAATGGTGAACAGGATCTTCAGTAATGAAATATTCTATATTTTTTTCTACTAATTTCAAAAAAGAAATCCTGTTAGCAAGCTCATCTACAAGATCTTGCTTGGAAAGTAATTCGTCTACGTTATTTATTTTGTCCAGATTATCAATGATATTCTTGGATTCAAAAAAAATTTTTTCCTTTAAATCTTGGATATTCTGCATAATAAGATTCTTATTAAAATTGCTTACTTTTGATGTTAAAAATATACGGCTAATTTAACAAATGTTTTTAGAAAATACAATTAATCATTCCAAACAAAGCGGTTGGATGGAAGTTATCTGTGGCTCTATGTTTTCCGGTAAAACTGAGGAATTAATCCGAAGATTACGGAGAGCAGAAATGGCGGGACAGAATGTAGAAATTTTTAAACCGAAACTGGATGTCCGGTATTCTGAAGATGATGTAGTATCCCATAATCAGAACAAAATACGAAGTACAGCAGTAGAAAATCCTAATGAAATTCTTTTGTTGGCTTCCAACTGTGATGTGGTAGGAATAGATGAAGCTCAGTTTTTTGATGAAAGCATTGTAGAGATTGCCAATCAGCTTGCCAATAGTGGCATAAGAGTAGTTATTGCAGGGTTGGATATGGACTTCCTGGGGCGTCCCTTTGGTCCTATGCCCAATTTGATGGCTACTGCAGAGTATGTAACAAAAGTGCATGCTATTTGTAAGAGAACAGGTAATCTTGCCAATTATTCCATGAGAATTTCTCAGGGAAATAATCTGGTGGAATTGGGTGAAACAGAAAGTTATGAAGCAGTAAGCCGCCGTGTTTTTATGGATGAAGTGCTTGCAAAGAAAAATAATCTAAAAAACTGACAGGCAGGTTTTAAAATAAACAAATTTGCCTTTACATAAATAAGCAGAAAGGGTACCAATGAACTATACAGTACAACAAATTGCAGCAATCACCAATGCACAGGTTATTGGAGATGGAGATTTAATGATCAAAAATATAGCTTTTGACAGCAGAATTATATATTCTACAAAGAATACTGCTTTTATCGCTATAAATACCCATAAAAACTCCGGTGAAAAATTTATTGAATCTGCGATAGACAGGGGGATCCATGTAATTATTTCTGAACATCAGTATCCGCAGTTTGAAAACATAACCTGGATTATTGTTGAGAATTCTGTGGATTTTCTTCAAAAGCTGGCAAAATATCATTTCGAACATTCCCATTTGCAATCCATCGGAATTACGGGAAGTAACGGAAAAACTATTTTAAAAGAATGGCTTTACCAATGCCTGTGGAATGAATTTCCAACGGTAAAAAGCCCTAAAAGTTTTAATTCGCAAATTGGCCTTCCTCTTTCTCTTCTTCAAATCAATACTTCCCATACACTTGGGATTTTTGAAGTGGGAATTTCACAACCGGACGAAATGGAAAATTTAGAAAATATTTTTCATCCTCAAATCGGATTGTTAACCCATATAGGAACAGCACATGCTGCCAACTTTTCTTCGGAAGAAGAACTGATTGATGAAAAGATCAAACTTTTTAAAGATTCTCAGGTGATCATTTATAATGGTGACCATTCTTTAGTAAGCAAAAAAATAAAAGACCTGTACTCAGATAAAAAATTAATCTCTTACGGATTAAAAAAAGAAAACCAGGTCTTCATTAAAAATAATATTTCGAAAGGTGAGAACATCGTCGTTGAATATTTTGGGCAAGAAATCAGTTTTCCGGCCCATCAAAGAGACGAAGCCACGTTAACCAACGCTCTGGCGCTTATCACGGTCCTAAAGGAACTCCATATCGAAAATCAAAAGATCGTCGAAAAAATCAACACTTTAAAAGCCGTTGAAATGAGGCTTGAAGCCATTGAAGGAATTAAAGGCAATATCGTGATCAATGATTCTTTCAATCTGGATCTGGATTCCCTGAAGACTGCTCTGCAGTTTTTAAAAGAATACAATAAACCTAAGAAATCTTTGGTTCTGACAGATATTGTAGGGGTTAATACCAATTCACAGGAATTGTATGAAGAAGTTTCAGAACTGGTTAATGAGCAGCATTTCGATTCTGTATTCTTAATCGGCGATGAAATATCAAAGTTCAGTGAATTATTTAAGTCTAAAACATATACTTTCATAGACACTAAAGAACTTATTGAAAGTAAATACCTTACAGAATTAGAAAATCAGATTATTCTTTTAAAAGGAGCCAGAAAATTTGAAATTGAGAGGCTTAAAGATATCCTTGAACTGAGAAAACATGATACCGTTTTAGAAATTAACCTGAACGCAATTCTTCATAATATCAATTATCATAAATCTCTGCTGAAACCGGGAACTAAAATGATGGCCATGGTAAAAGCCAATGCTTATGGCCTGGGAAGCTATGAAATTTCAGAATTTTTACAGCATCACCATATTGATTATTTAGGAGTAGCCTTTGCCGATGAAGGTGCGGAGCTCCGAAAAAAAGGAATTACCACTCCCATCGTGGTTATGAATCCTGAACAGCACAGCTATCAGACTATTATAGATTATAATCTGGAACCTGAGATTTACAGTTTCAGGGTTTTGGATCTTTTCTATGAAGCGGTTCAGAAGTCCGGGTATGATCAGAAATATCCCATTCATATCAAACTGGAAACAGGAATGCACCGTTTGGGATTTAAAGATTTTGAACTGGATCAGCTAAGCGAAACCTTAGACCACAAAAATCTTAAAGTTCAAAGTATGTTCAGCCATTTATCTTCTTCTGATGTACCGGAAGAAAAAGAATTTACCCTGAATCAGCTAGAAACTTTTGAAAAAAATTCAAGCTATTTAATAGAAAAGCTAGGCTACACCCCTATCCGTCATATTCTAAATTCGTCCGGCATAACATGCTATACCAACTATCAGTATAATATGGTAAGAATTGGAATTGGAATGCTGGGGGAGTCACCAAGTAGTGAAATACAAAAACAACTGCAGTCTGTGGTAAGTTTTAAAACGGTGATTTCACAGATATCATTGGTAGAAAACGGTGAATCTGTAGGCTACAGCAGAAAATACAAAACAGATCATCAGACCCGTATTGCTACTATTCCGGTAGGCTATGCTGACGGTATTCCAAGATTAATAGGAAATCAAATCGGAAAATTGGGAGTTCATAAAACTCTTGCCCCTATTGTTGGAAATATCTGTATGGATATGATGATGCTCAACGTAGATAATATTCCTAATGTAAAGGAAGGAGATACTGTCACTATTTTCAATGCTTACCCTAGCTTAAAAGAATTCGCAGCCTACTGCAAAACTATTACCTATGAAGTATTAACCTCCATTTCCCCTCGGGTGAAACGGATTTATATTAAAGATTAACTATGAGAAAACTCCTGATCATTCTCTTCGTATTCCAATTACTTTTAATCCAGTCACAAGTAAAAAAGGATTTGGTAATTCCCAAAAACCCAAGAATAGGACTATCGCTGGCCGGTGGTGGTGCCAAAGGTTTTTCACATGTTGGAGTACTTAAAGTTTTAGATTCACTGGGAGTCAAAGTAGATTACATTGGCGGAACGAGTATGGGAGCCATTGTCGGAGGTCTTTATGCTGCCGGATATTCCGGAAAGGAAATAGAAAAAATTGTCATGGATACTGATTTCTATTCTCTGATTATGGATCCTAAATCCCGACAGGAATCTACATTTTTCAATAAATCTGTTGACAAATATCTACTATCTATTCCATTAAAAAATGGAAAAATCACACTTCCTTCTTCTATAAGTACAGGTCAAAGGAACGTCTATCTCCTTAAAGAGCTTTTCAAAAATGTTTCGAACATCGATGATTTTTCTAAACTCCCTATCCCCTTCTTTTGTGTAGCCACCAATCTGGAAAGTGGAAATATGCAGATCTTTGAAAAAGGAGACCTTGTACAGTCTATTATGGCAAGTTCAGCATTTCCTTCTTTAATGGATCCTGTAAAGATAGGTGACAGTATTTATATTGATGGAGCTATGACTGTCAATTATCCTTCAAAGCCTTTAAAGGACAAAGGGATCGATATCGTCATTGGAGTGGACCTTAACCAGGATCTTTCAAAAAGAGAAGATTTAAACAATATTATTTCGATTCTCAACCAGGTGATCGACTTCGGAATAAAAAGAGATACAAGAAAGCAATATAAATATACCGATATAAACATCAAGCCGGACTTAAAAGGAATGACTGCTACCAGCTATGATGAGAAAAAAAAGATTCTTGATAGCGGCTATGTAGAGGGAATGAAATATGTCAATGTGCTGGATCAATTACCCAAACGTTCTTTTGACCGCCTAAGACAACGTGTAAACCCAATATATTCCAATGTCTATAAAATAGATAGCCTGGCCATAGAAGGAGGTAAAATATATGGTAAAAACTATGTTTTAGGGAAACTGGGACTGCGTCTCCCCTCTTTACAAACATACGGGAATATCAACCGGATGATTGATAAACTTGTGGCTACTAACAACTACAGATTTATCAACTATGATATCATTCAGCAGAATAATGCCAATTATCTCAAGCTATATGTTACCGAAGATGATGCACGGCATTTTGTAAAATTCGGACTCCATTATGATGAAATTTTCAAAACAGGACTTCTTTTAAACTATTCAGCAAAGAGACTTTTATTTAAAAATTCCAACCTTTCAGTAGATGTGGTTGTTGGGGATAAGCTCAGATATTATCTCAATTATTTTATTGATAACGGATATATTCCCGGATTTGGTATTTATTCTTCGGGAATGAGTTTTGATCTTAAAAACACCGACAATAATATTGTAGATAAATGGGAATGGATCAGAAATGAAGCCTATATCCAATCGATATGGAAAGATAAATTTGCCATTGGAGGCGGTATAAGCCATGATTACTTCAAAGCTGAACTTAACGGCGAGAACAGGCGTTACAGCCGTTTTTTGAACCCTTATGTGTTTTTAAAGACCGATACCCAGGATGACAAAGAATTCCCTACAAAAGGGGTCTATTTCGCAGCCGAAGGAAAGGTCGTAGATCTGTTAAAATCCGAAGTTGAAAAGAGAATTATCCAGATAAAAGCAGATTTAAGAATTAATATTCCGTTAGGAAAACAGTTTACTTATCGTCTTAATCTTTTTGGAGGACTTACTATTGGAGAACATCTTCCCCAATATTATCAGTACAGACTTGGCGGAATTTTTGAACAGAATATCATCAATTTCAAAAGTTTTGGAGGGTTTTACTTTGCACAGCTTCATACCAACAATGTCATTTTAGCATCTAATGATATCCAGTTTAAGTTCAACAAAAACTATTTTATCAGTGGAAATTTCAGCTTTGCCAATCTTTCTAATGATATCAAATTTGAAGATGCAGTTAAAGTGAATTTTAGCTCACTGGGAATAACGGCAGGATATAAATCTCCTTTCGGCCAGATTAAAGTAAACTTTAGCCACTCACTTAAAAATAATCAAAAAGGCATATTCAGTGTTATTTTAGGACACTGGTTTTAAAACAATGATACAATTCTTTTACGAAAACTTACCGGAAAGTGTAAGTACGGATTACAAACAATGGCTGGAAGATATTATTCTTTCAGAAGGAAAAAAACAGGGAGAAATCAATTACATTTTTTGTGATGACGAATATCTTCTCAAGATCAATCAGGACTATTTACAGCATGATTATTATACAGATATTATCACTTTTGATTATGTAAAAGGGAAAACAATAAGCGGAGAGATTTTCGTATCTTTGCAACGCATTTCCGACAACTCCTCTACCCTATCCCGAGATTATGAAGAAGAATTAAGAAGGGTTCTTGCCCATGGTATTCTTCATCTTTCAGGGTATAAGGATAAGACTGAGGACGAGGAAAAAGAGATGCGGAGAATGGAAGATCTGTACTTATCCAGATATAACGATTTAAAGAATTAAAATTAAAGAATTACTTAAAGCTATATATCTAAAGTGCTCTATTCTAGTTGTAATATACATTTACCTAGAGTGCATTCTCCAAAAATGTTTCACGTGAAACATTGCTAGTAAGAACAAAGTGTAAAGCTTAAAATAAGCGAGATAAAAATGATTTCAGAAATATATGATGTAATAGTAGTAGGTGCCGGACACGCAGGTTGTGAAGCCGCAGCCGCAGCCGCGAACCTGGGTTCAAAGACCCTACTCGTTACTATGAATATGCAGACCATCGGACAGATGAGTTGCAACCCGGCAATGGGTGGAATCGCAAAAGGACAGATCGTAAGAGAGATTGATGCAATGGGAGGATACTCCGGAATTATAGCAGATAAATCTGCCATTCAATTCAAAATGCTGAATCTTTCAAAAGGTCCTGCTATGTGGTCTCCAAGAACCCAAAATGACAGAATGCTTTTCGCAGAAGAATGGCGATTAGCGTTAGAGAATACTCCCAATCTTGATTTCTTTCAGGATATGGTAAAACAGCTTATTGTAGAAAACAATAAAGTAACAGGAGTGATTACTTCTTTAGGAATAGAAGTAAAAGGAAAATCTGTAGTCTTAACAAACGGAACATTTCTTAACGGATTAATTCACGTTGGTGATAAACAATTAGGCGGAGGAAGAATGGGAGAACCGAGAGCATTTGGTATTACCGAACAACTCGTTTCTTTAGGATTTGAAGCAGGAAGAATGAAGACCGGTACTCCACCAAGAGTAGATGGAAGAAGTTTGGATTATTCTAAAATGGAAGAACAGAAGGGAGATGAAAATCCTCAAAAATTCAGCTATCTTGATACTCCAAAATTAACGAAACAATTGAGCTGTCATATTGTATATACCAATGAAACGGTACACGATATTTTGCGTGAAGGTTTTGACAGAAGTCCAATGTTCAATGGTACGATTCAAAGTTTAGGTCCAAGATACTGTCCAAGTATCGAAGATAAAATCAACCGTTTTGCAGAAAGAAACAGACATCAGCTTTTCGTAGAACCTGAAGGATGGAGAACTGTAGAGATCTACGTAAATGGATTCAGCTCTTCCCTTCCTGAAGATGTACAGATAAAAGCGATGAAACATATTCCAGGATTTGAAAACGTAAAAGTATTCCGTCCGGGCTATGCTATTGAATATGATTACTTCCCTCCTACCCAATTGAAACATACCTTAGAAACAAAATTAATTGATAATTTATATTTCGCAGGACAAATCAATGGTACTACAGGATATGAAGAGGCAGCAGGCCAAGGTCTGATGGCAGGTATTAATGCACACAATAAAGTTCACGAAAAAGATGAATTCATCCTTAACAGAGATGAAGCTTATATTGGAGTACTAATAGATGATCTGATTACAAAAGGAACTGAAGAACCTTACAGAATGTTTACTTCACGTGCCGAGTACAGACTTCTTTTGAGACAAGACAATGCAGATATCAGATTGACAGAAAAAGCGTATCAATTAGGATTGGCAAAAGAGGAAAGATTAAAGAAAGTAGAATCTAAAATATCTGATAGTCAGTCACTTGAAGAGTTTTTACGAGAAACTTCTTTAAAACCAGGAATGATTAATCCTATTCTGGAATCTATAGAAAGTAATCCTGTAGATCAGGCTTACAGAGCAGCTCAGATCCTTACCAGACCGAATATGACTCTGCATAAACTTGATGAAATTGAAGCCATCAAGGAGTTCTCTTCTCAATATAGCGACGAAGTAAGAGAACAGGCGGAGATTAATATCAAATACAGAGGGTATATAGAAAAAGAAAAGGAGAATGTAGCCAAGCTAAACCGACTGGAAAACATTAAAATCCCTGAAGATTTTGATTATTCAAAGCTATCCAGCCTTTCTACAGAAGCCAAACAGAAGATGACTAACGTCCGCCCTAAGACTATAGCGCAAGCTGGAAGAATAAGCGGAGTCTCTCCATCCGATATAAACGTTTTACTGGTATATTTAGGACGTTAAAAAAATAAATGTTTCACGTGAAACATTTAAAAAATTAAAGCTAAAATTAAGGTATTTAAGAGCGTATTTCAGCTTTTAGATATCTTAATTTTTAAATATAAAGATAACGACTTCAATGAAAATAAAAGATCATTTTCTTTCACAGGAAATATTTGAGATTAAAGAAACACAAACCAAGGGAGTATTTAAAACCACCCCTATCCCATCCCATATTTCCAAATATTATGAAAGCGAAGATTATATTTCCCATCATCAGGATTCCGGAAGTCTGAAAGAAAAATTATATAAATTTCTTCAGTCTTTTAACCTTCAGTATAAAAAAAATATACTGATCGATAGAATCAAAAAAGGATCAAAAGTTTTGGATTACGGATGCGGTGCCGGAGAATTTGTAAAGTATATAGAAAACGATTTTGAAACTTTCGGTTTTGAACCTGATGCTGATGCAAGAAAAGCAGCAGAAACTAAAATAACCAAAGCCAAAATTCTGGACGATATCAATAAAATTGAAGATCAAAGCCTGGATGCAATTACATTATGGCATGTATTTGAGCATATAGAGAACCAGGATGAAATGCTGAATATATTTCACGGGAAATTAAAAGAAAAAGGTCTTTTAATAATTGCCGTTCCCAACCCTACTTCTTACGATGCAAAACATTATAAAGAATATTGGGCAGCTTATGATGTACCAAGACATATCTATCATTTTTCTAAAAATGGAATGGAAAATTTAATTTCAAAGAAATCAGATTGGAAAATGAGAAAAATAAAACCACTTGTCCTGGATTCATATTATATCTCCATGCTAAGCGAAAAATACCAAAAATCACCCCTTTTTTGGCTAAAAGCAACCTTCTATGGAACGATTTCGAACGTAAAAGCCCTTTTTTCGAACGAATTTTCCAGTTTGATATACGTTATCGAAAAAAAGTAGAAAATCGATTTTTGAGCCATTTATGAGGGTCAATTTTAAGCCTTTTTACCTAAAAAATAAAAAACTCAGGAAAATTTCCTGAGTTTTTCAATTTATACAAATATCTTCTTATATGAGGATTTTCAATTTTTCGTTCAAAAAGAGATAAAAAAATTTTCTACCCGTAAGATTTTTTAAAAATGCTTCACGCCTTCAGAAATATTCAATTTTTTTCTTTAATGACCTAAAAAAAATAATTACCACTCCATTCAAAAAAAAAAGACCGGAAAATACCGGTCTATAGTTTTATAGATTAACAATCAAATTACTTACAAAATTTGCATTTCCTTGAATAACAAAAATTGTTGTGTTGTCCACTTTAAATTTTACATCTGAAATCACACCCGCTCCAAAAGTATGTGCATTAAAGAAAAGTTCAGGAACCGGATACATCGGCTGAATAGTATACATCGCCCCTACCCTCTTGTGATTACTGGAAAGCACAGGCGTAATTAAGACTGATGCTCCTCCATTGACAACAGGCAAAGGTGTTTTTACCGATGACAAAACATATTGAGCTTTATTAGATGGATCCGCCAAAAATACAGATGAAGGAGTAAATTCAACTTTAGGTTGATTAGAAATATAAATATTACCTCTGATAGTAGTTGATTGAATAATTGTACTGCTAATATCAATCAAGTTTGTCAGCGCATTACTTCCAAGAACAGTCGAATTATTGGCAATCAAACAATAATTTAATTTTTTAGCTGCTACTGTAACCAATTTAGATGATGAAGTAAAATTATTATTTACAATAGTAATAAAGGAGTACTCATTGAGTTCTGAATTCAATTCATCACGATCCTTATCAAACAGGATTCCCAGGGAATGTCCAATAAAATGATTATCAGAAATCTCTAAAGACTCAGTTCTCGCTAAGATACCTGCTGCATACCTGGAATAATCCCCTTCGGTATAAAGAATGTGTGACACATTATTCTTAACAGTAATACGCTGGCAATCACCACCTTTTCCCTGGATAATAAATAAACACTGCCCTCCGTTATACAGCATTTCCCTTCCTGTAACGTGAATATGCTTCAAGTTATTCGAAGTAATAAATACATTTGAAATAGTACAGCCTTTATCCGGCCAAAGATACACTCCTGCATTAACGATCTCAGCGATATTATCAGAAATTGAAATATTGGTGATATTTCCTTTTTCTTTTTGAATTCCAGCTACAAAATTCATTCTCGTATAATTGTAAACCTTGTTGTTGGAGAATGAAGAATTACTTCCATGGATCTCACAAGCACAACCTACTAATCTCGTTGCCTCATTTCCCATAAAAACATTGTCCTGAACCGACAAAAAATTCACATTTCCATAGATCGTAGAATGATCATAATTCACCTTTTCATTACTCATCACAAGATTTTCAAAAATACAATTATGAATGGAAACTTTACTTCCGTTTCCAGCCCAACCTGCTCCAATACAATTGGTTAAATCCCCATTCGTCCAGTATAATCCATCTATATCCACATTCGTACAATTCCCTCCTTCAAAGCCTATTCTACGTTTATAGGATGTCCTTAACTGAGAAATTTCACCATTGAAATCAATGACTCCCCTACCCTTAAAACTCATATAATAAATAGGCTTAAAAAGCTCAGGATCAACAGCATTGAGACCTGAAAATAGAACAAAGGCTTTATCATCAAAGTACTCACTCAGCTTAATGACACTGTAGTCCTCAAATTCAACATCAAGATAAGATCTAAGTTCCAGAATATTAGCATGTGCCGTCCTTAACGCCAGATCATCAGTGTGAGAATCAATAAGATAATGACCACTGGGAAAGATTAATTTCAATCCAAGCTTAGAACTAATATCGAAGGCTTTTTGAATAGCCGGCCTTTGATCTGCTGTATAGGAAGACCTAGCTCCGAAACTAGTAACATATACCCTTTTAGTAGAAAAAACGACAGTGTTTACGTAGTACTCATTTCCTCTCGAGCGATAAATAATTTCATCTTCTAGTACTCTACTATCATTCGGAATTAGGAAAGTTTCATCAATCCATGTGCTTACTTTTTGAAAGGTGACACTCTCCCCGGTAAAGCTATCAATAAGCTGAACAAGATTATCATTAGGAGCAGAATTTCCTACTGCAAAAAAATCATTTGTATACATCATAATATTTTAATTTGGTACTACAAATGTATCTCCCGCTGACGCCAAAACTTGACGCAAATAAAAAAAAATACCAGAAAAAAATAAGATAATACAAACAAAATTTGCTTCAAAAAGCATAGAAAATAAAAGCAAAACACCCATTTTAAGTTATAACTTTTTATTATAACTATAAGTAATATCTCTTAGTCAACCCATGCAAAAATGCTTTGATAAGAATAAAATAAACTTAGAAAAATTCAGGTTTTGAACAGAATATTCAAACAAATATACGCACCGGACAGCAGTTTATTGACCATGGATTTTATTAAATTCACTAATTATAACAATATTCAATATATATTTAGTATCGAATCAATTCAATTAGGTATTAACATAATCACAAAAATCAATCTTCATGTATAGAAATAACGTAATAAAATACAACAAGCTTACTGCTTTTTTATAGGCTCAATTGTGACTAAAAAAGGTTAAAAACATTGATATTTTAATTTTTCTTGCTCATAAAAATTGCATTAAATTTCAAATTATAGATGAGTGAAAAATTCTGACAAAAAAAAACCTGCTAATAGAATTAGCAGGTTTTATATTTTAAAATTAAAAAATTAATTGTTGATTGCAGCTACACCAGGAAGCTCAAGTCCTTCAAGACTTTCAAGCATTGCTCCCCCGCCTGTAGAAACATAACTTACTTTTTCACCGTATCCGAATTGTTTAACAAAAGCAACACTGTCACCTCCACCCACTAAAGAGAAAGCACCTAATTTTGTTGCTTCAGCAATACTGTCACCAAGAGCAACAGTTCCTCCGGCAAAATTTGACATTTCAAAAACACCAATAGGCCCGTTCCATAGGATAGTTCTGGAATTTAAAAGTACATCATTAAACTGATCTCTTGATTTGTGTCCCGCATCAAGTCCCATCCATCCTTCAGGAATAGAATAAATATCAGCTTCTTTTCTTTCAGCATCATTACTGAAACTCTCAGCGATAATAGCATCAGAAGGAAGATATACTTTTACATTATGTTCTTTAGCTTTACCTAATATTTCCAATGCCAATGGAAGCTTGTCTTCTTCTACCAGAGAATTTCCGATTTTACCTCCCAACGCTTTAATAAAAGTAAAGGCCATACCTCCACCAATAATCAAATTATCTACTGCAGGAAGGATATTTTCTATAATGGTGATTTTAGTTGAAACTTTAGAACCCCCTAAAATAGCAGTTACCGGTCTTTCTCCACTTTTTAATACTTTGTCAATAGCTTTAAGTTCGTTAGCCATCAATAAACCGAAGAACTTAGTCGAAGGAAAGAATTTTGCAATGACAGCTGTAGAAGCATGAGCTCTGTGTGCCGTTCCAAATGCATCGTTTACATAAGCATCACCCAATTTGGAAAGTTGCTCAGCAAAACTTTCGTCTCCTTTTTCTTCTTCATTATGAAAACGTACATTTTCCAATAATAAGATCTCACCAGGTTTCAATTCTGAAGCAGCTTTCTCAGCTTTCTCACCAATAGATTCATCAACAAATTTAACTTCCTGCCCAAGAACGTTGGAAATTTCACCTATAATATGTTTCAGAGAAAACTCATCTTTCACCTCTCCTTTTGGTCTTCCAAGGTGTGTGATCAAGATGACAGATCCGCCATCGTTAAGAATTTTCTCTACTGTCGGTTTTACCGCAACAATTCTTGTGTTATCCGTTACCTGAAGCTGGTCATCCTGCGGAACATTGAAATCCACTCTTACCAGTGCCTTCTTATCTTTAAAATTGAAATCATTGATTGTTTTCATAAATATCGTTGAATTTTCGTTTCACAAATGTAAGGTTTTAAACTTTTTCAACAGATCCATTGAAATAAAAGTTTTCAAAAACTTTCCCCATCCCCATTCACTCACTAATCAACAATTTTTTCTCTTATAAAGAAAAGAATAATGTAGTTGTTGTTGAGTGTTGTTAGTTTCGGGGATAAGTTTTAGGCTAAAAGTTTATAACAAATAGCTTTTGTTAAATTCATATTTAACTCACATTATAAATTGCTGTAAACCTGCTAATTCACACACTTATTAACAGATGTTGATAACTTTACTAAATACCGATTATTAGTAATTTTTTTATGGAAAAAGTTTGGATTAACTGAAGAAAACAATTTGAAAGTTGTGGTTAAAACTTCCGGAAAGGTTTTCTATTACGAAATAAATTCATCTTTAAAAATAGAAAGTTGATAAAAGTTTTCCACACTTATTAACATACCTTTTAACAATTAACCCCCGGTTTACTAACACTATTTGTTATTATTCTTACCTTTGTAAGGAAATAGAATCTAATAAAGCTTAATACAAGTATTATGAAAAGAAAAATTGCTATTGCAGCGGACCATGCAGGCTATGAATATAAGGAGATTGTTAAGAACTATCTCTCGGAACGCTTTGAAGTTCAAGATTTTGGCACGTTTTCCACAAACAGTGTGGATTATCCGGACTTTGTACACCCTGCTGCAACCTCTGTGGAAAACGGAGAGAATGAACTGGGAATTTTGATCTGTGGAAGTGGAAATGGAGTTCAGATCACTGCGAACAAACATCAGAAGATCAGATGTGCACTTTGCTGGATGCCCGAGATTGCAACACTGGCAAGACAGCATAATGATGCTAATATGATTTCGATGCCGGCAAGGTTTATATCCAAGGAAGTGGCTATTGATATTGTAGAGAAATTTCTTTCAACAGATTTCGAAGGTGGAAGACACCAAAATAGAGTTGATAAAATTGCAGCTTGCTAAATATACTGAGGCTTGTAAATCCATTTACAAGCCTTATTTATTTTTTATTCGTACATTTGCAGTGTTCAATAGGAATTACATTCTATTATTCTTCGGAACCTTTTTAATCTATAAAAAGATATTTAACAAAAGGTTTTCTCTTTTCTTCTCCATATTTGTATTAAATTTATACAAAACTAAAATTCCCGTTATAGCTGATTTAAAAAGGAAATTACTGTTGATTGACTAAAAGAAATTGAATAGTAAAATTAAGTTACCTTTATATAAGCATAAGTGGAAAATTTAGAAAAAGGTTTTAATTGAATTAAAGCCAGAAACAATTAAAAGAAAATTAAAATGCCAAAAAAAAGAAAATATATAAGTCATAAAAATGATTTGAAAATGATGGAAATCGGGAGACTGATTCTTCGTTTTATGAATGCTAACGCATCAAAAATTTATAACTATAAACAGATTGCTGACGGGATAGATTATAAGAATCCGAGACAGCGCGAACTTGTTATCCAGGCACTGCATAAACTTCAGGGATCGGAAAAGATTAAGGAAGTGGAAAAAGGTAAATATATTGTGAATTTGAAAATTGCGGGAACACTATCCGGAATTATCGATTTCAATCAAAGTGGAAATGCCTATGTAAGTGTAGAAGGAATGGAAGATGATATCTTCGTTCATGCGAAAAATGTGAAAGATGCTTTGCAGGGTGATAAGGTTCTTATTATAACTTACCATTATAAAGGAAAGAAACTGGAAGGCTCTGTATTGGAAGTTCTGGAAAGAAACAGAACAGAGTTTGTAGGGACTTTTCAGAAGGTAGCCCACAAAGATTTTGGTTTTGTAGTCTGTGACAAAAAATCTATCAATACAGATATTTTTATTCCGAAAACAAAATTCAATGATGCCCAGGATGGAGATAAGGTGATTGTTAAAATGACTGAATGGAAACCTGGAGATAAAAATCCTGAGGGGGAAATCATTCAGGTATTGGGGGCTCCGGGAGAACACGAGACGGAGATCCACTCTATTCTTGCAGAATATGGACTTCCTTATGAATTTCCACCGGAAGTTGAAGCCGATGCAGACAAGATCGACAGAAGCATTACGGATGAAGAGGCCTCGAAGCGCTGGGATATGCGTGATATCTGTACATTTACCATTGACCCTAAAGATGCTAAAGACTTTGATGATGCTTTATCTATCAGAAAACTGGAAAATGGAAATTGGGAAATTGGAGTTCATATTGCAGATGTATCCCATTATGTAGTTCCGGGAACGATTCTGGATGATGAAGCTTATAAAAGAGCAACCTCGGTGTATTTAGTAGACAGAGTTGTTCCGATGTTACCTGAAGTATTGAGTAATGATGTTTGTTCTCTTCGTCCCAACGAAGATAAATATACGTTTTCAGCCGTTTTTGAATTGAACGATCAGGCAGAAATTCAAAAACAGTGGTTTGGAAGAACGGTAATCCATTCAGACAGAAGATTTACCTATGAAGAAGCTCAGGAACGTATAGAAACGGGAGAAGGCGATCTTGCCGAAGAGATAAATACTCTGGACAAACTAGCCAAGATTTTGCGTGATGAACGTATCAGAAAAGGAGCCATTACTTTTGACAGAAGTGAAGTGAGATTCAATCTGGATGAAAATAATGAACCGATTGGGGTTTACTTTAAAATAAGTAAGGATTCCAATCACCTGATCGAAGAATTTATGCTTTTAGCTAATAAAAAAGTATCTGAATTTGTCTCATTGACTAAAAAAGGAGAAATCACCAACAATACATTTATTTACAGGATCCACGATGATCCGGATCCTGCAAAACTGGAAGCATTGAGAGATTTTGTGTCTACTTTCGGATATACAATGAATCTTGCCAATACCAAAAAAGTAGCAGAATCCTTGAATAAATTACTTCATGATGTCAAAGGAAAAGGAGAAGAGAATATGATTGAAACGCTGGCCATGAGAAGTATGAGTAAGGCGGTATATTCTACAGATCCTATTGGGCATTACGGACTGGGCTTTGATTATTACAGTCACTTCACCTCTCCTATCCGTCGTTATCCGGATTTGATTGCTCACCGTCTTCTTCAGCATTATCTGGATGGAGGAAAATCTCCAGACAGACCGCAGCTTGAAGATAAAGCAAAACACTGCAGTTCTATGGAAAGACTGGCAGCTGATGCAGAAAGAGATTCCATCAAATTCATGCAGGTGAAATTTATGGAAAAACATCTTGGAGAAACATTTACAGGAGTGATTTCAGGAGTTGCAGAATTTGGTTTTTGGGTTGAAATACCTGAAAATGGTGCAGAAGGATTAATCAAGCTGAGAGACCTTGTGGATGATTCTTACTCATATGATGCAAAAACACATGCTGTATATGGGGTAAGACACGGAAACAGATATCAGTTGGGAGATGAACTTCGCATTAAGGTAGTGAAAGCTAATCTTATTCAAAAACAATTAGACTTTCAGGTCGTTTAAAATAACAATAAAGGGAGGCTGTTCTGCACAAGGACAGCCTCTTTTTTTTTCAGTTTTTTCAAAGGAACAGCATTATTTTTACGCGTTATCTCCGGACTTCAGAAACATTTACCCTCTTATTTTTACTTTATTTTCTTATCCTAAACTTGCTTTAATTGGAGTTGATATATAACAACTTTATTGAATAATTAAATCATAAAGTCTAACTTTGTATAAAACGGAATGAAAATCTTTTTCATTTTAAATCATATTAAATGTTTGAACTTGTACTATCTGCCGTTATACTAGGATTCATGCTGAGTCTGGTTTTTATAGGGCCTATATTTTTCCTCTTAATTGAAACCAGCTTTTCCAGAGGCCCCAAACATGCTTTGGCTTTAGATCTGGGAGTAATCAGTGCAGATTTATTGTGCATTGTTGCGGCATATTATGCCAGTTCGGATATTGTCACTTTAATTGATAAACATCCCGGGTTTTACAGGATAACTTCTATCCTTATTTTTGTATACGGAATTGTGATGCTGGTCACTAAAACCAAAATGCATATGCCCGGCGAAGAAAGAATTATCGGACAAAATTATTTTAAAACGTTTTTTAATGGTTTTTTCTTCAATCTCTTAAATGTAGGAGTCATCCTTTTCTGGCTGGTAACGGTAATTTCTGTAAGAAATCAATATCCCGACACCAGCAGTTTTATTTTATATATAGGCATTGTACTGGCAACCTATCTTTCCATTGATCTTGCTAAAATATTTCTTGCCAAGCAATTTCACGATAAACTTACCCAGAAGCTGGCTAATAAAATCAGAAGAGTGGTTGGGGTAATTCTTATAGTTTTCAGTTTCTTTATTTTCCTGCAGAGCTTTAAAAAGTTTAATCAGTTTGAAAGACAATTAGAGGAAGCTGAAAAGAAAGAAGTCAAATATCAAAAAACAGAATGAAAAAAAATATCTTTCCACAACCCCTTAAAAAGGGGGCTAAAATAGCTGTTATTTCCCCTGCTGGAGCTGTAGATGTAGCTCAGCTGGAAAAGGGAATAGAAATGATTAAAAATAAAGGATTTGAACCTGTTTTGGGAGAGCATCTTTATACCAAGTTTTCAAATGGTTATAATTATGCCGGAACAGAGCAGGAAAGAATACAGGATATCAACTGGGCTTTAAATGATAAAGAAGTGGGTGCTATTTGGGCTTCCAGAGGAGGCTATGGCTGCCAGCACCTGATCCAGCATCTGAAATTGAAAAACTTCACCAAAAATCCGAAATGGTATATCGGGTATTCTGATAACACGGTGGTACAGAGCTATCTGCTGAAAAAAGGATTTGTTTCCATTCATGGGCAGACCATCAAAACATCAAGTTTTGGAGTAACAGAAGAAAGTTATGACATGATCTTTGATATCTTAAAAGGGAAAACTCCTAAATACAGTCTGAATTCTCATGCATTAAATAAAAAAGGCAATATAGAAGGGGAAGTCGTAGGAGGAAATTTAGCCCTGGTGTATGCCCTTCTGGGAACCCGTTATTCTTTTGAATTTAAAGACAAAATTCTATTCATTGAAGATATCGGAGAAAATTTTTATGCTTTAGACCGAATGATTATGAGTCTTGAATTAGCCGGGGTTTTTCATAAAATCAAGGGGCTTATTGTGGGAGGGATGACCAATATGGGAGATGAAAAAGACAATAAAAGCTATGAAGAAAGCTTTGACGAATTTGCTTATCAAATGATTTCAGAAAGACTTTCAAAATATAAATTCCCTGTAGTTTTTGGTTTTCCAAATGGACACATTAAAGATAACAGACCTCTTTTAATTGGAGGAAATGCTAAAATAAAAGTGGAGGCCAAAGTAAAGATTGAGTTCTAAGATGTACTAATTCTCAAATTAAGACTATGGCTCATCATAATGATTTTGGTAAAATAGCAGAAGACCTGGCCGCTGATTATCTTCGGAAAGAGGGCTATACCATATTGGCCAGAAACTTTCGTTTTCAGAAAGCAGAGATTGATATTATTGCTGAAAAAGAAGATGTAATCATTATTGTAGAAGTAAAAGCAAGATCTACGGATGCATTTATCCTCCCTCAGGAAGCCGTTACCAAAACGAAGATGAAGTCGATTGTCTCTGCAGCCAACCATTATTTAGAGGAAACAGATAAAAAGAATGAGGTAAGATTTGATATTATTTCAGTTCTTCCTGATGAAAAAAGAAAATTAAGTATTGACCATATAATCGATGCTTTTCAGGCATTGGATGCCAACTGATCAATACGTGTTTCAGCATATAAAGGAGTCAGTCAATATCAAAAAATTCAAATAGTAAGAGACTCGTATATGGAAACATTTTTACATTAAAATTTCAAGACTATGAAGACAATATTAATAACCGGAGCTACTTCTGGTATAGGTAAATCCACAGCGGAACTTCTGGCAAAACAAGGCAACAGAATAATCATTTGCGGTAGAAGAAGTGAAGCATTAGAATCTTTAAAAACGGAGTTGTCTGAATTTACCGAAATATTTAGTTTAATATTTGATGTGAGAAACCTTGAAGAAGTTGAGACAGCCATTAATTCCCTTCCCGAAAATTGGAAAGATATTGATGTTCTGATTAATAATGCCGGGAATGCACATGGATTAGATCCTCTTTCTGCCGGCAAGACTGATGACTGGGATTCTATGATTGACGGAAACGTAAAGGGACTGCTCTATGTTTCAAAAATGATCATTCCAACTATGAAAACTAAAAATTTAGGTCATGTTGTCAATATAAGTTCTGTGGCAGCAAGGCAAACATATGCCAATGGAGTTGTTTACTGTGCTACCAAAAAGGCCGTGGATGTGATTTCTGAAGGAATGAGACTGGAGCTTACAGAGTTTGGAATTAAAGTGACCAATATTCAGCCGGGAGCTGTGGAAACGGATTTTTCTTTAGTGAGGTTTAAAGGAGACAGTGAAAAAGCGTCAACCGTATACGCCGGATATGAACCTTTAAAAGCAGAAGACATTGCAGATGCTATCGCTTACTGTGTAAATGCGCCTAAACATGTTTGTGTTTCTGATATGACCATTTATCCAAGTGCTCAGGCAGAACCAAGAACCATCTACAGAAAATAGTCTCAAAATAAAGGAGTAAATTTGCAGCATATTAAAAAGCAATTTTGCGGTTTAGCTTAAAATAAAAAAATGAAAATTTTATATCTTGAAACCTCTTCTAAAAACTGTTCTGTAGCGATTTCAGACAATGAAAAACTATTATGTCTTTCCGAAGAAGTTTCTGAAAACTATAAACAGTCTGAAAGCCTGCACACATTTGTAGAGTGGGCATTGGAAGGAGCAGGAATTTCACTGAAAGATATTGAGGCCGTGTCACTAGGTAAAGGGCCGGGTTCTTATACGGGATTAAGAATTGGAGCAGCTTCTGCAAAAGGATTCAGCTATGGACTGAATATTCCAATGATTGCCGTTAATTCTATGGAAAGCATGATAGAGCCTTTTTTAGGGCATAACTATGATTTTGTAGTGCCATTGATCGACGCAAGGAGAATGGAGGTTTATACGGCGGTTTATGACGGTCTGACGGGAATTGAAGTCAGTACTACAGAAGCAAAGATTTTAGATGAAACCTCTTTTGAAGAGTTTAAAGATAAAAAAGTGATATTTGTAGGTGACGGAGCCAAGAAGGCGAAAGAGATTCTGAATCTTCCCCAGGCTGACTTTAAAGACGATGTCTACCCTTCTGCACAGTTTCTTATCAAAAGAACATTAGAGAAAATAAACAATAAAGACTTTGAAGATACCGCTTATTTTGAACCTTTTTATTTGAAAGATTTCCATGGAGTAAAGAAAAAGAAATCTTCAGATTCTAATGACCAGTAAAAAAAGCAATTACATAAAAAAAGCGAAGATTTAATCTTCGCTTTTTTATTTTATTGAGGCCTTTTAGGAATGGTTGATTCCGTGGGCTGCTGTGTTGCTCTTTTCTTTTTTTCCTGCTGGTTGTTACTGCCAGGCTTTTTTGGAGTTTCTAAGCCCTCTAAATTATTGTTATTGAGGCCGGCTTTTTGTAAGCCTTCCTGTACAGGTACAGATGAACTGGCATTAGGCTGTACAGGCACTTCTGGCTGCTTAGGAACAGAATTCCCTTTATTGTCAGTGGCCTGGAAGCTAAGATCACTTTTCAGATAATTCAGCATTTCTTTAGCCCTCACTCCTTCCGGAGTTTTAGAATAATTCAGTGCAATCTGCTCAAGCTGCAGGATCATAACCTCTTTTCCACTGGATTTTCCTGCATTAAAGGCATTGAGTAAATACAGTTTAGGAACTAAAGCATCTTTTGGAAACTTCTGGATCGTCTGGTCAATAATGTTCTTACTGTCATCAAACTTCTCCGATTCAAATAAAGCATAGGCCTTTTTATATTCATTTTCAACATCTTCCGTAGATTTTACAAATGAATTATTTTTAGGATTTCTTGCAAATTCAGCGTATGAAGTATAAGGGTAGTCCTTTAAAAGAATCTGTTTGGCCCTGTCTGATATCTGAGGATTTTTCTCGTAGTTCATGGCAAAAATCTCATACAGTGCCTGAAGCATTACCTTCTCTTCAGGTTTTACATCTACAAGGTCATACAGCGTTTTTGTAGCTAAAGGCGTATTGGTAAAATAATTCTGATACATGATTCCAAGGCCTAAAGAGGCTGTATCCCTGTCCTTTTTCAGCTGGGATAGTTTACCCTGGTCTGTTGGGATCTGCTCAATATAATAAGCCGGTTCAAAACGTCTGGGGTTAGGGGCGGCTGTCACTCCTAAAGCTTCATTCTTCATGTCTTCAATAGAAACCATCTTTTTTGAAAAACGCCAGTTATCAGCAAGAGCTCTGTCTCCCCAAACCTGTTTAAAGGATGATGTTCCTTTGCTTACTGTTCCGGTATTACTAAAATAAAAGCCTTTTGTAGTAACCCCAAAATCTTCAAAAGCATTGGTATTATTGGCAAAAATAGAATTGGCATTATAATCTCCGGTATCAAAACCTTTGTTTCTTTCCGCACGTCTTCTCTCCTGCTCTTCTTTTTCTTCTTTAGCCTTTAGCTTAGCGATATACTTGGAGAAAAAGTCTGTTTTCTGCCCCTCATCCATCCTTGCTAACGAAAGAATACTATCATTTTTTTTAATCAGATAATAGTTTTTCGAGATTTTTTTAATGTATTCAGACTGATCTTTCAGCAAAACCTTGGAAGGCTCATAAGTCATTACCACAAGTGCTGAATCATAGTAACTTCCGGCACCGATATAGTCATTCTTTTCCAGATAGCTCTTCCCTATTTCATAATATGCCAAACCTCTGATTTGAGGATCGGAAACCTTTTCAAATAAAGATTTTCTGAAAAACTGCTGGGCTTCGTCTTTTTTTCCTGCCTTATTGGCCATCAGACCTAAAGCATAATAAAATTCATTCTTTCTGGAAGCGTAAGTCCCTTTTTTACTGATGCTTTCCAGGTAATTTTTTGCGCCATTGTAGTCTCCTTTTCCATTAAAAGTCTTGGCAATAGCAATCTGGGATTTTACTTCAAATTCAAAATCATTGGCATATTTGTAGGCTGCAGCATAGCTGTCTCTTGCCTTTTCATTTTGTCCGAGATTTTCCTGTACCTGCCCTCTGAGATAAGCAATCCTGCTCTTAAGCTTCCTGTTACCATTCAGTTCAAATGCTTCATCCAGCTCTTTTGCAGCCTCCTCTTTCTTACCGGAATCCAACAGAGACTCAGCATAATAAATACTCAGAAGTTTTGCATAGGTTTTATTGATCTTCTCCCCTTTCAGCTTGGCAAAAGTTTCATGGGCTCTATGATAATCTTTGATGTTGTCATAAGCTAACCCCTGATAAATTCTTGCCAATGGAATCCTTTTATCATCTTTCATACGGGTGAAAACATAATTCAGGGCATCCAGAGCTTCCAAAGGTTTGTTTTGATAAATTCTGGATTGTGCCAGGATCATATAGGCTTCAAAAATCTGTTTATTCTTCTCTTCCCCGTTTCTGATCACCGAATATTTATTGATAGCCTTCAGTGCTTTAGCTTCAGCGATCTCTAAAGTGGTAGCCCCTTTATTCTGGCCGTCATCCTGATTATCCTGGGCGTTTCCAGGCATATTTCCCTGCATTCCCGGGATATTCGGGATACCGGTGCCATTTCTTCCCGATGTCTTGGGGTTGGCTACTTCAGCCATTTTCATGGAATTCTCTGCAAAAGCTGCAGACTGTCCAAGATCACTTCCTAAAGGCTGTTCTTCATAGGTGAGAATAGGGATATAAGGAGCATAAAAATTATCTTTATGTCCCTTGTCTCTGGTGGTGAACTCACTGTTTAATGCATCCTTAGCATTAAAAAGGGTGTTATAATATGTGGAAAAACCTTTCAATAGCTTAGACCGCTGCTCTGGCTTTTTTGTTTTGGTAGCACATGAAGCAACGATACACATTACTAAAAGGAACAATATATTCTTTTTCATTATTCAATATAACTAGCTAATTTGCTTTTTATTATAAGCAGTTTGATGATTTTGTAAAAATAATAAAATTTTATAATGAATAATATTTATATTTCTCTCAAAATTTTGTAAACCAAATGGGTAGGAAGCCCCATAATAGTATAAAAACTTCCTGTCATGCTTGTAATCTTAGCCATACCCAGCCATTCCTGAATACCATAGCTGCCCGCTTTATCGAAAGGTTTGTACCCCTGAACATAATAGTCTATTTCCTCATCGGTAATCTCATCAAGCGTTACATCGGCTACATCGGTCTCGGTAATAGATCGATCAGCTGTTTTTACCGTGATTCCGGTATAAACCTGATGTGTTTTTCCGGAAAGCTGACGAAGCATCTTCCGGGCGTCAGCTTCATCGGCCGGTTTGCCAAGAATCTGATCATCAATAGCCACAACCGTATCGGATGTGAGTAAAACTTCGTCATCGATAAGGCTTCTGAAGGTGTCTGCTTTTAACTGAGATAAATAAGCGGCCGCTTCCTCTATTTTGATATGGTCTGGCAGGATTTCTTCACAATCTGTTTTTACCACTTCAAATTCAAAACCAAGACTGGAAAGAAGTTCCTTTCTTCTTGGGGATTGTGATGCTAAAAGTAATTTCATGAATACGAATTATACAGATTGAGTATTATCATCATGCCAGTTCCCCTGAACTTTCATAACCTGCTCTATGACATCACGCACAGCACCGCTCCCCCCTTTTTTGGGAGAAATATAACTGGAAATTCCTTTTACTTCCGGAACTGCATTTTCAGGGCATGCTGCTATTGCAGAACTTTCCATGATATGGATATCCGGAAGATCATCTCCCATAGTCAGGATTTCTTCATTTTTAAGATTGTATTTCTTTTTAAAATCCTCAAAATCCTCAATTTTATTATGGGATTTTGGATAGTAATCCTGGATTCCAAGATAATTGATTCTATGTTTTACCATTTCATCGTTTCCTCCGGTGATCACTCCAATCAAATAATTGTTTTTTAAAGCCTTAACGACTGCATAACCGTCCAGTACATTCATTACCCTGCACATATTTCCTCCGGGAAGAAGAAAAACACTGCCATCCGTAAAAACACCGTCAACATCAAATACAAATGCTTTTATATCTTTTAATTTCTCTTTATAACTCATACATTTTTTGAATAGAATGATTCATTGTTTTATAAATTTCAAGACTCTCGTCTTTTAATAACTGTTCGTGCAACTGTAAAATTCTTACATCATTTCTTACTGCAGGACCAGTCTGTGCCATTTTAGGCTCTATCTCATAGATTTTTTGTACCGTTTCATCAATTAAAGGCAAGAAATAATCAAAAGGAATCTCCTGAGAATCTGAAATTTCTTTTGCTCTTGAAAAAAGATGATTCACAAAATTACAGGCAAAAACTGCTGTCAGGTGAATATATTTTCTTTTTTCATGGGTGCTTTCCATTACATTTTTGGAGACCACAGAAGCAAGATCAGAAAGAAGTTTTTGATCCTCCTTATTTTCAGTTTCTATAAAAAACGGGATCTTTTCATATTCCAGATCTTTCGATTTTGAAAAAGTCTGCAACGGATAAAAACTGGCCTTTCGGTATTCTCCTGAAAGAATTTCTTTGGGAAGTGACCCTGAAGTATGAGCCACCAGGCAGTTCTTCTTCTTGATCATCTTAGAAACTTCTTCTACAGAATGATCACTTACACAGATTATATACAGATCTGCATCTTTCAGCCGTTCTGTAGAATAAGGTAGATTCAGTTCTTCAGCTATTTTCTTTAGCTCATTTTCGTTCCTGCCAAAAATCTGGACCAAAGAAATCCCTTTCAGACTGAAAGCCTTTGCCATGTGATAGGCAACATTTCCGGAACCGATAATTACAATTTGCATATAACAAATATAAGATTTTAAGCCGAGTACTGAAAAGAAAGAGGGTAGGGGAAACTGGATGGTAAGGATAGGCATACTTATTGCCTGTAGTCTAACGCTTAGTACCAGAAAATTTCATATTATTTTGATTTTTAAGGTGAAAATTGAAGAAGTAATTTAACTTTCAGTTACTTTTGTAATCCAAAACAGTGAAAGCATCTTATGAAGATTAAGGACGCGGAAATTATTTCGTTGATGCAGAATCCACGGACCCAGGAAAAAGGTGTTCGTGCCTTGATGGATGCTTATCAAAGCAGATTGTATTGGCACATTCGAAGAATTATCGTGGATGGAGATCTTGCTCAGGATACTTTGCAGGAAACTTTTATTAAAGCTTATCAGAATTTTCATCAGTTCAAAAATGACAGCCAGTTGTATACCTGGCTTTACAGAATTGCTACCAACGAAGCATTACAGCAGGTCAACAAAATGAATAAAATGAAAAAGACTGATGAAGATGCAGAATATCATATGCAAAATCTTGTCGCCGACAATACCGAAGGAAGTGCCGAAGAAATACAAATACTGTTACAGAACGCTATACAAAGTTTGCCCGAAAAGCAAAAACTGGTATTTATGATGCGGTATTATGATGATTTGCCCTACGAAGAAATATCTAAAATTGTAGATATGTCTGTAGGGACTTTAAAAACAAATTATCATTATGCCAAGCAGAAAATAGAAGAATTTATTAAAGAAAATTACGAAAGATAATTTTTGAAAAAACAGAAATGAAAGAGTTCGACATAGAAAAATTAGAACGTAAAAATATTTACAAAGTCCCTGATCATTTGTTTGCAAACATTCAGGAGAATGTTATGAATGATATTAAGACAAGCAAAAAAGCTCCTGTCTTTAAATTAAACTGGATGTACGCCGCCGCCGCATCAGTAGCATTGATTTTTGGAATGACTTATGTTTTAAATTATGATAATGACTCTGCTGAAAAAGGGTTAACTTCAGATACTGCCTATGCGGCCAATAAAGGAGAACCCAAAACAGAAGGTGAACTTGCTTATGAAACATTGAAAGCTGATTTAACTTCTGCTGATAATAATAATCAAACAGTTGTAAATCAGGGAAGTAATGTTGACTATGCTTTTAAAAACGAAAAAGAAAAAACAGAAGCGTCACCAAAGTCAGTGAAAACCACACCCAAAAAAGACGAAGCCAAAATGAATGATTACCTGGATTCGTTTTCTAATTCTGAAATTGCAGAATTGGCTAGTAACTCGACGCAAGACGTTTATTTGGACTTATATAATTAATAAAGATGAAAAAGATAATATTGACGTTTTTTATTATTTATGGTTTCGGCTTGAATGCTCAAAGGACGGATTATGACTGGAAAAAGATGGATCCAAAACAACGGAAAGAAGTCATCAACAATCTTTCTCCTGAAGAAAGAAAAGAACTGCTTAAGAAGTTTAGGAACAACATGATCATGGATAATCTGAACATTGACCAGGATGATAAAGCAGAATTTACTCAGCTTTATAATGAGTATCTGGAAAGTCAGAAACAGATAAAGGGACAGTTCGATCCTGGCTTCAATCCTGAAACATTATCAGATGAAGAAGCCAAAGTTAAACTTCAGCAAAGCTTTGAAATAGGGCAGAAGCTATTGGATAACAGAAAAAAATATGCAGATAAAATGCAGCAGGTAATTCCCTGTCAAAAAGTCTTAAAGCTGTTTCAGTCTGAGGGCATGATGAGAGATAAAATGAATGAAAGAAAACCTCACGGAAATAATAATTCCGGACCTAAACAGACCCCATAATAGTTTATTTTTTTAATGTTGGACGGCTCTTACAAATCTTTTTTTGTGAGAGCCGTTTAATTTTGAATCAGTTAAATTCTCCAGTGCTAAAAGATCTGTTGGTTTTATAATGACAAATATCTTTTTGAATCGTAATGCCAAGGCGGTTTATTTATATCCTTAAGAGTCATTATTTGTCATTGAAACTGCAACGTAACGATTTTATACCTGTATAATGGGATTCTTTGGCCCGGAAATACAACATTCCTGATGAAATTTAAATAAATTGATACAATAAGATTATGAAATACAATAATCTCTGTCTTTTTTTTATCTTTGCAAATTACAAGATTCTTAAATGAAAAACATACGAAATTTTTGCATAATCGCTCATATCGACCATGGTAAAAGTACCTTGGCAGACCGTCTTTTGGAGTATACGAATACCGTTACCCAAAGAGAACTACAGTCTCAGACGCTGGATGATATGGATTTGGAGAAAGAACGTGGGATTACGATTAAGTCTCACGCGATCCAGATGGATTATGAGTATAAAGGAGAAAAATATATTCTAAACCTGATTGATACACCGGGACACGTAGACTTTTCTTATGAAGTTTCCCGTTCTATTGCTGCCTGTGAAGGAGCTCTTCTTATTGTGGATGCTGCCCAGAGTATTCAGGCACAAACGATCAGTAATTTATATTTAGCATTGGAAAATGACTTGGAGATTATTCCAATTCTTAATAAAATAGATCTTCCATCTGCAAACCCAGAAGAAGTTACCGACGAAATTATGGGACTTTTAGGGTGCAAATATGAAGATGTTCTTAGAGTTTCAGGGAAAACGGGAGAAGGAGTTCATGATTTGCTTGAGCAGATTGTGAATAGAATTCCTGCGCCGGTTGGCGACCCCAAAGCTCCACTACAGGCATTGATCTTTGACTCTGTTTACAACCCGTTCAGAGGAATTGAGGCTTATTTCAAAGTGGTGAACGGAAGTATTTCTAAAAACGAAAAGATTAAATTTTTTGCTACAGGAAAAGAATATGGTGCTGATGAAGTAGGAACTTTGAAACTAAAACAAGTTCCGAAAAAGACTATTGAATGTGGTGATGTAGGATATATTATTTCCGGGATTAAAGATGCAAGAGAAGTTAAAGTGGGTGATACCATTACCTCCTTTGTGAATCCTGCAGAAGCTGCCATCGATGGTTTTGAGGAAGTAAAGCCAATGGTTTTTGCCGGAATTTATCCTATTGAATCTGAAGATTTTGAGGAACTAAGATTCTCATTGGAAAAATTAAGATTAAATGATGCCTCTTTGGTTTTTGAACCTGAAAGTTCTGCAGCACTTGGTTTTGGTTTCCGTTGCGGATTCTTAGGAATGCTTCACATGGAAATTGTACAGGAACGTCTTGACAGAGAATTTGATATGAACGTTATTACTACGGTACCCAATGTTTCATACCATGGATATTCTAAAAGAGAACCTGAAACTGCAATTTTAATCAACAATCCATCTGAAATGATTGATCCCAATCTTTTGGATAGAGTTGAAGAGCCTTATATAAAAGCTTCCATTATTACTAAATCCGATTTCGTAGGGGCTGTTATGACGCTTTGTATTGAAAAAAGAGGAGAGATTGTTAACCAAAGTTATTTAACGGCAGACAGGGTAGAATTAACATTCAATATGCCTTTGGCTGAAGTTGTTTTCGACTTCTATGACCGTTTGAAATCTATTTCCAAAGGATATGCTTCATTTGATTATTCACCAATAGGTATGCGTTCTTCCAAACTGGTTAAAATGGATATTCTGATCAATGGAGATATGGTAGATGCTCTTTCTTCACTGATCCACGAGAGTAATGCCTATTATATTGGTAAAAAGATGTGTGAAAAACTTCGTGAACTGATTCCGAGACAGCAGTTTGATATTGCCGTTCAGGCAGCATTGGGAGCGAAAGTTATTGCCAGAGAAACAATCAAGGCATTAAGAAAAGACGTTACCGCTAAATGTTATGGAGGGGATATTTCCAGAAAGAGAAAACTTTTGGAAAAGCAGAAAGAAGGTAAGAAAAAAATGAAGCAGATCGGAAGGGTAGAAGTACCACAGTCTGCGTTCATGGCTGTATTAAAGCTTAATGATTAATTCATTCATTATAAAACAAAAACCGCTTCAATTAAGAAGCGGTTTTTTATTTATTTTTTACGTGTGAATTTTATTTCCATTGTTTTCATTTCCTTTCCTGTTTTAGGATTAGGTCCATACATTTCCAAGGTATGGTTATTATCATCCGTAAACGTATAGACTTCTCTTACTTCACATTCTTTTCCCGGTCGGCTTGGATCTGTCATTTTACCCTTAAAATCAATAGATTTTTTAGCTGCATTCCAATCTCCCTCGGCATGCATTAATCCCGTTCCCATATTGTCTATCCATGTGCTTACAAACTTTTTCTTGGCGTTATCATAGCCCATAATGCTCATGCCTTCAAAGGGCATTCCCATAAAGTTTCCTTTATAGTTGCTTACCTGATAGCGTCCTTCAAAGATCATTTTATTAGTACATTCAGAAGTGCTGGTTGCTGCTTTTCCACTGTCATCCATCCACATGCTTGTAGCACCAGTCCAGTTTCCATCAAATTTGGCCAGCATTTTATGCATGTCACCCGGAGTGGCAAATTCCATCCATGCTTTCGTTGCAGTGGCTGAATCTACAGGCTTCCATTCAGATTTTGCAGTGGCAGAATCAGTTTTTTCAGTAGTACCGGCTGCGGTTGTTTTTCCTTTCTCGCAGGCTGTCAGTAAAAAAGCCATGGAAAGAATGGTCAGTAAATTTTTCATAAATATTTAATTTTAAGTGGGTTATAATAATAACTTAAAGGTATGAACTTTTATTATACTTAAAATTTTTTTTAATTTTCCTGATAAATTGTGTATTCGTAATGCAAGTCAAAACTAAATAAAACCAGAAGCGAATTCTTTACAGCAATTAGTTTTTATTTTACTTCGTCATACCTTCTCTGTTTTTTGAGTATATTTTTATCATAATTCATCATAAATGATTCAGAAGAATTATGGAAAAGAGTGATTTTAAATTTTCCCCGGTCTTTTCCCGTGAGATAATTGACTGAAAAGATCATAATTTCATTAGGTTCAAACTCCCAGTAATTCACTCCCCAGCCATTTCCACAAATAAAGGCATTATCATTCCAAATCATCTGCCATTTTTGTTGATCATTGAATATAGCAAATGGAAGATTTTTAAGACCAGGAAGTATTAATCTCCGATTTGAAATATTTTTGATAAATACAGGAAAGGCTTTATATTTTTTAAGGGTTCCAGTTTCTGAATTGTATGTATATTTAGGAATAGTATCATTGGGTTTGATGACAATTTTGACATTATTTTCAGATAAAGAATCAAAACTAATTGATGTTTTAGAAAATTTCATTCGATCAAAATAGCCACGAAAATATTTAGTATAACTTTTAGGGTTGCTTTTAACTTCAGTACCAGGTGGAGGTGGAGGAGCGGGTATCATTGTGTTGTAATACTTTACTTCAACAGTGGAAGTATCTTTGCCAATGTATATTAATCCAGTTTCTTCTTCTCCTATTCCTTCGTTAAATTTTTGGAAGGTTAACTTCTCTTTTTTTTCATGACGCAAAATGATAGAGTCTGCAAAAGACGCTTCCTTTTGACAGGAGAATAATCCAAGGATAAGAAGAAAATAAAGTAGCTTTTTTATCATTTAGTAAAAATACTAAATATTTATTCCTAATTTTGTGTATTCATAACGCAAATTAATTTATGGGCTCACCAAAAAAATTACAGGATATCAAAGTGGCTGTAGATGCAGTCATTTTTGGATATTTCGATAAAAAAGACCTTCAAATCCTTTTAATCAAAAGAAATATAGAACCCTTTAAAGGTGGCTGGGCTCTTCCCGGAGGCCTTGTACTAGATGATGAAAATCTGGATGATGCAGTAAAAAGGGAACTTCATGAAGAGGCAGGCATAAAGCCCGATTTTTTGGAACAACTCTATACATTTGGTAACGTTGGCCGTGATCCGAGAAACAGAGTGGTTTCTGTGGCTTATTTAGGGCTTGTGAACCCTTCTTATCATGAACTGTTTGCGGACTCTGATGCAGATGATGCACAATGGTTCAGTGTCAATGCACTTCCAACTGTAGCCTTCGATCACAAAAATATTATTGATATTGCCCTAAAAAGGCTTCGTACCAAAATCCAGTATCAGCCAATTGGTTTTAATCTTCTCAATGAAGAATTTCCTTTCTCAGACCTTGAAAACCTTTACAAAACTATTGTGGGACAGGAAATTGACCGCAGAAATTTCAGAAAAAAAATCATGAGCTACGGTTTACTTAATGAAACCAATAACGTTAAAAAAGAAGGAAGCGGAAGACCGGGAAAATTATTTACCTTTAATCAGGAAAAGTATAAAGAACTTGAGGAACAAGGGTTTTATTTTGAAATCAAATAGATTTTTAACCACAAATGACACAAAATCTTACACGAATAATCACCAATTTTCAAGTAATGCATTATTGAAAATTATGGTTAAATATTTTATCTAAGAAAAATATTCGGAAGAGATATTCAATAGAAACGGGCTTTAGCCCGTTTTTTTATGATCAAAAATTCAATTGGCTTTAGCCAAAACCTAATAGACTCGTACCATTTTTGTCAAAATATTTGTGGTATTAGTCTTTCATTAATTAAAATTTTATATCTGATAATCAATTATTTATATTTATTAGTGTAAAAATGACACAAATAAATTTGGTAGACAAATCAGGATTCGCTTATATTTGTGTAATAATAACGCAATCATGAAATACACCAGACAAAATACTAAAGACAGATTTCAGAAAAAAGAAAGGATAAAGTTTTTATTTTTCTGGGGGCACACGGTTAAAGATGAAATCACCAAGTCATGCTTTAGCCAATGGTTTACAGGAAAGTTTGAAGAAAACGGGATTGTTTATAACACAGCAGAACATTATATGATGGCTGGTAAAGCAAGATTATTCAATGATCCCGAAACCTTGGAAAAAATATTGCGGGCATCCACTCCTAATCAGGTTAAAAGTCTGGGAAGAAAAGTAAAGAATTTTGATCCGAAGCTTTGGGATGAACATAAATATGAGATTGTAAAACAGGGAAATCTTTTAAAATTTTCACAGAACCAGAAATATAAAGATTTTCTTTTATCAACGAACAATAAGATCCTTGTAGAAGCCAGTCCTTATGATACCATTTGGGGAATCGGGATGCTGGAAACAGATTCAAGAGCAGAAAATCCTTTATTATGGAACGGAGAAAACCTTTTAGGATTTGCCTTGATGGAGGTACGGGATGAATTAAGAGGGTAAAAACACAAGAACCAGTCACAAAATAGTAATCATGGAAAAAACAGACCTACATCCGCAGATATTTTTAATTGAAGATTTTCTTACGGAAGCCGAGTGTGATCAATACATTGCCTTATCACAAGGAAAAGATTTTGAAGAAGCTAAGATCAATGTTGGTGGACGTCAACTGATGAGCAAAGGGATCAGAAATAATGACAGGTTGATGATTTTTGACAACAATCTGGCTGAAGATCTTTTTAAAAAAGCAGCTGAATTTCTTCCACAGGAACATGAAAACTGCAAACTCTTGAATTTTAATGAGATGTTCAGGGTTTATAAGTATTCTCCCGGCCAGCAATTTAAAATGCACCGTGACGGAAGTTATATCAGAAATGAAAATGAAAAGAGTTTCTATACCTTTTTAATTTATCTGAATGATGATTTTGAAGGCGGAGAAACAGAATTTGAAAACCTTTTCACAGTAGCTCCTAAGAAAGGCACCGCCTTAATCTTTTACCATCCTTTAAGACATGAAGGAAAAACCTTGATTAGCGGATTAAAATATGTTTTAAGAACTGATGTAATGTATTCCTGTTAAAAATGAATGCAGGATTGATGCATAACTATGCTCTTTTTAATTAGCGTAATAATAACACAAAAAATGATCAGATATGGAAGATGAATTAAAACCAAGATTTATCGAATCATTACAGAGAAATAATGATCAGATCAGAGAAGACCGTGCGCGAACGATCGGAGAAGATTCAGAATTGATCTATAGGCGCAAGGTAGAAGACATCGAGTTGAAAATAAAAAGACTCGAGCGGGAACAGGAAGGACTTATTGATATCAGTCCTTTGGACAAAAACAGTTTGACTTTTGCGGATTTTAATCCCGAAGCATTCGTTCAGAAAGACATGGAATTATCATTAACAATCAGAAATCTAAATATTCAGTTAGAAGTGAGTCAGAAGAGATTTGAATATTTATTCGGAAAAACATTTTAGTCATGGGAAGTACAAGATACGATATAGACGCTCGTTATGACAGAGCAAGCAAAGCAGGTTATAAAACAAAATCTGCAAGTGAAATCTTCACACAGAATGCCAAAAGACAGGCACATCCCTCAATGATTCCTAACGGAATTTCTTTCAGGGAATCCAGAGATTCTGAAGTGCACCCTAATTCAGTTCCAATTATCCTGGGATTGGATGTAACGGGAAGTATGGGACATATTCCTCATGAGCTCATCAGAGAAGGCTTACCTAAGCTGATGGGTGGAATTATCCAAAGCGGAGTTCCGGATCCGGCATTGCTTTTCCTTGGGATAGGAGATCATGAATGTGATAGTTATCCGCTTCAGGTAGGGCAGTTTGAGTCCGGAGATGAAGAACTGGATATGTGGCTTACCCGTACTTATATTGAATCCGGAGGTGGCGGAAATGCTGGTGAAAGCTATCTTTTAGCATGGTATTTTGCCGCATTCCATACCAGAACAGATGCCTTTGAAAAAAGAAATCAGAAAGGATTATTGTTTACTGTAGGTGACGAACCTTGTCTGAAAGTACTTCCGGCATCAGCGATCAGAGAAATTATGGGTTCAGGACAACAAACCTATACTCATAATGAACTGTTGGAAGAAGCTAAAAAACGATACGAAGTATACCACATCAGTGTTTTACATTCTGATCAGGCTGTAAGAGCAGACAGAGGCTGGAAAGAACTGTTAGGTCAGAATTGTATATCCATAGAAGACCACAGAGAAATTCCAGAGGTGATCAAAAGGATTATCTGTGAAAAATATAAAGATAAAACTTTTGGAACATCAAACCCTGAAGGATTAGACAACATACAGATGCTTTAGAACACCCATTTGCCGGAAAGGCAATAATTTTAAAAATGCTAGACATGAAAAAGGCGCAAATAGTTATAGGATTAGGTTTCGGAGATGAAGGAAAAGGAATCACTACAGATTTTCTTGCTCAACAAAATCACGAGTCTGTGGTGATCAGATTTTCAGGAGGCCAACAGGCTGCTCATACAGTAATGATGGAAGATAGAAAACATGTTCATTCCAGCTTTGCAAGTGGAGCCCTTCGTGGATTACCCTCTTATTTTACGGAACATTGCACGATTCATCCTCTATTTTTATTCAATGAAAGGGAAGAGTTAAAAGCCAAAAACGGAAATACAGAGCTTCATATTCATCCTTTAGCCAAGGTAACCACGCCTTTTGATGTCTGGCAAAACAGGAACAATTCAAAAAATCTGGAACACGGAACCTGTGGAAAAGGTGTAGGGGCAACGATGAAAAGAAATGAAAGTCCATACAAACTGTTTGCGATTGATCTTATTGCTCCAAGAGAAATGTTGATTGAAAAATTGAAGGGAATTGCTTATTACTACGGTTTTATGGATGAGGATCAAATGGATGAACAGATGAACCCTTTTTTAGAAGCTATTGAAGAAATCAATTGGAAAATAGATGACTATAGCTATCTGAATTCATTTGAAAATCTCATTTTTGAAGGCAGTCAGGGTGTTTTATTAGATATGGATCATGGTGTTTTTCCAAATGTGACGTATGCTCACACGACTTCAAAAAATGCGTATGAGATCTGTAAAGAGCTTGATATTAAAGATATTGAGGTGTATTATGTGACCAGAAGCTATGCAACACGTCACGGAAATGGCTGGATGAGCAATGAAAAAGAGATGATGTTGAAAAACAATGAAGAGGAAACCTGTACCTTTAATGAGTATCAGAAAGACCTAAGATTTGGTGATTTAGACTATAAATTATTGAATTATTCCTTAAAGTTGGATGGAGCTTATGTCAACTCAACAAAAAAGAATTTAGTAATAACTTGTCTGGATCAGATTGATGAGGAGTTTAAATTTGATAAACTGGAAATGAAGTTTGATACTGTTTTCGGATCTTATTCCCCTTATTCAAAAGATTTTAAAAAGCTGTTTTAATTTCTGCAGACAGAGGTTTTAATTTTATATTTAAAGTAGGAATTGCATGAGGAGGTAATTAAAGAATTTTGGAAAAAAAACAATGAAAACGATACACTATTTAAAAGGAGATGCTACGGTTCCACAGGCAAAAGGGATAAAAATAATAGCCCATATCTGTAATGATATCGGGGGCTGGGGAAAAGGCTTTGTACTGGCAGTTTCCAAAAGATGGGAAGCACCGGAAAAAGAATACAGGAACTGGCACCGTTTCAGAAGTGAAAATAATTTTACTTTAGGAGAGATTCAGACGGTACAGGTTGAAAAATACATGTATGTTGCCAATATGATCGGTCAAAAAGGAATAAAAACCGGAAGTAATGGAATTCCCGTACGATATGAAGCCATTGAAAAATGCCTGGATACATTATCCAAAGAAGCCTTAGAACTCAATGCAAGCATTCATATGCCGAGAATTGGGTGTGGGCTGGCTGGCGGAAAATGGGAAGAGATAGAACCCATTATTGAGAGAACATTACTGAATAAAAATGTTGAGGTGTATGTATATGATTTTGATTAATAAGTGATGAAAGAATTTGAAATAAGAGCAGATTATACCGGTGATACTATTGTTGTGTATCAGGCTTACAATAAAGCCATTGCAAAAGCTGCAGTAGAGAATCAGAAGTTTAGCGCTCCTTTTTCATTCAGCAGGATGACATGGATTAAGCCTTCTTTTCTTTGGATGATGGAACGAAGCAATTACGGACAGAAATCCAATCAGGAATGTACTCTTGCGATACATATTAAGCGGGAAGCTTTGGAAAAAGCCTTGAAACAGGCTGTTTTAACCTCTCCTGAAAAAAGAGTCTATCCCAATCCCAAAATTTGGGAAGAAGAATTTGAAAATGCGAAAGTCTATGTACAGTGGGATCCTGAAAGGAATATTAAAGGAAACAAATTGGAATATCGTTCCATTCAGGTGGGGATCAGTCGCTATCTGATAGAAGAATTTAATGAAGACTGGATTGTAAAAATAGAAGATTATTCACCTCTGGTAAAAAAGATTTTGAACTTTACCAAGCAAGGAGAATTTAATAAAGCAAAAAAGCTATTGCCCATAGAAAAAATATATCCGTTATCCCATGAAATTGCTCAGAGGATAGGATCAGAAAATTAAGCGTAACAAGATGAAAACAATAAAACTTTACAGACCGGTAGGAGAGAAGGAAATGGTATTGATTATGGAGAATGGATACAAAAAATTTCCACCCAGACTGGAATGGCAGCCCATCTTTTATCCAGTACTGGATGAAAACTATGCTTCAGAAATTGCTGAGAAATGGAATACCAGAGATGAGTTTGGAAACTATCTTGGTTTTGTAACCCGTTTTGATGTTTCAGAGGAAGCTGCCAATCAATATCCGGCACAGAATGTAGGTGCCAGAAATCATAATGAGCTGTGGGTTCCGTCAGAAGAGCTGGAAGTATTCAATCAAGCCATTGTGGGAAACATAGAAGTGATCAAAGTATTTGTAGGAAATGACTTTAAAGGATCTGCAAATAAAGAAATAGAAAGCCTGGTAAATGCTTTAAAAATAACCACCACGAATCCATAAGATTGTAAAAAACATTCGTGAATTCGTGGCTTAAAGAAGATCACAGAAGATCTTAAAAGAATTGAAATAAATACTGCCACGAATGCACGAATAAAATGTAAAGTATGATTATTATATATGCTAATAAAAATTAGCGCATTCGTGGCCAAACACAAAAATAACCATGACCAATAAAGGAATGGCAAAAGATACATTGGATATCCTGGCCAGAAAATATTATATAAACACAGAAAACGAAAGAATAGATATAGCAAAAGAGTTGGAAATCAGTAAAAAAGAAACCGCTCTTTTCACTCCGGAACAACTGTCCGAGCTTGCAGTTGCTCCAATGCCTGAAGTTCATTTTGATACTCAATTTGAAACTTGGCGTTGCAGTTCACTAAAAGCTATTTTAGAATTAGCCACAGAAGAAGATCAGGAAAAGATCATGTGTCTGAACTTTGCATCAGCCAAAAATCCAGGTGGAGGATTTATCAACGGAGCAGAAGCCCAGGAAGAAAGCCTGGCAAGAACTTCAGGTCTGTATGAAAGTCTGCTTCAGGCCTGGGATTATTACACCGTTCACAGAGCAATGGAATCCTGTTTTTATACCGATACAATGATTTATAGTCCAAAGGTTCCAGTATTTAGAAAAGATAAAGGAGAACTTTTACCTAAACCTGTTCTGTGTAATTTTATAACGTCTCCTGCAGTGAATGCAGGCGTAGTAAAGCGTCAGGAACCGGAAAGAGAAACAGAGATATTAGGCGCCATGGATATCAGAACAGATAAGATGATTTCACTAGCCTTACATCAGGGAAATGAAACCCTTATTTTAGGAGCTTGGGGTTGTGGAGTATTTAAAAACAATCCGAAAGAAATTGCTGGTTTGTTCAAAAAATATCTCCAGGGAAAATATAAGAACAAATTTAAAAGAGTGGTTTTTGCAGTGCTCACAAAGAAAGAAGAGATGTTGAAGCCATTTGAAGAAATACAATGAAACTTACATTAAAAAAATATAAAGAACAGCTACCAGATTGGCCTCAAAAAGGACATTACATCATGGCACAATATGATGATGAGAAAATTGTAGTCTATCAGTCATATAAAAGAGCAATAGGAGAATTTGCGGTTAAAAATCAATATTTTGGTGGTGGATTCAGTCTGGAAAGGATGACTTGGATAAAGCCTAATTTCCTTTGGATGATGTATCGTAATGGCTGGGGAACAAAAGAAGGACAGGAATGTGTATTAGCTATACATCTAAAGTTAGATGCATTCAAAAAATACCTTGAAAATTCTATTGTTTCTAGCTACAATGATGATCTTGGAATATCCAGAGAAATGTGGCAGAAACAAGTGAAAGAATCATCTGTAAGACTTCAGTGGGATCCGGATCATGATCCTTTTGGAAACAAACTGGAAAGAAAAGCTATACAAATTGGTTTAAGAAATGAACATATCCATTCTTTTGCAAAAGAAGATATTATTTTAATTGAAAATATCTCTGATTTTGTTCAGGAACAGTATCAGTTTGTCCTGAATGATGATTTAGATCAGCTTGTCATTCCTGAAGAAAAACCATTATTATTTGATGATGAAGTTCTAAACAGGAAGCTTAATTTAAAGTAATGATTACACCTACTTTAAAAAAAAATTATGAAAATTGAAGTTATAAGAGAAGACATCACAAAAATTAATGCAGATGCCATTGTCAATGCAGCTAATTCTTCTTTGTTGGGAGGTGGCGGTGTAGATGGTGCCATTCATCGTGCTGGAGGACCACAAATTCTAGAAGAATGCAGAGCGATCAGAAACAGGCAGGGTAAATGCAATACAGGAGAATCAGTAGTAACAACAGCAGGAAATCTTTCTGCACAATATGTTATTCATACAGTAGGGCCAGTTTGGAATGATGATAAAGAAAAAAGCTCGAAGCTTTTATCAGATTGCTATAAGAACTCTTTACTGTTGGCAGAAAACCTTGGAGTCAAAACCATTGCTTTTCCTAATATCAGTACGGGAATTTATAGGTTTCCAAAAGAGCTGGCAGGAGAAATTGCTGTCAATGAAGTAAGAGAATTTCATTCAGATATCATAGAGAAAGTTATTTTTGTCTGTTTTGATGAAGAGAATGAAGAAATTTATAAAAAGCTTTTAAATCCTCCTCTTTAAAATCAATTATATTCGTGCATTCGTGGCCAAAAAACACAGTGTACAAAACACAATTTAAAACAAATGAAAAAACTAACCATATTAAGTGGTGCAGGAATCAGTGCCGAAAGCGGAATTCAAACCTTCAGAGACGGAGATGGTCTCTGGGAAAATCATAATGTAACCGATGTGGCCAGTCCGGAAGGATGGCGCAAAGACAGGGCTCTGGTATTGGAATTCTACAACCAGAGAAGACGCCAGCTTCATGAAGTACAGCCTAATGAAGCCCATAAGCTGCTGGCAGAGCTTGAAAAATATTTTGAGGTACAGATTATTACCCAGAATATTGATGATCTGCATGAAAGAGCAGGCTCTACAAATATTCTTCATATTCATGGAGAATTGTTTAAATCATGTTCCTGTAATAATAAAAGCCTGATTTATGAACAAAAAGACGATATCAACCTTGAAGATAAAGCCGAAGATGGTGCTCAGTTGAGGCCGTTTATCGTTTGGTTCGGAGAAGATGTTCCATTATATCAGGATGCCAGAGAAATGGTAAAAGATTCAGATATTTTAGTGGTAATCGGAACTTCTTTACAGGTATATCCTGCAGCCGGATTAATCCATGATATTAAAGATGATTGTCTTTTAATCGTAATCAATCCTAATGAAACAGGTTTCGGTTATGGGCAGAGAGCTGTGGTAATGAAAGAAACGGCAACACAGGGGATGAAACTTTTATTTGATAAACTGGTAAATCTTGCCTGATATTGAAAAGTTAAATAATAAATACTTTGTAAACCAATGAAGCCTTTCCTAAAAATCATTTCCGATATGTTTTCCAAATATGATCCTGATAATGATATTGTGAACTTCCCTTTGAAGGAATATCATGGAAGAATTGAAATCAATAAAGCGTTGGAAGTTGGAAATTGCCGTGTTCATTATTCTCCGGATTATGCATTTGAGACTCCGGTTGAAGTACAGAATAGGATAAAGGATAATACCTTACTTTGGATAGACAATCAAAATAGTCTGCTGGGTTTTTCAGATCAAAATAGAACCTTACTAGTTCCTTTGAATAAGATCAATGGAATAGAAATCCAAAATATGCTTAAAGGGAGAGGACCGGCTGAATCTTGTTTGTGGATTTACCTGTACGAAAAATCATTTGTGACTCTTTCAATATCACCGGAGATCTATTATTTTGATCAATATGCAGATGATATCATTAAAACAACAGGGTTTACCGTCACTTTTTCCCCGGAATTTTATAATGCTTAATGAAAACACAAAAAACAATGAACGAAATAGAAACAAAAAGAATAAGTAAATTTTTAAGCCTTATTTTGAGGCACCAACCCGAAACTATCGGCTTGAAGCTGGATGAAAACGGATGGGCAGATGTAGAAGAACTGAGAACAAAATCAGCTAAAAAGAGGGTGCATTTTTCTTTAGAAGAATTAGATGAGGTAGTAGAAACCAATAATAAAAAAAGATTTGCCTTTAATGAAGATAAAACCATGATCAGAGCCAGCCAGGGACATTCTATTGATATAGATTTAGCCTTGGAAGCCTTACAGCCACCTGATTTTTTGTATCATGGAACTGCAGAAGCCAATATTTCCTCCATCTTGGATAAGGGAATAGAAAAAAGAAGCCGTCAACATGTACACTTAAGTGCCGATAAAGAAACGGCTACAAAGGTTGGAATGAGACACGGAAAACCCATAATTCTGACTATCAGAACCGGAACAATGTATGAAGAAGGAATTGCTTTCTATCAATCAGCCAACGGAGTATGGCTTACAGAGTTTGTAGACCCGAAATACATTTCAAAATAAGGATGGGAAGAACATTAGTGATAGGAGATATTCACGGAGGACTTAAGGCACTTCAGCAGGTTTTTGAAAGGGCAGAGGTCACGGACGATGATCAGCTTATCTTTCTGGGAGATTATGTAGATGGCTGGAGTGAATCTTCAGGGGTAATCCGTTTTTTAATGGGGCTTTCAGAAAAGCAGGAATGTATTTTGATTAAAGGGAATCATGATGCCTGGACTGAAGACTGGCTCTTGGCAGGAACCGGACCTGATGTATGGCTTTTCAATGGAGGACAAAGTACAGTAGAAAGTTATGCAGATTATTCTCAGCAGGATAAAGAAATCCATCTTGACTTCTTTCAGAAAATGAAAAACTACCATGTGGATAGTCAAAACCGGCTGTTTATTCATGCAGGATATTCTTCTATGCATGGACCCGAAAAAGAGGTCTACTCCAGCAATTACAGATGGGACAGAACCCTTTGGGAAACTGCGGTAGCAATGGATAAAAAACTGGCAAAAAACTCAGAGCTTTATCCCAAAAGATTGCTTTTATATCACGAAATATTTATCGGGCATACACCGACACTTTATATTGGAAGTAAAGTCCCCGTAAATAAGGCAAATATCTGGAATATGGATACCGGGGCCGCTTTTACAGGAGCTTTATCTGTCATGGATATTGATACTAAAGAATGCTGGCAAAGTGATCCGCTTCCACTTTTATATCCTCATGAAAAAGGAAGAAACGTATAAAATTAAAAGATGAATAAGATATTCTCTGCAACCCAACCTCATAGATTTCCAAAACCTATGAGGTCTTCTTTTTTATTTCATCATAGATAATCTTGTCTTTTTAGCATTTTGCTTTTCTGCCACAATCATATTACCTAATTTTAGATCCGGAAAATAAAATATCAATGAAACTGAAATACCTTCTGCTTGTTCTAAGCTCATCTCTGGCTTTTGCTCAAAAAACATTTCAGACTCCTTTTGAAAAAGGAAATGGTAACCAAACTGTTACCTATGATGAAATGAATACCTATTATCAGGATTTATCCAAAAATTTTAATACCATTCAATACCTTAAAAAAGGAGAAGATGACAACGGAAAACCCATTTATGTGGTGGTGTATAATCCTTTCCCTGAAAAGAATATTGAAAAACTGAGAAAAGATAAAGCCATCCTCTTTGTAAACAACGGAATTCATCCCGGAGAACCGGATGGTATAGATGCCACCATGATGCTGATGCGTGATTTGGCAACCGGGAAAATTAAAACACCACAGAACTTTATCATTGCAGCCATTTCTGCCTATAACATCAGCGGAATGCTGAACAGAGGTTCGTATTCCAGAGCCAATCAGAACGGTCCGGAGCAATACGGATTCAGAGGAAACGCAAGGAATTACGACCTGAACCGGGATTTCATCAAAGCAGATTCTAAAAATGCCAGAAGCTTTCAGGAAATTTACCAATGGCTGAAACCCGATGTATTTATTGATAACCACGTAAGTAATGGGGCTGATTATCAATATACTTTCACCTATATTTCAACCTTTAAAGAACGCTTAGGAAACGTGTTGGGAGCTTATTTTTATAATGATTATCAGGCTAAAAATCTTGATGATATGAAGAAATTAGGCTACGAAAGTACTCCTTACGTCAATATTCACGGTGATGTTCCTGAGGTTGGTTTTGCTTCATTCGAAGATTCTCCGAGATATTCTACAGGCTATACAACCTTATTCAATTCTTTGGGAACCGTCCCGGAAACCCATATGCTGAAACCTTATGACAAAAGAGTAGACGCAACTTACAAGTATATGTTGGTTAATCTGCAAAATCTGGATAAAGATTATCAGAAAATAAAACAGCTTCGTATAGAAAACCTTAAGCAATACCAGCCTGGGGAACAGTATGGAATCCGTTGGAAAATAGACTCTACAAAATTTTCTACCATGGATTTTAAAGGATATGAGGGAAAATATAAACCCAGCGAAATCTCAGGAAAACCAAGGCTGTATTACGATAGAAACAAACCCTTTACAAAGAATATCAAGCTTTTTAATACAGCAGTTCCTACAGGATATATTACCATTCCTACATACTATGTGATTCCACAGGCTCAGTATAGAGTTATTGAAGAATTTAAACGAAACGGGATTCAGATGAAGCCGCTTCAGAAAGACAGTGCTATTGCAGTAGAGTCTTATAAGATTAAAGATTTTAAAACGGTTAAAAATCCTTACGAAGGACATTATCTGCATTATGAAACCACTGTAGAGCCTTTAGAAAAACAATATACTTTTTCTAAAGGGGATTATTTGGTTTCTACTCACCAGCCTGGTGTGAAATATATTATTGAAACGCTTGAACCTGAGGCGTTAGACTCATTTTTTAACTGGAATTTCTTTGATGGAATCTTAGCTCAGAAAGAATACTATTCAGCCTATATATTTGAAGATACGGCTGCAGACCTGTTGAAGAAAGATAAAAAGTTGAAAGAGGCCTTTGACAAAGCAAAAGTTTCAGATAAAAAGCTTTCAGAAGATGGTCAAATGCAGCTGGACTGGGTCTATAGACACTCTCCTTATTTTGAAGAAAAAACATTTAGACAGTATCCTATATTTAGAGTCTTGTAATGATTTAATAATGAAGGAATAAACTAAAAAAGACGTTTCTGATTGAAACGTCTTTTTTTTATTTTGGAAGACCTCTTTGTAAGGCCAGTTCTGCTCTTTTAACGGCTAATTTTTCTTTCCAGTCCATATATTCTTTTTTGAAATTGGACTTCATGATATCATCAAATTTACGCTGTACCGTAAGATTCCATAAAGAATGCGCTTTTACCGCCCATGATTTATCCCATGCTCTTAATGAAATAGAGAAACTTCCGTCCAGATATTTCATCCAGTGCCACCATCCTGTAGGCATAAAGAGGGTATCTCCATGCTCAAGAAAGCATTCAATACCTTCTACACCATCCAGTGCCGGAAATTTGTTGAAGTCCGGATTTTCAATATCATAATCTTCCAGGGCATATGTGGCATACGGAATTTGGTATAACCTTTCTCTCCATTTATAATCGAATAGTAGAATATGTTTTCTTCCATTAAAGTGAGTATGGAAGATATGCGCCATATCGATATCAAAATGAAGGAAAGTTTCGGAACCCTTACCTCCAAAAAACATGTTCGGGTATTTATCTAAAAACCCACCCATTAATTCTTTAGGTGAAATATAATCTTCAAGAAGATTCGGGGCAAATTTTATCGGATCAAAAAGGAAAATTCTAAGATCAGTAGGCTCCCTCTGAATAAGATCTATATAATCTCCAAATTTCATCTTTGCAGCAGAAGAATTGATGGGGGCAGAAGGATCTGCTTTTGAACTGTCATATAGCGGAACCTCCACATCTCCTACAACATCCTTCATATATTCCATCGTCCATTTTTGGTATGCCGGCCATTTTTTTGCCATATTTTTGATGACAACGGGCCTTCTTGGCTTTAGATATTTTTCGTAGAATTCCTCCTGAGAAATGTCATCTACAATATCTATAGGCTTTAAATTTATTCCCATTATGTAAATTTTATATTACAAAATTATTAAATTAAAGTATAATGAGAAGAGTTTGGTTTTATTTTTTATCTATGATTGAAATTATTCTCAACTGTTTAGACTAAATAAAAATAATAAAAAGTCATTTATTGCCTTTTTTATGGTCAGTTCAAAACCTATGAATAAATTGCCCTATAAATAAATTACAGGGCAAAAAAACACAAATAAAATGAATAAGAATTCATTCTGACATCTAATGTATCGCTTTTATCTGACAAACAAAATGGGATAAAAGTTAATAAAATCTTTTAAATTTTGTCATTATATTGTTTTAATTCTGATAATAAAAATTATACTTTACTTTTAATATTCAAATATAAAAAAGTATATAATTTTATTAATTTAAAAATAAAATAGATGAATTGTTGTTAATATTAGAATTGGTTTTCTCTTTTCTACCCATCTGATAATGTGATTGTAACAGCAGAATGTTTTTTACTTCAGTATTTGTATTTCGTGAATGTAAATGGAAAGGGATTGATCTTGTTAGATTATAACTATATTTGTAGTGATATAGATTTAACTTTTCGATTTAAAAATGATCTTTATGAAAAGTGTAACGAAAGTCAACAACTATTAACTAATTGGAGTAAATACTAAATATGAAAAAAAATATTTCTTTATTTTTGATGATCTTTATTTCTGTGTTCACTTTTGCGCAGAAAACGGTGTCAGGAAAAATTACGGATGATGATGGGGTAGCCATACCAAGTGCAAGCGTAACGGTTGAAGAACCGGGCAAAGATGCTATTCTGGCGTACGGAATCACCAATTCTAAAGGAGAATATAAAGTAACATTCACCTCTCCAGAAGCTAATGTAGATCTTAAGGTGAAAGCGTTTAACCAAAAACCGGTTACCAAACAAATCAGTAATGCTGATCAGAACCTGAATTTTAAAATGCAGTCGGAGGCTACAGAAATTAAAGAAGTGCAGCTGAAGACCAAAATGATCACCGCCAGAGGGGATACAATTTCTTATGACCTTAAGGCTTTTAATAGTAAAAACGATAGAACCCTTGCCGATGTAATGAAAAAAATCCCGGGAATTGAAGTCAATAAAGACGGAACAATTCTCTATCAGGGAAATGCAATCAATAAATTCTATGTTAATGGTAAAGATCTTATGGAAGGCGGTTATGGAACCATCAACAACTCGCTGCCAAAAGACGCTGTACAGAAAGTAGAAGTTCTCGAAAATCACCAGCCGGTTAAAATTCTTCAGGATAAAGTACCTTCAGATCAGGCAGCGATTAATATTAAGCTTAAAAATTCTGTAACCATGACCGGAAGAGGAGAAGTGGGAACAGGTTTTGGAGATCCATGGCTTTGGAATGTAAAGCTGACTCCCATGTTTTTCGGACAGAAAAGCCAATGGGTGGTCAATTATAAAACCAACAATATGGGTGAGCAGGTAGAAAATGAAGGAAATATTCTCGCTTTTGGAAGCGGATGGGAAGGGCGAAGAATAAATGCAGCCCAAAATAACTGGTTAAGTGTTGAAAATGCCAGTGTTCCCGATCTTCCGGTAAAAAGATATTTGATGAACAGTGTTCATTATCTTTCTGCTAATTACCTTACCAATATTGATAAGAAAAAAGAATGGGAATTAAAAGCCAATGCCAATTATACCAATAATGCAGTAGAAAGAGAGTCCAATAGTACAACTACTGATATCCAGCAGGGAACGAAATACAATACTAAGTTCCTGAACAATTTCTATACTGATAAGGTAAAAGGAGAATTGATATTTACTAAAAATGCGAAGAAAGGATTCTTTAAAAATACAACAACTTTTTCCCAGTTTTGGAATGCAGACAGAGCCGTTGCTGAAAGAAATGATAAAACAGGCTACAGACTTGGAAATGAAGCCTTAGAATCTCCAACATCATCTTTTCAAAACTCTTTGAGTACCATTATTCCGTGGAAAGAAAAAATGATCAATTTTAAATCCTTTATTAACTATCAGAATGACAGGCAGACATTGGAAATTTCTCCTGCCAACTATTTACAGTTCCCCTACAAAGAGCCGGGAAGTACAGATTTCTCAACGATTAACTTTACTCCGGGAAGTACAGCTTTGCAGACTTTTAAAATTAAGACATTAGATACATCACATTCTGCAAACATCAGTTTTTCAACAAAAGGCTGGACGTTTACTCCACAGATCGGAATTGATTTTTCAACAGATAAACTGACGACAAACTTTGATGGGAGCACAATTAACAACTCTCCTGATTTCAACAGTTTAGCTTATGAAAACGATCTGAAATTCACGAAAATTAATCCAAATGCATCAGTAGGAGTTAACTATAAATCTGAAGCTTGGAGCTTATTTGCTAATTTCCCGGTCAACTTCAATAATATTAAAGCTGAAGATGCATTCAGAAATGTTTCAAAATCTTTAAATAAAACAACATTTACCCCTAATATCTTTGCTCAGTATTCTTTTGCTTCATTTTTTAAAGCAAGTTTGAGTGGAAATATCAGTAATAATTTTGGAGACATCCAAACTGCTTATGCAGGGTATATTTTAACAAGCCCTGGAGGATTTAATGTGATGAATCCAAAAAATCCAATACCTCAAACGACCACAAAAAATGCAGGTGCAAGATTAGAGTATAGAAACCCACTAAACAATATCTTCTTTAATGTCGGATATAGATTAAGTGATGCTAAAAATAACTTACTGGCCTCAAGTGCTGTAAATGAACTAGGATTCAGTGTTATTGAGTATATTGAAAGTGAAAACAAAAGAACGAGCAACAGTTACTATGCAGAAATTGGAAAATATTTTCCTAAGTTTAAAACAAATGCTTCCCTGACCTATAACAATACAAATTCAAAATCTCAGTCGAGAAGAAATGATCAGGACATTAATACCACAAATGATGGAAATACGTTAGGGTTTAAATTGAACAACACCTATTTTTCCTGGATGAGTGTAGACTTCAACATGACCAAATCATGGAATAAACAATCCAACGGAATTATTCAGAATGATCTTGGAAAAACTGAGGGGTATACCCATAATTTGAATGTGTTCTTCTATCCAATAGAAAACCATACCATAGGGTTCTACTGGGATCAGATTAACTCAAAACTGGGACAAACGAAGTTAAATAACGGTTTCTTTGATGTATCTTATCAATTTAGCTGGGCAAAGAAAAAAGTAGACTTCGAATTAAAGTGGATGAATATTGGAGACAGAAAAGTATTTGAAAGGATCAATGTAGGAGATGCTACTATTACACAGACAACAATGCAGCTTCGCCCTAGCCAGGTAATGTTTACTGTAAAATTCAACTTTAAATAAAATAAAAACCAATCCGCATGGATTGGTTTTTTGTTGAGATATAGTGATAAATTAAAAGCTTTGCTGATCTGCAGAAGGGCCATAACTTCCGGGAAGAGGAATGTTATTCAGCCTGTAATAGACTCCCAATTGTGCCCGGTGATGGGTAATTTGGTTTAACGCATGGCGGATTGCTCCATATTTAGTCCAGCTTGCCAGTTCATGTCCATCATTTTTAATGGTCCAGCTTGGATTCAGCTGGTCTTCGGAGGCTTTTTCTAAAGCGGCTTTTCCGGACTGATAGTCGTTGTCAAGTTTTTTTAAAAGATCCTCTTTGGTAGAGAGAACCGTAGGTTGGTATCCTCCTTTGGCAAAATCCAGTTCAGAAGTGTTCAAAATAGTATTGGGCCATTCAAAAACTTCCACAAGATGAGTGGCAAGTGGCATCATTTTCATACTTTTTTCGTGAGGAGCATAATCATTTTTTCCTTCAGGAAAAAGTTCAATAAATTTTTTTGTCGTTTGAAATTCTCCCTCCAGTTCGGATTTTAATTGTGATAAAGTGTCCATAATATTTTGGTTTTTAGAACATTAAAGTTAGCTCTTTTACCACTTGAAATGTTTTAACAAAATCATAAATTTTATATTTTACTCTTCCAGCCACAGGAAAATTAACCCACAGGAAAATAAAAATGAAGAAAAACTGTAACAAATAGGTAGATCCAATTACTAATTAATAAAACTTGATTAAAAATGAAAAAGCTATTTTCTATATTCTTTATAGCTCTTTTTGCTGTAGCAAGTGCACAGGAATCTAAAGAAACGGCTAACCGCTTCTTTTATGAGCTTACATTTAAGCCTAAGAAAGATTCTGCAAAACTGGATAAGCAAATTGCGATTTTAGATATTACTCCCAAAAAATCCATTTATCAGGATTATACAGTTCCATCTCAGGATTCGATTATCAAATTGGCTGTTGAGGAAATGGAAAAAGCAAAAACCTGGAAAGACATAACCAAACTTATCAGAATGCCTAAGTTTTCATATAAGATTATTAAAACGTATCCGGATATGAAAGAGCAGTATATCGACAGAGTAAGCATGAACTTATTCGGGTATGATGATAATGTTAAGTTTAATTGGAATATTTTATCAGAAAAAGAAAAAGTAGGAGAATATAATACACAAAAAGCGACAACAGAATTTGGAGGACGAAAATGGACCGCTTGGTTTAGTACAGATATTCCTTTTCAGGACGGACCTTACAAATTCTATGGTCTTCCGGGATTGATCGTTAAGATCGAAGATTCTGAGAAAAACTACTCGTGGAAACTGAGTGGTAACAAGAAGATAGAAAATTATGAGGAGATGTCCTATTCGGATAAAATCAATGCTAAATATGGAATCCCTCAGACAGTAACCCCTACCACAAAAGAAAAATTCGAGAAAGCTTATGCCGGTTTTAAACAAGATCCAATGGCAGAGTTTCGTCAGAAAGTGACTCCGGAAATGATGAATATGAAAATGCCGGGATCAGATATGACCATTGGAGAAATGGGAAAAAGACAAGAAAAAATAGCCAAAGATTTCTTCAATGCTAATGATAATCCTATCGAAAAAGATCAGGTTTCTGACAAAAAGAAAAAATAAACATTTCATTCATATCAACTAAATTATATTCAAGTCAACCCAGATACAGCAATGTGTTTGGGTTGATTCTTTCTTTTGGTTAAATAAATGTGATTATAAGTGTTTTTTTAAAAATTATTCAGAAAAAATTTGATTTTGTTTTTTATTCTTATATGTTTGTTAAAACTAATTTAAAATTTTATACCATGAAAAAAATTGTTCTAACAGTTTTATTGACAACGTCGGCTCTGTTATTTGCTAAAAATGAGACTCCCAATACAAAGATGGAGTCGGGAAAGGTGGCTAAAACTGTTTTAGTGGCTAAGAAAACTATTGAAACTGATGCTCAGCAGCAAAAGCCTATTACACTTTCGACAACAGGAAAGGAAAAAGAATTGACGACAGAAGAGCTATGCATTATTGAGCTTGCTTTGGGCCCTGTAATAGCTGGCCCGGCTTACCATTGTTTACAGCTTGGTTCTTAAATAAAAATTATTTATAAAAAATTCAAATTAACCCAAATACAGTAATGTGTTTGGGTTAATTTCTTTAACACCTGATGTTATTTAGATTAAATTTAAATAACGTATATTTGCAGCACAAAAAATCAGGCTTTGAAAGAGAAAGGATTACATAAATTAAGTGGATTTCCCAAAAACAAAATGGGAAAGATATTGGGATATGATAATGACCATCTGAAAATGCCCAATAAAATCATTGAAATGGGGCTTCTTCCGGAGACCATTTTCAGGATTTTGTATCAGGCTCCATTCAATGGGCCAATGTATGTAGAGTTTGGAGTAGAGAAAAGCCGGATTGCTCTTCGTGAGGAAGAAGGAGATTACATCATTGTTGAAGAATTGAATTAATGCAGGCAAACAAGAAAAAACAAATACTTTTAGTCGGAAACCCGAATGTAGGAAAATCTACGGTTTTCAATACGCTTTGTAATAAAAAGCAGAAAACCGGGAACTATGCCGGAGTAACTGTTGCCAGTTATTCTGGAAATTATACCTATAAAAATGAGGACGTTGAGGTCGTAGATCTACCTGGATCATACAGTGTGTATCCAAGTTCTGAAGATGAAGCTATTTTCTCAAAATATCTTATCGATGAACAGAAAAACTATGCAGGAGTTGTTTATATTCTTGAAGCATTAAGCCTGAAAAGAGGTCTTCTTTTGTTTCAGCAGATTCAGGATCTTGGAATTCCCATGATTCTGATTGTCAATCAGATTGACCAGGCAGAAAGAAGAGGGATTAATATTGATATTCAGCAGTTTTCCAAAGCTTTAGGTATTACCATTATTCAGACGAATGCCAAAGAACAGATTGGTATTGATGAAGTAAGAGAAGCGGTTTACAATAACCAATTTATAAAAGCAGATAAAGTATCATTTGAAACACCGAATGAGCATAGGGATTTTATCCGTAAACTGGCTTCACATAAGGGCTTTGATAACGAATATAAGGCATGGATGAGCCTTTCTTTAGGCACAGACCTGGGAAGAATAGAATCTGTAATGGATAAGCTGAATGAAGCGGATTCCAAAAGTTTGGTACCTAAAAGATTACAGGTTCAGGAAACAGTTAGGAGATATCAGAATGTAGACAAAATATTAGACAATGTAATTTCTAAAAAACCTCAGTTCAAAGAATTGTTGACAGAAAAACTGGATAAGGTTTTGGTTCACAAATTTTGGGGTTATGTTGTTTTCTTAGCCATTTTATTAGTTATTTTCCAAAGTGTATTTTTCCTGGCGGAATATCCGATGACCTGGATTGAGGAGACTTTCTCATGGCTGGCAGCCTTTACAGGAGAACACCTGCCGGAAGGGCCGGTTAATTCACTGATTTCAAACGGAATTATTCCGGGAATAGGAGGGATTGTAGTATTTGCACCACAGATCGGGATTTTACTGTATTTCCTTTATCTGCTGGAAGATTCTGGGTATATGGCAAGAGTGGTATTCCTGATGGACAGACTTCTCCGCCCATTCGGACTGAACGGTAAAAGTATTGTTCCCCTTGTTTCAGGAACGGCATGTGCAATTCCTGCCGTGATTTCTACAAGGAATATTGAAAATGTTAAAGAGAGATTACTGACGATCCTGGTAACCCCTTTTATGACGTGCTCTGCAAGGCTTCCGGTATATAGTATTATTATCGGGCTCATTATTTCTGAAGGAACATTTTTGGGGATAAAATATAAGGCATTGGTGCTGATGGGAATGTATCTTCTGGGCTTTCTGGTAGCATTATTCTCTGCAGCTATTCTTAAAGGATTTATTAAAAATAAAGGTAAAACCTATTTGGTCATGGATTTACCCACTTATAAGAAACCGCTTTTCGGATATGATCTTAAGATGGTGTTAGGAAAAGTCTGGGACTTTATTACCGGAGCCGGTAAAATTATTTTTATTGTAAGTATCATCATCTGGTTTTTAAGCTATTTCGGACCCAAACAACAGCCTAACGAATTGGTGGCCACCAATGTAGAGCTTGATCATTCTTACCTTGCTAAAATGGGTAAAGGAATAGAGCCTATCATTGCTCCTCTTGGATATGACTGGAAAATGGGAGTTGGAATTCTTACCAGCTTTGTTGCCAGAGAGGTTTTTGTGGGGACAATGTCTACACTATACAGTCTTGAAGATGATGCTCCGGAGGTAAAAGTAATTGACAAAATGAGACGGGATGTAAAGCCAAACGGAGAAAAAGTCTTTAGCTTTGCTACAGGAGTTTCAGTACTTTTATTTTATGCATTTGCAATGCAGTGTGTCTCTACACTTGCAGTAGTCTACAGAGAAACCAAAAGCTGGAAATGGACCGGCTTTCAGGTAGCGATGATGACAGGTTTGGCATATTTTGTGTCGATGATAGCTTATCAGATTTTAAAGTAATGGATTCATCATTAATTTTTCAATACGTCATTATCTTTATAATAGTAGCATTCGCCTGTTACTCCTTATTTAAGATACTCAGAAAGAATTTTGCACCCAAAAAATTCAGTTCTAAAAGAACAAACTGCGATAAAGATTGCGGCTGTTCTTAATATTGAATTAAATAATTAATTAAAAAAATGTAGTAAATTCATTTTTTTAATTTAAATAATTCAGTTTGGGGCTTTCAAAAGCAATCTTTGTTTTCTTACTTTCTTTCTTTGTGTTCTATGGAAGAGCACAAAGTGATACCACGAATATTAGATCCTATACAGATCAGGTGATGATCCGTGCCAATATTGATACCAATATTGAAAGTTATATTTTTTCGCAGGGAGAAGGGAAAAATGGAAACCAAATGACGTTTTCAATCAACAACAAAACAAGGACTTCCTTCTCGGTTGACTATAAAATAATAAGTGCTACGCTGTCTTTTTCGCCACATTTTATTTCAGGCAATAACGATGATGAACTGAAAGGAAAGAGCTCTTATACAGACTTTAGCTTGCGGTTATTTCCCCAAAAATTTATTCAGACCCTCTATTATAAAAATGTAAAAGGATTTTATCTGGAAAACATGAAAGATTTTCTTCCCGGCTGGCAGGAAGGAAAAGATCCGTACATCCAATTTCCGGATTTTAGGGTACAAAGCTTTGGAGGATCTACCGCATATGTTCTTAATGAAAATTTCTCGGCCAAAAGTATCTATACCCAAGGGGAGTGGCAGAAGAAAAGCAGTGGCAGCTGGGTCCCTTTCTTAGACTACGACCTTAGCATTTTCACCAATATAATAGAAGGGCAGAAGAGCAAAGAAACCCAATATAAAATTGGAGCCAATATGGGATATTTCTACAATTGGGTGATTGGAAAGAAAGTGCATATTGCTCCCTATTTAGCATTAGGTCTGGGTGGAAAATTCTCAAGTTATTATGAAAACCTGGGCGATAAATCACGGGTTAATGCGCAGTATGTAACCATTAGGATGGAAGGTGGGCTGCATGTAGGATATAATACAGATCGCTTTCTATTCGGCGGAAAAATGAACTTTAGTGCCTATGCCTACGATCAGAAAAATAACCAGACTGTGGAAAATAATAACCTCTATGGTTTGTTATATATAGGGTATCGTTTTGCCCCTCCGAAAGTTGTAAAAAATACGTATGATAAAATTCAAAAAAAGATTCCTGTTTTATAAGTTCAAAAGTCTTTTAAGTATCTTTGCGTAGAAAAATATAGAAAGAAAACAATCAAACAATCAAAATATAATGTCGTTAATTAAATCTATTTCAGGAATTCGTGGAACCATAGGAGGAAGAGTAAATGATAACCTGACTCCACTAGATGTGGTAAAATTTGCTTCGGCTTTCGGAACCTGGCTTCAGAATAATAAAAATAAAAAAGATTTAACCCTCGTGATTGGTAGAGATGCCAGAATATCCGGTCAGATGGTTTCTTCTCTGGTTACTGCGACTTTACAGGGGCTGGGTATCAATGTGGTAGATTTAGGTCTTTCTACAACACCTACGGTAGAGATCATGGTGCCGGAATTGAAAGCTGACGGAGGGATTATCCTTACCGCTTCTCACAATCCGAAACAATGGAATGCACTGAAATTATTGAATGAAAAAGGAGAATTCATCAGTGGAGAAAACGGTGCAGATGTACTGGCTTTAGCAGAAAGTGAAGACTTCAATTATGCGGAGGTAGATGATCTGGGAAATTATGAAACAAGAGATGATGCTTTTGATATTCATATTCAGCAGATCCTGGATCTTCCAATGGTAGATGTAGAGGCAATTAAAGCTAAAAAATTTAAAGTGGTTCTGGATGCGGTAAACTCTACAGGAGGGATCGCTATTCCTATGTTGTTAGATAAGCTTGGATGCGAGACTGTTAAGCTGTATTGTGAACCTACAGGATATTTTCCACACAATCCAGAGCCTTTAAAAGAACATTTGGGAGATATCTGCGAGCTGGTGATTAAAGAAAAGGCAGACCTGGGAGTTGTTGTAGATCCGGATGTAGACAGACTGGCCTTAATTGATGAAAAAGGGGAAATGTTTGGCGAAGAGTATACATTGGTGGCTGTGGCGGATTACCTGTTGAAACATAAAAAAGGGGCCGCTATTTCTAACCTTTCATCTAGCCGTGCTTTGAGAGACGTTGCTCATACCCATGATTCAGAATACTTTGCAAGTGCTGTAGGAGAAGTGAATGTAGTTACTTTAATGAAAGAGAAAAATGCAGTGATCGGAGGAGAAGGGAACGGTGGTATTATTTACCCTGAACTGCACTACGGAAGAGATTCTTTAGTGGGGGTAGCCTTATTCTTAACTCATTTGGCAAAAGAAAATAAAACGGTATCTGAATTGAGAGCCGGATATCCAAGCTATTTTATGGGTAAAAAGAAGATAGAACTTACACCGGAGATCAATGTAGATGATATTTTAAACAAAATGGAGTTGGAATATAAAAATGAAGAAGTTTCTACAGTGGATGGTGTTAAAATAGACTTTGAAAACAATTGGGTTCACCTTAGAAAATCCAATACAGAGCCGATTATCAGAATTTATACGGAAGCTAAATCTCAGGAGGAAGCCGATAAATTAGGAGATGATATCATTGCTAAGATCAAAACTTTAATTTAAATAAAACCTAAAGAACGGATGCTATCTAGCTCCGTTCTTTTTTTTATCCCATGTTTGAGCATATAAAAGACAGATTTCCTTTCCCCAAAGAAAAATGGCGGAAGTTTCTGAACACTTTTGAAAGAATCGAAGTTCCGGCCAAAACGTTGTTATTACAAGAAAATGAAGTTTCCTATAATGCATACTATCTTGAAAAGGGTGTTGTCAGAGCATGGTATAATAATGATGGGAAAGATGTGACCTTTCAGTTTTTTCTTGAAAATACCATGTTTTCTTCTCTTGAGAGTTTTAAAAAAGGGCTTCCAAGTATGGTCTCTTTTGAAACAATAGAGCCTTGTATCTTATATAAAATTGGAAAGCCTGATGTGGACGTTTTTCTGGAAGAGGTGTATGAATGTCCTGAACTTAGGACTTTGTTGATGGATGCTTTATTTGAGAGGATGTTTGATTATATGAAGCACTTCTTTTCATTTATTAAAGACACCCCGCAGCAGCGTTATCTTAATCTGATTAAAGAAAAGCCCGAGATCATCAAAAGAGTACCCCAGCATTATATTGCTTCATATCTTGGTGTTACAACAGTTCATCTCAGCAGGATAAAAAGCAAAATCCTGAAAAATAAACCTCTCTGAAGACTATTTTCAATAATTGTTTTAGGACAATCATTACTTCGTGCTTTCTGCCTAATTATCTCAATCTGATAACAAATGTTATTGCTCTCAGGCTTTCTTCTGAAATAAATTTGTATAAAATTTAAAATAATGAAAGCAGCAGTAGTATTTGAAAAAGGAAGCATTCCTCAATATGCAGATTTTCCCGAACCGGAGATCATAAAAGAAAATGAAGTGTTAGTTTCGGTGAAGGCTGCCTCTATAAAAAATCTGGATAGAGCCAGAGCCGGAGGCACTCATTATTCTACAGATAACGAGGTGCAACAGCCTAAAATTATTGGTTCCGATGGTGTAGGTTATCTTGACAACGGAACTAAGGTTTATTTTTTCAGTAAAAATGGAAGTGTGGCAGAAAAAGTTTTGGCAGACCGCCAATTGATGGTGCCAATTCCTGAGAATCTGGATTTTTCTGTAGCCGCAGCGTTACCCAATGCGGTAATGGGCTCAGCAATGGGCTTACAATGTAAAGCGGGAATGCAGCAAGGAGACACCGTATTAATCAATGGTGCAACCGGAATTACGGGAAGAATAGCCGTTCAGATTGCGAAGCTGTACGGAGCCGGGAAAGTGATTGTTACCGGAAGAAATGAAACCGCATTACAATCTCTGGTTGAGTTGGGGGCAGATGAAACTATTTCCCTAAAGCTTACAGATGAAAACTTTAAACAGAAAATTAAAGAGATCCACGGTGAAACACCTGTTGATGTCATCTTGGATTATATTTGGGGGCATTCCGTAGAAATGATCCTCGCCGCTCTTAAAGGTGACGGTACATTTTCTCATAAGACGAAATTGGTTTCTGTAGGAGGAATGAGTGGAGACCATATTCAGTTATCTTCACAGATTTTAAGAGGAACAGATATCCATATTTCAGGATCAGGACTGGGAAGCTGGACAAAAGAAGAATCGAAACTTTTATTTTCAGAAATAATTCCGGGAATGTTTCAGGCTGCTGCAGAAGGGAAAATTAAAATAGAAACGGAAGACGTTGATTTAGAATATATTGAATCGGCATGGAATAAAGAAATTGAAAATGGAAAGAGACTGGTAATAAGAATTTAATAACAATTTGAGTTTTTTATCCACAATCCTTTTATCTGTTTTCTTTTTTTACTATTTTTATGATAGAAATTACGAAATGGAAAATTCAAAAAAAAGTTGCAACTTTGCATAAATATTTGAATATCAGTTTCAGATGTATCATTAATTAATAAGTTTGCCGAGGTCTGTAAGTACATTCAGGCATTGGACCGACAAAGAGGACACTATTGGAAGAGTATTTTGGAAATGAACTTGTAAAGAAGTTCGAGGAAATGATGGAAAATAATGATGAATTCTACTTTGACACAGAAGAGTTAGAAGACATTATTGTGTATTATTTGGAGCTGGGAGATTTTAATTACGCTGATATGGCGGTCAATTTTGGTCTGAAGCTTCATCCTAATTCTTTAGATATCAAGATTAAAAAACTTGAAATTCTATTGGAGTGGGAAGAATATAATACGGCAAAAGAGCTTATCAATGAGCTGAAAGGTTCCTCTATGGAACATACAGACTTTTTGGTTTGCTATGCCAAGTATTATTCGAACTTAGGAAATCCTAGAAAATCCATTGAAATTTGTAAACGGGCACTTGAGCTGGGGGAAGAAGAAAACTTCCTTCACAATTTTATTGCAGATGAATATGTGAATCTTGGAGATCCTTTTAACGCTCTTAAACATTACCGGAAAGCATTAAAAGAAGATCCTTCTGATGAATATGCATTAGAAAACTGTATGGTATGCTTCAGTGATTTGAATAAGAGTGAGGAGGCTATTGCCTTTCTTAATGAATATTTAGATGAGTTTTCCTATTCAGAAACCGCATGGTTTGAATATGGACAATTCTATTTCAACAGAAAGAACTTCGAAGAGGCCATCAAAGGCTATGATTACTTATTGGCAATCAATTCGAGTTCTGTGGGAGTATATGCGAATAAAGCCGCATGTTATGAAGCGTTGGGCCAATACCAGAAATCAATTGAAGTGTATGAGGAAATGCTTGAATTGGAATATACAAAAGCATTTACCTTCTATAAAATCGGATTGTGCCATAAAGCTTTAAAACAGCCAATTTTAGCATTAAATTCATTCCAGAAGTCATTAAGAGAAGACCCTCAGTTTTATCTTGCGATGATGGAGCAGTCTTACCTGTATGAAGAGATGGGAGGAATGTCAGAAGCACTGCATTTTGCCAAAGAAGCAACCCAATTGAATGAAAATAACCTTGATTATCAAAAAAGGTTAGCCTTTTTATTCATCGATTCAGGGAAATTTGAAGAAAGCCTTTCCTGTCTTAAAAAATTGGTAGCGGACGAACCTTCCAGATTTTACAACTGGTATGCATATTCAGAAGTATTAATGCTTTTGGGTGAATATGAAGAAGCGGTTACTGTATTGAATGCTGCTATTAAGAAGCACTACAGGGCTGAATTATTTTATCAGTTAAGCAATTGCTTTTTCAATCTGAAAGAAAAGGATAAAGGGATGGATTCCCTTCAGAAAGCATTAGACCTGGACCCAAGCCTGGCAAAGGATATGCAGAAGAAGTATCCATTCATTAAAGATGAAGTGAAAAAGGTGAAAGCCAGCAAGGTTAAGAAGAATTAAACAGAAAGAATCGGGAATATCCGGTTCAGGATAATTTACATTTAGTCTTTAATATAAACAGAAATCCTGCAGGAATGCGGGATTTTTTATGAGCGACTGTATTCTTAAATAGGATTGTTGTAAGGATTGTTGATAGACTTCCATCCAAATCCAGCCTTGGTTTCTGCGTCAGTATACAGATCAAATGCTACAAATTACTTTTTAGCATTAGTTCTTAGGAATATCAATCCGGCAATGATTACTCCGGCTCCTATAAACTGCATATAAGTCAGTTGTTCCCCATCTATAATGCCCCAGATAATAGCAACAATAGGCATTACTAAGGTAACTGTAGAAGCAAAAAGGGGAGTAGAGACCTTCAGTAGCCGGTAGTTCATCATCATTGCCAGCCCGGTTCCGAAAACAGATAAGAGGCTGACAAACAATAAACCTAGCATATTGTCCTTTGAAAAAGTGAATTCAGAAAAGAATCCCGTGCTGGTTAAAGCAATAATGGAAGGGAAAAATAAAACAAATGAGAAAACAAATGCTGATAGGACGGTGGAAGAGACCTCCATAAGCTTTGATTTTACGGTGGTCGTACTGACAGCATAACATAAAGTAGCCAGTAATAACAGCAGAATAGGAATCATTTTTAATTCTCCGCTGTCACCACCTCCAAAAGCCAGAATACAAACTCCCGTGAAGCTTATCAACGTTCCCAGGATCTGTTTTTTGGTGGTTTCAAACTTCCATATCAGCGCACCCACAATAATAACGAAGATAGGCATCATGGAATTGATAATTCCCGCAATACTACTGCTTACTTCTGTTTCTGCAATGGGAAAGAGGAACATAGGAATAAAATTTCCTGTAAAAGCAGCAAGAATAAGCCATTTGATATGCTTTTTCGGGAAAAGTTTATAATTGGAAATGGCAATAGGGAGCAGGATAATACCTGCAATAAGAACTCTTAATGACCCTACCTGAAACGGATTAAAGTGTTCCAGTGATTTTTTTATCAGAATAAATGACGATCCCCAAATAATACTCAGGACAACCAGAAGAATCCATTTTTCTTTATCTGCGTTCATTATTTTCGTGTAAAATTTTTAAAAATTCTTTTTTAGAAATCATACGGGCTCCCAAGCTTTCCAGGTGGTCTGTATGAGTCTGACAATCAATTAATTCAATCGTATTTTTATTGCTTTGGGCAAAGTGAATGAATCCTGCTTTTGAAGCATTGCTTACCTTGGCAAACATGCTTTCACCACAAAATAAATTGCCGATCTGTAAGCCGTAAAATCCACCTACAAGCTCTCCATCCTGCCAGACTTCTATGCTTTTGGCGAGTCCATATTCATGAAGCTTAATGAAAGATTCCATCAGTTCGTTAGAAAGCCAGGTTCCGTCCTGTCCTTTTCGGTTGGTTTGCTGACAGTTTTTAATAACTCCCCTGAAATCCCGGTTCTCTGAAAACGTAAAAACATTTCTGTTCAATATCTTCTGCATAGATTTAGATACTTTTATCTCATCAGGAAATAAAACAAACCTCGGATCAGGGCTCCACCATAGAATTTCCTCTCCGGGATTATACCATGGGAAAATCCCCAATTGGTAAGCAAACCATATCCGTTCCACAGAAAGGTCACCTCCAAAGGCAATTAACCCATCCTGACCGTCGTATGTTTCAGGGTCAGGAAATGAAATCTCATTTTCGTCTAATCGAACCATTGTAGAAAAAAAATCCCACTTAAAAAGCAGGATTTATAGTTGATCTTTATTTTTTAATTAAAAAGGTAAATCATCATCGTCATCTCCAGCAAACGGATTCTCGTTAGAAACAGGAGAAGCTGACTGCTGAGACATAGCCTGAGTAGGCTCTGCTCCATTATCAAAAACTTTTTCTATTTTCCATCCTGTAATAGAGTTGAAGTATTTAGTCTCACCTTGAGGAGAAACCCATTCTCTACCTCTGATGTTGATTCCTACCTTTACGTTTTCTCCTTCTTTAAGATTATCTAATAAACTAATTTTATCAGACAAAAATTCTATGTTTATCGGCTGTGGATACTGTTCTTGAGTTAAAATAACCATTTCTCTTTTTTGAAATCCGCTCGCAAATGTTTGAGCATCAAAAAGTTTCTTTACCGTTCCTTGTAATTCCATATCGTAAATATTAACGATGTAAAAATAAGAAAATGAATCGTAATAATAGCTGCCGGGAAAAAAAAATGTAAAAAAAATATTTTTTTTCCCGGAAAAGTTTGGAGATAAAGGAAATTGTCCTATATTTGCACTCACAAAAACGAAGCAAGCTCTTTAAAACTTACAATACAAAAAAAACCAGCGGATGTGGTGTAATTGGTAGCCACGCCAGACTTAGGATCTGGTGCCGTGAGGCGTGGGGGTTCGAGTCCCTTCATCCGCACTATGCGAAAATAGCTCAGCTGGTAGAGCACAACCTTGCCAAGGTTGGGGTCGCGGGTTCGAATCCCGTTTTTCGCTCCACACCTGCCCTGGTGGTGGAACTGGTAGACACGCAGGACTTAAAATCCTGTGTTCGTAAGAACGTGCGGGTTCAAGTCCCGCCCGGGGTACAAAACCCTCTGTACTTTGCGACGGAGGGTTTTTTGTTTTTATAGAGACTGTTATGTAATTAAAAGTCTTATATTTGTAAGAAATAGAGATTGTATCTGTGAAAACAGAGCAATGCAACCAGCGGATGTGGTGTAATTGGTAGCCACGCCAGACTTAGGATCTGGTGCCGTGAGGCGTGGGGGTTCGAGTCCCTTCATCCGCACAATGCGAAATACTCAATAGGTTGTCTACAGCCGTTGAAAAGATTGGAACTTCAGGTTTGAATCTTTTTTTTCGCTCCACACCTGCCCTGGTGGTGGAACTGGTAGACACGCAGGACTTAAAATCCTGTGTTCGTAAGAACGTGCGGGTTCAAGTCCCGCCCGGGGTACTAAAACCCTCTGTAATATATTACGGAGGGTTTTTTGTTGTATTATTATTGATAGGGTTTTCCTCTGCAATACCAATCATGAGTGATGATCGTATTTTTTTTATAGATGGTAAGTGGCAATGCTCCCTTTCTTTTTAGTATAACGTCTCCGTAATCTATTTCATCCTCTCCAATACCCCAGTTGTTGTGAACCATAACGCTTGTTCTCTTACTGGTTTCCGGAACATAGCCTTCCAGTTTTATCCATGTAAGATCTACTTTTGATTGGGTAACGAAAATATAATACTCATCAGGATAGTATGCTTTTTTTACTTGATTACAATCTGCTTCTCCACAAGAATAGAAGAAAAGTAAAACTAGTATATAGAAGAGTGCTTTCATAATTTTTAATTCATGATTCAGCTCCATTTCCTCCTCATAATTGCGGTATGTTCCTTTCCAGCTTTTCCAGTCTCTCAAAAATACTCTCAAAAATATTCTTTTCAGCAGTGGAAACATAACCCACAATCTTATAAAGCTCTTGTTTTCCCTTAATAGATTGACTGCTTTCAGAGGTATACTGCAAGCGGCCGTTGGTGTACACTAATAAGCGGCTGTTCAAATCACTTTTCAGATGTGCTTTATTCAGGAATAAAATATCTCCATACTGGTAAGGTGGGAGTACCTGATTTTCAGCCGTAAATTCATACACCCAATCTACTGATGCTAATATTTTTTGCACAACCGTTGTGTTTTCGGAATTGCTTTCCGGTAATGCTTTTGTTTCTTTCATATTCTGCATCGCTGATTCCGGGAAAAGCATCAGCTGATTGATGTCTGAAACATTAGGTAATTGATGTACCTGTACGGCTTCAGTAAGAAGCTCATCTACACTAAGGTTAAAAAGGGTGGCTACTTTCAGTATCGTTTCTATTTTAGGCTCAGCACGGCCTTCTTCATAAGAACTTATTACCCCTCTGTTTAAATCAAATAAATCGGCGAAAGCCTTTTGGCTCAGTCCTTTAGCTTGTCTTATTATCTTTATATTAATTCCGAAAAAACTCAAATTGTCTAATTTTTTTTGCAAAAATAGAGCATTTCGGATAGATGGCGGATAAAAATATTTGCATTTTCAGAATTTAAAGAATATCTGTACCCATAATATTGCATTCTTCTGTATCTGTATCCAAAGTTAAATCCTGCATAATTTTGTTTTATTAAATCATGATATTATGGAAACAACCGTTCAACATCACGAGCAGCTTCAATATGCTGAAGTTTATATTTCAGATATGTTGGCGCTGAAAAACATATTTCTGCAGACCCAGAACACCTCAAAGATAAGTCCGGATTTTGGAGTTCCGTTTTTCCTGGCAAAAAAGGGGGATGAAATTGTTTCATTTGCCAGCCTTATTATGAACCTGAAAGGAGAAATTATCTTTAAAATCTATGATAAAAAGGGGGCTACTGAGGCAGAGAAGAAAAAATTTTCTTTAAAAGTTGAAGCTTATTTTAAAAAGAATACTACGCCCAACTTTCGAAATCCGGAACAGCTAAAAAGCAGCATCAAAAGTATGATTAGCTGGCTGGATTTTTAGTAAAGCATAGATAAAATTGTATTTTTACGTAAAACCCTCACCATGTCTAAAGATGTTTTGTATCTAAAAATAGCCAATGCTGTCACTGAGCAGATTAAAACTGAAACCTTGCAGTTTGGAGACAGGCTGCCATCGTTAAGAAGTGCCCAAAAGTTACATAACGTTAGCTTAAATACTGTAAAACAGGCGTATATGGAGCTTGAGAGCAGGTCTCTGGTGGAATCACGCCCCAAATACGGCTATTATGTAAGCCAGACCTCCCAGCGAAAGCTGGCATTACCTTCTGTTGCAAAAATAAAAGTTTCACAAGGACAAAAAACACCGGAAGATCTTATCGGCAAGGTATTCGGAACCATTGCCGGAACAGATGTTACTCAGTTTGCATTGGGTATTCCCGGGAAAAGCCTTCTTCCTGTAGCTAAAATGAAGAAGTGTATGATCAATGTAATGAAGAAGAGCAGTGATAGCGGGACCAACTATGAGCCGGTACAGGGAAGTGAAAATTTGCGCCGCGAAATAGCGAAATGGGCCATGGTGATGGAAGGGAAGATTACAGAAGATGACCTTGTCATTACCTCCGGAGCAATGAATGGAGTATATAACTGCCTGATGGCAGTTACCCAGCCAGGGGATTCCGTAGCCATTGAAAGTCCTGTATATTTTGGAATACTGCAGGCGATTCACCTGCTGGGACTAAAAGCGGTGGAAATTCCTACCCATCCTATTACCGGAGTGGATCTTGATGCTTTAAAAAAAGTGCTGCCAAAGATTTCGGCATGCTGCTTTGTCGTTAATTATAATAATCCGCTGGGATTTCAGATGCCTGATGAGAACAAGAAAGAGCTGGTAAGGATGCTTACCGAATATAATGTTCCTTTGGTGGAAGATGATGTTTATGGAAACATTTACTTTGGAGCCGGAAGACCGAAGCCCTGTAAATTCTATGATGAGGCCGGAATTGTGATGTGGGTAGGATCTGTTTCTAAAACGCTGGCTCCGGGATATCGTGTGGGCTGGGTAGCGGCAGGGAAATTTAAAGATAAGATTATCCGTCAGAAGCTGGTTCAGACAGTTTCCAGTCCGTCTTTATTTTCAGATGTTATTGCTGATTTCCTTGAACATGGACGGTACGACCATCATTTGAGAATGTTCAGGAAAAAGCTGTATGCCAATTACCTTCAGATCCAAAAGTCTGTTACTCAGTATTTTCCGGATAATACCAAAATTTCTGAACCGAAAGGCGGTTTTATGCTGTGGCTGGAACTAGATCAAAGAATCTGCACGGAAGATCTTTATGATGAAGCATTAAGTCAGAAAATAAATTTTGCTCCCGGTAGAATGTTTTCACAATATAACCAGTATCAGAATTGTATGAGGCTGAATTATGCCCTGGAATGGACAGACCGTGTAGAAAGTGACCTGGAGAAGCTTGGTAAAATGATAAAAAATAAAATTTAATAAACCCTATAGAGATGAATGATATCAATAATGAAGTACAAATTATAGCCTATGAACCTCAATATAAAGAAGCTTTCAGAGCTTTAAACGAAGAATGGATCAGGAATTTCTTTGTGATGGAATCCGGTGACTATAAACTGCTGGATCACCCTGAAGAACATATCCTAGATAAAGGAGGACATATTGCTTTTGCTCTGCTTAATGGAGAGGCGGTGGGAACATGTGCATTAGTAAAGAACAGCGATGAACCCCTTATTTTTGAACTTTCAAAAATGGCAGTGAGCCCGAAAGCGCAAGGAAAAAAAATTGGATATCTGCTGGGAAATACTTTAATAGAAAAAGCTAAAGAATTAAAGGCAGAGAAGGTATTTCTGGAAACCAATTCAATTCTGGTTCCAGCTATAAAACTCTACGAAAAACTTGGATTTAAACATATGCCGGTTACCAATGCGGGATATGACCGTGTGGATGTACAGATGGAATTAGATCTCAAAAACGGATTATAAAAAAAATATTAGAACAAGGATATTTCTATCCGAGTTCTAATATCAAAAAATTAAATCTAATTGCTTTACTGTTTATTTCTTAATGAAAGTCTTTGTCACTGAGTTTTTCCCTTCACTAAATTTAATGAAGTATATTCCGGTTGGAAGGGTTTCAATATTTATTTTTTCATTGTAATATCCATTGGAAGATTTCAAATGAAAAGTTGAAACAAGTGTCCCTTTAGAATCAATGATTTCTACCTTAGATTCTTTATTTTCAGATGGATATCGGATGGTTATACTTGCTGATGCAGGATTGGGGTAAAGGGCAAAATCATTAGTGTTTTTCTTTATTTCTTTATTGGCTAAAACATCGTTTGAACAAACCGGGATTCTGTTTATCCCGTCAATTCCCCATGTGGATTGTACCGGAATACACATCCAGTTCAGTACCGTTGGAAAATGATCTGTTTCTCTTGTTGTTGCGGTGTAATCATAGATCTTAAAACTGCCTGAGGTGTTGGCATTATAAGCAGGAGATCCTGTAATGCTCATATGATTCGCATTGGGACTTGAATCGGTGATGGTATTTCCTGAAACATGATCACACTTCCAGTTGGCCAGCAGCTGAGAATAATAAGGATGTGAAGGGGTAATGTCCTGATTGGCCCAGTTAACGATCACATCGTTCGGAAGAGCGGATTTCCAGATTCTGAGGTCTTTATAGGATGCAGGAAGATTGATTCCATAGGTATTGGTTCCGTCCTGGTTTAATGTTAATGGAAGACCGGAATCAATATTTCCGATGGTATTCATCTTGGCAAAAGTGACCGGAACACCATCTTCATATAAAGTGACAAGGCCGTCTCTATCGAAGCTGGCTGCAATATGCTTCCACTTATTGGTTTCCACTTTTCCTCCTACCAGGTCAATTCTGTTTGTTCCGTCACCGATATTCATTTTAAACGTCTGTCCGGAATATCCTGAAATCACAAGCCCTTTATTTTTTCCGCTAGCCCAGTTTTTATTCCCGATCATGACAGGATCACTGGAATAGGCCGCATTGGGTTTCACCCAAAACTCAATGGTAAAATCCTGGTTTGCACCAAAGTTGAATGGATTCTGGTTGGTTGGTTTGGCATAAGTTCCTGCCGGAAAGCTAAGCTGATTGAACGTTTTATTGGATTCTAAAACCGTTTTACTGATCTGCTGAGGAGTAAATCCTGGATTAGAATACACGGTAAAAATATTTCTCTCAGAAAGGTTCCCTCCGCCATGCGAGCTGTCTACCGCTCCGTGATCCGTTGTTAAAACAACCAGCCAATCTTCGTTTTGATAACCGGCTCTGTTTTTCATAGCATTCACTATCTCGCCGATATATGAATCTGTTGTCTGAATAGAAGATACATATTGGGGAACAGCTGAAGAAAAGCCGTAAGAATGCCCTGCATGGTCTACATCATCAAAATCTACAAACAGAATATCAGGATTGTCATTTTGGAGAGCATTGACCGCCGCATTTTTCACAGCAAGATCTGTTGCCAGGTTAGATTTTACATCTGCATTCTGAATAATTTTGTCATTGATGGGTGCCCAATGTGCCAGGGAAATTGTTCTTAAATTAGGGTTATGGCTTTCTGCTCTTGTCAAAAAGTCAGGATAATTTACATAATTGGGACTGGTAAAATTATTATCCTGCACATTGTGTTTGGTGTGCCAAACACCCGTAAGCATTGTACTCCATCCGTTTCCGCTCCATGTAGTGGCAGCGCAAAGTCCGTCAAGAGAATAAATAGACTGATTGATAAGGTTCTTGATGTTAGGAGTACTGGCAGACATCATGACGTCTGCACGACATCCGTCGATACCGATAAAAAGAACTTTTTTGGTCTGAGCTCCAAGGAAGCAGCTCACAACAACAGCCATTGAGAATAGTTTTGTTTTCATGGGGTAAGGGTTTTAAATAAAAAGTTTACAAATAGTAATTTATTTTTAACTATTGTAAAATTAGTTTACTATTTGTAAACATATGTAAACAGAAAATTAATTAATTGATAAGTAAATAGTTCACAGAAGTTGAAAGTCTACATAAGAAGAAAATCATATACTTTTACAAATAATCAATCGAAGGAATTAAATTCCCTTTCTCTGGAGGGATGTTGAAAATTCAGAGAATTTTTGACGGGTGATGTACTTATTTATTAAAAAACAAACGGCACAAAAGAGTTGTGCCATTTGTAAATAAAGTTGAAAAAGAAGTTGTTAAAGAATATGTTCAGCTTCAGAAATTGTATTTAGAATATAATCAGGTTTTGCTTTCTCCAGCTCTGTTCTGTTTTGAGCACCGGAAAGCACTGCGATAGTCAGTCCGCATCCTGCATTTTTTCCTTCTTCAATATCAATCACGGAATCTCCGGCCTTTAGGACCTTTTCGGGCTCCATGATATTGAATTTTTTCATAGCCAGATTGATCATCTCCGGGCTGGGTCTGCTTTCTGAAACATCGTCAGCGGTGATCAGAGCATCAAAATGTATATTTTCTTTCCACTGTAATTTGTCTAAAAGCTGATGGGCAATTTCAGAGGTATATCCTGTATTGAGAACCACTTTTTTGTTTTGGGCTTTCATGGTAAGAAGAAAATTTTCTGTACCGTTGATGGGTTTTACATCAAGATTACGGTAAGCCTCCTTTAATTTTTCGGAAAAATTCTCAAAAATAACAGTGGCATCTTCCTCGTTACCATTAATTTCCTTCAGCAGACTTGTAATAGCCTCCAGCTTTTCCATTCCGGCGCAGCTTCTAAGAACTTTTTCCAGGCTCACAGAGTAACCGTGGCTGTTGACAGCCTCCGTTAAGGTTTTATACACTACATTGTCCTCATCAATTGTTGTTCCGGCCATATCCAGAACCAGTAATTCTATATTTTTCATTGAATTTTTATGCGTAAATTTTTTCTATATTAAACTTGGAGAACCCTCCGCTTCCCGTCATTCCTTTTCCTCCGATACCCGTCACAATATGGATATTTGGAGAGGGGCTGTGTTCGAAAATATCTTTCGTCTTGCACTGGGAATACACTCCAAACCATCTTCTCTGAATTTCGTACGTAGGAAGGTCAATTATTTTTTTTGCTTCATGGATCATGAATTCATCAATTTCCATATTGAGATCATATCCAAGGTCATCCGCATTTTTAGCATCTGCATATTCATGAGAGTCTCCAAGAATGATGGAACCGTCAAGAGCCTGCTTAAAGAGAATATGAACACCATATTTCTTCTCAAATGAATGAGGATCTTCCAATGATTTGATTTTTTGGAAAGAAGGACATTCACTGAATGATTCATATCTTCTGACGGAAAGTCCGGTAAGAATATTTCCCTGAAGAGAATAAATTCCCTGGGGTTTGGTTTGCAGCATCTGCAGTTTGCTTACTTCCAGGTCGCTTTCATTGAATACTTTAGGGTATAATGTTTTAAATTCATGTCCCCCGCAGATGATAATCCGAGAAGCAGAAAACTCTGTTCCTTCAGCTGTTACAGCAGTGCATTTCCGATCATCTTCACCGGTTTCAATCACCGTAGTGTTGTAGAAGATCTCCAGACCCATTTTTTCCTGTAAAAGCTTATGAAGTTTTACAATCATATCTGCAGAATCTACAGAAAGCTCCTGGGGAAAAAATAATCCTCCTTTGCAATAATCCGAGCGGAGTCCGTCAAACTTTTTGATGCAGTCATTTTTAGATAATAAAACAGATTCATAATCGTTGTTTCTGTTGATTTCATAGAGTTCTTCAATAAGCTGAAGCTCTTCAGCATCAGAAGCAATGTATACAGAGCCATTTTGCCTGATAGTAAGGTCTGCCTGAGCATGAAGTTCATTATATATAGCAAGGCTTTCTCTCCCGAAATTCTGCCATTTAAGGTCCATTCCGGACGGTACTACCTGTCCAAAGTTTCTTACCGTTGCCCCTTGAGGCAGTGTATTTCTTTCCAGTAAAGCTACTTTCAGATTTTTCTTCAGGGCATGATAGGCATGGAATGTTCCTAAGATTCCGCCTCCCACAATGAGTAAATCAAATTTTGTTTTCATTTTACTATAATTTATAAGATTTCGAAGTATCGAAATTGATGTATTGATTAGAATTAGAATTAGAATTGGGTTTTGCCTTTTTTTTGAAAGCCAGAAAAGCAATAACAGAGAGAATTAAAACGCTGACCGTAATGATATAATTCAGACTAATATAAAAGCTGAGCCATGAAGTCTGTGCAGAACCGAAATTCTTATAGAGTAAGATCAGAACGCTTCCCAAATACCCAAAGGAATCTACCATATAGATCAGAAAGCCTACATTGCCTTTAATATCAAATGCGGCAATCATTCTGTCAAAATAAATTCCATTAAAAGGAATGTAGCAGATATACATTCCAAATCCGGAGATTGTCATCCATAAAAACGGAGATAGTGAATTCTGCTGGAAGAGATAGGTGGAAAGCCCCACCGTTAAAATTCCGGCAAAGAGAATATAGTGATAATAAGCAAAAGCCTTTTTGTTGTTTTTAACCTTTACCATGCAGCTTAAAATCAAAAGAACCATGATAGCAATGGGGATTTCCGTCAATGTAAATACAGAACTGTCAAATGTAAAGTGAAGACCGTCCCAGATCTCGCGGTTAAAATTATCTCTGAAATCCCTTAGGACCGTTAAACAGATATAAAGAAAAATTATGCAGACAACAGGGATGAAAAACTGATGGATAAGCTCTTTCCTTTCTTTTCCGTTAAGAGGTTTTCTTTTACTTTTAAGCTGAATATCTTCTTCAGTAGGTTTCGGAATTTTTTCCAGAAGAATTCCTGAAATAAGTAAAGGGACAATAAATATCAGCCCGGCAGAAAAAGGCATCCAGAATTCTGAAATAGCAAAAGTATCCATCAAAAACTTTCCTACAGATTTTGTAAACCCTGAAGAAACCACAAAGCTTGAGCACAGAAATAATCCAATAATTTCAGTTGTTTTACGGCCTTCTATATAGGAAAAAACAATACCCCAGATCATTCCCAGCGGAATACCATTGAGAAACATGAAAAGGATATTATAGGGAGCAGGAATGACTGCGAACCCTAATAATGATAATTCTGCGATGGCAATAAAGGAAAATAAATAGCGCAGTCTTTTCACCGGTTTTAATTCGGAAATGAATTTAATTCCAATAAATTTCGAAATGAAATACCCTACAGCCTGTGCAATGATGATCAGGATCTTATAATCTACTCCGAAGTAGGATAGTCCTTCGAAAGAGGCTACGGTAAAAGGTTTTCTGAAACCGTACATGCAGAAGTAAACACCAAAAGCGGCAAAAGCAGCTTTCAGTGTTACCAGTGTTTTAGGATTGATTGTTCTGGCCATTATTTGGGTTTAGAAGTTCAGTTTTATTCCAAGGTTACATCTTACCCCATAATATTCCACCTGTTCAGGACGGTCTTCATTTTGTCCGAAATGATAGATCAGAGGTTTGTTGAGGATGTTATTGATATCCGCATACAGACTCAGATGTTTAGTAAACTGGTAAGAACCTCCGAAGTCCAGGCTGCTGTATTTACCATAATAAGAGTCATTAGTATCGTCTTCAGCATATTCTACAGCGTACTTTCCTTTATAATTATAAGCAAGCCTTGCATTGAAGCCTTTTTTCTCAAAGAAGAGTTGTACGTTATAGAGTTCTTTGGCCTGATAAGGAAGTTTTACCTTTCTTCCGCTTGGCTTCTCCATTTCTGAGGTCATAAAAGTTGCATTCACCTGGGCTCCAAAATATTGAAGGAAGCCCGGAAGGAAATCAAACCTCTTGTTGATCCCAAGTTCAATACCTCCCAGCCATGCAGCATTTCCATTGTTTGGGGCTGTAAACTGGACACCATTGATCCCGTTATAATTTCCAATGAATGAATCCTGGAAAATAGGATCTGTAATGGATTTATAGAAAACACCACCGCTCAGGATCCCTACATTGGAGAAATAATATTCTCCCATCAGGTCAAAGTTTAATGAATATGTTGGATTAAGGTTGGGATTTCCTCCCTTGAATTCATTATCCGCTTCACTATACGTTCCTCCCGGTGTAAGGTCTCCGAAGTTAGGTCTGGAGAAAGTTCTTGTGGCAGCAAAACGAAGATTCGTTTTATCGTTTAATGTATACTTTACATGGATCATGGGAAGAACTGCCAGGTAATTTTTAGTATTTTCAACAGGGGTCAGTACATCATCGATCACGCTGTAGCCCTTTACCTTGGTATTGGTGTTGGAAAATCTTATTCCTCCCAAAACGGTAATCTTATCATTTACTTTATAGGTTGCCATTCCAAATGCATCAGCATGTTTCTCCAGAACATCAAAGTTTCTTCCTAGCGCTTTATTATATTCTAAAGCCTCGGAATCAGCGGTGTTGATTTTCAGGTTTTTTTGATTGTCAAACCAGAACTGATTCATTCCTGAGGTAGAAAGTACCGGACCGAAAGTGTTTCCGATGTGTGCATTCATTTCACTGAGATACTTGGTTCCGTTCGGTTGTGAAGTAATGAATTGAGAATAATCTGATAAAAGAGGAGCTGCTCCGCCGTTCCAGGTGTAAAAAATATCTGAAAACCTTGCATTACGTTCTTTATCCCTGTACTTAAAACCATATTTCAGGGTCAGTTTATCAGAAGCATTAATCTCATGGTTAAAGGCTGCAACAATCTTGTCTTTTTCCTGAACAAAGACTTTGTAAAATTCAAGGTCTGTAAATTTCATTTGTGAAGCATCCATTTTAAAATTAGGATCACTGTAGAAACCAAATAAGGCATCAGGATTTTTGTAATCCAATTTTCCACCATCGGCTTTCCAGTAGGCTCTTGGACCATTCCCATGATCGGAAATATAATCAGGATTGATCCCTACTCCGGATTGGGTATATTTGATGACATAATAAGAATTGTTCTGCTTGTCAGGGATATTCCCATACTTGAACTGATTGTCGTAATAAGAAAGATCCCAGTCGATTTTTCCTTTATTTAAATTATGAATTCCTCCTAATGAAACAGAGGTAAGCTCTGTGATCAGTAAGTTGTGGATATTCTGAAGTTCTACTCTTGCCGTATTATTGGTACTGCTGAATTTATCAAAGCGAACCCTGTGTTTATAATGTGTTTCATCATCAGACAAGGTTCCGTACATTCCTTTTACGTAGATGGTATTTTTTGGGGAAAGAACATATTCAAAGGCAGCATTAATTCCGGTTGTCTTCCTTACGCCGTTGTAATCGCGAAGCTCCATTCTGAAGACCCCTTCGTCACCACTTCTTCTCGCTTCAAAATTGTCAGTAGACCAGTTTCTGATGAAATGGGCAAAATTGAATAAGTATCCGAATTTTTTATCCTTTGTTCTTCCGCCATACAAAAGGCCGATATTATAAACTCCTTTATCCGCTTTGGCATTATAACCGCTTCCCAATGTTGCTTTAAACTCTGTTTTCATGGGAGGAGTTTTGGTAATGAAATTAACACCCCCGCCAATTCCATCTGCTTCCATATCCGGAGTAAATGACTTATTGACATGTACATAAGAGATCAGCTCTGTGGGGAAAAAGTCAAATGCCGTAGCTCTGGAGGTTGTTTCTTCCTCTGCGGTGGGAAGCCTGTTTCCGTTGATGGTCGTGGAAGCCCAGAAGGGAGGAAGTCCTCTTAATGAAACAAATCTTCCCTCTCCCTGGTCTCTTTCAATAGAGACTCCCTGTACGCGCTGTACGGTTTCTGCAGCATTTCTATCCGGAAGTTTTCCAATTCCGTCTGATGCAATGACATTGGTGATATTGATGGCATTTTTCTGAAGATTTAAAGCTCTTGCTTCCGTATTTTTCAAAGTACCGGTAACCACAACTTCATCAATATTTTTTCGGGGCTGAGAAAGTATAACAGTTCCTAAATCTACAGTTTGATCAGGCTTTAGTGTAATAATGATATCTGCTGTTTCATATCCTATGTACGTAATTTGTAAACTGTACTGACCTTCTTTAATATCATTGATCGTAAATTTTCCATCAATATCAGTCGTTATATTTTTAGATAAACCTTTTATTTTAACAGTGGCGCCGGGAAGGGGCTGGTTGTTATCAAGAACAGTTCCTATAATAAGCTGCTTTTGTGCTGAAACAGAAGTGACGATACAGACAAAAGCAAGGGTTAGTAATTTCTCTAAATTTGTTCTCATTTTTACATATATTAAATTTTTTATGCAAATCACGCTAATAATTTTAATATATATAAATATTTGATATTAAGTATTGTTTAATAAATCAAGGCTGTTTGTTACTTCTATTTTACCTTAAAAATTTTTGTATAAAAGAATATTTTGATTTAATTTTTATATTAAATTGTTTATTTTAAGGTATTTATGAGGCTGTTTTGATGTTTTTGTTTAATTTTTGAATGGAGTGTGGGAAGGGCGTTTTTGATTAACATTACGTTCATTTTACCCAAAATAAGAAAACTAAAAGTTTACAAATAGTAAACTTTTGCTTGTCAACTTTAGAAGTTGAAAGAACAAAACGGAGAATGGGTCAGGGTACAAGCTTATGTAACCTCGGAAGAAAATGGAGGATGGGATGTAAAGAAAAAGTATTTCCACCTTCACTTCTTTACAATATCAGAAACAGAAGATAAGGTTTTGTGTTACATGAAGTTGTGAAAATCTATGCAGTATAAAAATAAAGAACCAGCATTACGCAGCTTTCATTGCTGATGCTTACGGGTACATGTGGAAACTTTCCGTTAAAATATAAAGAATCACCTTCTTTTAAAATGATTTCTTCATTATCAATAACATATTTTACTTCTCCTTTCAGGACGAATTTGAACTCCCAGGCATCTGTGATCACCTTTTCTCTTTTAGAATTAGGTTCAAGAGTCAGCAATACCGCTTCAAAGCCTAAAGAATGAAGACTTTTACTGAAAATATGCATGTATTTAAAACCTTCAGCTTCCACTTCTTTTTCTATGAGCTGCTGGCTTTCTTTCGGCACGTAAATGAATTTTGCATGGGATTTTTTCTCTACCCCTTCAAAGAAATAACTTGCATCAATTTCCAGAGACTGGATGAGGTCAAGTAACACCGGAAGAGAAGGTATTGTTCTGCCGTTTTCGATTCTGGAAACAAGACCATTGCTTACATTGGCTTTGAATGCCAGTTCATTAATGGTTAAATTATTCTTTTTTCTAATATCCTTTAATCGCTTACCGATACCTATTAAAAAGTCATTCATGCTGTATTCAATTTAACCTGGAATTATTTTTCGTCATTATATGAAAAACAAAGGTAGTATTATTCTATATAGGTTGGATAAGGAAGAAGCTCAATTCATTTAAAATTATTATTGAGGACAGAAGAGCAATTTTGTTCATCCCAAAATTTGCCTATTTTTGTAAAACTCGTTATTTCATTTATGAAAAAAATTATTCTTATCGAAGACGAAACCAGCGTGGTGTCTTTTATTAAAAAGGGACTTCAGGAAAACGGATATGAAATTTCTGTCGCTTTTGACGGGCGTACCGGAGTACAGCTGGTTCAGGCAAATGATTTCGATTTGGTGATTTTAGATATTATGCTTCCGGAAATGAATGGGCTGGATGTCTGTAAGGAGATCCGGAAAACCAATCAGAGTGTTCCTATTCTGTTTTTAACGGCATTGGGAACTTCTGAAAATATTGTGCTGGGGTTAGAAAGCGGAGGGGATGATTATCTGGTAAAGCCGTTTAAATTCATTGAGCTGGTAGCCCGTGTGAAATCTCTGTTAAGAAGAAGCAATAACAATGGACCGCAGGAGACAGTTGAGCCGGAACCGGATAGTGAGCATGTTTTTCAGTTTTCTGATCTTATCGTGAACGACTATACAAAAAAAGTGACCCGTGGAGGGGAGGAAATTACGCTTACCTCTACTGAATATAAATTATTACTCTATTTCCTTACGAATCCCGAAAAGGTGATCTCAAGAGCGGAAATTCTGGATGCGGTATGGGGTGTTAATTATGAGCTGGGAACCAATGTGGTAGATGTCTATGTCAATTATTTAAGGAAGAAACTGGACAGCCAGGATGATAATAAGTTGATTCATACAGTAATAGGAATGGGGTACGTCCTGAAAAAATCTTAGTGAATGTTTAATAAAGTGATCACAAATCAGACCAAAACAATGGTGCTTTTAATGTTGGTTTTTACTGTCATTATATTGCTTTTCAGTGGCTTGGTTTATTTTTCGATCGTTAATTTTTCACATCAGAGATTTTATGAGCTGCTGAAGATCCGTACAGCAACCATTGTACAGATAGAAAAAAGCAAAGACCATCTTGACCTTCCGGAGAATTATGTCCTGAGTAGCCTGAATGATGAAGAGCTTCCTATGGAAAAGGATTATGTTTTTGCCGTCCCTACAGATTCCAATTTCAAGAAGATATCCCAGGAAGTTCATATTCCATCTTATTTTTTTAAAAATATTATCAAGCAGGGGGAGGCTAATTATAATGATAAGGAATTCTATTATATCGGGCAGACTTTCAGATATGACGATAAAGACTATATCGCTATTGCTTCTGCCAAGAACCATTATGTGGTCTATTATCTTGGTTTTTTAAAAAGAACACTGCTCACCTGTATTGTGCTTTCTTTATTCTTCAGTATGATCTTCTCTTTTTACTTATCTAAGACATTGTTCAGACCGATATTAAAAATTACAGGAAAAGTAAAAGAAATAAGCTCTGAAAACCTTCATTTAAGATTGGAATCTCAACCGGACAATAAGGAACTGAATGAACTGGTAGATACCTTCAATGATATGCTCAACCGCATTGAGACCTCTTTTGAGACCCAGAACCATCTGATTGGCAATGTCTCCCATGAACTGAGAACTCCACTTACTTCCATTATGGGAGAGGCGGATGTAGCTCTTTCCATCAACAGGTCAGCAGAAGAATATAAGGAAACGCTGGAAATTATCCTGGATGAAGCCGAAAAACTGGATAAAAAGATCAAAGCTTTATTAATGATCGCCCAAACCGGGTTTGATGGCAAGATCCAGAAAATGGATAAGGTAAGAATTGACCAGCTGCTGTGGGATGTGATTGAAACGCTAAGAAGAATAGATTCCAGGAATAATATCTATCTCGATATCAGTATGCTCCCTGATAATCCTAAAAAACTGAAAGTACAGGGGAATGAGCAGTTGCTGCATCTTGCAGTGGCCAATATCATCAGTAATGGCTGTAAATATTCTAATTTCCAGCAGGTAAAAGTCTCTTTAGGAGCCTCGGATACAGATGTCTATATCATTGTAAAGGATAATGGAATCGGGATTCCGGAGGTAGAAATGAATAAAATCTACGATCCGTTTTTCAGGGCTTCCAATACCAATAATTATGAAGGCTATGGAATTGGGCTTCCATTGGCGAGAAATATCGTAAGAATGCATCACGGTGAACTGATTGTAAGCTCGCATGAAAATCAGGGAACTACGGTTCAGATGCGTTTCCCTAATTTCTACAGCACACAGCAGGAGGGCGCTTAATCCCTAAAATTATTCAAAGTATACAGGTTGGATAAATAATAGGTTGAATATCACTTATTTATGCAAGGTTGCTGTTTTGTTTTTTCCCCACATTAATTTCTCTTAACAATTTTCTAATCTCATTTTAATCTCTTTAATCACATTTTAATTCCGTTCCAAAGGTCTTCTAATTTGGTCGTTCTAGTTTTGTATCATCAAAAAAGATAAACACAAAACAAAATAATAAAGAACATGACTAAAACAATTTTAATTGCAACGGATTACTCTCTTGAGTCATTAAACATATTGAAAAAAGTGCTGAAAGAGAAAGAAGCTTCGGAAGATCAAAACCAATATGATATCCTGCTTACATCAGGATATGATTCCGGGGATTCTATCAGAGATCTTTTATTCAATACCAAGACATCTATTTTCAATAAGATCAGGCCGGCAGAGTTTTGCGATGCTTATGGGATCGTGAAGAATAAATATCCTCATCTGGTCAATAAAATCATTTGTGATGTTTTTACAGGAAGCTTTCAGAGAACATTCAATCAATACGTGAGCGCAGAGAATATAGAAGAAGCTTATTATTCTTCATCTATTAAGAGCAAGGGTAAAGGAAAGTTTGATCTTATTCCTTATATCAAGAATTGCAAAGACCTGAAGTCTTATGAAATTGCCGTTGAGGTTAGAGAAAGGCTTCCGGAAAGAGGAAGGCTTGCAGAGATCTTTGTAGAGGTCTAAAATAAACACAAACTAAAAAAATAAAAAAATGTTAAGAAATTATAGTAACAGCAGGACACTGGGGGATAATATCAGATTGGGGACGCTGACTGCATTTACAGCAGGTACTATAAATATAGCATCCCTATTAATATTTCTCTCTTTTACATCGAATGTAACGGGACATTACGCTGTGCTGGCAGCAGAAATCAGTAAGGCAAACTGGGCGCAGGTTGGAGTCGTAGCAGGATGGATCTTTCTGTTCTTCTTCGGAAGCTTTCTATCCAATTTTATTGTCATCAACTTCAATAAAAAAAGTAAGTATTTTGCCCATTCCATGCCTATTGTATTGGAGATTATATGTCTTCTCTTCGTAGGTGTATACGGACAGTTTTATTATCAGAAAACACTGGAAGAAACAGAATATCTGGTGGCATTGATGCTTTTTGCTACAGGGCTTCAAAATGGTTTGACGGCCAGTATCTCAAACTTTTCAGTAAAAACAACCCACCTTACCGGAACAACTACCGACCTTGGAATCCTGGTTTCTATGTTTACTCAAAAAAAATATAGAAAAAACGGGGAGCTGATCGGAAGGGCAAAATTACTCTTGAGTATCATGATTGCCTATGTATTGGGAGCGGTATTCTCGGGACTTACCTATTATTATCTGGAATTCAGGGTATTTTATGTTATCAGTCTGTGTCTTTTAATCGTGATCGGATATGATGCATATAAAATTCATGTAAGACATTTTAATACCAAGTACAGATATAACAGGATTTATAAAAAACCCAACCTTCTGGCTTATCTGTATGAGAAGATCCACGGGATTCCAGGAAGAGAAAAGAAAAGAAAGCTCGCTTTTGAAGACTGAATGTGGAATGATAAATAAATATCACTATTAATTTTTTTTGTATAAACTAGCTGTGAATCAATCCTCTATTTGTGTAAAAACAATAGGGGATTGTTCTATTCAAAAAACAGCTGTAGTGAATGGTTTGAGGCTCAGTCTTTAAAATGCTGCATTGTTGAAATGTTGATAATTAAATATTAATTCCCTCTTTTAATGTTTTAATTCCCAATTTCATTGTCTATTTTTGTAAGTTGATTTACGTTTTTTTATGTCAGATATTATTCAACTTTTACCGGATCATGTAGCTAATCAGATTGCAGCAGGAGAAGTGGTGCAGAGGCCTGCATCCATTGTGAAGGAGCTTTTGGAGAACGCTATTGATGCAGATGCTTCAAAGGTCGAACTGATTCTCAGGGATGCCGGGAAGAACCTGATACAAGTAGTGGATGACGGAAAAGGAATGTCTGAAACAGATGCCAGAATGGCGTTTGAAAGACATGCCACATCCAAAATCAGGGGAACGGAAGATATCTTTAAGATTGCTACAAAAGGATTTCGGGGAGAAGCATTGGCTTCTATTGCCGCAGTTTCTCAGGTTGAGCTAAGAACAAAACAGAAAAACACATCCATTGGAACCAATATTTACCTTGAAGGTGGCGTTTTCCAATTTCAGGACCCGATACAAACGGCAGACGGATCGAATTTTCTGGTAAAAAATCTATTCTACAACGTTCCTGCCAGAAGAAAATTTCTGAAAAATAATAATATTGAATTCAGACACGTAATCGATGAATTTCAACGTGTTGCATTGGCACATGAAGGCTTGGAATTCTCATTATTCCATGATGATGAACCGGTTTTCAAACTCAGAAAGGGAAGCCAGATGCAGCGTATTGTAGATATTTTCGGAAGAAAACTGCAGCCCCAGCTGATTCCTATCAAAGAAGATATTATCTGGTGTAAGCTTCACGGATTTGTAGCGAAACCGGAAGGCGCCAAGAAAAACAGAGGAGAACAGTTTCTTTTTGTGAATGGAAGGTATTTCAAAAGCCCTTACTTCAATAAAGCCGTTCAGGAAGCTTTTGAAGGATTGCTTTTACCGGGATATGTACCTTCATTTTTCCTTTATCTGGAGCTTGATCCTGAAAAAATAGATGTTAATATCCATCCACAGAAAACCGAGGTGAAGTTTGAAGATGAGCATCTTATTTTTGCTTTACTTCGTTCCACGATAAAAAGATCTTTAGGGATTTATAATGTTTCTCCAAGTCTTGATTTTGACAGAGATCCGGATTTAGACGAAATGATGAATAAGCCTATTCCCAGTAAAGGGAACGGTGGCGGAGGAGTGATAAAAATGCCTGAAATTATTGTTGATAAAGACTATAATCCGTTTTTGGAGGAGAAAAATATAGTGCTTCCGGAGGAGATTCAGAATCTTACAGAAATGTACAGCCAGAATATCACGGCAGAACCTTCCAAAATCAATTTATTTGAAGATGAAGATTTTGATGAAGATCTGATGAGGCTCCCGAACGGATACTGGGTTTTCAATAAAGGAGATATGACTCTGATGCTGGATCTTGGAAGAATGCACAGGCTTGTGGTTTCTGAAAATAATAATAAATCAACATCAAAGAAATCCAATACCAACAGTCATGCCCTCCTGTTTTCTCTGGAGTACCACATGAACGAAATAGAAAAGAATAAATATAATTCTATCAAAAAATATCTTCCGGAACTCGGGTTTGACATGAAAATTGCTCATGAAAGTGTACTGAGAATAGATTCACTTCCCGAAGGGCTGAAAGAAACACAGGCTATGAAGTTTCTGGAGAACCTTTTTGAGATCCTGGAATATAAGACAGAAGAAGAATTCATGCAGTATTATCAAAACCAATGGGCTAAAATGCACTCGAAGTCAAGATTCGACTTCCTTTATAAAAAAGATGCAGAACAGCTCATCAAAGATTTTACCGCATTAGGGTTCCCTGAGTTTTTACCGGACGGAAAAAGATGTTTCTATGAAGTTCCGTTTAATGATTTTAAAAACAAATTTTAAAAAAGATGTTTAACAATATACCACCGATTACAAGAAATCTTATCATTATTAATGTGATAGTATATGCTGTAACGTACTTTATGGGAAATCAGGTGATTGGCTATCTTGCCGGTTTTTATCCGTTTTCTCCTTTTTTCCATTCGTGGCAGATCATTACCCATATGTTTATGCACGGAAGTATTATGCACATTTTGTTTAATATGTTCACCCTGTATAGCTTCGGTCCTATTCTGGAGCAGACATTAGGAGATAAAAAATATTTGATACTATACTTTTTGAGTGGGCTTGGGGCTTTTTTCCTCTTTAATTTATGGAATTTTGTAGAAGTTCAGCAGATTTCCGGTGAATTGCAGCAATTGGGTTTCAATGTGAATTCCTATTTGTCTGGTGCCAGTGTTGAATTTGCAGGAGGTGCAGACACTATTGCCAGACAAAAAGAATTATTGGGGAGCCTGAAAGGTATTGTAGCCACTCCTATGGTGGGGGCTTCTGGTGCAATTTTTGGAGTTGTAGCTGCTTTTGCCACTTTATATCCTGATTCAAAGATTATGATGATGTTTATTCCTGTTCCTATGAAAGTTAAATACCTAATGCCGATTGTTATTATCGTTTCAGTATATCTGGGTGTTTCAGGAAATGGAGGAGGTATTGCCCATTTAGCTCACGTTGGAGGTGCTTTGGTAGGGTGGCTGCTGGCGAGAAGCTGGAGAAAACATTTATACAGATTTAACTAAAGCTGCTTTGTGAAAATTTTTCGACTTATCATCCTGATTCTGCACCTGGGAATTTTGTTCATTTTACTGGGGTCTTTACTGAATGCGTATGTTCCGCCTAGGATATTTCCATGGTTTAATTTGCTGTCATTAGGATTTCCTATTCTGATGATTGTTTATATTCTGATGACTGTTTTTTGGATATTCAGCTGGAAGAAGAGAGCCTTTGTGTTTATGCTGGTAGGACTGATTTTTATTAATCCGGTCAAAAGAATCATTAATTTTTCTTCTGATAAAAAAGAGAAGGCAGCTATTAAAATAGTTTCCTTTAATGTGAAGGGGGGAATTATGGGGAAAGAGGAGATCGGAAAGTATTTAAAATCTCAGGAAGCTGATGTGATACTCTTACAGGAAGGCAGAGGAGGTGACTTTCCGTACCTTGAAGAGTATAAGAGAGTGAATTTTTCCGGAGTGGGAACAATCCTTACTCAACATAAAGTCTTGAATACTAAAGAGCTGGATTTTCCTGAAAAAAGTGAAATCCCACCGGCTGTGCAGGCTGATATCGAGATAAAAGGAAAAGTATACCGGTTTATTGATGTTTATCTTCATCCTTTTAAGTTTGAAAGAGAGATGGTGACCCTTAACGGGAATTCTGATGCCAATGAGCAAAAGATGAAAGATATTGTAAAAAGACTTATTCCTACTTTTAAAATTCACCAAAAGCAGATTGAGCTTATTAAAAATGCTGTTGAAAGTTCTCCATATCCCGTTATCCTGGCTGGAGATTTTAATTCGGTTCCCAATTCTTATGAATATTATCATTTATCATCAGGACTTGAAGATGCATTTCTGAGTGCCGGAAAAGGAAGCGCTACGAGTTTCCACGATTATAAATTTCCCATAAGAATTGATTACATTTTTTCTTCTCCATCCGTGAAGGCTATTTCCTATGTGGTAGACCGTTCTGTCAGTTTTTCAGATCATTATCCTGTCATTTCTGAGTTTTCTTCAGGCAGTAAATAATCATAAAAAAAGTTAAAATATAGGTGCTTGGTAGGGTTTTTGCTTAAAAAAACACGTACCAAGACCGTTTTTTCATGAAGTCGAATCAGATACTGCTATTTATACATATTGTTATTGCTGTTTTATTGCTCTGCACATTGGGAAATGCATGGGTTCCTCCAAATATTTTTGGGAACCTTAATCTTCTTTCTCTGGGTTTCCCATATCTGATGTTCGCATATCTTATTCTTACGGTGGTATGGATTTTTAAAAAGCAAAAAGTAGCAGTAGCCTTTGCTTTGGGGATCTTTCTGTTTTACAATCCAATAAGAAGATGGGTTAATTACTCTCCGAAAGTAGAGAATGTAAAGACAATAAGAGATATCAAAGTTCTGACCTTTAATGTAAAATATGGGGATTACGGATGGGACAAGATAAAGGATTATATTAAAGAACAAAATGCCGATATTATCCTGGTACAGGAAAAAGACACCAACCGTGCATTAAGACAGGATCTTGTAAAATACCCTTCAGTTATTCTTAAAACAAAACATAAGATTGTAAGACAGGCCGAAATTATTGAAGAAAAAGCAAGAGGTAATTCTTTCTATGCAGATATAGATATCAACGGAAAAATTGTAAGAATTGTCAATGTATACCTGGAGCCGTTCCGCCTTCATAAATCTATGTTTACGAAGCTGGATGCCTTTGGGGCAGGTAACATCTCTGCTCTTCTTTCCCATATGATTCCTACTTTTCAGGCCCATGAGGACCAGGTGAAGAAAATAAGAAAGATAATAGACCTTTCTCCTTATCCTGTTATTTTAGCAGGAGATTTTAACTCTGTTCCCAACTCTTATGAGTATTATAATTTGGGAAAAGATCTTCAGGATGCCTTTTTGGTTGCAGGAAAAGGAAGTGCAAGTAGTTTTCATGACTATAAAGTACCGTTGCGAATAGATTATATCTTTACTTCAAAATCAATCATTCCTTTAAGCTATAAGGTAGATCATTCTGTGAAATTATCGGATCACTATCCTGTAATTGCAGAATTTCTACTAAATTAGTTCCATGAAAAATTTACTTTTTGCGGCTTTTATTTTGGTCATTTTGTTCATAGCGTGTTCTAAAAAAGAATCTGCGGGCTTTGGAGCCGAACAGGAAGTTAAAATACAGTATGATACTACAGCCGTAGATTCATTTTCAACGGGTGCTGTTTCAGTAGATATTGCCAGAAAGATAAGAATGTCTTCTCCGCAGTATCTGGACTCCGTAAAACAGGTTAAAAAGCTTCAGGAAGAAGAAAAGAAACTTAAAGAAGAGCTTGATAAGGAAGCCAAAAAGAAACTGGAGGAAGAGAAGAAGAAAACAGATGCTGAAAAGAAGCAAAAGGTTTCAGAAGCCCCCTCTGCAGCCGATACCAAAATCAAAACAGAATAAAAAACATCATTTAAAGTATACAATATGAAAAAAAACATCTTAGCAGCATTGGTGATCTCAGTATTCGCCATGGCTTGCACAAAATCGACGACAAAAACGGAACAGGTAGAAAATTCTGATGGATCAATGACCACCACCACAACTACCACTACAGAAACACCTTCTGACATTGTTGATAGTTCAAAAGTCAACAAAACAAAAGAAGACATTAAAACAAAGGTAGATGAGGCCGGAAATAAGATTGATAACGCTGCCCAGAAAGCGAAAGATAAGATTGATGCCACAGCTGATAAAACCAAACAGGACCTTAACAAGGTAGGAAAGGATATTAAAAGTGGAGTACAGGAAGCAGGAAAAGATGCTAAAGAGGCCGCCAAAAAAGGAGCTTCAAAAGTAGAAGACGCTGCCAAAAAAGTAAAAGAAGATTTAAGTAAATAAAAAAAACCGCAGTTCACTGCGGTTTTTTTATGTTGTGTCCCGTTCTGAAAAAATTCTACTTATTCAGTTCCAGTAACGGATCTATATATTCTCTGTCATTGCTCAGTCTTGGTACTTTATTCTGACCTCCAAGCTTTCCTTTAGATTCCAGCCAATGATAGAATAAGTTGTGCTTGGCAATGTGAACCACCGGTCTTTTCAGTGTTATATTGTTATATCTTTTAGCTTCGTAATCCGAATTGATGGTTTTAAGATGTTGATCAAAAGCATCTATAAACTGATCCAGGTTATTGGGGTGATGGCTGAACTCAAAGATCCATTCATGGGCTCCGCTTTCATTCTCTTTCATGAAAACAGGGGCTCCGGTAAAGTCTGTAACCTGAGCGCCAGTAGCTTCGCATGCTCTGGAGAGGGCAGATTCTACATTCGTAATCATCAGTTCTTCACCGAATGCATTGATATAATGTTTTGTTCTTCCCGTTATTTTTATTCTGAAAGGATTAATCGAGGTGAAGACTACCGTATCACCAATCAAATACCTCCATAATCCACCATTGGTTGTAATCACCATGGCGTAGTTTTTACCAATTTCAACATCTTCAAGGTTCACCACTTTCGGATTGGAAAAATGGAACTGGTCCATTGGAATAAACTCGTAAAAAATGCCATAATCAAGCATAAGAAGCATTTCATCGCTGTCTGATCTGTCCTGGATACCAAAGAAGCCTTCCGAAGCATTGTATATTTCGTAGTAATTGATGTTTTTTCCGATGATATTTCGGTATTGCTCCCGATAGGGCTTGAAACTGATTCCACCGTGAAAAAACACCTCTAAATTAGGCCACAGCTCTGAGATACTGCCAACCTCTGTTTCCTTCAATACCCTCTGCAGGAGAACCATCATCCAGCTGGGTACTCCAAGGATGCTTCCTACATCTTCATTCTTCACTTCCGAAGTAATGGCTTTTAATTTACTTTCCCACTCAGACATCAGAGAAACTTTCTTACTGGGAGTCGTTGTGATTTCAACCCAAAAAGGAAGATTATCAATAAGAATGGCAGAGAGATCTCCAAACTTGGTATTAAAATCTGCATAGAGTTCGGAGCTTCCCCCCAAACGAAGATTCTTGTTGGTGAAAAGCTGATTTTCAGGATGATTGTTTGCGTAAATAGAGACCATGTCTTTTCCTGCTTTCATGTGGCAGTACTCAAGACTTTCTGCTGAAATAGGAATAAATTTACTCTTGGCGTTGGTGGTTCCTGAGGACTTGGCAAAATGTTTAATAAGACCTGGCCAGCTTACGTCTTTATATCCCTGTCTTGCTCTTTCAATATAAGGTTCAAAGTCTTCGTAGGTGACAATCGGAACTTTATTTTTAAAGTCCTGATAACTCGAAATGGAATTGAATCCATGTAGTTTACCATATTCTGTATCTTCTGCATGAAACAGCTGAGAGAACAATATGCCCTTCTGGGTCTCAATGGGATGATCCATGAAATTTTGTATCTGATCTATCCTTTGACGGATAAACCAGTTAACTACAGTATTGAAAAGTGCCTTGGTTGCCATTCCAACAAATATAATAATATTTGATTTTTCAGAGAATTTTTTATGATGTTAAATAAAAAAACCGTTACAAAATGTGTAACGGTTTGCTTTTTAGCTTATTTGTTTCTTAGCAATACTCATCATAAGCAGCCTGAAGGTTAGCGGCAATAGCCCCTGCAGGGTTTCCTTCAATGTGGTGTCTTTCCAGCATATGAACTAATTCTCCATCTTTAAAAAGAGCAACACAAGGAGAGCTTGGTGGGAATGGAGCAAGGTGTTTTCTTGCTTCTACTACAGCTTCAGTATCAAATCCTGCAAAAACAGTTGTTAAGTGGTCTGGCTTTTTATCTCCTGTTAAAGAATATACTACACCAGGTCTTGCTGCTCCTGCAGCACATCCACATACTGAATTGATTACTAATAATGTAGTTCCTGACTGCTTTAACGCTTCTTCTACCTGAGAAGGAGAAGTTAAATCCTGGAAACCTTTATCTGTAAGTTCAGCCTTCATAGGCATTACTAAATCTGTTGGATACATATATTTTGTTTTTTATCGCTACAAAGTTAAACAATTCTTTACGTTTGATCAATATATAATAACTATCGCTGGATTAGTCATATAAAATTAATGTAATATTAATATTTCAACAATATTTGAAAAAAGATGAATTTAAAATAGGAATAATAAAATATTTTTATTAAATTTGAAATGATTCTGAAAAAACAAACGACCATGAAAAAAACAATTACGGCTTTCCCTCAGGCTAAGAAATTATTTAACTCGGTATAAATCGCAGTTAAATCTTCTTTTTTTCAGTTTAAACTGAGCTGAATAATAAACTTTTAATATCCAAAAAATGAATCCCGGGACTGTAGAGTTCCGGGATTCTTTAATCAAATCGATATGCAAAGGTTGAATATCCTATAGTTGTGTGAATTCACTTGCGAGACTCCCGGGATATACCCAAAATCCGTACGCGGAATTCTGTTATGAAAGAAGCTTTTTAACCATCTCGGAAATACTTTTTCCGTCAGATTTTCCGGCTAATGCTTTTGAAGCAGCTCCCATTACCTTCCCTAAATCCTTAATAGATTCGGCTCCGGTTTCAGAAATAATAGTTTTAATTTCTGTTTCTAATTCTTCAGGAGAAAGTTGTTTTGGTAAAAATTTCTCAATGACTTTCATCTGTGCATCTTCTACTTCTGCCAGATCTTGTCTGCCCTGAGCAGTAAACTGTTCAAAAGAATCTTTACGCTGTTTGATCATTCTCTGAAGGATCGCAATTTCCTGTTCTGCAGAAACTTCAGCCCCTCTGGCTTCCGTTTTCAGAAGAAGAATTTGAGATTTTACAGCACGGAGAGAATCTAAAGCAACTCTGTCTTTTTCTCTCATAGCTGTTTTTATAGCTTCGCTAATTATATTTTCTAAACTCATGTTGATATGCTTTTGGCTTTTGGCAATTGGCTATTAGCTTTTGGATATGGCTAGCAGCCAGTTGCCATTAGCATTAATCTACGTCTTTATTTAAAAACCTGTTTTCTTTGATTTGCATAGACCCGTTGTTATCAGACAGATAGGTGTTGATATTCTGGTCTGATGCATTCGTTCCGTCAATCGAAATATTTTTTCTTTTGAAAGCAGGAATAGACTCAAATTCACTTGTGCTGTCAAAACTTTGATAGCGGGAATTGAATTCTTTTAATTTATTTCTTCTTTCAAAAATTCTTTCCTGATCCACAGCTTTATTGACGAAAGTGAATTCTGATTCTTCAGATTTTGGAGTTTCAATTTCTGTCTTTGTTTCCGCCTTTATTTCTTCCTGTTTCTGGAAGAAGGTTTCGATCTTTTGTGCAGGTTCAGCTACAGCACTGGTAGGAGCATTAAACTCCGCTTTAGGCTGTCCAAAGTCTGTCTTTGGCTCGTTTCTGCTGGATTCATTGACGAAGAAATTGAATTCTACAGGTTTTTCCTCAGAGAAAGAATTGTTAAACGTACTTCCAGACTGAGGTTCTTCTTTTTTATTTTCAAAATCAAAAGAGAAAGACTGGATCTCCAAATCGTTAGGATCTTCATTCTCTTCATCAATTGAAAATAAGCTGAAACCGTCCTGATCATTTTCTTCTTCATTTCTCCAGTTTTGCTCAGGAGTGTTCAGAGTATCTTCTTGTCTGTCAGCGAATTTTATTTCCGTTTTAATCTCCTCTTCTTCAATAATCATTTTTTTTTCGATAGATGTAGCCCCGAACTGCGGAGTATCGTGGTCTTCGTCATCTAATCTAAAAAGATTTTTTCTGCTAAAATCATGTGATGCTTCAGGAGCCGTTTCTCTTTCTTCTCTGGTTTTGAAAGGAGAAGACTTTGGAGCATCATAATTGTCATTAAGACTGATTCTGATCTTTTCTGTAGGGCCTGCAAATTTTTTGTTGTCATTAGAAAACCCTGTAGCGATTACAAGAACACTTACAGCATCTCCTAATTCTTCATCAGCACCCACTCCAAAGATGATATCAGCCGTATTTCCGGCTTCTTTCTGGATGTGGTCCATAATGATACCGATTTCATCCATGGTTACTTCTTCTGCACCACTTCTGATCAGCAATAATACATTTTTAGCACCTGTAATCTTATTGTCATTTAATAACGGAGAATCAAGAGCTTTTCTTACTGCTTCTTCAGCTTTATTTTCACCTGAAGCCGTACCTGTAGACATCAGCGCCGTACCGGAGTTCTGAAGCACAGATTTAGCATCTCTAAAGTCAATGTTTACATCGAAATAACCGGTAATAACTTCCGCCATTCCTTTTGCAGCATTGGCTAAAACTTCATCCGCTTTTGAGAATCCCTGTTTGAATCCTAGGTTTCCGAATTGTTGTCTTAGTTTATCATTGTTGATCACAATTAATGAGTCAACATTATTCTTTAATTTGTCAAGACCGTTTTCGGCCTGATCTAATCTTCTTTTTCCTTCAAAGCTAAAAGGAACAGTAACGATACCCACTGTAAGAATCCCCATGTCTTTTGCTACTTTAGCAATGACAGGAGCCGCTCCGGTACCTGTACCACCACCCATTCCGGCAGTAATAAACACCATTTTAGTGTTCTGTCCCATAGCCGCCTTAATATCTTCAATACTTTCTATTGCAGATTTTTCTCCCACTTCGGGGTCGGCACCAGCTCCAAGACCTTCTGTAATGGTAGTTCCTAACTGAACTTTATTGGCAACAGGGTTATTATCTAGAGTTTGAGCATCCGTATTACAGACCACGAAGTCTACTCCGTGAATCCCTTTTTCGTACATGTGTTTCAGGGCGTTGTTTCCTCCGCCACCTACACCGATTACTTTTATGATCGATGAATTTCCTTTTGGTAAATCAAATGAAAATCCTTGTGTACCTATATTTTCCATAACTATTTTTTTTACAATTGATGAATGATGAGTGATGGCTGATAAATCATTTATCATTGATCATCTATCATTGATAACTTATTCTACTTCTTCAAAGAATTTTTTTACTTTTTCCATAAGCGACTGCCCAAAAGTCAGTTTTGCTCTTCTGTTTTCTCTCTGTTCGTTGGCTACAGGTTGCTCCTGAACGATGGCTGCCTGAGGCTGAACCTGTTGAACAGTTTCTGCCTGTGGAGCCGTTTTTTCAGCCTGAGGCTGTTCATGGGCAACTTCTTCCATTTCATCAGCCGTCTGTTTTTTGTCTCTGATCTTTAAACTCTCCATCAATAACCCGATAGAAGTAGCAAATTCAGGGCCTTTCAGATACTGATTTTTATCGTTCGCAATATATTCGTTCGCAAAACCGATTCTGCTGTCGAAACCTGTGGTATAATTGGCCAGCTGACGAAGGTGTTTCAAATTTGAACCCCCACCTGTAAGAACAATTCCGGCAATCAGCTTTTTCTTTTGTTCAAAAGCACCGTAAGCCTTCAGCTCTGTGTTTACCATTTCCAAAACTTCTTCTACCCTCGCATTGATAATCTGTGCTAAGGTTTTTAAAGAAATTTCTTTATCCGGTCTTCCGTGAAGTCCGGGAATTGTTACAAAAGTACTGTCTTTTTCCAATTCGGGAACAGCCGAACCAAATTTTACTTTCAGTTGTTCTGCATGTTTCTCGATAATTGAGCAGCCTTCTTTGATATCTTCTGTAATAATTCCACCTCCGTATGGAATCACACACGTATGACGAATAATATTATCTTTAAAAATAGCGATATCGGTAGTACCACCACCAATGTCAACGATAGCTACACCAGCTTCTTTTTCTTCTTTGGTAAGAACAGCTTCTGACGATGCTAATGGCTCCAAAGTAAGAGCTTCCATTTCCAGCCCTGCTTCACGGACACATCTTGCAATATTTCGGATGCTTCCCATCTGTCCTACTACAACATGGAAGTTAGCTTCTAAACGTTTTCCGTGCATTCCGACAGGCTCCTGAATTTCACCTTCGGAATCCACTTTATATTCTTGAGGAAGTACATGGATTATTTCTTCTCCAGGAAGCATTACCAGCTTCTTGACCTGATCTTTTAATGCTTCAATGTCATCATCTGTAATAAATTTATCCGGATGTTCACGCATAATATAATCTGAGTGCTGCAGAGAACGTATGTGTTTTCCTGCAATACCTACCGTTACTTTACGGATAGGAACTCCTGCACTGGATTGTGCTTCGGATACTGCAGCCTTGATTGAATTAATGGTTTGTGAAATATTATTCACAATTCCTTTATGAACACCAAGACTTTTAGCTTTTCCTACACCGAGAACTTCTATTTTCCCATGTGCATTCCGTCTTCCGACAATCGCAACAATCTTTGTTGTTCCGATGTCCAGACCTACTGAATACTCTTGATTTTCCATTTTTATATCGATTTGATTTTTTCTACTTTTTTCCATTATAGGATATCTCCTATTTTGTGTTAAAATGTCCTTTGGGGACTTTTATTCTATTTTCACCTTTGATTTGGGCTTAGGCTTGGACTGTACCGGAGCCTGTGTTTTTTTTACTGTTTTTGTCTTTTCTTTTGCCTGTGTTTTGGGTTTTGTGTTTTCCTTTGGTTTTGATGAGTTCGTTTTTTTGGGTTCAGCTATTTTGGGTTTAGCGTCCGTTTTCTTAGCGATAGCTGTTAGCGACGGCGCTTTTGCCAGTTCAAGTTTTCCTGCTTTCAGAAGACTGTCGTTTTCTTTAAAATAAGGATTTAAAGTGGTCACAATCTGGTTCTGGTATTTTACAGAAATCATACTGTATTTTTGAGGGTCCTGATAGACCAGGTATTTTTCCACAAACGTTTTAAACCCTCTTACTTTAAAATCTATATTATCTAAATCTCCGATTTCCACTCTATAATTTCCTTCGCTTGTCAGGAGATTATAGCTGTCTTTATATTTTGAAATTCCAATAAAATACTTTTTACTGAAATCATCTTTATCAATTTTTTCAACCAGCTCTGCCAGTTTTTCATATTCATCCGGCTGAATATTACCGGTTACCAGCATGCAGGGGTGAGAGTAGGTTCTTGAAATAGGAAACTCTATCCCTTTTTCATCTACATAAAAGTCTTTCCCATCTTTATTTAGCCTGAAGACAGGAACTCTCTGCTTGATATCCAGATTAAGCTTACCATTTAAGTTCAGATATACATTGGCACTGTCAACAGCGGGCAGAGCATTGATCTTTTTTTCCAGTGAAGGAATATTGAGTTCACCTACTTTTCCCGATGGGTTTTCTTTTTTTACAATCTCCCGGATATCTTTTTCATCAACAAAGTAAACCGGAGTTCTTTCGCTCATTTTTACAGAAATTTTATTGTCACTAATCTGTTGATTACCGAATCTCTTCAATGAGAAACTCAGTAACAACCCAAGGATGATTACGGTGACAACAATTTTTAATATTCTGTATTTATTTTTCATATTTCCTGTACAGTGTAAAAAGTACAATGTACTTACGCATTTTATTTACTAATCTCTTTATCAATAATTCTATACCTGTACTTTTTACATCGTACTTTGTACAGAGTTTAACCACTCACAGATAGGGTCATACAGGGTATCAATATTTCCTGCACCTACTGTAAGAAGGATATCAAAATCCTTTTCTTTTATTTTTTCAAAAGCAGCGGATAAAGCCGATACTTCTTTATTCTCTAAATGTACTTTTTCCAGCAGCCAGCTTGACGTGACACCTTCAAAGTTTTCCTGAAGTTCTCTTGCGGGATAAATATCCAGCAAAATCAATTCATCTGCCTGGCTCAGGCTTTCCGCAAATCCGTCTGCAAAATCTCTTGTTCTGCTGAACAGGTGCGGCTGGAAGACAACTAATAGCTTTTTATCAGGGTAAAATGTTCTGATAGAGCTTATTACAGCATTTGTTTCTGTAGGGTGGTGGGCATAATCATCAATATAAATTTTGCCGTTTTGATAAAAATGCTTGGTATATCTTCTTTTAATTCCCTTAAAATTAGCGATAGCCTTTTTCAGCGTATCAAAATCTGCGCCCAAATTGTGAAGAATAGCCAATGCTACGGTAGCATTTTCCACATTATGGATTCCCGGGATTTCCCAGACAAAATCTTTTACTGTTTCCGTTGGGGTATGAAAATCAAAATAGATTTTATCATGATCCATACGCAGGTTGTCCGAATAATAATCAGCAGGTTCATTTACAGCATAAGTCTGATGTCCTCTGCCTATTTCTATCCCTTTTCTTACAAAGAGTTTTTTATCTTCGGGAACCAATGCTGCAAACTGTCTGAAGCCTTCTTCAATATGGCTTTTATCACCATAAATATCCAAATGGTCAGCATCGGTGGACGTTACTACGGCCCAGTCCGGAGACAGGTTCAGGAAGCTTCTGTCGTATTCATCAGCTTCTACCACAGAATAAATGGAACCATTGTACAGGAAGTTGGACTTGAAATTTTCAGAAATACCTCCCAAAAAGCATGAGAAAGGCAGATCTGCCTCTTTGCACAAATGCGCCACAAGGGTAGACGTTGTCGTCTTTCCGTGTGTCCCTGCTACTGCGATACAATCTGTATTTTCTGTAATCAATCCCAAAACTTTAGCCCGTTTCAATACTTCAAACTGATTTTGGTTGAAATAATCCAGAATCCCAAGCGTCTTAATAGCCGGAGTATAGATGACCAACGTGTCTTCTTTGTGAAGGGAAGTTATCCTTTCATCAATAAGGTCTTCAAAAACAATATCAATACCTTCATTCATCAGGTTTTGAGTAAGTTTGGTATTGGTTTTATCATATCCCCATACCTTTTTACCGGATGCATGGAAATAACGGGCTAATGCACTCATTCCGATACCTCCGATTCCAACGAAGTAAAAGTTTTGATATGTTTCTAATTTCTTCATTTTTTGTCTTAATGTAGCAGGTACAAACTATAATGTACTTTTCCTACTTTTTACAGTTTATTAAATATTTCATCTACAATCTCTTTTGCGGCATTAGGCTTGGCAAAATATTTCAGATTGTCGGACATTTCTTTTCTTACACTTTCATTTTCGCAGATCTCTGATAAAACATTCCAGAATTTTTCCTGCATTTCAGAGTCTTTTACCATTCTGGCCGCATTTTTTTCAACCAGATTCATGGCATTTTTGGTTTGATGGTCTTCCGCTGCAAAAGGGAAAGGAACCAACAGTACCGGTTTTTGTGCTACCGCCAGTTCTGATATGGCGATCGCTCCGGCTCTGGAAACAATAATGTCTGCTGCAGAATAGGCCAGCTCCATGTCTTTGATGAATTCAAGGATCTGAATATTTCTGGTATCAACGTCTTTTGTTTCCTCTATAATATCTTTATAATCAAGCTTACCTGTCTGCCAGACCAGCTGATAATCTTTGTTTACGATTTCATTTAAATGAGACTTCCAGGCATTATTTAATGTTCTGGATCCTAAAGAACCTCCTACAGACAGAATGGTAAGTTTGTCCGGATTCAATCCCATTTTCTCTTTTGCCTGAGCTGTTTCCTGCATTCCTGAAATAATAGCCGAGCGGATCGGATTACCCAGAAATTTTATTTTTTCTGCTGGAAAACCTTCTACTTTTGGATAGGCTGTAAAGACAGCTTTGGCTTTCTTACTTAAAATCTTATTGGTCACTCCTGCATGGGCATTCTGTTCCTGTATGAAGATGGGAATTCCCATTTTACTCGCTTCATAAAGGGCAGGGCCGCTAGCAAAACCTCCGGTTCCCACTGCAAAATCAGGAGCAAAGGCTTTGATGATTTTCTTGGATCTGGATAAGCTTTTCAGAATTTTGAAAGGCAGTCCCAAATTGGATAACAGATTTCCTCTGTCGATTCCGGCGATATCAATTCCTTCTATTTTGTAGCCAGCCTGAGGAACCTTTTCCATTTCCATTTTTCCGTTGGCTCCAATGAACAAAAATTCTGCATCAGGAAATCTTTTTTTGATTTCATCAGCAATAGCGATAGCCGGGAAGATATGTCCTCCTGTTCCTCCGCCTGATAATACTATTTTTAATTTTTTGTTCATATTGAATGGGACTTCGTCCGATTTTTTATTAAATGATCCCTTTGGGACTTTTGGTTTATGCGATATCGTTTATTTCTGCTATGCTTTGTTTTTTGCCCATTCCTTCTTCATCATAAATCTGTATTCTTGAGCTTATATTGAGGATAATTCCTAACTGCAAATAGGTAACGAGCATTGACGTTCCTCCGTAGCTTATTAGTGGCAGAGGCTGTCCTGTTACCGGGATCAGATTCACTGCTACGGCAATATTTACGGCGAGCTGTATAAAAATCATTACCCCGAGACTGAGGACCAGCAACGATCCGAAGAAGGCCGGCATCTTGCTGGCTATCATTACAATCCTTATCATCATGATGAGATAAAGGCTGATGAGGAAAGCGGCCCCAATGACACCATATTCTTCTACAATGACGGCAAAGATAAAATCGGAAGCAGACTGAGGAAGCATTTGCTTTAATGCGCTTTTTCCGGGTCCCATTCCGGTAATTCCACCGTGTACGATGGCTGCCTTTGCCTGCATTACCTGATAATTTTTTGCTTTTACACTTTCATCATCGGTATCTGCAGATTTTGCCTTGCTTGAAGTAAAGGTTTCTACACGGCTCATCCATGTGTGAACACGGTTTCCTCCAATCATATTGGTGTTTAAAGCAATCAACAGAAACAGCACTATAGCAATAAACGAAGCTGAAATAAAGCCTGCAATATACTTCCAGTGAAGCTGTCCGATGACCAAAACAACGACAGAAACCATTAAGATCATTAATGCTGTAGATCCGTTATCTTTCGCAACAAGTACAAAAACAAGAAGAATAGGCCCGAAAATATACATGATATTTTCTATCGGAAGTCTTTCTCTTGTTATTTTTTTTGTTAAATACCGGCACAAATAGATAATCAGCATTAAAAAGGCAAATGATGATGGCTGGAATGAGATGGGTGTTCCGGGGATTTTCAGCCATCTTGAGGCGCTGGCCCCGTCAATGGTCTGACCGGTAAACATGGTAACCACCAATAAAACGATCATCAGACCGAGTAAAATACTGCTGAGCTTTCCGATGTATTCATATTTTACGGTTCCTACCAATCTCATGATTCCTAATCCTAAGACTACAAAGAACATATGTTTGATAACGTGACCGGTAGTGGTCCCGTTATTAACGATGTATTCCAGATTTGAACTAGCAGAGTATACCGGGAAAATAGAGAAAATGGAGATCACAAGAATGACCATCCAAAGTACTTTATCGCCCTTTAGAAATTCAAATCTGCTTTCTGTGTTCTGTTCGTCCATATTTAATGCTATTGGCTTTTGGCTAATGGCCATTGGCTTTTAATACCTGCTCTTTAAACTGGTTTCCTCTGTCTTCATAGCTTTTGAATAAATCAAAGCTTGCACAGCATGGAGATAATAGGACGGTATCGCCTTTTTTCGCCAGTGATTTTGATATTTCCACTGCTTTTTCCATGCTTGAAGTATCATAAATAAATTCTTTTTTATCTTTAAAGAAATCTATAATCTTCTTATTGTCAATTCCTAAGCAAACAATTGCTTTTACTTTTTTCTTAACTAAATCCTCAATTTCGGTATAGTCATTTCCTTTATCTAATCCCCCTACAATCCATACGGTTGGGGTTTTCATACTTTCCAAAGCGTAATATGTGGCATTAACGTTGGTGGCTTTACTGTCATTGATGTATTTAACGCCATCAATTTCAGAAACAAACTCCAGCCTATGTTCTACTGCCTGGAATGTCATTAATGAGTTTCTTATGCTTTCATTATTGATTTCCAATATTTTACCAGCTATTGATGCTGCTAAGCTGTTGGCAACATTATGGTTTCCCATCAGCGACAATTCTTCAATTTTCATTGAGAAATCATCCTTTACTTTTACGACAATGCTGTCATCATTGATGAAACCCCCTTCAGATAATTTTTCCTTTGTTGAGAAAGGAATCATTTTGGCTTTTATTTCAAGCTTTTCAAGAAGGTTTTTGCTCATTTCATCATCCTTGTTATAGATGAAGAAATTGTCATTTTCCTGATTTTCAGCAATTCTGAATTTTGCTAATGCATATTCTTCATAATTGTAGTTATACTGATCCAGGTGATCCTGGGATAAGTTGAGCAATAAAGAAATATAAGGTCTGAAGTTCTGGATATCATCCAACTGGAAAGAGCTTACTTCCAGTACATAATATTCATAATTTTCATCGGCTACCTGTTTTGCAAAACTGTACCCAATATTTCCTCCCAGTCCTACGTTTAATCCGTCATTTTTCAGGATATAGTAGATCAGAGAGGTTGTTGTTGTTTTTCCGTTGCTTCCGGTAATAGCAATGATTTTTGCATCTGTAAATTCAGAAGCAAATTCAATTTCAGAAGAAAGTCTTATTCCTTTCTCATGAATTTTATAGATAATCTCAGCCTTTTTAGGAATTCCCGGGCTTTTTACGATCCAGTCTGCATTGAGAATTCTTTCTTCATCGTGCGTTCCTTCTTCAAATTCAATTTCATTTTCGGTAAGAAACTGCTTGTAATTATCTTTAATGACTCCTTTGTCTGAAAGAAATACTTCCAAACCTTTCTTTTTAGCCAAATATGCAGCTCCGCATCCGCTTTCTCCTCCTCCTAAAACAACTATTTTCATATTCTTTTTTTGTAAGATGTAAAATGTAAAAATGTATTAACGTAATCTGGTTTTTTAAGATTAATACTTTCTACGCTTAACAATATTTATCTCATTTTTAAGGTGATCAGACACACAATAGCCAGTATTACACCGATGATGATCATTCTGTTCACGATTTTACTTTCGTGGAAGCCATCTTTCTGATAGTGGTGGTGTAACGGTGACATTTTGAATAGTCTATTGTTTTGGGCATATTCCAGCCCGTATTTTTTCTTTCTGTACTTGAAAACGACTACCTGAAGCATAACAGACAGGTTTTCAATTAAGAAGATTCCGCATAACACAGGAATCAGTAATTCTTTTCTTAAAATAATAGCTAAAACGGCAATAACTCCGCCCAGCATTAAGCTTCCGGTATCTCCCATAAAGACCTGTGCAGGGTAAGTATTGTACCAGAAAAATCCGATAACCGCTCCTACCATAGCGACGGCAAAAATGGTGGTTTCCCCCATATTCGGGAGGAACATGATATTGAGATAGTCTGCAAAGATGATGTTCCCGGAAAGATAGGCAAAGAGTGCCAGCGTGAGGAGTATGACGACACTTGTTCCTGCTGCGAGGCCATCTATTCCATCGGTGATGTTGGCTCCGTTTGAAACGGCTGTTACAATGAAAATAACGATAGGTATAAAGACAACCCATGCCCATTCGTGGGCATCTTTATCATTCATCCAAAACAAAATTCCGCTGTAATCGAACTCGTTGTTTTTTGCAAAAGGTACGGTGGAAACAGTAATTTTTTCAGTAGGCATAAAGTTTTGCTCTACATTGTTTCTGTTGACCACCTTTGCATCAGCGTATTTTCTTTTAACGGTAATGTCAGGGTGAAAATACATGGTAACACCCACAATTAATCCTAATCCAACCTGGCCCACGATTTTGAATTTACCACTCAGTCCATCTTTATTTTTCTTGATCTTCTTTAAATAATCATCCAGGAAACCAATGGCTCCCATCCAGAACATTGAAACCAATAACAGAACAATATAAACATTGGTAATTCTCGTAAACAGTAATACGGGAATAATGGTTGCCAAAATGATGATAAGACCTCCCATTGTAGGAGTTCCCTCTTTTTGTTTCTGGCCATCTAATCCAAGGTCACGTACCAGTTCTCCCATCTGTTTTGTTCTCAGGTAGTTGATAACCCTTTTTCCATAAACAAGAGCAATGATAAGAGACAAAAGTACAGCCATTCCGGCACGGAAGGAGATGTATTTCAACATTCCTAATCCCGGAACATGGATTCCATGGTTGGTTAAATATTCGTATAGATAGTATAGCATGTTTCTTTTTTATTTAAATAAATTCAATCTTCAATTTATTTACTCATTAATTTCCAAAGCTCATTAATTACTTCTTTGTCATCAAAATGATGTTTTACACCATTTATCTCCTGATAATTTTCGTGGCCTTTTCCGGCAACTAGAATAATATCTTTAGGTTCTGCAAACTTTATAGCCATTTTTATAGCTTCCCTTCTGTCGGGAATTGAAGTGTATTTGCTGAAGTTTTGAGATTCAACGCCTGCTTCAATTTCTTTTATAATCTGCCCCGGCTCTTCAGTCCTCGGATTGTCTGAGGTGATGATAGCCAGTGTAGATTTTTTAGTGGCAATATTTCCCATTTCAGGTCTTTTGGAGTGATCTCTATCACCACCACAGCCAAAAACAGTGATTAATCTTTCATTTTTTGTTCTGATATCGTTAATGCTGTCCAGAATGTTTTCCAATGCATCCGGGGTGTGAGCATAATCTACGATAAAGAAAATCCCTCCATCTGATTTGAATGTTTCAAATCTTCCGGAAACTCTTTTTAATGTACTGATCGCCTGAAGGATCTCATCCTGATTAAAACCAAGTTCTTCTGCGATTCCAAAGACAAGCAGTAGATTGTAAACATTGAATTTTCCGGTCAGCGTAGTCCAGAATTCCTTTCCGTTAAAGTTCAGCAGCATTCCGTTGAAATCAACTTCTAAGAGTTTTCCGTGATAGTCTGCCATTGTTTTCAAAGCATAAGACTTCTTTTGTGCCTTTGTGTTCTGAAGCATAACTAGGCCGTTCTTGTCATCTATATTAGTGATGGCAATAGCGGTATCTTCTAATTGGTCAAAGAATCTTTTTTTCGTTTTTAAATATTCTTCGAACGTTTTATGGTAATCTAAATGATCATGGGTAAGATTAGTAAAGCCTGCCACTTTGAAGTGTAATCCTTCAATTCTGTTTTGAGCGATTCCGTGAGAGCTTACCTCCATAAAGGCAAATTCACATCCTTTTTCAACAGCATCGGCTAAAATTTTATTAATCGTAATCACATCCGGAGTTGTGTGGGTTGCCGGAATGATTTCTTCTCCAATTCTGATCTCAACAGTTGACAGTAAAGCAGCATCATAACCCAGGTTTTTGAAAACATCAAAAAGAAGGGTGGAAACAGAAGTTTTCCCATTGGTTCCTGTAACACCTATCAGTTTCAGTTTCTGAGATGGGTTTCCATAGAAATTAGAAGCCAAATGACCTAAAGCTTTGGATGCGTCTTTTACTTGTATGTAAGTGACATTTTCTGCCAATACTTCAGGAAACTCTTCGCAGACGATTGTAGTTGCTCCTTTTTCAATGGCGGATTCAATGAATGAGTGACCATCCACTACGGTTCCCCTTATTGCTATATAAAGAACGTTTTCTGTAATCTTTCTGCTGTCAAATACCAATTCTTTCACCTCACGGTTGTTGTCACCGTGGATTTCTATTACTGGAATTCTGTTTACTAATTCTGTTACTGTCATTTTTTATCAATAGGACTTTTCCTATCTTTTATTAAATCGTCCCTAGGGGACTCTGTTTCTATTTAATTTTGCAGAGACAAATAAATTCTCTGGTTCTTACTGATTGTTGTGCCTTCTAATGGGAACTGTTCTTTTATTCTTCCCACACCTTTATAATCGACACGGTATCCTAAATTCTCCAATTGCGGGATTATATTTTTACCAATTAATCCAACTACATTGGGCATTTGCTTATCATTTACGGCTACTTTTACATTAGGTTCCACCATTTTATTAAGGTTCACCTTTTTGTCCACCAGCATTTCTTTTTCAATATTTTGAGGTGTTTTCAGGAATGTTTTTCCTGCAATTTCCTTAAATACCGGTGCCGCTACAGGTCCCCCGTAAAATCCTATTGAGGTGTTGGGTTCACTTACCATTACATAACATGTGTATTTGGGTGCGTCTGCAGGATAGAATCCCGCGAATGAGGCCCTGTATTTCATAGGTCCCGGAAGCCAATATTCAAATCTTGCGGTTCCTGTTTTTCCGGCCATTTTAAGGTTCGGGGTGAAGATACTTCTTCCCGTTCCTTTTTCTACCGCTTTGGTTAACGCATTGGTCATCATTTTAATAGCTTTTTCTGAAGCCATTTTATTGACCATTACTTCGGGTTTTGCATTATACATTACCTTTCCATCTTTCATAATTTTGTCGATGAATAAAGGCTTAAGCATTTTACCGCCATTGGCAACCCCGTTATAGAAAGTGGTTAATTGCAGCAGATTGATGTTTGAAGAGTATCCGTAAGAAATAGAAGCCAGTGTTGCGGCATTCCATCTTTTATTTTGTGGAGTTACGATCTTCGGTTTTGTGATTCCCGGAAGTTCAATGTCCATTTTGTCGAATAATTTCCAACGTTTTAAATGATCAAGGAAAATCTGAGGCTTTTCAGCATAGTATTTTGTAATGAGTTTTGAGGTCCCCACGTTACTGGATTTGGCTAAAACATCACTGATGTCATAAGTACCTCCACCATGGCCGTCTGAAATTCTTTGTTTTGCATAAGTCCAGACTCCATTTCCTACGTTTACTGTTGTGTTTTCATCGATAAAACCGTCATCCATTGCAGCCAGAAGTGAAATGGTTTTAAAGGTAGAACCCGGTTCGATATTGTCTTTCAGAGCATAGTTGTAAGAGTCCTCATACTCTCCTGATTCTGTTCTTCTTAGGTTGACAAGGGCACGTACTTTTCCTGTTTCTACTTCCATGACGATTACGGTGCCGTGTTTAGCCTCAAAATTAATCAGCTGTTTCTCCAGTGCAGAGTGTGCAATGTCCTGAATTCTAAGATCTAAAGTGGTGTAAACATCTTCTCCGTCTACAGGCTCCTGAACTTTCCAGAAGTCAATAGGTTTCCATTGAGAAGAATTAATTCTTTGCTCCAGTCTTTTTCCGTCCGTTCCGGTTAAGTATTTTGAGAAGGCTCCTTCAAGTCCGGATTTAAGTTCTCCGTTATCCATACCAATCGTTCCTGAGCCGATTTCTGAGGTAGCAAGTTCTCTTTTGTAGTTTCTGTCAACGATAAAACCTCCTTTATTTTTACCTCTTTTGAATATCGGGAAATTTCTGATTCTGTCATACTGATCAAAATCAAGCCCCTTTACTAAGGTATAGTATTGGTTTTTCTTTTTCTTCTGTTCGTCAAACTTCTGTCTGAATTCCCCTCTGGACTTTCCGAACATTTTGCTTAAAGAATCTGTGAGTGCCCCGATATTGTTGCTGTAGATGGTATCTTTCATCGTTTTGAAGTCAAGATAGATATCGTAGCGCATTACGGTTGTAGCGAGGATAGAGCCGTCGGAGGCAAATAGATTTCCGCGGGCCGCTTTTAAAGTAGCCTCACGGTAGTTTTTATTAATGTAATCGTCTTTAATTTCCTGAACATTAGTGTTTTGAAGGATTACAATCCTTGCCAAGAACATTACAAACACGCACAAAGCTACCACTGCGAAGAGGTAGCCCCATCTTAACGTTTTTTTACGTTTATTGTCGTATTCATTTTGCTTTTGCATCTGTACTGTCCAGTTTTATTAGCAATTTATGAGGATGATTTTCGAGGGTCATTAATGAGTCCCTTGCCACTTCTTTCCCCAGTTCTGATTCCATTTTTACTTTGATTAGCTTACTCTGGGCGTAAGCGTTTCTCGATTTATATTCTTCTGTTTCTTCTTTTAAAGCATTAACAATCCTAATTTTCTTGTTGACGAGATGGTTACTGTAAATCATGGCCATCATCAGCACAAACAACAATAAGAAATACCGGTAATGTATTTTTATTTCATCACGGTTGAGGAAGTTTCCTTTTATAATATCTATAAAGGTGAGCTTCTTCTGAGGGCGATTTGTTGTTCTTTTTGCCAAATTATTTTATGTCAATTTGCTTCGCAGTGAATCCACTTTGTTTGTTAATGGTTGAATGTTTATTTTATGAAAACTGACCACTAACCATTCACGCTGTATTTTTATACTTTTATTCCTGTTCTCATTTTTGCACTTCTTGCTCTTGAGTTTTCTTCAATCTCCTTGTCATCGGGGATAATAGCTTTACTCTTGATCAATTCAAATGCCTTTTTATAATTTCCGTAGATATCTCTTGTCGGTTCTCCTTCAAACATTCCGTTTTTCAGGAATCTTTTTACCAGACGGTCTTCTAAAGAATGGTAAGAAATAACGACTAATCTTCCTTTCGGTTTTAAAACATTGTAAGCCTGAACCAGCATTTCTTTTAAAACTTCCAGCTCCTGGTTGACTTCAATTCTTATCGCCTGAAAAAGCTGTGCATAGAATTTATTGACCTTATGAGGAGGAATATAGCTGAAAAGCTTTTTCAGATCCTCTGTGGTTTCTATGGTTTTTGTTTTTCTGTGATGAACGATTTCTCTTGCCAGTTTTCTGGCTTCTCTTAATTCTCCGTAATGGTAAAAAAGATCGGCAAGTTCTGCTTCTTCATATTCATTGATCACTCTTTTGGCATCCAGATTCTGCATAACATTCATCCTCATGTCCAAAGGAGCATTACTTCTGGTAGAAAAACCTCTGTCTGCTTCATCAAACTGATGTGATGAAACACCTAAGTCTGCTAAAACACCATCTACCTGAGGAGCTCCATACATTAATAATGAGTTTTCCAGAAATCTGAAATTCTGATTAACTAATGTAAATCTTGGGTCATCAATTGTATTTTTAAGTGCATCCAGATCCTGATCAAAACTAAACAGTTTTCCTTTTTCAGAAAGTCTGCTTAGGATTTCCCTTGAGTGGCCACCTCCTCCAAAGGTGCAGTCTACATAGATTCCGTCAGGATTCGTCACCAAATCATCTACACTCTGCTTCAACAAAACGGGGTTATGATACATGCTTAATTGTGTTTTATTAAAATATACTAATAACCATCACAGTTATTCTTCATCGAAAGAGCCCATTACATCTTCAGCAAGGCTTGCAAAATCAGTTTCGTTGGTGGCAATTACCTTTTCATAAGCCTCTTTATCCCAAATTTCAAAAAGTTCTCCGGCACTGGTGATCACAATATCTTTCTGAAGATTTGCGAAATGTGTCAGGTCTTTTGAAATCTGTAATCTCCCGGCATTATCCAACTCTACTGTTTTTACGCCTGCTGTAAACATTCGTATGAAATCAGCATTCTTTTTTATGAATCTGTTCAGTTTATTAATTTTGCCCATCAGCTTATCCCATGCATTCATAGGGTAGACTTCCAGACAAGGTTGGAACACAGATCTTTTGACTACAAACGCCTTGTCGTCGAAGTTTTCCATCTGTTTGATTAAAGATGAAGGAACTTTTAGGCGGCCTTTGTCGTCAATTTTACACTCATATGTTCCAATGAAACTTTTCATTTGGGACAAATTTATATAATAATTTCCAAAATTTCCCACTTTTTCCCACTTTTTGACTCAATGTTAATAAGTTTTATTAAAGATTGAATTTCGATTGTATAAATACTTGATCTGTAACAGGTTGTCAAATGTGCTATTCAGGCCATAGTAAAGAGGTTTAGAAAAAAAAGTTAAAAAGGGGAATATTATATTATTTTTATCTTAAATTAGGATAATCAAAATATTTTTGAGGTTTAATTTGTATTTTTGCAGGGCTTCATTAAAGCGTTTTATGATATTTAGTACAAAAAAAGAAAAGAAATATTCCTATGTAGAGGCGGGAGAAGGACATCCATTGGTGCTGTTGCACGGGTTAATGGGTGGTTTGAGTAATTTCGATAAAATGGTAGATTTTTTTTCGGACAGAGGATTTAAGGTATACGTACCTCAATTGCCTATCTACGATCTACCGGTACTCAATACGAATCTTACCACCATAGCAAAATATATTATCAAGTTTATAGAAAGTCATATTTCGGGACCAGTTACTATTGTAGGAAACTCAATGGGAGGTCACGTAGGGCTTATCTTAACATTGGCAAGACCGGATCTGGTAAAAAACCTTGTTCTGACAGGAAGTTCAGGATTGTATGAAAGGACATTCGGGGATAGTTTTCCCAGAAAGAATGACCGATCTTATATCAGAAAGAAGACGGAAGAAGTTTTTTATGATCCTAAAATTGCCACTGAAGATCTTGTAGACGAGGTATTTGGGGTAGTCAATGACAGAATGAAAGGAATAAAGACCGTTATGCTGGCCAGAAGTGCCATCAAGCATAATATGTTGAATGATCTTCCCAAGATATTGACACCAACCTGTCTGATCTGGGGAAAACAGGATAATGTAACCCCTCCGGAAGTAGCCCAGGATATGCACAAGTTTATCCCCAATTCAGATTTGTTTTGGATAGATCAGTGCGGGCACGCTGCGATGATGGAAAAACCAGATGAATTCAATGAAATTCTCTATAGCTGGGTAAAAGATAAAGTTTAAATACATAAATGACCATTAGGAGCTTTTCTTAATGGTTTATTTTTCTAAAATATATTCAAAATGATTATTAAGACAGCAGATTTTGTAAAGAGTAGTGGAAAATGGCAGGAATGCCCTGAACCGAATATTCCGGAATATGCTTTTATCGGAAGATCTAATGTAGGAAAATCCTCATTGATCAATGCCATGATGAATCATAAAGATTTGGCTAAAACTTCACAGACTCCGGGAAAAACCCAGCTGATCAATCATTTTCTTGTGAATGAAAACTGGTATCTTACGGATTTACCAGGGTATGGATATGCCAAAGTTTCAAAAGTTCAGCGAAAAGATTTTGAAAAGCTGATTACCAATTATATTTTAAACAGAAGAAATCTTGTTAATCTTTTTGTATTGGTAGACTCCAGACACAGTCCTCAAAAGATTGATTTGGAATTTATTCAATGGTGTGGAGAAAGCGGAGTTCCTTTTTCAATTGTTTTCACAAAGGTTGATAAGCTGAAACCCAATGTGGCTGTTCAGAATGTAGAAAACTATAAAAATGAGCTGCATAAAACATGGGAAGATTTACCGGAAATTTATGTGACTTCTGCCGAAAAGAAATCAGGCTGTGATGAGATTCTGAATTTCATCCAAACAACAAATGAATTTTTAATTAATAACCACGTAAGTTTCGATGAGTAATATAGTCTGGAAAATTAAAACTTTTGAAGAGTTTACGGTTCCTGAGTTGTATTCAGTACTAAAGGCACGTATAGATGTTTTTGTAATTGAACAGAACTGCCCTTATCCTGATCTGGATAACTATGATCAGAAAGCAGTGCATATCTGGGCCGAAGAAGAAGGGCAGGTTCTTGCATACTGTCGTGTTTTTGATAAAGGAATCAAGTATGATGAGACTTCGTTTGGAAGGGTTTTAACAACAGAACAGGCCAGAGGAAAGAGCCTTGGGAAACTGCTGATAAAATATGCTGTGGAAACCATAGAAAACCGTTTTCATACCTCTGAAATCAAAATCTCAGCACAGGATTACCTGTTAAGATTTTATGCTGAATTCGGGTTTGTGGATACAGGCAAGAAATATCTTGAAGATGATATTCCACATACGGAAATGATTAGAAAATAAAAGAAAGGTATCTCAGAAATGAGATACCTTTTTTGGTTATGTTGAATGGTTTTTAGTTTTTTATTAGGTATTTTAATTACAACCTGAGCAGTAAGATCTGTCCACATATTGTTTACTGCTGCCGGAATAATAATAACAGCCTCCTCTTGATCCTACATACAGCTGGTTTCCGTTGTATGTACATCCTCTGCTTTGCGAGTAAGATCGGGTGTATCTAGAACCTGTAGATTTGCTTTTTCTGCTGCTTTTTGTTTTGCCCTTCTTGGGCTTTTTAGTGGAAAATTCTTTAGCTGAAGAGATTGTACCTGTAGTAGCAGAAAAAGAAGCCGGTAATAATAAGCCTAATCCTAAAAGGCCCGTAAATAGTAGTTTTTTCATAAGCTTAGTTTTGAATTATAGAATGATTTTCATGGATATTTGTTTTTAAGGCTTTAGTAATTTTCTAATGTTTTATGAAGCTCTTCCCTGAAATTATAGATTTCATCAAGATTATTCAGTAGAGCTTTTTCACCTGCATCTTTACCATTGTGAAAGGTCTCAATATATTTATTAGAGGTGTTGAAATGTAATCTGCAAATCGGTTTTCTATTGTTATCATCCAGCAAAATTCCGAAATAGGATAAGGTATCTCTATACGCAATTCGGGAAGAAGATATCTTTTCTCTTAGAATAGCTTTTACGATTTGAAACCCCTCAAGCTCTTCTTCTGTCGTGACGATTTTAGAGTCATTATTTTCATCAATAGATTGAGGAACACTTACATTTTCATCCTGTTTTTCAATTTGCTCATTAATGCTTAATGCAGATTTCAGTCTAAAGCTTATGGATTCATTAATGGAAGTCGATAAGGCTTTTTTTGCATATTCTTTGAAAGAAATCATTCTGTTGGCCGTCAGGGTTTTTTCGAAAAAACGGTTGACCAGAAGACGCACCATTTCATCAGAAGGATTTTCAATTTCTTTTTCAAATTCTTTTCTGATGGCTTTAATGTATTTTAATGCCTCTGCAGAATCCAGAATGCTTTCCAGATTATAGTCTTTCTTGGTAAAGCTTTCCAGGATTTTAATGGAGCTGTCTTTTAAATCCTCAATGTTTATCGTGAAAAATGGTTTTTCATCCATCACATTAGGTTTTTCAAGGTCGGTATAGAAATTATAGATAATGCCGTTGGTAAGAACTCCAAATCTTGTTTTGGAAACATGATAATACCTGTGGAGCTGAGAATTATGGGCATCTGCACTTTCTTTCCAATGCTTACATTCAATAATGAAAATGGGTTCGTCATTATTTTTGATTACATAATCTACCTTTTCTCCTTTCTTTGTTCCGATATCACAGATATATTCCGGAACTACTTCTGTGGGATTAAAAATATCATAGCCCAAAATCTGTATAAAAGGCATTACAAAAGCATTTTTTGTAGCTTCTTCCGTACTGATCTGATCTTTTAGTCCTGTTACTTTCTGATGGAGTTGTTCCAGTTTTATTTTAAGATCCATTGTTTTATTTTTTAGATAGTTTCGTCAATAATTTCAGCTTCAGGAGCATTATTTTTTACAGAAGCAATCCCATTTTCCATTGCAAGTTTTGAACTGTAAAATTGGCTCTTGCCGATAATTTCTCCATTCCGGGCTTTAAGAACGAAGTAATCTTTAGTATTTACAGCTATTCGCCTGTCATACCTGGAATCTTCCTGAGAGTTAATTTTAACAGACTCTATTCCTTTATGACATGATGCTTTCTGGACATATCCTTCACTGGTTAAAATAATTTCTCCGTTTCCGGCTTTCAGATTGAATTGATATTCATTATTTTTTCTTTTCGAGATGATAAACGTTCCCATAATTATATTCTGTTTAATACTCCAAAAATATAACCCTTTAGTTTTCAATCCTTACGGGAATCCGTAAAACAAAAAACCTCTCAAAATTGAAAGGTTTTTATTAAAAGGGACTGAATTGATATGGTTATTAAATAATTCCGATGTCCTTACAAAAAGCCACAAGGTGCTCATTGCTGGTGACTTCAAGATCTTCTTTCAGACCATTTAATTTCTTCTCTACACTGCTTAAACTGTAAGGTTTTATGTCATTTTCCTGTAGATAATTAGGAATGTTTTTCTGCAGGACTCCTTTTGAAAGTAAGGTGACCAGAGTAATGTCATAAGCAGAAAACTCATAGCTGTTGAGCTTTTTTATATCCTGTTTCAGATCAAGAGATAAATAGTTCTCATTAATGTAGACGGAAGCAATCGATTTTTTGAGTTCTTTAGAGTCATTTCTGGCTTTCCGGACATATCCGTTGACTTTACACTCATTGAAGAGAGAGTCAATTACCCCGGATTTGTGCTCTGCAGAGAATACAATTACCTTTAGGGAAGGCTGTATTTCTTTAATTTTCAGGATCAGTTCTTTTCCGTCTTTGATTTTCTGGAGGTGATGATCCTCTTCATAATAAAGATCGGTAATTAATAAATCGTAAGGGTTGTTTTCACGGATAGCCTTTTGAATTTTAGCTAAGGCATCATCACAGTAATATACATAGTCAACATTCGGGATGTTGAGCTCTTCTAATGTTTTTTGTACAGAGAGGTTAATACTTTCGTGGTCTTCGGCAATTAAAATTTTTTTGAACATTCTTTTTAGATTTTTTAAGAAACAGGAAACGAAATACTAATTTTCAATCCTTTTTCGGTTTTAGTGTCAAAAATAATTTCTCCATGGATGGTTTCAATACGGGAATCCGTATTTGTAAGTCCATTTTTACGGACTAAGCCTTCGGATATTCCTATTCCATTGTCTGTATACTGAATTTGGATTTTGTTGTTAATTCGCTCAAATTTAAAAACCACTCTGCTTGCCCTGCTGTGTTTTTTCATATTGACAAGGAGTTCACGTATGATTTGGTAGACTTCATTTTTAGAGGAATCGTTCAGCCCTGTCCATATATTCTTATCATTACCGGCAAGATATGTTTTTACTTCATCATTGTTAAAGGAGCCAATAAGGGATGATATTTTTTGATCAAATTCCAGGGTTTCATGAGTGTCAGTTTTGTCATAAGATATATCCCTGGATTTTTCATACACGAATTCCAGTTCGTCCAGTGCTTCCTCTTTGTCGAAAACTTCCTGGTTTTCAATTTTTGTCATCACCTGGTAGATCCCATTGGCTACCACATCATGAACTTTTTTAGACATTTTTAGCTGTGTATTTTTGACCTCAAGTTCTTTCTCCTGCTGAAGCCTTTTCCTCCTTCTTCTGTACCAAAATAGACCCCCAATTAAAGATAGAGACAAAGCACCTATGCCAATATTTCGATAGAGAAGCTGAACCTCTTTTTCAGCTTGCTTGATTTTTAGTTTTTGATTTTCAGCTTTATTCTTTTCTACATCATATCTTATAACCGCGAATTGATTTTTAGCTTTGTTTCTTGTTGTTTGAATACTGTCGTTAAGAATATAGAATTTTTTAAAATTGGTAGAATAATTTTTAGGATCTAAATAAATAATTCTTTTCAATGCTTGTAATTGATCATTTGTACTATGAATAGCATTTGCCATTTTAAGCATTTTATTTGCGAAAAAAAGTGATTTTTCAGAATCTTTTTCTGAAAAATAATCTGATAATGTAGCAAAGCTAGAATTTTGCCCCCAACGATCATTTCTATTTTCTCTTATTTTCAAAGCATGATAAAATTCTTGTAATGGATTATAATTGGTATTGCTATAGTATTTTGCTATTGCAAGGTTATTTAAGGCTCTGGAATAATTATTACTATCCTTCACAAGCATAGCTTTTTCAAGATATTGCTGAGCCTGTTTAAATTTTTTTTGAAATATTAGTATATCCCCAATATTATTGTAATACACATATTTGTTTTCATCATTACTTGTGTATTTTAATGCTTTTGAGAAGTAAACAAGCGCATTATCAAAATTGGCTAATTGACTGGATGAGATTGCCATATTATTGAAGCTTGAAGCAAGTGTTGTTCTGACAGTGTCATTTTCTTCTCTTTTAAGAAATTTATTTGCTTCTAAGGATGTTTCAATTCCTCCATAAAAATCTCCTTTATCTGACTGTATAATAGCCATATTGACTAATGATTTTCCTGCACCTAAAGAATCATTTCTAGTGAGATATTCTTCTTTTGCAAGGTTAAAGTAATGAAAGGCAGAATCTGCAATTTTTGAATCCAGACAAATCTTGGCTTTTATATAAAAATTGCTGATTGGATTATGTTTTATTTTATTTTCCTTTTTACAAGAAAATAAGAGCATCAGTAATACTATACATAATGATGTTCTCATGGCTTTGTTTTTCTTGCAAAGTAAGAAAAAGAGCAGATTTATGCAATCTGCTCTTTTATTATTATGGATTTGGAGGTGGGGTTTGTCCTGAGTTTCCTCCGATGGGCCCATCCGGATATAAAGGTTCACTTTGGTTAACTATTGTTACCGGGGGCTGGTTGTTATCACTAGTTACTGTATTTGCGTTATTATTTGGGAATGCTAAACCGAATAGCATTAATATAATCTGGATCATTTCCGTAAAATTTTTGAAGTTGAAATTGTTTTCTTCCTCCTGAGATGTATGTATCTCAGGCTGTACACGTTTAAAATTTCGAAGCGCTTCTTAATTTTTTGGGAAGTGAACCTTCAAAAACGGAGGAGAAACATCTGCTTCCCAACCCGGAGTTTTCCTCCGTTTTATCTGGTGATTTTGAAATCAGTTTTGTAAATTTGTTTTTGTAATGTTTTGTTTATCACTGATTTTCTGAAGCAAAGATGCGACAAGAAGAGGAGCAGGTGTTAGACAAAACACAGACATCGATAGACAGGAAATGGACAGGAAGGGGTTACGGAAATCCGTAATGTGGGACGAGAGGAAATCACCTATTTTGTAAAGACTGATAAAAACTATATATGTCCAAAATAAAACTACTAATTCATGAGGTATTCAAGCAGGGAGAGGAGGATTCGGGGAAGGAAAAGAAAAGTGGAATAGCTCTTTTTTTAAGCGTACACCTGGAGGAAACTCTGTATTTTGCTATTACAGATAAAACTCTTGTAAGGTATTATGATGCCTATGTGGCAGAAATTAAGGATAAGATAAACATAGAACCCTTTAAGCTTGATAAGCTAAGTCAATACCTTGGATATAAGGATTTTGTAGACTTCTCCCGGACTTTCACGAAAGAAGATGAAAAGACTAATAAAACCATGATCAAGATTAAGGTGGATGAAGATGAAGAATCTATATCAGAACAAATTTCTAAGTTGGTCATTAATATTACCAATGAACAGCATTTTAAAGTGCCTGAGTATATCAAACAGAATGGGTTGGGGATTATGGAGATTGCTTTACTGCTATGCCTGGTTACGGGAAATGTTGTTTTTTCCAATAATAAGACCGTGGGGCTTTCATTTATAAGCCCTGTAAAACCGGGTATCGAGAAAAAGTATATGTATTGGGATGGGGAAAGGTATATGGGTACAGACAGCAGCTATATCAGGCCAGGGCTTGATATCGTGGCGATGAATGAACATAAATTCCAGTACTTTAAAAAAATCACCAGAAAGGATACGCTGACGGAATTTAATGCGCTAGGGAAAACCTGGTATTCTAAATACAATAATGAAGTTGAGTTTTTTACTGAGGATGGTATAGATCCTGATAACGGGAGAGAGTTGAGAAAATCTACCCCCTTCATCATCTATAAATATGCAGGTGAGCATAAAGATTCTATAGAAGTACAGGAATAGCTTTTACAGGCGTTTTATTTTATCAAAAAAAAAAGCGAAGATTTCTCTCCGCTCTGTTTTATTTACTCGATATTCAGCATTCCCAATTCGCCGAAATGCTTTTTAAATTTCTGTATTTTAGGACCTACTACAGCACTGCAGTAAGGCTGATTAGGGTTGACATTGTAATATCCCTGGTGGTATTGTTCTGCCGGCCAGAATTTTTCGAATGGAGCCAATTCAGTCACATAGGTTCCTGACCATCTTCCTGATTCTTCAGAGGTCTTTAATGCTTTTTCAGCATTCTGTTTTTCAGCATCATCCTTATAGAAGATTACTGAACGGTATTGCGTTCCGATGTCATTTCCCTGACGGTTCAGTTGGGTAGGGTCGTGAAGGAAAAAGAATACATCCATCAGTTGTTCATAAGAAATAATAGCAGGGTCGTAAGTGATCTGTACTACTTCGGCATGATCAGTTGTTCCGGTACATACTTCTTCATAAGTCGGGTTTTCCTTGTGTCCACCGGAGTATCCTGAAATAGCAGATTCAACACCCTTCAGCATATTGAAGCAGCTTTCTACACACCAGAAACATCCGCCACCAAAGATGATCTGTTCTAAATTATTTTTATCCATTGTTAGGGTAATTATATCGTTTACATATTCTTTTCTTTACCCATGAAGGGCGTTAAAAAGACAAATCAAAATTATGAAAAAGTTTTTCATTTGAGCATCATTTAGCGTCCTAAACTCAAATTACAATGATAGATATGGCAAATGATTTTAAATCCCAATTGATCCCAACGAGTATCATAAAAAATAAACCTCAATCATCTGTGGGAATCAGCGTCATCTATATTTTCTAAAAAAGAAAAAGCACCCTAAAAAGGATGCTTGATATTATTTAAATAGCTTTCAGTTATTTTTCCCAAACCAAAGCACTTGCTCCCAGGATGGCTGCATCTGCTTCGTCCAGCTCACTGAATACTAATTTTACTTTATTTCTAAAGATTGGAAGAAGGTTTCTTTCCATATGCAGTTTTGCAGGCTTTAAGATAAAGTCTCCTGCCTTGATGACCCCTCCGAATAAAAGGATTGCCTGTGGTGAAGAAAACATTACAAAATTAGCTAATGCTTCACCCAGTTTTTGTCCTGTATATCTGAAAACTTCAATAGCAATCGGGTCTTCTTTTAATGCACATTCATACACTGTTTTAGAATTGATTTCCTCTTCAGGATATTGGTTCAGCATAGACTCTGCGAATTCTGCTCTCATCTTTTTTGCTGTGATTGTAATCCCTGTTGCAGAGGCATAAGCTTCCAGACTTCCTTCAGAACCTGTACTCCAGTGTTTTCTTCCTCCCGGTTTTACAATGGTGTGGCCCAATTCTCCGGCAAAGCCATCATGTCCATAGATCAGGCTTCCATTGGCAATGATTCCGCTTCCTACTCCTGTTCCCAGAGTGATCATGATAAAGTCTTTCATTCCCCTTGCTGCTCCGAAAAGCATTTCCCCTAAAGCTGCTGCATTTGCATCATTGGTCACAGTACAAGGCAAATTAAACTTAGCCGTCATCAGCTCTGCAAAAGGAATGACACCTTTCCAGGGCAGGTTAGGAGCCAGTTCTATAGTTCCTTTGTAATAGTTTGCATTGGGTGCACCTACTCCGATTCCGTCGAAATTTTTTTCAGTACCATGTTTTTCCATTAAAGGATAAACGTGTTCATATAAAGCATCGATAAAATCTTCCACTCTGTCATAGGCATCGGTTCTAAGGTTTCCTTTGTCCAGAACTTCTCCACGATGATTGACTATTCCAAATTTGGTATTGGTTCCGCCAATATCAACTCCCAGAGCAACTTGTTTTGATAAATCTATTAATGACATTCTATTATTAAATTCTAGGGGCTAAAATTATAAAAAAGATTGTATTAATGGATTAAGAACTGCATTTTATTTAAAATTTTAGGCTGTTTTTAACGGTTTTTTCTTTTTCCGTCCCCACCAGATCATAAATCCTGTTACCGGAAGTGATGCACAGATAAGACTGACAATAAAGGCAATAATCTTGGTAGGAAGCCCTAAAATGGATCCCACGTGGATATCATAATTGGATCCCACTACCTTTTCACCGAAATTTTTGTCTTTCTGATCATGGGTATGAAGCAATTCTCCTGAGTTTTCATCGAAGATCAGGCTGCTGCTTTTGTGATAAGAATAGCTAAGGTGTTTTACATAGACTTCAAAGTTAGGATGCTCGTGGTCATCCATATGTTCGTGGCCAAGATCTATCGCAAATCCATAAGAATCCGGATATTTCTGTTTCACTGTATTGATGATTTTATCCAGAGTTCCTTCCGTTCTGAGTTCAATGGGAGCCTTTGTCTTGATGTGTGAAAAATCCGGGTATTTGGTTTCTCCCCCGGAGAATAGTACATAGATCATAGCCTGAACCACAAAGAAGGCATAAAACAATCCGGTTATAGAGAAAATTAAAGCAAAGATGGAAGCATAAAATCCTAAGACATTATGAAGGTCATAGTTCTTTCTTTTCCAGCTCTTGATATTCTTCCACTTGAATGCAAAACGTTGTTTTCTTGCTGCTTTGTTTTTGGGCCACCACAGAATAATCCCGCTGATCAGCATAATGATGAAAATGATTACCGGTATTCCTACTACATAAGTTCCCCAGTCCTGTTTTAAAAGGTAGCTCCAGTGAATCATTTTTACAATATTGAAAAAGCCGTTTTTCTCGTCATACACCCTCAGCACTTTTCCGGTATAGGGATTGACATAGGCGGCTTTATAGACAGGAAATTCATCAAAATAATTCCAGGCGTCCGTATTGTGTTCATACCAGTAGAAGACATACGACAGTTTTTTGTCGATAGGAATATTGACCCAGTGGACAGGATATTTTTCTTTTACCTGCTCTGCAACGGATTTTTCCATTATTCTAATGGGAAGAACCTGCTTCTGCTCAATATTTTGTTCCTGATGGTAAATGACATCTTTACGGGTAAAGTTTTCTACTTCATCTTTAAAGACATACAATGCCCCTGTAATGGAGATAATAAAAATCAGAAATCCTATTCCCAGCCCGAACCACAGGTGCAGTTTTGCAGACCATTTTTTAAAGAATCCCGGTTTTTTTTTATGATGATGCTTTTTATTCATATCGTAATTGAAAACTAACGCAAAGATAAGTTTTAGTTTTATTTAGTTTAATTAAAATTTATATTCAATCATGAAAGTTCCCCTTGCTCCCAGAGAGTTGGTGAAATCACTGTCTCTGGCAGCCCACCAGGCAATTGACGGCTGGTAAACTCTGTTGAGAATATTTTCAACCCCTAAAGATACCTTCCAGTTGTTGTTTACCTCGTAGCTTGCTTTTAGGTTAAAAACAGTGTAGTCCGGAACATATCCTTCCCCATAAGCATATAAACCTGTTGTTGCATTAGGATCAAATCTGTTCTGTCTGAATGAATGAAGCATATCTACTCCGACAGATAATGTCTGGATAGGCTTTACCTGAGCATAAGCCAGTACTTTAGGTGCTGAAATTCTGCTGTTGTTGATTTTTGCAGAATAATCTCCATTGTCATCCGGAGAAGTAATACCTTCCATCCAGCTATAGCTTCCTCCGAACTGAAGCCATTTGACAGGTGTAAAATGCAGAAATCCTTCCACTCCATAAATTACTTCAGGAGCTCTTTTTATGGTTAAAGCTCTGTCTGCACTCTGTACAAAGGTTGCTCCCAGTTTTGATGTACTTACGTAGGAAGTCAGCTCATAGTTAAGCCAGCTGGAAAGCTGTCCTGTTGCTCCCAGTTCGTAATTATTAACAATGATGGGTTTTGTTTCAAGGTTTTGAATCGTCTCAGAAGTTGAGGTTCTTAGAATTCTTCCCAGCTCATTGATAGAGTAGGCCTGTGAAAAGCTTCCGAAAAGATTGATATAAGGTTCAATATTATAGCGGAGACCTATATTTCCCACTAAGGCATTATAGCTTAGTTTTCCTCCGTTTACAGGAATACTTTTGGTAAATGTTCCATCGTTTTTAATAACAGAAAGGGTGTTGAAATCATCTACATTGACCTTGATGTTTTCATAGCGAAGCCCTCCTTTAATGGTTAGCTTTTTAAGCAGATCAATTTTTACCAACAGGAAAGGCGCAATATTGGTCATACTCATATTGGGAGTCCAGAAGCGTCCGTCTTCCAGTTTTTGTACCGTTTGATCATTTAAAATATCAGCTCCATAGATAATTTCTCCCTGAGAATTTTGAGTATTCCAAAGCTGTGTATCAAAATTAAATCTGGCTCCTGCTTTTTTGGAAATAACATTGGATTGCCCTCCATTAAAAAACGTATCGCTATATCCGTAAACTGTTTTAAAATCCTGGTAATAAAGATTAATATTTAAGGCTGTTCCGGCAAATAAGTTTTTGTTATCATAACTTAGTCTGATATTGTGGTTCTTTGGTGTCCCCTGAGGTGTTGTTTCCAGGCTTTTCCCTTCTCCTTGTCCAATAGTAGGTTCAATTCCGTAAACACCTGTCTTTAATCCTAAATTAAGATTTGATCTTGATGAATAGCCAATATAGGATGCTTCAATTCTCTGATTGTCATTGATATCATAACCTAGCTTCAGCATTCCGTTATAGTTGTCCATTTTTGCGGTACTGTAAGTTGGGCTTAGCATGACACCGTCTCCATCTTTCATATAACCCGTTCTTTCATAGGCCAGTGATAAGGTATAGTCAAATTTACTGACCTTTCCGGTTAAAAGCTGGCTGGCTCTTACGCCTAACGTTCCTCCATAAGACTGCTCTGTAATACCAATCTGAGAAATCCCGGAAATCTTCTTATCAGTTTTACTTCTTTTCGTAATATAGTTGATTATACCACCGTCTGCACCGTTCCCATAAATGGAGGATGCCCCTTTTATCACTTCAATTCTTTCAATAGCTGAAGGATCAATTACTCTTAAATCCCTTGCCCCGTTCCGAAGTGGAGTAGACTGTGGAATCCCGTCGATTAATACCAATACCTGACGCCCTCTTAAGGTCTGACCTGTGTTGGAAGTCTGACCGGAATTCGTTCCTAAACTTGGAACGGTATACTGAAGGATACTTGTGATATCTGAATTGACGGTCAGCTGAGACTGTATCTGCTTTTCTGCAACAACAGTGATAGAGCTGGGAACTTCTTTAATGTTCTCCTTCTTCCTTGAAGCGGTCATTACGACCTCATCCACATTCTTGGTCTGTAAACTATCTTTAACCTGAGCAAAAACGGTTGTCGTTCCTAAGCAGGCAGCTGATAAAAGCATTTTTTTCATTATATTTTTTTTCCTTTTTTCTTTCTTTTCCCCCACCAGACCAGAAATCCGGTTACAGGAAGTGATGTACAGATGAGACCCGCGATAAACCAAATGATTTTTCCAATGATCCCGAAATAAGATCCGGTATGGATATCATAATTGGCGTTAGAATATTTCTCGGCGGTATTGAGTTTGTGATGAGGTTTGTTGGCTAGTAGTTTTCCTGAATATTTGTCAAATGTCAGGATATTTCTTTCACTGTATCTTCCGTCAAGTCCGTATACGGTTACCGGAAGATTTTTCAGTTCTTTTCCTTTTTTATTTTTTCCGTTTAGATTAATTCTGAAGCTGGATGATTTTGCATATAATTTTTCTGTCTGAGCTGCAGCCAGATCAAAAATAGCTTCATTCTTCGCCATCAGAGAGTCCGGAGATTTTCTTTCTTTTTCCTTAGGAAGTTCCCAGGAACCGGATAATGCAAACGTAAACGTGTTTTTTACATAGGGATATGCAAAATAAAGTCCTGTAACGCTTAATAAAAGTGCGATAAATGATGCATAGAATCCCAGGATATTATGGAGGTCATAGTTTTTACGTTTCCAATTTTTTACATTTTCCCAATTGAACCAAAAACGCCCTTTTCTGGCATTTTTATTTTTTGGCCACCATAAAATGATTCCAGTGATCAGCATAATAATAAAAAGAACAGTTGGGATTCCTACGGTGTACGGTCCCCATTCTGAATTCAGCAAAAGTCCCCAGTGGATATACTTCAAGATACTGAATACATCATATTTTTCATTGTAGACGGCAAGGATTTCTCCGGTATACTGATTCACATAGACCTGCTTGTTGATGAGTACCTGCTGAAAATAGTTCCATCCTTTCTTACTTTTTTCATAGTATTCAAACTGATAGGACTTGGTTTTATCCAAAGGAATTTCTACAGCACTGATAGGATACTTTTCATTAAGCTCCAGCGATACTTTTTCACGAAGCAGAGTAATAGGCAATGGCTTTTTTCCGATATCCTCTTTTTTGAGATCAATGGCTTCTTTGCGTAAGCTATTGTGTATTTCGTCCTTAAAAACATATAAAGTCCCCGAAAGAGAGACTATGAATACAATGATACCAACGGACAAGCCAAACCACAAATGTAGTTTTGCGGACCATTTTTTTGAAGAAGCTTTCTTTTTATTGTGATGCTTTTTTCTCATAGCAAAAAGTTAACCCCGTGAGGGGCTAACCTTTAATTTTTTTAAAATTTATATCCTATTGATAATCTCCAGTTACGAGGAGCATTGTAGATCCAAGCATATTCGCCGGCATCTCCTCTGTATCCACTGTAAAGTTTTTTGTTAAGGACATTATTCAATATTAGATTGACATCGAATTTTTTGGCAACATACGAAACCCCGAAGTTGGTATCAAAATAATCCGGAAGGCTTTGATCTTTTGTTGCACCTACCCCAAACCAGGATTGTCTTCCTCCCTGATACTGATAACCAGCTGAAATTCCGAATCCTTTCATAAGGCCATTTTCAAACCTGTAGCTTACCCAAGTATTTTGTACATTTTTCGCATTTCCCGGAGACTGAATTCCAATTCTTGTAGGATCTGTGTCTTTGATGGTTTTTGCATCAGTATAAGCATAGTTGATAACAATGTTCAACCCTTTGATGATTTCTCCTTTGATATCTGTTTCAAAACCTCTTGCTCTTTGTTCACCTGTAGCAACCTGGAAAGGATTTCCTCCATTTTGTTCTTTAGGTCCTGCAACAAGAATATTTTGTCTTCTGATTTCGTAAACGGCAAAAGTAGAGTTCCATTTTCCACCGAACCAGTCTTTTTTCAATCCGAACTCAATATTTTGTCCTCTGAAAGGATCTGTGATCTGAGTATTATTGATTCCTACTGCAGATTGTGGAACAAAAGTTTTATCATAGATTCCATACGCAGAGAAATCGCTTAGGATAGAATAGCTAATTCCGACTCTCGGTGTGAATTCTCCTGCTTGATTTCTTGGAACAATATTTTCCGGAGAATAATATGGATATCCGGCATAAGTGGTACCACTTGTATATCTTCCTGCTAATGTTATTCTTAGCTTATTGTTAAACATTTCAATTTGATCCTGAGCATAATATGAAGTATATTTTACGCCTTCATCATCATAAAAAGGAGCAGATGGGTTTAATGTGTAAAAGTCAGAAGAAGGAAGTTTTGAAGGATCTACACCATACTGAACATTATAAATATCAATCGGGAATGGTCCACCTGCAAAAGATGAAAAGTCTGCCTTGTATTTTCTGTCACCATAATCAAACCCTGCAATGATTTTATGAACAATATTCCCAGTATTAAGAGTTCCTCTTACATAGGTCTGGAAAATGTGATTTTTTCCTTTAGCTTGCCAGTTGCTTAATGTTCTGTTTAATACATTTTTATTATTCGGATCAAAAGTTCCCCACCATGAACCTCCGTCATATGTAAGATCCATGTAAGCATATTGTGTACTCCAAACCCAGTCTTTGAAAAGCTTTTGATCTAAACTTAAGAATAAACTCTGATCTTTTACTTCAGTCTTCTTGAAGTTAGGATCATTAAAATTGGTGTGTACATTCAGTGAGGCATATCCGTCATTAGACATCAGATAAGCTCCCGGCTGATTGAATTTTAAATACTGATAATTGTACTGTGCAGTAAATGTAGTGCTCTTTGTTGGTCTGAAAGTAATAGACGGAGCAACAATAATTTTGCTTGTTTTATCATTTTCAACCCACGAATTGTTAGAACTTCCCATTAAATTGATACGGTAATCTAAAACACCGTCTTTTACAAGAACTCCATCCAGATCTGCTTCACCTCTGAAAAGGTTATAACTTCCGGTAGTGAAACGTACACTATTGGCAAATTTCCCGGTTGGTTTTTTGGTTACCACATTATAAAATCCGGCAGGATCTCCCATAGAACCCATAAATCCGGCAGGTCCTTTTACAAACTCTATTCTGTCAATAATAGAGGCATCAGGGTTAATAGGTCCCCATGTAGAAGAAACGTTCATTCCGTTCATAAAAGTGGAAATACTTGCTCCTCTCATAAAAACATTGGAATACACATTATCCCAGTGTTCTACTTTTCTTGCACCACTCACATTACGAACAATGCCCTCAGACATATTTAATGTAAGCTGATCGGCAAGAACCTGTGAGCTTATCGATTGTACATTCTGTGGAAGCTCAAGGATCGGAGTCTGGATTCTCAATGAACCAGAAACCTCGTTGAGTTTGTATTTCTGATAATATCTTCCGTTAACAACTACTTCTTCAATATCATTGGATTTGATGGTGTCTTTTTTTTCCTGCGCGAAAGTTAATATTGTTGTTAACAGAGCGGCTCCTATAGTTAATTTTTTCATTGTTGATAAAGCTCAGTGCTTTGAAAAATAATTATGAATTAGAATTTATAAGTAACAGTTCCTACTGCATTGATTAGTCTTTGTGGATTTGCTGTTGTATATCCAATCCAGTAATGTTGGTTGGTAAAGTTGTCTACTTTCACTCCTATTCTGAATTTTTTAGCATCGTAATATGCGTTGGCATTCAAAACAACATAAGAAGGTAATGAGAATACACCGTCTTTTGCATTGTAAATCTTATTTTCACTCGCATAATTTCCGCCTACACCAAAACCTAGGCCTTTAAGTTTTCCATCAAGGAATTGGTAGCTAGCATATAAATTAGCCAAATAAGGAGAGCCGGAAGTATTAGGTCTTAAATCTAAAACAGATTCATCAGCTTTCGTATATTTTGAATCATTATAGCTAAATCCAGCTATGGCTGTAAAACCTTTTACCAGGTAAGCATTGATCTCAAGCTCCACCCCTCTGCTTACAATAGTACCGTCCTGTATTTGTGCATTGGCATTCCCTTCAGAAGGTATATTTCTAAGAACATCTTTTACTTTGATGTTGTAATAGCTGAAAGTAGAAGATACTTTTCCATTAAAAAGGTTGGTTTTGATTCCTCCTTCTACTTGATTGGCTTGTTCTGGATCTGGAGTTCTTATGACTTTGTTTGCATCTGTGTAAAAAGTCAGGTTTTTAAAACTATTCTGATAGTTTCCAAAAAGGGAAACTTTATCTTTAATTACTTCATATACAATTCCCAGTTTAGGAGAAAAGAATGTCTGTTTAAATTGCTCAGTTTCTTTTGAATTTGCAGATCCTATAATCCCTGGATGATTGTTGAAACTATCAACTCGTAATGCCATTAAAACATTAAGATTATTTGTGATATTAAGAACATTGGAAATATAAACAGCGTAGTTTTCCTGTATTCCTTTTATGATATAAGGCGTTTCATTTCCTGTTATAGCATTATATTTTTCCTGCAGTGTAGAACCGTTAAAATTGGTATAATTAAAACCAGGCTGATGCAAAGGAACAGGAACGGATGTTCCGTCTGGTCCTTTGTCGAAACCGTTGATATCGTAGAAATTTTGATTGTTATTCACCCTTAAATAATCAAAACCAACCACCACTCTGTTTCTTAGGTTTCCGATACGGAAATCGCCGTTGAAGTTTTGTTGGAAATTAATTGATCTTTTTCTACTGTCTCTTGTTGATTGGTCACTTCTATACATCATATTTGGATCTGTTCCCATAAAATATAAATAGGGCATAAATCCGTTAGAATAACTGGAAGATGAACTGAAATTAGTAGTAGAGGTAATGGAATTTGATATTTTATAATTAACCTGTCCGAAGAAATTGATGCTTCTTCCGGTATTGGTAAGGTCTTTTCCTAAGTATGAATTTTTGTAGTCAAGATTAAGATCTTTAATATTGCTAACCTTTTTTAGATAATCCCCTGAGTAGAAGAAAAAGGTCTGGTCACTCATATTTTTCATCTGAAAGAGTTCCATATCCAGATTGATACTTAGACGATCTGTTGGTTTATAGCTTAAGCTGGGAGCTATTGCTAAGTTTCTTCTGAAACCCTCTGTCTGGAATGTTCCTTCATTGGTATATGCAGAATTTAACCGGAACAATAGTTTTTTATCTTGTGTAAGAGGCGTATTAATGTCTACTGCAGCTCTATAAGTGTCATAACTTCCTCCGGATAAATTAATGTTTCCTCCGAAAGTTTCATAAGGCTTTTTGGTAACCCTATTGATTACTCCTCCGTAACTGGTCAGTAAGCTTCCGAATAATGTTCCAGAAGGGCCTTTTAAGACTTCAATTTTTTCTAAATTAATGGCATCTATAGTTCCGGTTACTGCTCCTAAAACACCATTTCTTAAAGAGTTGGCAGATACAAAACCTCTTAAACTTACATAAGCCCCACCATCGCCCGCTCTTCCGTTAGATGTCCACATCGTTTGTAAACCTGTAATATTTTTGAAGGCATCATCTACGGTATAAATTCCTTGATTTTCTAAAATGATTTTATCAACACTAGAATAGACTTGTGGGTTTTCAATAGCTTTTAAAGGCATTTTGTTTGAATATTCACTATCTTTTTTCACATACGTGTTGATGATAACTTCATCAATGCTTTTGGTGGCAGCAGAGTCCTTTTTCTGAGAAAAAGCCAGCATTGAGCCTAGCATAGAAGCACAGATCAGTACATTTTTCATGAAAGTCAAATTTTTTGCAAATATATTATTTTTAACTGTTCTAAATAAATTAAATGATTGATATTTGTCATAAAATTATGATATCCACATAAAAAAAATCCGCTCCAGGCAATGCTGAAGCGGATTTTTTATAATATTCTGAATTATTTCTTACGCTGGAATTTCTCCTTTGTATAAGAACGAAATAATTTCTTTGTTTAATTTGTCGATCATCTCACTGAATAAGTGGAAAGACTCCTGCTTATAAATGACAAGTGGATCTTTCTGCTCGTAAACAGCTCCTTGTGAAGATCTTCTTAAGTCGTCCATCTCACGAAGGTGAAGTTTCCAGTTTTCATCAATAAGAGACAGGGTAATGTTCTTCTCGAAATCAGTAACCAGACTCTCACACTGAGTATCATAAGCTTCTTTAAGATCAGCTACAATAGTCATTGTTTTATGACCGTCTGTGAAAGGCACCTGAATCATCTTAAACATTGAACCTTGATTTTGATATACATTCTCAATAATAGGGAATGATTTTTCTTTCAATAGGTTCAGTTTCATCTGATAATCTTCCTGAGCAGCTTTGAATAAGATATTCGTTAAATCCTGAATGTTTTTGTTACCAAATTCGCTTTCAGAAACAGGAGATTCCATAGTGAAAGTTTTGATAATTTCATATTCAAAATCTTTATAACTTCCGTTTGCTTTTCCTTTCGTAACGATAGAATTGGCAACATCGAAAATCATATTAGTGATGTCATATTTCAAGTGATCTCCGAATAGAGCATTCTTTCTTCTCTTATAGATTACGTCACGCTGCTTGTTCATTACGTCATCATATTCTAGAAGTCTCTTTCTTGTTCCGAAGTTATTCTCTTCTACTTTTTTCTGAGCTCTTTCGATAGATTTACTGATCATAGAATGCTGAATGACTTCACCATCTTTATGACCCATTCTGTCCATCATTTTAGCAATTCTTTCTGATCCGAATAAACGCATCAAGTTATCTTCAAGAGATACATAGAACTGAGAGCTTCCAGGATCTCCCTGACGTCCCGCTCTACCTCTTAACTGTCTGTCAACACGTCTTGAATCGTGTCTTTCAGTACCGATAATTGCTAAACCTCCGGCTTCTTTTACTTCTTTAGAAAGCTTGATATCCGTACCACGACCTGCCATGTTGGTTGCAATAGTTACAACGCCCGGCTGTCCTGCTCCTGCAACGATCTCTGCTTCTTTTTTGTGAAGTTTCGCGTTCAGTACCTGGTGTGGAATTTTTCTTAGCTGAAGTGCTTTTGAAAGTAACTGAGAAATTTCAACAGAAGTTGTACCTACCAGTACTGGTCTTCTTGCTGCCGTTAATTTTTCAATTTCTTCAATGACAGCGTTATATTTTTCTCTGTTAGTTTTGAAAACTAAATCCTGTTTGTCATTTCTTAAGATAGGACGGTTGGTAGGAATTACCACAACATCTAATTTGTAGATTTCCCAAAGCTCTCCCGCCTCTGTTTCTGCAGTACCTGTCATTCCCGTAAGTTTGTTGTACATACGGAAATAGTTTTGAAGTGTAATCGTTGCAAAAGTTTGAGTTGCTGCCTCAATTTTTACATTTTCCTTTGCTTCAATGGCCTGGTGAAGACCGTCTGAATAACGACGTCCTTCCATGATACGACCTGTCTGCTCGTCAACGATTTTTACCTCTCCATCAATCACCACATATTCATCATCTTTCTCAAATAATGTATAGGCTTTCAACAGCTGGCTCATCGTGTGTACACGTTCTGATTTTTCAGCAAAGTCAGAGAAAAGTCTTTCTTTTGCTTCAAACTCTTCTTCTTTAGATAAGTTTTTAGCTTCTACTTCAGCAATTTCAGTCCCGATGTCAGGAAGCACGAAGAAGTTGGCATCAGAGTTCCCTTGAGACATGTATTCAACACCTTTGTCTGTAAGGTCAACCTGATTGTTCTTCTCTTCAATAACGAAGTAAAGATCTTTATCTACGATCGGCATGTCACGGTTGTTATCCTGCATATACTGTGCTTCCACTTTTTGAAGCAATGCTCTGTTCCCGCTTTCCGATAAGAATTTGATTAATTGTCTATTTTTAGGAAGACCTCTGTAAGCCTGAAGCAATTTGAATCCTCCTTCTTTGGTGTTTCCTGCTGCAATTAATTTTTTTGCTTCATTAAAAATAGCAGAAACCGTTTTCTTTTGAACTTCAACAATTCTGTCAATAGATGGCTTTAAAACATCAAATTCCTGTCTGTCTCCTTGTGGAACAGGTCCGGAAATAATCAATGGTGTTCTTGCATCATCTACCAATACAGAGTCTACCTCATCCACGATAGCAAAGTTAAGTTCTCTTTGTACCAATTCTGAAGGTGAAGCCACCATATTATCTCTCAGATAATCGAAACCGAATTCATTATTGGTTCCATAGGTAATATCTGAGTTGTATGCTTTTCTTCTTCCGTCTGAGTTCGGCTGGTGGTTGTCTATACAGTCGATAGACATTCCATGGAACTGATAAAGAGGACCCATCCAAGCGGAGTCTCTTTTCGCAAGATAGTCATTCACGGTTACCACGTGAACCCCTCTTTCAGGAAGTGAATTTAAATAAATAGGTAATGTTCCTACCAAAGTTTTACCTTCACCGGTAGCCATTTCGGCAATCTTACCTCCGTGAAGAATGATTCCTCCGATAAACTGAACATCATAGTGGACCATATCCCAAACTACTGGAGTTCCGGCAGCATCCCATGAGTTTTTCCAAACAGCTGTGTCTCCCTGAATTTCTACGAAATCTTTCCCCATGGCAGCTAATTCTCTATCCCAGTCATTGGCTGTTACACGGATTTCTCCATTCTGAGCCCATCTTCTTGCCGTTTCTTTTACCAATGCAAAAGCTTCCGGAAGGATCTGAGCAAGAACTTTCTCTTCAATTTCGTATGATTCTTTCTTTAAAGACTCAATTTTTGAGAAAAGAGCTTCTTTCTCGTCAACATTTGTTGAGTTCTTTATCTGCTCTTTTATCTGTTCTATTTGAGCTGTAATTTTACTGGTTGCAGATTTTATATTCTCTTTAAACTCAGCAGTTTTTTGTCTCAACCCGTCATCCGTTAATTGTTGGATATTAGGTTCTACAGCTTTGATTTTTGTTACAACTTTTTTTACTTCTTTTAGGTCCTGCGCTTTTTTGTCTCCCAAAAACCCTTTAAGAACTTTGTTTAAAAAACTCATAAATTTTTTGCTTTATGCTTAATACAAGATGCCTTAAGCGTTTTAAATGACACGCTTATCGTGTTACTATATAAAAAGGGCAAAAAAGCTCTAAGCACACAGCCTAAAGCTTATCGCTTTATTAATATTCGTCCTCGTTCCAAAGGAAATCTTCATCCGTAGGATAGTCACTCCAGACTTCCTCGATAGATTCATAAATTTCTCCTTCGTCCTCAATGGCCTGAAGGTTTTCTACTACTTCCATAGGTGCACCAGTTCTGATTGCATAGTCAATAAGCTCTGCTTTTGTCATTGGCCAAGGTGCGTCACTTAGATAGGAGGCTAATTCTAATGTCCAGTACATAATTTTCTAATTTTTTGCAAAAGTATAAAAATAGGTTATATAATAAGCTTTTTTATACTTGATTTTCAATTCTTTTTATAATTTTTTTTGATGATTGCCTGTCATAAACCGTCTTACAGTGATGTCAGCAATTTACTAATGTCGTTTTCTCAAAAACCATTCCACAAATTTTTTTATGCCATTTTGGAAGTCTGTGCTTGGCTGATAATCTATTAAAGCCCTTGCTTTGGTAATATCTGCATTTGTTTTTGTGACATCTCCCGGCTGCATTGGCAGATTTTTTTTCATGGCAGTCATTCCCAATGCTTCTTCTATGGTAGCCACCATCTCAGATAAAGTGACTACCTGGTTTTCTCCCAGGTTAATGATCTCATAGATATCAGAGTGGTTTTCCAGATAAAGAACAGACTTTGTAATCCCGTCAATAATATCGTCAATATATGTATAATCTCTTGCTGTATTTCCGTCCCCATAAAAAGGAATTTCCTGACCCTCTACAATAAGTTTTGTAAACTTGTGTATGGCAAGGTCCGGTCTCTGTCTTGGTCCGTAAACTGTAAAAAACCTAAGCTGAATCATATCAATCTGATAAAGGTCATGGTAAACATGGCCTAAAATTTCTCCACATTTCTTTGTGGCAGCGTAAGGTGATATAGGATTGTCTACATTGTCTGTTTCTGCAAACGGAATTTTATCATTATTGCCGTAAACACTTGAAGAGGATGCACAAATAAATTTTTTGATATTGAAATCTTTACATAGCTCCCAAAGGTTCATACTTCCTCTGACATTGACTTCCTCATACTCCAGAGGTCTTTCAATAGAAGGACGAACGCCGGCAAGTGCTGCCAGATGGATCACCATGTCTATTTGATGATTTTTAAAAATATTTTCGAGTCCTTTTTTGTCTCTAATGTCCTGATGGTAAAGGGAATATTTGTCAGAATGAGAGAGGTTGATTAAATGTTGAATATCTGTCTCTTTGTCAGAGAACTCAAAATCAGAAATTATACCAATAGACTCTAAAGTATTTTTGATTTTTACATGATAACTGTAGAAATCATCAAAATTGTCAATGTTTATGACAGAATGTCCATTTCTTAATAATCGTTCAATTAAATGAGAGCCGATAAACCCGCTTCCTCCTGTTACAAGATAAATCATCTGTGGTTTTTTATAGCGCAAAAATATAAATTTTACTTTTTGAAAAATATAATCATTAAATTTACTTAAAAAAGTAATATAAACTATAAAATATAATATGCAGTTTCAAGGGCAAATTTTAAAAATGACAAGCTATGATGCAAAACCAATCCAATACTATCTCAATCTTTCAGGGGATCTGATCCATATGAATGAGTTGTTTGGAAAGGAATTAAGCATCAAACATATCGGATTCCAATGTGTGAACTGTGGGAAGGATAAAGCGATTTATAGAATGGGATTCTGCAAAAATTGTTTTTTTGAAAGTCCTTATGCGAGTGATACTATTATCCGACCTGAACTTTCTACGGCACATTTGGGAGTCGCGGAACGCGATCTGGACGTTGAAAAAGAAATTCAGCTTCAGCCGCATACCGTATATCTTGCTTATACCGGAGATGTTAAAGTAGGGGTGACAAGAAATACACAGATTCCGACAAGATGGATTGACCAGGGAGCTACTTTTGCTTTACCTATTGCAAGAACAGAAAACCGTTATGAAGCGGGAATGATAGAGGTTGCCTTAAAAGATCATCTGGCGGACAAAACCAACTGGCGAAAAATGCTTCAGGATGATTTTGAAGATGAGATAGATCTTGCTGATTTCAGAGAGAAAATTAAAGAATACTTCCCTGAAGATTTTCAAAAATTCTATAGTGAAGGCGAAAATCTCTGGAGATTTGATTATCCTTTTGAAAAACCGGAGAAAGTGACTTCGTTTACCTTGGATAAAAAGCCGGAATTTACCGGAAAACTTACCGGTATAAAAGGGCAGTACCTGGGATTTGAAGGAGGTAACTTTATAAATATAAGGGGACACGAAGGGTATGTAATTGAGCTGGGAATATAAACCACTAAAAAACCTTATCGGTTCTTCCGGTAAGGTTTTTAATATCAATTTTGTCTGCTCCTTAATCTATAGATAGGTGCGGTCTTATTCTGAACAATAGGACTCTTAAAAAGAGAGAAGATATATCAATAAATCTTATCTTTAAGCTAAACTAAAATCACAATATGAAAAGATGGATTAAAAAGTTATTAATTAGTCTTGGAATTTTGGCAGGAATTCTTCTTGCTGCGAATTTCGGATTGAACTTATGGCTTAAGACCCAGCTTCCGGATTATATTAAAAAGAATACAGAGTATAAAGTATCTTATAAAACACTTGATGTAGATCTTAGTACAGGAAATATTTTAGCTACCGCTATTTCTGTAAATAGTAAAAATCCACAAAATACTAATGTTATAGGGCTACAGGGAACTATTGATACTTTAAAAATAAGTCGTTTTGGCATTTACGATGCCATTTTCAATAAAAAGATAAGCTCCACAGATTTACTGTTGGCAAAACCCAATCTGAATGTGGTCCTTGCAAAGCCTGTTGAACAAAAGACAGGTAAAAAAAGAAATCCGTTTTTATTTGAAAATATCAGAATCAATGACGGGACTATAGCAATTTTCAAACCTACCAAACAAAAATTTTTGTCTGTACAGCATCTGAATCTGTTTGTAGAAAACCTACAGATGACCGAAGAGTCTGTAGAGCGAAAACTGCCTGTGGTTTTTGACCGTTATAGTATTAAAGGGCAGAAATTCTTTCTTCGGCCAGGCGAAGTATATGCCATTACCATTGATTCTATTAATACCACAGACGGTCAGATGTCAATAAAAGACTTTAAACTGATTCCGCTTTTGTCTTTTGATCAGTTCAAAAAGTTTTACCCCGGGAAAACAAACCTGTTTGAATTTACCATTCCCAGGATGGATTTTAAAGATATAGCTTTAAATAAAAATAAGGTTTCTCTAGCCAATGCTGATTTCCAAAATCCTGTTCTTACAGTGTATAATACAGGTGTAAAAGCTAAGAAAACGGAGAAGAAATCAAATTTTGAAGTTGATTTAGAAAATATAAAACTTACTAATGCAGTGGTTAAGGTGAATAAGCCGGATGGAAATAATCTTCTGTCTGCCGGAAATCTTAATTTGAAAATCAATCAGCTGAAATTCAGTAAAGAAACGTCAGAAAAGGTTATCCCTCTCGGATATAAGGATTTTACATTTTCAGGAAAAGATATTGTGTATTCTGATCATCAGAACATTAAAATAGAAAGTGTGGCCTTAAAGCCAACAAGTGGAGAAATCAGAAATGTTACTTTAACCCCGGCAGTTTCTGCGAGTGAACGGACAATAATGGATGGAACAATCCGGCATATTGCATTTAATATTAACAAACTTGAGTTTATTGACAGAAAACTGGCGCTGGACCTGAAAGATGCTCTGGTAGAAAATGTAAATGGAACGATCAGGGGAGGGCATAATCCTGCAAAGCCTAAAAGTCCCCATCCAGGAATTATTCATTCGGTCATTCTAAGGAAAGTTTCCTTGAAAAATTCCAATATTATTTATGATAAAGGAAAACAGCCACTAGCTTTTAATGATCTGAACGCAACGGTGAATGGTATTGAAATCGCTCCTAAACCCAATAATCAGGGACTTTCTTTGAATGTTAAAGACTATTTTCTGACAACGCGCAATTTGGCATATAAAACGCAGTTCTACCATATCAGTCTCGGGCTTTTGAAATTAAATAAGAATAAAATCCAGGTTAATAATTTTGCGATGAAACCTCTCATTTCGAGAGCCCAGTTTATCAAAATGATTCCTGTAGAAAGAGATCTTTATGATTTAAAAGCAGGACAGGTAGATGCTGAAGGCAGTTGGGATCTTTTCTCTCATCAGAAATTTATCAATGCATCCCACGTGACCATTCAGTCTGCTGATGCCAATATTTTCAGGAGTAAAATTCCAAAAGATGATCCTAAGGTAAAAGCTTTATATTCAAAGATGCTGCGGAGTATTAAAATTCCGATGAATATTGCCAATCTGGATCTGAAGAACTCCGCTTTGGTATATGAGGAAGATACTCCCGAAAGTATGGGCCCCGGGAAACTGATATTCAGTCATTTTAATATGAATGTGAAAAACCTGAACTCTGCCAAAGCAAAAGGAAAACCTACCAAAGTCGATATTAAAATCAACTGCTCATTTATGAATCTGGCACCGCTTTCTGTAAACTGGAACTTTGATGTTGCAGATCAAAATGATGTTTTTACAATATCAGGTAGGACGGCCAATCTTCCTGCAAGTGGGATCAATCCGTTTATAAGGCCTTATCTTCATGTGACAGCCACGGCTGGAGTCATCCAGGAAATGCTCTTTAGCTTTAAGGGAAACCCTGCCGGATTACACGGTACATTCAATCTAAAGCATAAAGATCTGAAGATTGCTGTTCTGAATAAAAATAATCATGAAAAGAAAGGCTTTCTGACAGCTGTAGCAAATGTTTTCTTAAAATCTGATTCAGGAAGCTTCCCTGAAGCGGTGACGGTAGAAAATGTAGAAAGGGATCCTACGAAGTCGTTTTTTAATCTCTTTTGGAAAGGGATTGAGTTGGGGTTGAAAAAAACACTGATAGGTAAAAATGTTGAAAAAACGGAAAAAACGGTCAAGAATGCCGTTTCTTCGGTGAAGGAAGTGAAGCAGTCTGTTAAAGAAATAAAAAAGAAAATCAAAGATTCCAAAGATAAACAGCCGGATCCTAAACCACAAAGTGAGAAAAAGAAAGGCTTCTTACATAACGTCTTTAAAAAGAAGGATAGTTCTGCAACGGAATAATTTTTTAAACCATTACGATATCACTATGATAAAAGCTGAATTCCCAAGGATGGAATAAAATTATTTTTAATCAAAATAGCGGTAATGGTTTAAAAAACAATATTTGGAGCGATAGGCTTTAGAAATTAAATTCGTCACTTTCCAGAACAGGAATATCTCTCAAAAACTTGTCAAATTCTTCTCCCGGATAATTGCTGTCTGCTCCATAAGAATCAATGATCATTCCCCGGTTTCCGCTACTGTCTTTTAGGACGTAAAGGACAGCGTTGTCATCAGGGTTACTGTCTCCCTCGAAACGGTATGTTTTTAAGATGGTTAATTCAGATGGCTGATAGATTTTATCAGAATTTTCAAACTTCATTTCACAATTTTCATTCATTCTGAATTCCCTCTGTATTCCCCTTTCAGAAAGTATTTTCATTACTTGGCTTAAGGTGGTCATTCTGTCGAAGTTTTCAGGATTTTCCATAATAACATTTTTATTAATTAGTGCAATAATTAAACCATTACATTTCTAAATATAAGAAAAATAGTGAATTATAATTTCCTTAAAAATAAAGTTTAATGTTAACAAAATTTATAATTCGAAAAATTCAAATAGGTACACTTTTTGCAATGGTAACAGCAATAAATCAAAGAAAATATGAAAAAAGAGGTTGGAGTTTTGCTGGCAGGAGGAGTTGGTCTTTTGGCAGTATTAAGCTTTATAAGCATTAAAAAAATATTAACGAAAAAAGATAAAAAATATAGTGATAGTTATTCAGATTATCACAGACACTTTGATGAAAAAAACCAGGAAGATGAAAATCATGGAGTAGAATTATTCGCGCTGAAGTAGTAAAATAATATATTTAATTATGTTTAAATCCAACGCTTTTGAAAGTGTTGGATTTTCTTTGTGGAAAACTTTAGTGTTAAAACTCATTATTTTATAAAAATTCCATTCTAATTTTACATCAGAATGCAAAACGAAAATTTCAAAAAAGGTCAGGGTGCGCAGCGAAACGTTATCAACCGTTTCGACAGGTATACCTATGAGCCTGAAGATGAAGATTTCGAATCAGTAAAGACCTCTTTTACGGAGGTTTTCCCCAAAACTATTGTGAATCAGGTTAAAAGTGAGGATCTGCCTATGGAATATTCCATGAATCCTTATCAGGGTTGTGAGCATGGCTGTTCTTACTGTTTTGCAAGACCTACTCATGAGTATTGGGGATATAGTGCAGGGATTGATTTTGAAAGAAAAATCATGGTAAAGAAGAATGCTCCGGAATTACTGGAGAAATTTTTCCAGAAACGGGGATACCAGGCTGCCCCGATTCTGCTGTCCGGAAATACAGACTGTTACCAGCCTGCTGAAAGGCAATTTGGAATTACCCGGAAACTATTGCAAATTTGTCTTGACTACAGACATCCTGTCAATATTCTGACAAAAAATGCATTGGTGTTGAGAGATCTGGATATTTTAGAGCCCATGGCAGAGCAGAACCTTGTATCTGTTTCATTAAGTATTCCCACAATCAATGAAGAGCTTAGACGAAAAATGGAACCCAGAACGAGCTCTGCCCCTAATAAATTGAAAGCAATAGAAGTTCTTTCAGAGCATAAAATCCCGGTACATGTAATGGTAGCTCCTATTATTCCCGGATTAAACAGTGATGAGCCCTTATCTATATTGAAATCAATTGCTGATGCAGGTGCATCGGGATTCGGATATACCCTGGTCCGCTTAAATGATACTGTGGAACCTGTTTTTGTCAACTGGATTGAGGCTCATTTTCCGGATAGAGCCCAAAAAGTTTTGAATTTGATCCGTTCTATGCGCGGGGGAAAGCTGGGAGATAAAAGATATTTTGAAAGACAGCGGGGAGAAGGAAATATTGCTGAGATGATTCATAATACCTTTAAAATTGGCAGGAAGAAGTTTTTTGAAGGAAAGGAGTTTCCCAAACTCTCTACGGCAAACTTTACAGGAAGCAGAGACCAGCAGTTGCGGTTGTTTGATTAATTTTAGTATCAAAAAAACCGCTCCCAGTAGGAACGGTTTTATGGGGAAGAAGTTGTTATTAATAGATAACAGGTTGTTCACCGTCCGGACAGATAAATTCAGCCCTGCATAATTCCTTATACGTTATTCCGTCGCTACATACATAAAAGCAGTCTCCGGGAAAAGGATAGCTTATTCCTCCGGAAATAGCTTTCAGTCTGTTTTTACTCAGTTTTTTTAGATTTTTCATATTATTTTTAGTTTGAAGTAACTAAAGATAGTCAAAATACTGATAATTCAGCAATTCTGGAATTATTTTTCGTCAAATCAGACTTAATAGATAAATTGTTAAAGCTTTAATTCATAGGTCCATAGGGTTGGGTTAAGGAGGTGCGGAAAATAAAAAACCACTCTGAAAAGAGTGGTGGATCTTATAAATGTTTTTGAATTTCAATTTTACATTGAATTATCCGGACATTTGAAATCATCACTACATCCTGCACAGATAACGGTGCCGTTGCAGTAATACATACAGAATTCAGGCTCTGGAAGTTTGATTCCTGCTCCAGAAATGCTTTTCAATTGGTCTTTTCTTAGTTTTTTTAAATTTTTCATACTGTTTTAATTAAAAATTTGATAGTAATGTAAATTTATATAAAATATTTTTAACTAATATCGATGTGGTATATAAAAAAATAAAAAATAGTTGGAAGGCTTAAGTATTGAGAATTGCTTACAAGGAAAATAGGCAGTAGCGTAAAAAAATAGTCAATAATTAATCTGCTGTTATACAAAAGATAACATTAAAAACAGATCAATTATTGACTATTATAGTATTATTTCTTAATCAAGCCCAGCTCGATCAGTCTTTCATGTAAAAATTCCCCCGCAGTTGTATCTTCATACAATTTTGGATTGTTTTCATCTACGCAGTTTTCAAGTGCATTTAAAGACATGGCACTGATTGGGTGCATAAAGAAAGGAATTGAATATCTTGAAGTACTCCATAATTCTCTTGGAGGATTTACTACTCTGTGAATAGTAGACTTCAATTTGTTGTTGGTATGTCTTGAAAGCATATCTCCAACATTGATCATCAACTCATCTGGCTCTGCAATAGCATCAATCCATTCTCCGTTGTGGTTCTGAACCTGAAGACCTTTACCCTGAGCGCCCATTAAAAGCGTAATAAGGTTGATGTCTCCGTGTGCTGCTGCTCTTACTGCATCATCCGGTTCTTCAGTGATTGGTGGATAATGAATAGGTCTTAAAATAGAATTTCCTTCTGCAATTTTATCATCAAAATAAAATTCATCCAGACCAAGGTGAATTGCTAAAGCTCTTAGCACATACTGGCCTGTTTTTTCAAGCATTTGGAATGCTTCTTTACCTACTTCATTGAATTTTGGAAGTTCATCAACGATGACATTGTCAGGATACTCTGTTTTGTATTTTGAATCATCAGACAGGTATTGTCCGAAATGCCAAAATTCTTTTAAGTCTCCTCTTTTGAAACCTTTAGCAGTCTCTTTACCGAATCCTACATACCCTCTTTGGCCACCAATTCCTGGAATCTCATACTTGTGTTTCGTTTCCACTGGTTGTTCAAAAAAGTTTTTTACCTCTCCATACAATTCATCTACCAGGTTGTCATCAAGAAAGTGGCCTTTTAAGGCAACAAAACCAATTTCTTCATAAGCTTTTCCGATTTCATTTACAAATTTCTGTTTGCGTTCCGGGTTGCCCGAAAGGAAATCACGCAGGTCTACACTAGGTATTTTATCCATTTTTAGAAATTTACGAACAGCAAAATTACATTTTTTTTAAATTAAATGATTTTAAAATCATTTTTTATAAGTTAAATTTGCTGTATGAAAAAATATTCTTCTAAGAGAAGCATTCAGATACTTGCACATCTTCTTCAGCAGTATGGAATTTCAGACATTGTCATCTCACCGGGATCACGAAATGCTCCCTTAGCAATTCACTTTTCAGAAGTGGACGTTTTCAACTGTTTCAGTATTGTAGATGAAAGGAGTGCTGCATTTGTAGCAATGGGAATGGCTAAGAGTGAGAAAAAGCCGGTAGCAATTACCTGTACCAGCGGTTCTGCAGTAGTCAATTATTACCCGGCAGTTACAGAAGCTTTTTATCAGAATATTCCCCTTTTGGTGTTAACTGCTGACCGGCCAACGGATTTTATTGATATTTTCGATGGACAGACAATCAGGCAGAAAGATGTTTTTCACCAGCATTCTTACGGTGATTTCCAGCTTTTGGAAGACAGTAAGGAAAATGCAGAAGATATTAATTTCGATATTATTAAAAAAGCCATCGAGCTTTGTTTTGAAAAGCAAGGTCCGGTCCATATCAATATACCTTTAGAAGAGCCTTTATATGAGTTGGTTTCAGAACTTCCGGCTTTTCCTTCTGTTGAAAAAACAATCAGACGTAAAGAATATGAAATTCCTTCCCATCTGATTGCCGGATGGCATACCTCTCAAAGGATCATGTTGCTGGTTGGTACCAGGGATTATAGTCCTGAATTGGAAAACCAATTGACTCAGCTGGTGAAAAACCATTCGGTAGTGGTTTTAAGTGAAGCCAATTCGAATTTGCATCATGAAAAATTCTTCAGACATATTGACCGTCTGATTTTTAACTTTACAGAAGAGGATTATAAGACTTATGCTCCGGATCTATTGATTACTGTGGGACAAAATGTAGTTTCTAAAAAAGTAAAACAGTTTTTGAGAAGTGCCCGTCCAAAGCAGCATTGGCACCTGGATGAAGTGTGGCAGCCGGATACCTATTTCTCACTGACAGAAAAAATTGAAGTTAAGCCTGAAGTTTTCTTTTCAAAACTGCTCAATTTCATTAATCTGGAACCAAGACCTTACTTCAACCTATGGGATGTGTTGAGAGATAAAAAAGATGCAAAGCATCAGCAGTTTTTAAATACTGTTGGATTTTCTGATTTTTACTTTTTCAATAAAGCTTCACAGTCAATTCCTGAGAATTATAATATTCATTTCAGTAATTCTTCGGCCATCAGGTATGCTCAGCTGTTTGATTTTGGTAAGAGGAAAATGTATTGCAACAGGGGAACCAGTGGCATTGATGGGTCTACCTCTACAGCAATGGGTTTTGCAATCAAAAATGAGAATCCTACATTGTTGATTACCGGAGATTTAGGGTTCTTCTATGATATCAATGGCCTTTGGAATCAATATATTCCACCGTTTGTAAGAATTATGATCTTTAATAACGGGGAAGGAAATATCTTTAAAATTATTCCGGGTCCGGGAAATGCCAATCCCAATACTTTGGATGAGTTTATCGCGACTAAGCACCGTAAAAATGCAGAATATTTAGCTAAACATTTTGGATTCTCATATATCAGAGTGGAAGATGAGCTGACATTAGACCGTGTGCTGGAGAATTTCTTTAAGCCGGATGCACAGCCAAAAATCCTGGAAGTAAATACCCACGGGAAAAACAGTGCAGATGTATTGAAGGACTATTTTAGTTTTCTTAAATAAAATTAAAGATCCAGGTATTCTTCATTTCCCGGCAGATTCATAATTCTGTCAATAGGATAAATAAACATATCATCGAAATCATTTAAAGCATTAATGATTTGGAAATGCGTGAATTGCTTTATATTTTGTAGAGTGATTTCCGCTTCTTTGATTTTTTTCTGCTTTAAAAGATGTTGTCTTTGTACCCCGTTTAAAAGGTAGGTGCTTGGGGTAAACCATTCCTTACCTTTTAAAAATAAAAGATTGGAAAAAGAAGTATCGGTGATATGGTTGTTTTTAATGATAATGATTTCCTCAGCTTTAGACTTCATCTTCATTTTATCAAGCTCTTTCCGGTCTTCAAACTTAAAAGAATAATCGAAGCTGTTGTTTTCTACCAGCTGAAAATCATGTATTTCAGGAATCGCATACGGAATCATCTGAGTCCGGATTCTTTTATCCAGATCATAAGAAACCCTGAGCTTAAATAAGCCGTCTTCATCATGATGGAGATTTTTGTAAATTTTGACCAGGTCAATAGGGTCTTCTTTCCCAAAGTGGGAAAAAGTTTGATTAACACGCTTTTGATGTAGGTCCGATAGAAAAATTTCCTGATCTTCTACTTTAATACTTTCAATGAATTGGGACATAAATTTTGTTTTTCATTTCCTGATATTCGTCTTCTAATTTACTCATGTGTGTGATACCGCCTCCGCTTTTGAAGTAAAGTTGCTCTCCTTCTTTTTCAATAAAGCGTATCATCACACAACTGTCAACATTTTCGCCGTCAAACCAGCCGCAAACTCCCGTATAATATCCTCTGTCATATCCTTCTGCTTCCAGAATGATTTCCAGGGTTTTGGGTTTTGGAGCACCCAGAATTGATCCTGCAGGAAGCAATTTTTGCATTACACTTCCCAGCTTTCCATTAAATTCAGGTTTTAAGGTTCCTGAAATTTCAGAACTCATGGCGTACAGGTCTTTCTGCTGAGTTTTAATAAAATCAATATGCTGAAACTGATCTACCTTCACATCATCTGCCACCATGCTCAGATCATTACGGAGAAGATCCACCACAGTATAGTGTTCTGCCTTCTCCTTTTTATCATTTTTTAAAATTTCTGCGGCGTTTTCTACAGAAGCATCAATAGTGCCTTTCATGGGAAAGGTCAAAATTTTACCATCAATAATCTTGACAAAAGTTTCTGGAGAAAAAAATACAAAAAAATCTTTATAAAAAACTTTATACTTTGCATTTGAGTGATAAAAAATTTCTTTTAGGCTTAAATTGGTCTGGATTTTAGTTTTTCTGGTGTAATTTACCAAATAAGAATTTCCCAGACGAATATTTTTTTGAACTTTTTCAAAGCCTATTTTAAAGCTTTCCTGTGTTTCAGGAAATGATTTCCATTCAATTTTCTTGGGTAATTCCTGTTTGTTTTTTATAGTTGAAAAATGTTGAAAATCAATAAGTAAGCCTGATTTTTCTATTTCGTCTTCTTTATATATTTCGACATTCTGAGACAGGAAGTCGATAACGAAAAAATAAGGAACTTTCTGAAGAGAAAGCTCATCCATTTCTAGAAATTTTTGATGATTCACTGAAAACATTCGGCAAAAATACTTATTGATGTTTACTTTTGCATAAAATTTTTATGATGCAGAATAAATATCCTCAGAAACCGGGACTAGATTTTATATTGAAGCAGGCTTTTTTTTATTGGAATAAAACTCTTTTATTTCAGCTGATGTTTTCGATCTTTTATTTTGGGATTTTCCTTTCGGTACTTTTTTTCTTTGATTCAAGATATGCTATTCTAAGCCAATATGCAGAGGCTGCGAAGTATGCAAAAGACGGAATGGAGATATATTCCGCACAGTTGGCAAAAATGATGTCCAATGATGGATTTCAAAAATTTTCGTGGGCTATCATAGGAACTACTATTTTTCTCTATCCCCTGAATCTAGGGTTTTATCAGATTTACAGAAAGCTTGATCTTAATGAAAAACCGGAATTAAAGGATTTGCTTGTTGGATATAACGGCATTAATTTTTTTAAATATATAGGATATTATATTTTTTGGTTCTTTGTATTTGCCTATACTTTTCAGACCATTATTTTGGGAATCATCTGGGTGCTTATTACGCTGTTTGTAGCCCCGATAATGTTCTTTACCGATAAAAGGATTTTTGAAGCGATTTCTTTAAATCTTAAAGCACTGAGAATGTATTTTCTTGAGATATTCGTATGTGCTATAGTGGCTGTTCTTTTCAAATACATCGGATTCACTTTGTTTTTTGTAGGAGGTCTTTTTACTTTTCCTTTTTGGAATGCAATGATTTATTCTCTTTATAAAACAGCTTTTTCTGAGCAAAAGTAAATTTCAATAGAGTTTAATGTGGTTTTTTTATCAAAAAAAGTTAAATTTGGTAAAAACCATTAAAATATTAAACTATGTCTGAATTTAACGAATTTGATCAACAAGGCTCTGTACCGAATAGGGATACAGGATCAATAATTTCACATGCATTTGAAATGTATAAGGGTGTTTTCGGCTATGGAATTGTCGCGATGATAATTTATCTTGTCGGAGGATACATCATACAAACACTTACAGGATTTAATTCTGCTTCCATGATGGAAGAAATGAGAAGTTCAGGAGGTGACTTCAGTTACTGGAATGCTCCCGGCCTTCCGATGTATATGACATTCTCCGGTATTTTTGGTATTTTATTAGCTCCTTTATATGTGGGGCTAATCTACATTGTTAATAAATTCAATACTAAAAGCCAGATTGAGTTTTCAGATCTGTTTATAGGATATCGTCAGAATTTTGTAAATATATTGATTTACAGTATTCTGTCAGGAATTATTTCTTCTGTTGCAGCAGCATTATGTTTCTTTCCGCTTATTTTTGTTTATCCGTTTCTTTTACTAGGATATCCAATTTTATTATTTGAGAATGCATCAGCTACTGAGGCTTTAGGAAAGTCTTTCAATATCGCAAAAGAGAATTATGCTGTTTTCCTATTGGTAACACTTTTAGGAGGGATTATTTCTTTTGCAGGGATTCTTCTTTGTGGAATTGGAATTATTTTGACGGCTCCATTTATGATGGTTGTGATGTACTCTGCGTATTGTGCATTCCTTGGAAAACCGAGACAAATCATGTATAAGCAGCAATAAAAACAGGAGTAATTAATGATAAATAAAGACAAACAAATAAGCGGTGTTGCTATAAAGCAGGTCTTCTTACTGGTGATCATTGTGGTGCTGGCAGGCTTGATCTGTTTCAATCTTGCATTATTTATACCTTCTGTTTTAGGTGCTATTACGATTTATGTCGTTTGCAGAAAATATAACTTTTACCTACAGGAAGAGAAAAAATGGAAGCCTTCACTTGCCGCATTTGCATTGATGTTTGCCAGTCTTATTATTCTGATTTTACCCATCTATTTTATTGCAGACCTGATTATAGATAAATTGGGAAATGCACAGGCTTATATGGCTAAATTCAACGTGTTTTTAGATAAAATACACTCATATATTTACTCAAAAACCAACTTTGATATTCTTAGCCAGGATAATATGAACAAGCTGAAGAATTCTGTTGGAAAAGTTTCAACTTCTGCACTTAGCGGGACGTTTAATACCCTGACAGTAGTAATGTCCATGTATTTTATCCTGTACTTCATGTTGGAGAAGCCCAGGTTATTTGAAAAAATTCTTACCTCTTCAGCCCCTTTAAAAAGAGCTAATATATCTTTAATAGGCGAGAAAATGCGCAAGCTGATTATGGCCAATGCTATTGGTATTCCTGTAGTGGCTATAGGACAGGGGATTGTTTCGCTGATTGGATATCTTATATTTGGTGCACCGGGTGCTGTCTTGCTTTTTGCCCTGACAGCTGCCGCCTCAGTAATTCCCGTAGTGGGAACGGCTATAGTGTATGTTCCGGTGTGTATCTTTATGATTGCTGAAGGAAATACGGCACAGGGACTTGGGTTGGCTATTTACTGCGTAGTAGTGGTAGGGCTTACAGATAACCTTCTTCGCTTTACCCTTTTGAAAAAACTGGAAAACATTCATCCTTTAAATACCGTATTTGGAATTATTATGGGAATGAATCTTTTTGGCTTTATGGGGCTTATTTTTGGACCCATTCTGATCTCGCTTACCTTACTTCTGGTTCAGGTATATAGAAATGAATTTTCGGACGAAGATACACCTCCGGATCTGGAAATACCTGATCAGGGAATAAAAGAGAATAAATTAATTTAATAAGTGAAAATTTGGAAGGAGTAAATTCAGAAATACTAAAAGAAATCTGTGTAGTAAAAATGCCTTTCGGAAAATATGAAGGGACCATTCTCGCTGATCTTCCGATAAGCTATCTTGAATGGTTTAACAGGACCGGAATGCCTAAAGGAAAACTGGGAATGCAGCTCTCAACCGTTTATGAAATCAAACTGAATGGATTGACGGATCTTTTGATTCCAATCAGGGCAGCGGTGAGAAATGGAAGATAATACACGCAGATCATAAGATAAACTTACGGCGGCATCAGAGATGCCGCCGTAAGTTTTTATATAAATATTGTCCGATTCAGGCTAATTAGCTTTTTAAAGCTGCAATCTCATCCCTCAATTTGGCAGCCTTGATAAAGTCAAGGTTTTTAGCTGCTGCTTCCATTTCTTTTTGTTTCTGACCGATCATTTTTTCTATATCTTCCCCTGCATAGCTGGCTTTTACTTCGGCTACTTTCTGCAGAATTTCTTTCTGGGTATATTTTTCGTCTGGGAAGTCTTTGCTTCTTCCTACAAGATTTTCAGATATTTTTTTGTTTAAGGCTGTTGGCTTAAGTCCATGGTCATCATTATACTGCATCTGTTTTGCGCGGCGGTATTCGGTTTCATCCAAAGTAGCCTGCATGGATTTGGTGATTTTGTCAGCATACATAATGGCTTTTCCATTAATATTTCTTGCGGCACGTCCTACCGTTTGTATCATTGATCTTCGGCTTCTCAACATCCCTTCTTTGTCGGCATCAAGAATAGCGACCAATGAAACCTCGGGTAGATCTAAACCTTCTCTCAATAGATTGACACCAATCAAAACATCAAAAAGGCCTAAACGCAGATCCTGCATAATCTGGATACGCTCCAGGGTCTCAACGTCAGAGTGGATATATCTTGTTCTGATTCCAAATTTCACAAAGTATTTAGTGAGCTCCTCTGCCATTTTCTTGGTGAGCGTTGTCACCAGTACTCTTTCATCAGCATCAGCTCTTTTCTGGATTTCTTCCATTAAATCATCAATCTGATTGAGGCTGGGTCTTACTTCAATAATAGGGTCAAGAAGTCCTGTGGGACGGATGATCTGTTCAATATAGGCTCCTCCGGTCTTTTCTAATTCATAGTCTGCAGGAGTCGCAGAAACATAAACCACCTGATTTTGTATCGCTTCAAATTCCTCAAACTTCAACGGCCTGTTATCCATTGCTGCAGGTAATCTGAAGCCGTATTCTACTAATGATTCTTTTCTGCTGCGGTCACCTCCATACATGGCATGAACCTGTGGTACAGTAACGTGGCTTTCATCAATAACCATTAAAAAGTCTTTTGGAAAATAATCAATCAGGCAGAAAGGTCTTGTTCCCGGAAGCCTGCCGTCCAGATATCTTGAGTAATTTTCGATTCCTGAGCAATAGCCAAGTTCTTTAATCATTTCAAGATCCAGTTCGGTTCTTTCCTGTAGTCTCTTAGCTTCCAAAGGTTTTCCGATAGAACTGAAAAAGTCTACCTGTTTTACCATATCATCCTGGATATCCTTGATCGCTCCGTTTAATGTTTCTTTAGAAGTCACAAAAAGGTTGGCAGGATAGATCTGAATCTGTTCAAAATTGGAATCTACATTTCCGGTTACAGGATCAAAACTCTGGATTTTTTCAATTTCATCACCAAAGAACTGTATTCTAAGTGCATTGTCGGCATAAGCAGGAAAGACATCTATGACATCGCCTTTCACGCGGAATGTTCCTCTTTGGAATTCATTTAAGGTTCTGGCATATAATGCACTTACCAAAGAATGTAAAAGGGCAGTTCGGGTTACTTTTTCACCAATTGCTATGGAAATTAATGATTTGTGAAATTCTGTGGGATTTCCAATACCGTAAATACAGGAAACGGATGCTACAATCAAAACATCTCTTCTCCCGGAAAGCAGGCTGGCGGTAGCAGAAAGACGTAATTTTTCAACTTCCTCATTAATACTCAGGTCTTTTTCAATATACGTTCCCGTAGTAGCAATATACGCTTCCGGCTGATAGTAGTCATAGTAACTGACAAAATATTCAACAGCATTTTCAGGAAAGAATTCTTTAAATTCCATGAAAAGCTGGGCGGCCAGCGTTTTATTGTGAGCCAGTACTAAAGTAGGTCTTTGTACATTTTGTACCAGATTGGCTACTGTAAAGGTTTTTCCTGAGCCCGTTACCCCAAGGAGAGTTTGGTATTTCTCACCGATATTGATTCCCTCGGTAAGTTTTTCGATAGCCTGTGGCTGATCTCCGGTAGGTTTATATTCTGATTGAAGCTTAAAATCCATAGAAAAGAATGTATACAACAAAAATACGAAAGAAATTATTAGACAGGATAAAGTTTTGAAGACGAATGTCTTGATTGTAAAATTTTAACTTATTGGTGATCTTTCGTTTCTTTTCTTATTTGAGAGTATGCTTATGAATAAAAGATGCTTTCTGAGTTTCTGACCAGCTTGTCCCACCTTAAGTATTTCCCCAAAAAAAGCGCTAAATATATAGCGCTTGTATGTTATGGTTTTGAAAAAGAGAGCGTGGCAGGGAGTTTCACTACTGCTGCTATGGCTTTTCCATTTTGAGTGCCGGGCGTCCAGGTTACTTCATTACCTATGGTGGTGACAGCTTTAAAAAGCTCATTGTTAAACATTTCATTATCGCCTGAAGTGGTTACTTTGGTGGTTTTTCCATTTTCATCAATGTAAATATAAGCAACTGACTTAATGACTCCTTTTAACGTTTCCATTTTACTTATATCCATAGTGTTGACTACTTTTGCGCGAAGGGCCTGATGTCCTCCAGGGTATTGCGGCTCTACATTATGATCATTGGAATTTGAAGTTTTCTCGGTTAGTGTGTTTTTATCCTCGTTGCTTTCTGCTACAGTTTTCTTTTTGGGTGATAAGGTGTCTGCTTTGGGTTTGAAACTTTCCTTTTGAAGTTCTGTTACTGGAAGTGGTTTCTCATTTTTAACACCTTCATCAGAAGAATATATGGCTTTATCTATATGCTGTGGCAGGACATTTTTTGAGGGTTGTAGCTGTTGGGGCTCTGTATTTGCTCCAATAGGACTATTGGCATAGGTTTTTGATGTGAATACCATAAAAGCGGCCATAAAAACAGGTATACTTGCAGCCTTTTTAAATAGAATCAGTTTAGATTTTTTAGTGGTCATCATAATAAAACGTTTTTTGGTGTTGTTAAAATTAAAAGAATGGGTCAATGCTGGATTTTGACTGCTGATAATTTCATCTAAAATTAAAGCCTGATAGCTTTTAACATTGAAATTATTTTTTAAAACAGCCTCATCTGCTAGAAATTCATGGTTGGTAAGCATTGCTTTTTTATAGAGGAAAAGAACCGGATTAAACCAGGTGAATATTTTTACTATTTCCATACATGCAATGTCAATACTGTGTTTCTGATCGATATGACTCTTTTCATGCAAAAAGATTCTTGAATCAATGATATTGCCGGTGATATAGTTTTCTCCTAAATAAATAGTATTCCAGAAGCTGAATGGAGAAATCCTTTTTTCAGTAGATACAATATGGTAATTCAAATACGTGATTCTTTTTCCTTTTATTTTTTTTATGGCCCGGATAGCCAGAATACTTCTGACCAGTAGAAAAGCAGTGATGACTCCATAAAGGATCCATGCGATAGTCATCCCGTCAAAAGAGCTTTCCCCGGATGGTGTCAGAATGATCTGCTGTGCCGTTTCTTCAAACGTCAGCGAAGCTGTTTTTTCTGGTTTAGGAAGCGCTGTTGTAATTGAAATAAAAGGGACTGTATAAGAAAACGCTAGGGAGAACAGTAAATAAAACCTGTTGAATCCGTACATTTTTTCTTTTTCCAAAAACAAGTAATAGATCGCGATCAATAGGGAAGAGCAAATCATTATTTTTAGAACTATAGCAATCATTTTTCTAGTCTTTTATCTGTTGATCTATTATTTCACGAAGTTCTTTCAGCTGTTTTTGGCTAAGTTTGGCATTAGAAGTAAAAAAAGAGGCAAACTGTGTCACCGAGCTGTTGAAAAAACGGTCAATCATGGAAGTCATTTCTTCCTTGAAATATTCCCCTTTCTCTACTTTTGGATAGTATTCACGGGAATTTCCATAGAGTGTATACCCTACCAAATCTTTATTCTGCATTCTTTTCAGCAGTGTGGCAACAGTCGTTGCAGCCGGTTTGGGTTCAGGATAAGAATCTAAAATATCTTTCATGAAAATCTTCTTTTTTTCCCAAAGAATTTCCATAAGAGCTTTTTCTGAATCAGTTAGTTTTATTTCTTTCATTCTACAATGTTGTAATTTGTTCTACAAATGTAGAATAAAAATTTTACTGTGCAAATTTTATGGCATTATTTTTCCATTCATTCTCATTAATTAATCCATAATATCATGAAAATCAATCAATTTTATATCCCACTGCTTAGTGTTTTTTTTATTTTGTCTTCGTGTAAGAAGGCTAATGTGAATGCTCAGCAGGTAGGAACAGATGGCAGTGTAGAAACGGAAAGTCCCAATTCGGACTATAAACCTGCATTTAAAGGACAGACGAGGGTTAAAGCCATAAAAACAACAACTCCTTATCATGTTGAAATGGTAAATAAAGACCTTGGAAGACCATGGGGCATCATCAATCTGCCGGACGGAAAATTTCTCATTACAGATAAAAGAGGCTATATGAATGTCGTTTCACAAGACGGGAAGCAGGTTTCTAAAGTAGAAGGATTTCCGAAAGTAGATTCAAAAGGACAGGGAGGAATGCTGGATGTTGCTCTTGATCCGGATTTTAAAACCAATAATATCATTTATTTCAGTTTTTCAGAACCGTTTGGAAAAGGAAATCTTACCTCTGTAGCAAAAGGTAGGCTGTCCGGAGATCTAAAAACGGTTTCTGATATTAGGGTGATTTTCAGAGCAGAGCCTTCTTATGATGGGGATAAGCATTATGGAAGCAGACTGGCATTCGATAAAGATGGATTTTTATTTGTAAGTACGGGTGAAAGGTCAGATAGGGAGACAAGGGTTTATGCTCAAAAAACAGATAATTATTTGGGGAAAATATTAAAAATTACCAAAGATGGAAAACCGGCTCCCGGAAATCCGTTTATAGGTAAACAGGGCTACAAACCTGAAATTTACGCGTTTGGTATCAGAAATCCTCAGGGAATGGCCATTGATCCGAACGGTACATTATGGGATGTTGAAATGGGGCCGCGTGGTGGAGATGAAATAAACCTTATACAGCCCGGTAAAAATTATGGCTGGGGAGATGTAACTTATGGGATTGAGTATTCCGGGCAAAAGGTTGGGGAGGGAATTACACAGAGAGAAGGTACGGAACAGCCGGTTTATTATTGGGACCCTGTGATTTCTCCCAGTGGGATCACTTTTTATACAGGAAATATTGAAGAATGGAAAGGAAATTTATTTATAGGATGTCTGAGTGGAGAACACATCAACAGAATAGTAATGAAAGATAATAAAGTGGTAGGTGAAGAACGTCTTCTGGCAGATCAGAAAGAACGGTTCAGGGATGTTTTGGATGGAATGGATGGTAATCTATACGGAGTGACAGACAGTGGAAAGCTCTATAAAATTTCAAAAAAATAAAACAAAAACTCCTGAAGCTGTTTCAGGAGTTTTGTTTGTTTGTATGTCGGAAGCAGAAAGCTCTGAATGTTTTAGGTGAACTTATGAGTGAGGAGCTGTTGCAAGTATGTGGCTATAAGCTCTTCATTAACTTCCGTATCCTTACTTTTAACCGCTGTTAAAACTTAAAATTAAGTCGGGCAAAAATCTGTCTTCCCGCAAATCCCATTTGAACCGGATCAAAAATACCTCCTGATTCTGTATTTCCTGATGATACCTGAGTAGGCTGAAGAGTAGGATATCTGTTGAAAATATTTTTACTTCCCAATGTCAGATTCAGGTTGCTGGTGAATTCATATCCGAAGGAAACATCTGTAGTTACTTTTGAATTGTAAACCTGCTCAGCATTATCATAACCGATTAAAGTGATTTTATCAAATCTTACAAGCTGTAAATTGGCATTGAACTTACTGATTTTATAGTTGAGGTTTAGATTGATCTTTGTTTTAGGGGCAGAGGCTAGAATAAACCCTTTTTCTCTGGCACTTAAGTAGATGTCTTCTTTGCCTTTTAACTGTTCTGAAGTATTGACCTGGGTAATTTCCATATTATTATAATTACCTGCCAGGGTAGCGGTTAGCTTACCGGAACCGATGTTTTCATTATAATTCAAAATAACATCAATACCCATTGTTCTGGTATCTATGGCATTTGCAAAAAACTGCGCCTGATTAATGTAAGGGTATTCTGCCTGAACATCAGTGGGTAGGTCGTCTCTGGAAAAATTTCCGGTCAAAACAATCCTGTTTTTTACTTTGATGTAGTAGCCATCTACTGTAGCGGTAAATTTTCCGGTATTAAAAGTAAATCCGGCACTTCCATTAAGAGAGGTTTCCTGTTTTAGCTGGTCAATTCCTACTTTGTTGGCAAGGTCACTGTCGTTAGATGCCAATTGAATGGTAACAAGCTTTCCTCCCTGAAAATTGGTGAATTGCTGGCTGTAATATTTCTGTGCCAGAGAAGGAGCTCTAAAGCCTGTAGATACTGATCCCCGGAATGCCAATTGTGGTGTAATAGCATAGCGGGTAGCAAATTTACCGTTTAAAGTACTTCCGAAATCATTATAATTTTCAAATCTTCCGGCCAAACTGATCATCCATTTCTTGGTAATGTCGAGTTCGGTGTCTACATACGCTGCAAAATTATTTCTGCTTTTGCTAATATCAGTGGAATAGCCGGGAAAACCCTGAGATCCTCCAGGCCGTACCGCCCCGGATAAAGGGTTTGTGACCAATAGAGCATCCGGAGTTGTTCGGGTTACAATATTCCCGTTAATATCATACATGGCATAAGATGCTTCTTCACCTTTAATAATCTCAAATTTTTCATATCTGAATTCAGATCCGAAAGCAATATTAAGCCCCTCCAATACTTTGAATTGTTTAGCGGCATTAAAGCCTGTCGTATTTTGAAGTAAGGAATGTCCCCCGGCATCAAAACTAGTGGGAGATTGAGCTCCTAAAGTAGCATTTACCGTATTTTTAATATCATAAGTAAAACGATTGTTTCCAAAAGCATTATAGAAATCGACATCCCAGTCTGCCACTTTAAATTTCAGACCATTGTCAAAGGTGAAATCTGTAATGCTGGTATCTTCAATAGGGTCAAAACCATTAGGATAAATTTCGGGAATATTTCCATCGGCATTTGGTGTTCTTGTCCAGGCATAGGCTTTGGTATTTCTGTGTGAGAATCCCTGACGTGAGTAGAATGTAAGGCCGTCAGATAATGGGAGCTCTATATTTCCGAAAAAATATACATTTTGTGCTTTTGCATCTCCAAAACGTTGTCTGGGAGCAGGAGGATCATTGTAAATAGCCGGATTGGCATTTCTTATGGCGTAATCTTTATTGATAAATTCTACCGTAAAGTTTCCGAATCCGCCCTTTGAACCTATTTTTGTTCCCAAGTTCCCGCTAAAGTCAAAGGTCATTCCATCTACCTTATGATCAGATACAATATCTTTATCTCCGGGACTTTTAAAAAGATTCATCCCGTAAAAAGCATTCCCCTCAAAACCTTTATCGCGGTCGTTAAGGATGACGTTGATGACCCCGGCAATGGCATCCGAGCCATATTGTGCCGAAGCTCCGTCACGAAGGACTTCTATTCTTTTGATAGCCCCAATGGGAATAGTATTCATGTCAGATCCTGTATTTCCCCTTCCTTTGGTTCCGAAAAGATTGATTAGCGAAGACTGATGGTATCTTTTTCCATTGAGTAATAGCAGGGTTTGATCAGGGCCCAACCCTCTTAAAGTAGCAGGGTCTACCGCATCAGCGCCATCCGATCCGGATTGTTTATTGGAATTAAAAGAAGGTGCGGCAAACTGCAGCAGCTGGTTGACTTCTACCTGACCTGTTGCCTGGCTTACCTGCTTAATGTCAATGACGTCTATGGGAACAGGTGTGTTGATGACCGTTCTTTTTTTATTCCGGCTTCCCGTAATGGCAACTTCCTCTATTTTTGACTCCTTGGCAATAGTATCATGTACTTGCTGAGCATAAGATAATGAAGAAGCACTAAGAAAAATGACGCTGATGTATTTTATTTTCATATTTGAGACTTTGGTTGGTGATTGTCTCAAAATTATTAATTTTTATTTTTAAATCAGTGTTAAAATTGAATATTCGTTATGAATATTTTAAATTTATTGAATTCTGTATTGGTTTTAGAAAAAAAATAACTTATTATTAATTTTTGATGAATATTTTTAATATTAAAAGCTTTTTATTATTCTATTCAGTCCTTCTTCCAGGATTTCTTGTGAAGTAGAGAAACAGATCCTGATGTGTCCTTCCGCTCCTTTTCCGAACCATCTTTCTGAGCCCGGTACAATGGCTACTTTACCTTGATCGAGAACATGTTTGGCAAATTCATCGCTGGACATTCCGTTTTTAATTTGGGGGAATAAAACAAAAGTAGCTTCCGGTAGATGAGGTTGCAGAACCTCAGACGTGCTCAATATTTTGAAAGCAAGATCCCTGTTATTCTGTAAATGTGTCAAAAATTCCCTGTACCAGGGCTTTGCTTTTTCCAGGGCTACACTTGCCGCAATCTGTGATAATGTAGAAACCCCTTCTATGGTTGAGTTGAAATTTGATTTTTCTACAAAATCTTCAAAGACATCCTGATCATTGCATAAAACAGCCCCAATTCTGAGCCCTGCAATACCAAATGATTTTGAAAATCCATATACTGTAAAACTTTTTTTCTTTGCTTCTTCTGAGACGGATGAATAGGTGTGAAAATCTTTGTGGTCATAGACGATATCGCTCCATATCTCATCACTCATCACCCATAAGTTATGAGCAGAAGCAATTTCAGAAACCTTTTTTAGCGTCTCTTTGGAATATACCTTTCCGAGTGGGTTATGTGGATTGCATATACTGATAAGTTTTGTTTTTGGGGTAATCAGTGATGTCATTTTTTCAAAATCAATAGCTCCGGTTACGGTATCTACAGGGCACAATACAACCTTTCCACCCACTGCTTCCACGGATTTTTTAAATAGAAAATCTACAGGATCCAGGATAATAGCCTCTTCTCCCGGTTTCAGAACATAGGAGGCAATTAAAAACATCCCCTGCGCTGCGCTGTTAACGGCAAGCACGTTTTCGGGCGTGAAATTTCCAAATTTCTCTGTATTGAAATGCTCTGCTACATTCTTTTTAAACTCCGGAAGGCCGGAAAAAGGGCCATAGCTCAGATAGCCATCTTTAATGTATTCAATGATACCCTGTTCAATTTCAGGAGCTGTTCTGAAATCCGGATCCGCTGCGGTCAAAGGGATAATTCCATCTTCCAGGGTTGCCCATCTTCCGTTGTAGGCTTTTCTTTTCAGAGCTTCAAAATTGATATCGTTATTGGTGAACATATTTTTATTTATAAGAGATTGGTAAAATGTTTTTAGAATGTTGGTCTAGCGGAAGTAAAAACTGATTAAGTAAAGCCCTTCCGTTGGCAATATGGACTTCAATTTCCGGCTTTCTTTCTGCTTCATATTTTTGGAAGGCCTCACCTGTGTTTTCTTCCTCAATTAAGTGTTTAGTCAAAGTGAACGAGTCCTTTAGTGCTGAGGTAACTCCCTGGCTTGTAAACGGGATGAGTGGGTGTGCGGCATCTCCGATAAAGACAACATTATCCTGATAAAAAGGATTAAGTTCCTCCAATTCATATACTTGCCATAAATGGGCGTTTTTATAACTGGATTCTTTGATAATAGATGAGACTAAAGGGCTCCAGTCCTTAAAAAGTTCAGTCATGTATTTTTTAAGACTGCCCATGGAGCATTCTTCACTGATCTTGTATTTTTCACTGTCAAATTGTGAATACCATAGAATAGAGTCTGCAGAAAGTTTGAGGATTCCGAATGTCAGTCCGCCCTCTTCAAGGTGGAATTTCATAAAGTTGTTTTCAATGCAGGCTGCTATTTTTTTGTTTTGAATGATGTTGACAATTTCGTTTTCTCTTACAAGTCTCAATTTTTCATTCTTAAAAATCTCCCTTCTGATGCGACTTCTGGAACCATCACTAATAATAGCAATGTCTGAATCGATATCAGTGCCGTCAGGAAGTTGGAGTTTTCCTTTTTCGTCATAAGTTAACGTTTTTTCATACGTTATTTTGTCAGGAGAAATATTTTGAGTTAAAATATTGATTAATGCATGTCTGGAAATCACAAAAACATCATTAAGATCTTTTTCGGCAAGAATTTTTCCTTTGTGAGAGTATTGTATGTATTTTTTTAGAAAATTCCCATGGTTGAAAAGGAGTTTGGGGTCTATAATCTGTGAAAGATATTCAATTCCCTCTTGTGGGAGTAGGAATCCGTGACCTGCTAAATCTTCTTTTTTCCTTCTTTCATAAATATGATAATCAATATTGTGCTTTTCTAAGTAATTCGCCATGCTTAAGCCGGAAATACCAGCACCCACGACAGCAATTTTCTTCATTTCGGAATAACGGATTTTTCAGTTGGTGTTTAATTACTTTTCGCAATCTATTTTTAGATAGGTGCAAATGTAAATCAAAAACATTCATGATTTGAGAAAAATAAAGTAATTTAATTTTGAATTTGAGAAAAATAAAATGAAAAGCATAATACTTTATTTCTTTTAAGTCAAACATTTTCATTTGTTTATGTGAAAAATGGACAATTATCCGGATAATAAAAAAACCGGAATTTCTTCCGGTTTTGTTTTTATGCTTTTTCAAGGTGAACGGTAAAATGTCGTAAAATTTCCGGTTCCCAGGTAATCTTATATCCTTTTGCTATTTCTTCGCGTCTTTCATATACATTTTTGACTGCAGCAGCAATATAATCCATATGATTATTGGTATAGGTTCTTCTAGGGATGGCTAAACGTACCAACTCCAGCTTAGGATAGCGGTTTTCTCTTGTCTGAGGATCTCTGTCGGCGAGTAAAGTGCCGATTTCTACCGTTCTGATCCCTGCTTCTTTGTAAATTTCAAGCCCTAAAGTCTGTGCCGGATATTCTGCACGGGAAACATTAGGAAGGAAATTTAATGAATCGATGAATACAGCATGTCCGCCAATAGGTTTCTGAACCGGAATTCCGTATTCTATCAGTTTGTTGCCGAGATATTCAACCTGAGAAATTCTGCTTTCAAGATAAGCGAATTCAGTAGCTTCATCCAGGCCTACAGCCAGGGCAGCCATATCTCTTCCAGCCATTCCTCCATACGTGATAAAGCCTTCAAAGATAATCGTAAAGTTTGAAGCCTTTCTAAAAAGTTCTTCATTATTCAGAGCGATAAATCCTCCGATGTTAACCAGTCCGTCCTTCTTGGAGCTCATGGTCATTCCGTCACCGTAAGAATAAATTTCTCTGCAGATCTCTTTGATACTTCTGTTTTCCTGACCTTTTTCTCTTTTTTTAATAAAGTAAGCATTCTCTGCAAACCTTGCTGAATCAAAGAATACAGGAATTCCATATTGGTCAGAGAGTTGTTTTACAGCCTTCATATTTTCTAAAGAAACAGGCTGACCTCCGGAAGAATTACAGGTAATCGTAATCAGACAGAAGGGAATGTCTTCCTTAGGATGGCTTTTATAGACTTCTTCCAGTTTTTCAAGGTTGATATTTCCTTTAAAAGGGTGAAGGTCATTAATTTCAAAAGCTTCGTCAATAGTACAGTCGATAGCGTGAGCTTTTCTGATTTCAATATGACCTTTTGTGGTATCAAAATGAGAATTTCCAGGTACTACATCTCCTTCTTTTACCAATACCGAAAAAAGTACATTTTCTGCAGCTCTTCCCTGGTGTGTCGGAAGTAAATACTTAAAACCGGTAATTTTTTCAACCGTATTTTGCAGTTGCTCAAAAGAGCGTGATCCGGCATAGCTTTCATCTCCGGTCATCAGGGCTCCCCATTGCCTGTCTGACATGGCTCCGGTTCCGGAATCTGTCAAAAGATCGATGAAAACCTGTGATGACTTTAGGTTGAAAAGGTTATAATTTGCTTCTTTAAGCCATTGCTCTCTTTCTTCTCTGGTGGATTGGCGGATTTCTTCCACCATTTTAATGCGGAAAGGTTCCGCGTAGGGTAAATTCATGTGCTATAGTATGTTTTTAAATTGTTTATAGAGAAAATTGCTTCGAAAATAATTTCAAATTCATCAATGTATACGTAAAGAAGAGTAGGGGATTACTCAGGGGCTTTAAATATATTTTCATCAGAGTGGAACCCGGCTACACCGCCACTTACTGCAAACTTCATTGCTGAAGCTGCATTCATTCCTACTACAGGTTTGATGTTTTTTTCCTCAGTCACAATTACCCATCCCGAAATAGCATACGAGTGGGGAAGATATACTGCAACATAGTTATGCTTATCAACGTCTGACATTTCTTTTTGGGTTAGAAAGCCAATTCTCCATATTTCAGGATTTTCGTTGGTTTTCACCCACACAGGATCGTTGAATTTTTTCTTATCGCCCACAAATGAAGACATAACATCTTTTGTGGGGGTGTAAATGTGTTTTACACCTGGAGTTTTCTCCAGTAAACTGTCCATGGTGTCAAAGAAGAACCTTCCTACCACGAATTTATTTCCTAAATAGCCTAGAATAGCCGTAAATAATATAATTGAAACAAAAACAAGCCCTGGGATTTGTTTGGCGAGCGACGGAACAAGATTGTCAATAGCACTCACCACATACCAGATCACAAAAATAGTAAGCCCGATAGGGCCAATAATAACCAGTCCCTGAAAAAAATTTTTCAGAAAAATGTTAGCAATATTTTCAAAGCTAGGTTTCTTCAATGTATCGTCTTTACTCTATTATTTTTTTAATTTTACCCGTGGATGGTTTCTTTATTTCCATAGGATTTAATGATGTCAGCTTCATATTCCAACCATTCTTCCCAGCGTCTGTTTACTGTTTCCGGATCTCCAAGCTGTCTTGCAAAACCAATAAATGAAGTATAATGGTTGGCTTCAGATATCATGAGCTCTCTATAGAAAACTTTAAGTTCTTCATCTTTAATGTTTTCTGTGAGTACTTTAAATCTTTCACAACTCCTGGCTTCAATCATTGCTGCAAAAAGCAATTTATCTATAATGAGCTCGTCTCTGGATCCTTGAACAATAAATTTTGCTAATTGGTTGACATAATCATCTTTTCTGGCTCTCCCGAAAGTATAGCCTCTTTTTTTAATGATTTCATGAACCTGATTAAAATGATCCAGTTCTTCCTGGGCAATAGCCAGAAGCTCTGTAACCATTTCGGGATATTCCGGAAGCATTGTGATCAGTGTAATGGCATTGGTAGCTGCTTTTTGCTCACACCATGCATGATCGGTCAAAATTTCTTCAATGTTTCCTTCCGCAATATTTGCCCACCTGGGATCGGTAGGAAGTTTCAACTTAAACATGTTATAAATTTTTGTAAAATTAAGACAAATTGAGGTAAGAATGATTATTTTATTTCAAATTAACCTCTAAAATGCTAAGATGCGGTCTTTCTCCTTAGGAATTCCAAAATATTCCACCCTGAAGTATCTACCTTTTTTAATCCCGCAGAAATAATAAAGGCTAATATAATATTGATAAAATAGATAAGCAACATCAGTACCCACCAAGGCATGTTTTCTTGTAAAGGAACTACCAGGAAATAAACCAGGGATGAGCTGATTCCCTGTGCAAAATAGAAGAAAATGGCATTTTTACCAATATAGGTAATGAAATTTTCTTTTGTGATCTTTAATCTGTTATAAAGAACAAATAAGGTGACAAGGGAAAACAGCGTCCATATGATATAAGGTACTTTGGGAGGGAATTTGTTTTTATTTATTTTGTAAAAAATCTCACCTCCGTAATACCAGAACATCCACAATAAGCTACCGGCAACAAGAAGATATAAAACGGGAATTAGTTTTCCCGGAATTTTTTTTCCACGCATTCTGTTGCCTGCTAAAAATACAGCCAGATAGAAGGCTACATAGCCCACCTGACCTGTAGGATAATATTCAGGGAAAATATTGAATATTATGGTTAAGGCAACACAAATCCCTATAAACCAATTGATATGTTTTGGGAAAAATCTTAAAATTAAAACGCCAAAAACAGTCAGGATAAAGTAAACCTTGAGGTACCAGAAACTTCCCATTACTACCGGAAAGGTATCGGCATTGGTATATTGGTGAAGATACCAGTTCCCGAGATTCTGCCACTGGGGTGTTGTGGAAATACTGGTTGTAGCATATTTTGAACCGAATGTTGAATAAAAATGCTGAAGCCATTCCAGGGAAAAGAAACTGAGCCCAAAGACTTTAAAGAAATAATCCATAAAGAAAAGGAATGTTACAAAAATCATATAGGTGATCTGTAGTTTCAGCAGCCTGTGTAATGTTTTTTCAATATTCGCTCCTGAAGTAATCCCGCTTAATGCGTAAAAAAGCGCTACATCAAAGACAAGAGAAAATACCCGTACTTCTGCCGGAATATAAAATTGGCCGGACCAGAAAGCGGTATGGATAAATATAATAGAAAGAGTTGCCAGCCCTTTGGCAAAATCAATATAAAGGTCTCTGTTCATTGTTGTAGGATGTGGAGTCAAAAGTAAATAAACTTACGCTATTTTTCAAGTCAATAAAAAAGAGGCAGAATATGCTGCCTCTTTTCTTAAATATGATAAAAATGATTGCTTCTGTTTATTTAAGGTTTTTAAATTGTTCTGCGGAAATTTCTCCTGTCTGAATTTTTCTCAATTCATCTATATATTGACTCATATAAGCATCAATTTCAGGATTAACTGTGTTTTTAGCCATTTTGTATGTACCGTCTAAAACACCCTGATAATAATAGAAGAAATTATAATCAAATTCTGCTGCGGAAAGGCCATATTCACCCAAAAGGAATCCTAAACGTACAGCAGATCTTCGTTGTGGAGGAGTTCCATGATGATTTTGATTTGTTGTTTGATAATCTCCGATGCTTTGTGCAAACTCGTAGGCTGATGCAATTTCTGTAAAATTGGTTTTGTTATAACCGTTTGGTCTTCTCAAATAATATCCTGCAAAACCGTCAGCTTCTAATTCGGTAGACCTAGCTGTTGATTCTGTTACTGTAGGTAGATTATATTTATATTGCAGTTGGTGTCCATATTCATGGGCAAGAATCATAGCATTGACAATATCTCCGCCTTTGCTTTTTGCGTCTTTATAGATGGCATAGCCGTAATAGATTTTTCCAGTTCTATATGAGAGCGCGTTGTAGGTTGAATTAGGAGTTACCGGGTCGTCTACAAAGCCTAATGGAGGAGGGGTATTGCCCCACATATTGGCGTTGTTAATCATTTGTGCGTTCATGAAACTTGTGTCGGCAGCGGTGGGGAGAGTTGCTTTCAGGATTGCCGTAAATGACCAATTCATATCCACAAAAGAGCAAGCCTTTTCAAACTCGTTAGGTTGGTCCAGTTTTGCGTTTAATGTTTGGGTTTCCGGTGATGTGGATTCTTCCATTTTGTCATCACTACATGCTGTCAATGAGAATACAGCAAATGAACCTGCTACTAGTAAGCAAGTGTTAAAGATTTTTTTCATATTGTTTTTTTTAAAGCAGTACGAATGTATACAATTATCTTTTATAAATCAATGCTTTATGTGTTAAAATTATTCAATAAATTGTGAATATATTTTTGATTATAGGTTTTAGGCCTATAAAAAGAGGCAGAACCTGATGGTCTGCCTCCTTTCTTAAATATGATAAAAATGAATGTTTGTGCTATTTAAGATTTTTAAACTCTTCAGCAGAAATTTCTCCTGTCTGAATTTTTTTCAGCTCATCAATATACTGACTCATATAAGCGTCAATTTCAGGATTAACTGTGTTTTTAGCCATTTTGTAAGTGCCGTTTAAAACTCCCTGATAATAATAGAAGAAGTTATAGTCGAAATTAGCTGCATTAAGATCGTATTGTCCTAATAGGAAACCTAAACGTACAGCAGATCTTCTCTGGGCAGGTGTTCCATGATGTCCAGGACTACTGGTCTGATAGTCACCTATGCTTTGTGCAAACTCATAGGCTGATGCAATTTCTGTAAAATTGGTTTTGTTGTAGCCGTTTGGTCTTCTTAAATAATACCCGGCAAAACCATCTGCTTCCAATTCGTTTGGTCTTGCTGTGTTTTCATTAACAGAAGGGAGTCCAAAGATGTACTGAAGCTGGTGTCCGTACTCATGGGCAAGAATCATAGCATTGACGATATCTCCGCCTTTTGATTTTGCATCGTAATAGATTGCATAGCCATAATAAATTTTTCCTGTGGAATAGGAAATGGCATTGTACGTAGAATTGTAATTGGATGGATCGTCTACAAATCGTAGAGTAGGGTTGCTTCTTCCCCAAAGACTTGCAATCTTGGTCATTTGGGCATTCATGAAGTTGGTGTCTGTGGCATTTTGTAAAGATGTTTTCAATACTGCAGTAGAATTCCAGTTATTGTCTACATAATAACAGATCTTTTCAAGATCGCCCGGCTGATCAATTTTTGCACTTGAAGCTTGTTCCGGTGAAACCGTTTCTTCCATTTTGTCATCGCTGCATGATGTTAATGAAAACGCAGCAATAAATCCTGCTACTAAGCAGAAATTAAGGTTTTTTTTCATAAAAATATTAGTTTTGGTTAAACGAAGATATAAAATTATCTTTTACATATGAATGCTTTATTCTAAAAAATTATTCAAAACATAGTGAATAGGTTATTTGCGAAAAAAACATTGCTTTGATTGTAAGGGGTTTAGATTTTTATTTGTATATTTGCACCTCGAAATAACTAAAAATTTTATAAACAATGTTTGCAATTGTAGAAATAGCAGGGCTTCAATACAAAGTTGAGCAAGACCAGAAGTTGTTTGTAAACCGTTTAAAAGGAGATAAAGGAGGAAAAGTTTCTTTCGATAAAGTTCTTCTTACTGTAAACGGAGCAATCACTGTAGGCGCCCCAGCTGTAAACGGAATCACTGTAGAAGCAGAGATCCTAGATCACGTAAAAGCTGATAAAGTAATCGTTTTCAAAAAGAAAAGAAGAAAAGGTTACAAAGTGAAAAATGGTCACAGACAATCTTTAACTCAAATCGTAATCACTGGTATTACTGGTTTTGAAGGAGGAGCAAAAAAAGCTACTAAAAAAGAAACTGTGAAAGCAGAGGTTCTTTCTGACCATGCAACTGTTAACTTTGGTGAAGATCACGAGTTGAACTATCACTTAAAGAAAAACAACTTGTCTCAGTCTAAAGAGAACAGAGAAACTTTAATTACTTTAGGAAAAGCAGTTAAAGTTGAATTAGAAAAGAATATTCTTACTCATGAAGAAGTAGATGCTGCTATCATTAAGAATATCGATCAATTTAAAGCACTTAATAAATAATCCAATAATAAAATGGCACACAAGAAAGGAGTCGGTAGTTCCAAGAACGGTAGAGAGTCTCACTCTAAAAGATTAGGTGTGAAGATTTTCGGAGGACAAGCAGCTATTGCCGGAAATATTATTGTTAGACAAAGAGGTACTCAGCACCACCCAGGTGATAACGTGGGAATCGGTAAAGATCACACTTTGTTTGCATTAATAGATGGTAAAGTAGTTTTCAGAAAGAAAGCAAACAACAGATCTTTCGTATCTGTAGAAGCAAACGCATAATAAGTTAAGCGTTTTATAAAAAAATTAAGCCTCAGCATTCATTTGCTGAGGCTTTTTTTATCTTTTTTATCCTGGAAAAGAGGCTTGAGCCATTTGTTTATGGAGAAAATAAAAATATTTTTATTAATATTCTATTGCTTGTGAAATATTTATATATTTGTTAAGTGTCATACAATAAGTTAATTGCGGAAGCCGAAAAGCGTATAGAGTAGGCAAAAATTAAAAACTAATTAACATGAAAAATTTAAGAAAATTAACAAAGAAGAACCTTAAAGAAATTAATGGTGGAGCGGGATCGTGCCCTCAGGCTCCAATCAGATCATGCGATGTATGGTGTGGGTTGTCTCCGGTGGAGAAATTTCGTTGTATATTCTATGTAGAGCAATCTTGCTCTTGTAATTAATGGCGATAACCATCACATTGATATGAATAATCTCAAAAAACTAACAAAGAAGAATTTGAAAATAATTCAGGGAGGTGCAGAAAAATGCCCACCTATAACAAGTTCTTGTAGTGTATGGTGTGGATGGAGTGCATGGCAGAAGGTACATTGTTTAACCAATACTTATGAAGAACCTTGTGAGTGCTAGCAGGTTGACAATATAAATGATTAATAACCATTAATAGGCATTGACATGAAAAATTTGAAAAAATTAACTAAAAAGAGTTTAAAGGAAATAAGCGGAGGAGTGGCAGCAACATGCCCTTCTTTATTCCAGTCATGTTTTGATTGGTGCAGATGGAACTCATGGCAGCAGGCCAACTGTATGCTTTCTGAACCATGCACCTTGTCAGAATGTTTTGACTAGTTAATATCAATAGATGCCTTGGGTGTTTTGCCCTATGCCTTCCAATGCATCATAAATGTTAGGTAAAATTGAAAAAATAATCCGCAGCTTCTCTGAAGCCGCGGATTATTTATATGATATTAAAATCCAACCTGAAATCCTGCTTTAATACCGAATTTTGAGATATCCGGTCTGTCAAGATAATTTCCTCGCCAGTTGAAATCCACTCTGAAAATTCTAAGATTTCCAATTCCAATATTCTCAATTCCAAATCCGTATTCAAAGTAAATATGTTCATTGGGCGCTGAGTATTTGAATCCTTCTACGTTAATTGCTTTAGACTCGTCGCTTAATGATCCATAGGCACCTCTTATAAATGCAATCTCTCTAAGCTTTAATTTTTTGATCAATGGAATGTAAGAAAGTATTTTTCCGTTGAAGTGATGCTCAAGGTTAAGGGTGACGTAAGAATCGGCCACGAATTCGTAGTAATTAAGCTGTGAAAAGGTATTAGGTACCAACCCATAGGAAAGGTTGGCGGGAATGATATTCTGTAATGCCAGCGGAACAGTATTAAAGTTTTTTCCGGCCTCAAAGTTAACAATTGTTTTACCGATAGTTCCAATAAGGAATGGCTTGGAAAGCATGAACTGAAGCTTGTCATAATTAAAGTCAGCATTGAAGAGTCCTTCAATTCCCCTTGTATATCTTAATACAATGGTTGGGGCAAGGTTTTTGGCCTGATATCGGTCAATCCCTGTTTGGGAAAATTTTGCTCCCGGTTTTGCTATTATGCTGAAGGTAACATGAGAGTCATTTACTGTTTTTCTTAAGTTTCCGTCTTTATAGTACATAAGGTTGAACAGCTCCAGGTTAGCAGATTTAATGCTTTGCATTACCCCATCTACTCTGAATTGTACGTTTTTCCAAGGTTCAATGGCTGCAAATACTCTGGTTTGGTTGACGGAGCTTAAGGAATTGTTTTCACCTCTTGCAAAGAATGTAGAAGTAGATTGTGGACCGGTCATGCCGTCTCCACTGGTCAACTGTCCTCCCAGCTGAGCAATATCTCTACTGGTTCCGGCTCCTATCATAAACCTGTTAAGCTTATTGAACATATATCTGGCGTCAACACCATATTTTATCTGTTGATCTTTAAATCCATATGCTGTATAAAACTGTACTCTCCATGTATCATTTAATCCGAAATAGGATCTTGCACCCAGTCTTATTCTGTCTCCTTCCACTTCATTTCTTCCATAGATTGAAAAAATAGGACCAATATCTACGCCCTTAAAGGCATTATAATGACGGGAACCGAGAGTTTCAAATAATTTAACCATATGGTTGAATTTTGGTGTCTGCTGGAGCTGATCAAGCATGTTGTACACCCCCTGTTCAGATTTGGATAATGTGTCAGGTCTTGCTTTTGTCCAATAAGCATCATCTTTTTTGACAAAATCGTCTTCGTATTCCTCTTCTTTTCTCTTGAATACGGTTGGGTCAATTGGTTTATTGAATTCGTAATTTGAATAATCTACGGATCTTTTAGCGATAATACTCTTAGATCCTTTTTTCTTGGAAAAAGGACTTATCTCAAATTCTGTAACCAGTTTTTTAGGGAGGAATGTGGTTTCGTCAGGGTTGTCATATTCCAGTTGAGTGGAAACACTATTGACAAAATTGACGTTTATTTTTTGTGTTGATTTTAAGGTGGCTCCTATAACAGCATAGGTGTCTGTGTCTATATAGAGATTTCCCTGGAAAGCCAGTATATCCTTTCTTTTAGGCTGGTATCTTATATGGAAAGCTTTTTCCCCATGAATGGCAATGGTATCTACCAGGCTGTAGTCATAGGTGCTGAATCCATCTGATCCTACCGGGCTTTGAAATCCTATATCGAAATAATTGAGGGTATTGTCATAGATATTGATTTCACGATACAGGTTTTTTGCCGAAACGGTGATTACCTGATTATCCTGAAACCCTGAAGTCTTTTGGGCGACAAGTGTTCTTTTGCTGTCTTTTTCAGGCTTATTTTTACCATAATTTTCATAAACAGCTTCATTTATAAAGATGGGAAGACCTAATCTGCCGCTTGCTGTAGAATCAGCATAATCAAAAATGAAATCCAGTTTTTTGAAGATTTTTTTCTTCATAAACGTGCTATCCAGATTATTAAGGTCAAATTGAGTTTTCTCATATTCCTTGTATGAATAGGTATCAAACTTTTCTAAGCCATTATTTCTTTTGCGTGCCCAGACTTTCTGCATAATGGCATAGGCGGGATTTTCTTTTTTGCTTTTGTATTTGGTTTTTCCGGTATTGATAACAATCTCCTGGATGTTACTCACCTGTGCCTGTGATAGCTGTACCAAGATATTTTCTGAGGTTTCAGGAGTTACATCCAGGGTTTCAGGCGTATAGCTTTTTCTTGAGAATTTTAATGTGCTGATTAAACTGTCAGACTGAATAACAAAGCTTCCGGAAGTTGTCGTAAGTGCCGGGATTTTACTGTTATTGATAAAGATATCAACTTTAGTAAGCTCTTTGTTATTTTTTTCATCGACAATTCTTCCGCTTACTCTATTTTGAGCCAACGAAAAGCTGGTGAAAAGCAGGAAAAAAAATAAAAAATTGTGTTTAGGGTTATTGTTTAACATCATTCGTTTCTTCAAGCAATTATCACAAACAAAAAGTATGCAGTTTATTCAAAAAAAATAGAAAAAAATAGAAAAAATTATTATTCCCTATAAGTTTGCAAATGTAACGAAAATAATACTAGCAATTATTAAGATTCAGAGATGATTTTTAAGAGCTTAAAATGTAATGAATCAGGAGATTAAATTGATGTGAAAAGTCACAACATTTACGACTTATACTAAGATGAAAATGATGAGCAGAAGACCTTTATTATTTGCTGAAAACAGCAAACAAAAGATTTATTAATCAAAAAAGACTTACATTTCTGTAAGTCTTTTTGCTCCTCCTGCTGGGCTCGAACCAGCGACCCTCTGATTAACAGTCAGATGCTCTAACCAACTGAGCTAAGGAGGAATTTTCCTTATTTTTAAGTGATGCAAATATAAGAGGAATATTAATATCAGTCAAGTTTTATCCCCAATTATCGATGGTTTTAAACTAAATATGTTGAATTTCAGTAAGAAATATTTCACTTATTTTTAATTTCATCTTAGATATCTTCGAATAAATGTTTAAAATATCGCTCCGGATGCTCCAAAAAATTCCTTGTCAGCTGATAGTGCTCCGTTTCTTTGTAAGGGATACGTTGAATTTTGTCATCTAATAAATAGATTTCAGCATTCGGATAGCTCATCAAGATAGGTGAATGGCTTGAAATAATGAACTGGGCTTTTCCTGCTTTTTCTAATTTGTGGATGATGGAGAGTAAAGAAAGTTGCCTTTGGGGTGATAGAGCAGACTCAGGTTCGTCAAGGATATAAATTCCTTTTTGAAAGTGATTATGGAATAATGATAGGAAAGCTTCACCATGTGATTGCTGGTGCAGAGACTTGCCTCCATAGGCCTCCAAAACCCTTCTGTCTTCTTCAGCTACTTCATCGATATAAGTGGCAAAATTGAAAAAACTCTCAGCTCTCATGAAGAATCCCTGTGTCGTTTTGGTACTCCAGGAGAGTACGAGGTGTTCTGATAACCCAGATTCTGTTTTATGGAAATTATAATGATGATTTCGGCTTCCTCCGGCTACATTGAAATCGCAGTTTTCCGCAATAGCTTCCAACAGGGTTGATTTACCGATGCCGTTTTCTCCAACGAAAAAAGTAACATTGTTTTTAAACCTTAGATCCAAACCTTTACTCAAAAAAGGAAGGTTAAAAGGGAAGTCTTGCGGGTGGTTGTCTTTTAAATAGATCCGGGATAAGTAAGGCATTGTTTATATAATTACGTATATCAATGTCTACTAAGCAAAATATATGCAAATAAAAAAAGACTTACAAAATGTAAGTCTTTTTTTGGCTCCTCCTGCTGGGCTCGAACCAGCGACCCTCTGATTAACAGTCAGATGCTCTAACCAACTGAGCTAAGGAGGAATGTCCTTGTTTTTAAGTGGTGCAAATATAGGACGAATATTTATACCCTGCAAATATTTTTAATAAATTTTCTCAAAAAAATTATAAACCTCCGGTAAGCATTTTAAAAATGTCGCTTCCGAATATCAGTACCATTAATCCTAACAGGAAGATAACCCCCACCATTTGAGCATTTTCCAATACTTTTTGTGGAACAGGTTTTCCTACAATGATCTCATATAGGGTAAATAAAACGTGACCTCCGTCAAGTCCCGGAATTGGAATAAGGTTAAGGAATGCCAACCATACGGAGAACATTGCTGTAAAGCCCCAGAATGCTGACCAATCAATAGAAACATGTCCTGTAGCATCTTTATTTACAGGCATATTTTTTACAATAGCGATAGGTCCGCCTACTTTCTTGTATCCTTTGATCTTTTTATTGAAGATTAATTTGAACTGCTTAATCTGGTACGTTAAACTCTCAATCGTAAGTGTGAATCCCCTTTTGATTGATCCGAAGAAGTTATAATCGTTATGAACAGAATATTTTTCTATTTCTTTGAATGCTAAGATTCCAATTGTTCCTTCTTTCGATACCGGGATTTTTAAATCTTCCACCTGATTATTTCTCAAGACTTGAAAATCTGCTACTTTTCCGGCGTTAGGAACTACCAAAGGCTTTACTTCATCATAATAATTAAGTGGCTTTCCGTTGATAGAAAGTATTTTGTCACCGATTTTTAATCCTGCATCCAGAGTAGATTTTGTTACAATAGTATCCACAACAGGAGACATTCTTGGAGTTAAGAATGCTTTAGGTTCAGGATCTTGGAATGCAAAAGCCTTTCCGTCGTCATTGGTTGGGAAAGTAACCTCTTTTCCATCTCTTAAAACAGTTATTTCATCACTCAATAAAACATCAAGTGCTAATTTTTTGAAATCTTTCTGAACGTTTCCGTCTACTTTTAAGATCTTATCCCCATCCTGAAAGCCCATTTTTTTTGCGGCTTCCGTATAATGAAGTGGGGTTGTAATTTTATCCGCTTCAAAAATATTTTCTCCATTTTTCCCAACCAGTGCTGAAAATATGATCCATGCAAGGAAAAAGTTGACAGTAACTCCACCAAGCATAATGATCAGTCTCTGCCAGGCTGGTTTAGCTCTGAATTCCCAAGATTCCGGATCTTTTTTTAACTGTGCGGTATCCATGCTTTCGTCTACCATTCCGGCAATTTTCACATATCCTCCGAAAGGAAGCCATCCGATTCCGTATTTGGTCTGCTCAGGATGTTTTCTCCAGTCACTGTCTGGAAGTTTTGATATATCGATAGGAACTTCTTCCTTCTTTCCGTTAACCTCTGTTACTTCAGTATCCGGCAGGTTTTTTGAGAAGAATTTATACTTCCATTGGCCATTGATTTTCTTCATTGAGAAAATTGAAAAGTAAGGATCAAAAAACAGGAAGAATTTTTCGGCTCTTGTTTTAAACCATATGGCCGGTAAGAAGTGCCCAAGCTCATGAAGAACTACCAGTATAGAGATACTCAGAATGAACTGAAAGAGTTTGATTGCTATTTCCATTAATAAATTTTAGATTTTAATTTGCAAAGGTAACAATTATCAAAACTATGCCAAATAAAAAAGCCCCTCTAAACGAGAAGCTTTGTCATATTTAAAGACGATTGGTTATAAATTGAACGAAACTCCAAGACTTCCATTATTACCGACCTCTGCAAAAACGCCAATTTTTTCTGTGAAAAAGTAACGTGCCCCAATATGAGCTCCTATTCCGAAGTCTTTTCCAAGCACTCCCAGATCAACTCCCGGGTAAATATCCCATTTGGAAGGAAGATTCAAAGCTTCCTGTAAGTGAAAATTCAGTCTTCCGAAAACAAAAACACGGTTGTCTTTATCGTTATCTTTGTAATTGTCGAAGTAACCATTGATACCGGCTCCCACTGATATCATTTTGTTTAGTCCATAATCATAAGTCCCCGTAATACCTGTTCCGTATCCCCAGGCACTTAAACCCAACTGAATTTTCTGGTCTCCTTTTCCTGTCCAAGCCTGAGCATTGGCAGCAACTCCAAAAAAGAGTACCATCACCATAAAAACCAATTTCTTCATAAATTTCTAATTTTTAATGATATTAATAAAAATTATCAGCATCAAAAATGAAACCGAAAACCATCAATCTGGTAAAAACAGAAGACTTTATGAATTATTAAGAAATTCAATCTTTTGATAAAAAGTTTTAAGAAAGAGACCGTAGCGGGTAAAGAAGAAACGATCTACGGTCTCTTTATCCGTTTGTAAATATAAAAGCCGTATTTTTATAAATCGGATTGTAATAATTTAAACGTACATTAAAGATGAAAGTGGTAGGACTTAATTTAGATATCATCTGGAAAGATAAAACCGGAAATTTTAAAGCTATAGAACATGAGCTTCAGCATCAGGAAGCTGATCTTTTTATGTTGCCCGAAATGTTTTCAACCGGTTTTTGTATGGATGCTTCTGAAGTTTCGGATAGAAATGAAGAATCTCTGGAGTTTTTAAAAACTATTTCAAAAGAAAAGAATACGGCTTTCTGCGGAAGTGCTCCGGTAGAGCAGAATGGTCATTTTTATAATAGAATGTACTTTGTACAGCCGGATGGAGAAACTGTGTTTTATAATAAAAGACATTTATTTTCCTTTTCAGGGGAAGATAAAGTGTATACTCCCGGAAAAGAACGGGTTATTGTCAGTTATAAAGGAATCAGATTTCTGCTTCAGGTGTGTTATGATCTCCGTTTTCCTGTTTTTGCAAGAAACAATGATGATTATGACGCTATTTTGTATGTGGCTAATTGGCCGGAAAAAAGAGTAGGGGCCTGGGAACATCTTTTAAAAGCAAGAGCTATTGAAAATCTGTCTTTTGTTTTTGGTTTAAACAGAATAGGAACGGACGGAAATAATCTCTTTTATCAGGAAAGTTCGCACTGCTTTTTTGCTGATGGCAAAGAAATTTCCCATAAAAACGGGAATGTGGTATCTGCAGAATTGGATATGAATGAATTGGCCGATTTTAGAAAACACTTCCAGTTTTTAAATGACCGGGATGATTTCTCAATTCAATGGTAAGAGAGCTGAGATTGAGGTTGAGCATTATGATTAAAAGCTCAACCTTAATCTTAGCCTTAGTTAAATATATTGCTGAAGAAGAGTCGTCAGGGTATTGACATCATGTACTCCGCTTTCTTTCCATAAAAGCTCGCCATTTTTGAAAATGGCTAGTGTAGGAACTCCCCGAACTCCGTATTGTGATGCAATTGCCGGATATTGGTCCACATCTATTTTTATAATTCTGGCTCCTTCTCCGATATTCTCTTTTACAGTGTTCAGCACCGAAGACTGTACCTTACAAGGCTGACACCAGGTTGCGAAAAAATCAATAAGTACCGGTCTTTCGGAGTTTATGATTTCCTGAAATTTTTGTGACATAGTTTTTTAGCTTATTCAAATTATTTATTGTCAGTTTCGTTCTGGATTGCTTTTACATTTTTCCAGGATGTTCCGTCGTAAGCTTCTACGCCGTTTTTCTTTAAAATTTCCATGGCCTGGTCTGCCTGCATTCCTTTGTTACAGAATACCACTACTTTTTTGCCTTTTAATGTTTCAATATTATTCTGAATTTCAGCCAGAGGAATATTGATGGCGTTTTTAGCTGTTCCTGCAGCATATTGTTCAGGAATTCTTACATCTACCAATGTTACTTCCGAACTGTTTACCACTTCCTTAATATTGGCTTTTGGAGCCTCTGCAAGATTGGTTGTTTTGCAGGAAGCTAAGATAAAAGCTGAAGCGAAAATAAGTCCCCAAAATTGAATTCTCATGAATTTATAATGTTTTGGACTGACATACAAAATCCGTTGTCGGGAATTTTTCTGTCTTTTTGATTCCGTTAAAACCTCCTTCGATTTCTGTGAAATTCCTGATCCCGTGAGAATTAAGGATGCTGGCGGCAATCATGCTTCTGTATCCACCTGCACAGTGCAGGAAAAAATGTTTTGAATCATCGATGCCACGAGCCCATTCACTGATGGTATCTAATGGTTTGTTATAAGCATTGTCAATATGCTCTGCCGAGTATTCACTCAGTTTTCTGACGTCAATAACGGTAGCCTCTTCTGTAAACTGATCTGCAAATTCAGTGGGAGTAATTCTTTTGATTTCATCAATTTCTCTGCCTGCGTTTTTCCAGGCTTCAAAACCTCCTTTTAAATAGCCTACAACATGATCAAAACCTACCCGGCTTAATCTGGTAATCACTTCTTCTTCCATTCCAGTATCTGTTACCAACAACAGAGGATGTTTTACATCCACGATAAGCGTTCCTACCCATGGAGCAAAGTCACCTTTTATTCCAATATTGATGGAATTTGGAATAAATCCTTTATGGAATTCTGCAGCACTTCTGGTATCTAAAATTAAAGCACCGGTTTCTTCTGCAAAAGCCTCAAAATCTTCTGCGGAAACAGGCGTTAACCCTTTGTCCATCACAACGTCAAGACTTTCATATCCGCCTTTGTTCATAGCTACATTCATCCCGAAATATTTTGGAGGAGCCGTTAACCCATCCAGAACTTCCCTGATAAAAGATTCTTTATCGGGCTGGTTCAGTGCATAATTGGTTCTTTTCTGATTTCCCAGAATATCTACCGTTTCCTTTTGCATGTTTTTTCCACACGCAGAGCCGGCACCGTGTGCAGGATAAACAGTGATGCTGTCATCCAGTGGCATAATTTTGCTTTGAAGGCTGTCGTATAAAATACCGGCAAGATCTTCCTGAGTGAGGTTGGTTGCCTTTTGGGCAAGATCCGGTCTTCCCACATCACCTAAAAATAGGGTGTCTCCAGTGAAAATTGCAGTTTCAGTACCATTTTCGTCAATCAAAAGATAAGTGCTGCTTTCCATTGTATGACCTGGGGTGTGCAGTACTTTTATTTTTATTTTTCCGATTTCAAAAATTTGGTTGTCTTCCGCAATGATAGCTTCAAATTCAGGAGCGGCAGTTGGTCCGTAAATAATTGGAGCACCCGTCTTTTCACTTAAGTCTAAATGACCTGAAACAAAATCAGCGTGAAAGTGGGTTTCAAAAATATATTTTAAGGTGACATTGTCTTTTTCCAAGCGATCCAGATAAGGTTTTACCTCTCTTAGCGGATCTATAATGGCAGCTTCATTTTCTGATACAATATAATAGGCACCCTGAGCCAGACAGCCCGTATATATTTGTTCAATTTTCATTGGGTATTTTTTTAATGAGTTAAAGATACAAAGTATTAGATGAATTGTAAACGAAATGTTAAATCTGAATAATAGTTTCTTTCAATACAATAACACGGTAAATACTTAGATCCCTTTCCTTTCAACAAAAATAATGCCTTAGAGAATGTTAATTTTTAAATGCTGTTTTTTATCATGTTCTTGTAATAAAACTTAAGATATAAAGCTGTTTAAACTTTTTTACTCAACCGCAAATTGAAGATTCGACTTAGTCAAAAACCACAAATTTTTTGTTTTTTTAAACACTTTAGAAAGTTTAAAGGAATACCACATAATTAAGTTCACATAAGATGAAAATCTTTGATTTTCAGCAAAACTTTAGTGTACTTTTTATACACAAAGTATATAACTTAAATAGCTTAAGTGTTTAAAAATTTTTTATGACTTTTATGGTTAAGTTTAAACGGACTTGTTATCTATTCCAGTTTATAATATATTTTGTATACAATTTCATTGGTGTTTTCTGAAATATTTTTATCTGTTTTGAATTGGATATACTCATCTTTTCTGGCCTCTCCTTCCTCATAATTAATCAATCTGTTATACTTATCATAGATATGATCTTTAATTTTTTGGTTGTCGGCTATGGTGATCATTTGAGTAAAATATTTTTTTGTGTCCTCGTGCAGGGGCCAATCTTTTTCATGGGCTTTATAGAATGCTATCATTTTCTCAATGGCATAGACCTCAGAATCAATTTTCATATCATTAAACCCTGTCAGAAGTTCTTTTTTTTCAGAGTGGTTTCCTAACCATTCTATTTTAGCCTTAGCTGCAGCGATTGTGGAGTACATCATCATAGAATCTCTCTTCACAACGGGAGACAGAATGATGTCCGGGGTCTGATCGATCGGCAGAGGTTTTTTAGAAGCGATATCCAGGAGGCCAAAATATCCTTCAGTTTTATCTTTTAATTCAGCCAGCTGACCCTGGGTCATATCATCACTAGATATTCTGATCTTAAAATTCCATCCTCCACATTCATAAATAGAAAGAAGAGACATTTTATCAGTATACTTTACCCCTTTGAAAAAATCGCGTTCACCCATTGAGTGATTGAATATGGAATAAATATAATTTACTTTTATCTGGTCATTGGAAGCATTTCCAAATGAAGGTTTTATATCTGTACCTTTATTGGAATTCTGATTAAGGGCATATTCATATGAAGAAAACTCATCTCTAAGCGATTGGTTGTCAATTGATTTTCTGGGATAAATATACAGCGTGAGTATAGTCTTGTTCTTTTTTGTGCTTTGCTGTATATAGCTTATGGCTACATGCTTATTCTGCATATCATAAGAATAAATGGCCTCTCTTTGGAACCCTGACCACAGTGGAGGGAAAATCACTGAAGTGGCTTGATGAGTGAAATCACCTTTGATCAATAGATCTACAGGTTGTTTCCGAGGTTGGGAAAAAAGGGTTGTGAATAAAAAAGAGAAGAGAATTAATAAGTTCTTCCTGCAAAGGATTTTGTTTACATACATCTGATGTTCATTTTAAAAAGTAAGATAAGCATTAATCTGCTGAAAGTAAAAACAAAAATTAATGGTATAATATTTTCTTAATGATTAAATATTTTACAAAAACTTTTATATTTATAAGTTTAAAAAGCGATCAGATGGCAGACAAAACACAATTTACAGAAGAATTAAATGCTAGATATACTCCGAAAGGGGATCATATTATACTGGGAAAGGGAATGTTGGACGGAGAAGTTGTTCCGGAAGTTAATGTGACTATTCCCTTAAAAACAATCAACCGTCATGGTCTTATTGCCGGAGCCACAGGAACCGGTAAAACAAAAACTCTGCAGGTTTTTGCAGAACAGCTTTCTCATGCAGGAATCCCCTCACTTGTTTTGGATATTAAAGGTGACTTTTCAGGAATAGCTGAAGCAGGTCAGATGAATGCTATTATCGAAGAGAGATATGCTAAAACACAACTGCCTTATAATCCTCAGGGGTTTCCGGTAGAGCTGATGAGCATTTCAGGAGGTAAAGGAGTGAAACTGAGAGCTACGGTTACAGAATTCGGACCGGTTCTTCTGAGTAAAATATTAGAATTGAATGATACTCAGCAGAGTATTATGTCTATTGTTTTTAAATATTGTGATGATAAAGGCCTTCCGTTAATTGATCTGAATGACTTAAAGAAAGTATTGCAGTATGTGACGGATAATGCTCAGGGAAAGGCGGAGCTTGCTGCCAATTACGGATCAATAGCCCCGGCTTCCTTAGGTGCCATTCTCAGGTCTATTGTGGCGTTGGAGCAGCAGGGAGCTTCCAGCTTTTTTGGGGAATTAAGTTTTGATGTTCAGGATTTACTTGAAACAAGAGACGGAAAAGGGGTCGTGAATATTTTAAGAGTGGCTGAAATACAAAGTAAACCACAGTTGTTCTCCACGTTTATGCTTTCGCTTTTTGCAGAAATATATATGACATTCCCAGAAGAAGGGGATAGTGGAAAACCAAAATTAGTGCTGTTTATTGATGAAGCGCACCTTATTTTTGATGAAGCCTCAAAAGCTCTTTTATCACAGATTGAAACCATGGTGAAACTGATCCGATCAAAAGGGGTGGGAATTTATTTTATCACGCAGATTCCTGGTGATGTTCCTGAAAATGTATTGTCACAATTAGGACTGAAAATACAGCATGCACTCAGAGGTTTTACCGCAAAAGATAAAAAAGAGATCACAAAAGCAGTTGAAAATTATCCGACCACGGAATTTTATAATGCTTCAAGTCTGATTCAGAATTTAGGAATTGGAGAAGCATTTGTAACGGCTTTGGACGAAAAAGGGATTCCTACACCATTGGTACATACTTACCTGATTTCTCCGGAATCAAGGATGGATGTTCTGAGCGATGCTGAAATTTCCGAGCTTACATCGAAATCTGCTTTAGTAGCCAAGTATGAAGAGGCTGTAGACAGAGAGTCCGCCTATGAAATGCTGACGAACAGAATGGAACAGGCTGCCCAGAATCCTGCATCCAATCAACGAACAAAACCGGTAAAAGAAGAACCGGGGATGTTTGAACAGGTGTTGCAAAGCAAAGCAGGAAGAACTTTTACCACAACCTTAATGAGAGAAGGGGCAAAAGCTATTCTTGGAATGTTTGGACTCGGAGGTCGAAGAAGATAGTTGAAAAGAAAGATGGCCTGTTATGTTTTTGATATATTTTTCGTTACTTTAGCAGGTTATCTTGATTGACGAAGAAAATATCAGGACCACGGGATTATTAATTTAATTAAAATATCAGTTAACGGGAAATAAATGTATTCGATTATAGATATAGAAAGTAATGGTGCAGGTTATAGAAATGAATGCATTATAGATATTGCCATCTACAGATATGATGGTCAGAAAATTACGGACCAGTTTATATCTCTTGTAAACCCCGAAAGTGATATCACACCTTTTGTACAGAAACTGACCAGTATTACCCCAAAAATGGTCAAAACGGCACCGAAATTTCATGAAATAGCCAAAAGAGTTATAGAAATAACTCAAAATACCACCCTGGTTGGGCATAATATTGATTTCGATTACCGGATGCTCCGCCAGTCTTTTAAAAGGCTTGGCTATGATTTTAAAATCAATACATTAGATACCATTCCGCTGGCTAAAAAACTCATTCCCGATGAGGTAAGTTACTCGTTAGGGAAATTAGTGAAATCATTAGGGATTCCTTTGACCAATCATCACAGAGCTGAGGGCGATGCAAGAGCGACCTTGGAACTCTTCAGGCTTTTAGTATCAAAAGATATCGAAAACGAAATCATCCAGAAACAACATGAAGAGTCCAATGCCAAAACTTATATCAATAAGATCAAAGAGCTGACCCAGGATCTGCCAAATGAAAAAGGATTTATTTATTTCCAGAATGAAGCCGGGAAGATTATTTTCTCAGATTATGTTCAGGATATCAATAAATTTTCAAAAAAAGTTTTCAATTCCAAATCTAAAAAATGGGAACAGGTTCAGAATAACGTAGGGCAGATCAATTTTGAACTTACAGGAACGGATATTATTGCCAAGCTCATTCTGAATTCTAAGAATGTTAAGAAGAAGGAAGTCTTACCTTTTGGGCTTTATTCCAGAAATAATAAATATGTTGTTGAAAAAAACAACCTTAATAAAACTGAAAAACCGATTTTAAAATTCAGATCTTTTACCCAGGGAACGAAGGCTGTTCAGTTTCTCGGAGCATTACCTGAATATAAAGACTCTGCCGTTCTGAAACAAAAAATAGACTTCAGAAAAAGAAATGAACTGTGGTTGGGGTCCGGAAGAAAATTGGGTGAAAAGTTATTTTTAATCATTGAAAACGGAAAGGTGATATCATTTGGTTTTTATGAACTGTTTACGCAGATACAAACCTTAAGCAAGCTTGCTAAGCTGAAAATTGATCTTCCTTTACCTGCGGGTGATTTGATTAATGAGTTACAGCTGGCACTGCTTCGTGGCGATTTTGAAACATTGCCATTACCAAAATAATAGAAGAATTTGCACTTTACAGATTTCGTCGGAAAGAAAGTGCTTTTCAAATCAATTTTCTTAAAAGTAAAAAATAAATAGTATTTTTGCAAAAAATAGAAATAAGCAATGCAAAATTTTAAACAAATAAAAACTGGAAAAAAGGGAGCTATTAAGTTCTCTAAGGTTTGGAATATTTAAAAGAGTTGTCTTGCATAAAAAATAATTAATGTGGTGGACTCTTTTTCGAAGAATCTGCCTTTTTTTATGTTAAAAATGAAATTATGAATTCAAAAGAATTATTAAAGATTGCCAATGAGTTTGGTACACCAGTGTATGTTTACGATGCTGAATCCATCAAAATTCAATACGAAAAACTTACATCTTCTTTTTTAAAACACACTAAGTTCTTCTATGCAGCGAAGGCATTGACAAATATCAATATCCTTAAGTATGTCAAGAAGCTGGGTGCTTCTTTGGATTGTGTATCTATTAATGAAGTTAAACTTGGATTAAAAGCAGGATTTACGAAAGAAAAAATATTGTTTACTCCCAATTGTGTTGACTTGGCGGAAATAGAAGAAGCAATGACTTTTGGAGTTCATATTAACATTGATAACATCTCTATTCTTGAACAGTTTGGGAATAAATATGGAAATTCTTACCCTATTTTTGTGAGAATTAATCCACATATTTTTGCCGGAGGAAACTATAAAATTTCAACAGGTCATATCGACAGTAAATTCGGGATTTCAATTCACCAGCTTCGCCACATCGAAAGAGTGATGAAGAGTACAAACGTTAATGTGGAAGGTCTTCACATGCATACGGGAAGTGAGATTAAAGATCCGGAAGTTTTCCTTCAGGCTTTAGATATTATGCTCGAGCTTTCAGAACATTTCCCGAACCTGAAGTATCTTGATATGGGTAGTGGTTTCAAAATTCCTTATCAGGATAGCGAAGAAGAAACTGACGTTAAAACATTAGGTAGAAAAGTAGAAAAAGTGTTAGCCGACTTTGCTAAAACAACAGGAAGAAAATTTGAGCTTTGGTTCGAACCGGGAAAATTTTTAGTTGGAAAAAGCGGTTATCTTTTAGTGAAAGCTAATGTAATCAAGCAGACGACTGCTACTGTTTTTGTGGGAGTAAACTCTGGGTTTAACCATTTGATCCGTCCAATGTTCTACGATTCTTATCATTTAATTGAAAACTTGTCTAATCCGAAAGGAGCAGAAAGAATTTATACCGTAGTAGGGAACATCTGCGAAACAGATACTTTTGCATGGGACAGAAAACTGAACGAGGTGAGAGAAGGTGATATCCTTGCTTTCCATAATGCCGGAGCGTACGGTTTTGAAATGAGTTCAAACTTCAATTCAAGATTAAAGCCTGCTGAGGTTTTATTCCTTGATGGAAAAGCACATCTGATCCGTAAAAGAGATGAATTCGAAGATTTATTGAGAAATCAGATTGAAGTAGTTATCTAAATCAAATATATAATACATCAACGGCTGTCCTTTGGATGGCCGTTTTTATTTTCATGACTGTAGTCATTCAGGTTTAAAAATCTTTTGGTTAGTTGCGAAGTTACATTCTGTAGGGATGGGTTTATTATTAAATTACCATTTTTTTAACATTGAAACCCCGGGAAGGTTTCATTTTAATTAGTTAAATTTGATAGGGATACAGATTTTTCAAGGCTGTATTTTCCTTACATATAAACACCAAACCTAATCAATTATGGCTAAAAATATAGCAGAGCAGATTGTAGAAATGCTCGAAAATGCCAATGTGAAAAGAATTTATGCAGTAACCGGAGACAGTCTCAACCATTTGAATGTAGCCGTAAAAAAAAGCAGTATTCAATGGATTCATGTGAGACATGAAGAAGTGGGAGCTTATGCCGCCGCTGCTGAGGCTGAGCTGGATGGCCTTGCTGTATGTGCAGGAAGCTGTGGTCCGGGACATGTTCACCTGATCAATGGGGTGTATGAGGCACACCGTTCCCATGTTCCGATGTTGGTTATTGCTTCCACTATCCCCAGTGAGGAAATGGGCATGGACTATTTCCAGGAAACGAATACGATAAAGCTGTTTGATGACTGCAGTCATTATAATCAGATGATTACGAGACCCGAGCAGGTGCAAAGAATACTCCAGACTGCTATTCAACATGCTATTTCTAAAAAAGGAGTAGCAGTGATCGGCCTTCCGGGAGATGTTTCTGAGCTGGATGCAGAGGAAGCGGCTACTTCCGCTCAGTTATTTAAAACCCACCCTGTGATCAGGCCTTCAGATGATGAGCTGAAACACCTGGCAGAACTGGTGAATGAAAATAAAAAAGTTGTCCTATACTGTGGAATAGGAGCGGGTGCAGCCAACGCAGAAGTGGTGGAATTATCAAAATTATTAAAAGCCCCGGTGGGATATTCATTCCGTGGGAAAATGGCCATTCAGCCAAATAATCCCAATGAAGTAGGGCTTACCGGACTATTGGGATATCCGTCGGCTTACCATGCGATGCATGAAGCAGATCTCGTTATACTTCTGGGAACAGATTTTCCGTACCAAAAGTTTATGCCGGTCAAAAATAAAATCATACAGATTGATGAAAGTCCTGAAAGACTGGGAAGAAGAGCTAAGCTGGAATTGGGGCTGACGGGAGATGTGAAAGAAACAATTAAAGCCCTTCTTCCCATGCTGAAGGAAAAAACAGATGATCATTTTCTCAATGAACAGCTGGCATTCTATGAAAAAGTAAAAGAGAATCAGCTCACATATGTTAAAGATTTTGGAAAAAAAGATGCTATTCAGCCGGAATATGTGGCATATACCCTGGATCAGCTTGCCAAAAAGGATGCTATTTTCACAGTAGATACCGGAATGTGTTGCGTCTGGGGAGCAAGATTTATTACAGGAACTGGCGAACGGAAAATGCTCGGTTCTTTTAATCATGGATCGATGGCCAATGCAATGCCAATGGCTATTGGAGCTTCTTTAGCTCATCCGGAAAGACAGGTGATTGCCATGTGTGGAGATGGCGGATTATCAATGCTCTTAGGAGATATGGCAACCATTTTTCAGTATAAACTTCCCATAAAGCTGATTGTTTTTAATAACAGAACATTGGGAATGGTAAAGCTGGAAATGGAAGTAGGAGGAATGCCGGATAATGAGACCGATATGATTAACCCTGATTTTGCTATGGTGGCCCAGGCAATGGGATATCCGGGGAAAAATGTTCATGATCCTGAAGAGGTGGAAAATGCAATTAAGGAATGTTTAGAGTATAACGGTCCCTACCTTCTGAATATATTCACCAATCCTAATGCACTGGCCCTGCCTCCTAAAATTGAATTTGATCAGGTCATAGGCATGACAAAATCAATGGCTCAGTTGATGCTGGGTGGAAAAATGGAAGAAGCTTTTGAAACGGTAAAATCTAATTATAAGCATATTAAAGGATTGCTGTAAACTGAAATTACATTGTGATTTCTTAACATCAACATAAAACTTCATACTGATTGTGTGAAGTTTTTCTTTTTTATAAGGAATGTAAATATTTACCTTTGTTTATTATTATATATAGAAAATGAAGACGATATTTTTATTTCTTGCACTTTGTGTTGCCAATTTTTCATTTGCCCAGGATCTTGAAGACAGAGATGATTCTTTTATCACAGAGAACAACAAAAATATTTTGAAAATAGATATTAAGGAGCCTTTTATGCAGGTTGCTGTTAAATGCAATGATTTTAAACCTGCTGCTTATGAAGGAGGAGCAGCTGCATACAAAGAGATACTGAGAAAGTATATGTATACCTATCTGAATTCTGATTTCTACACCCTGACAGGAGATTTTACATTTACCTTAACGATTGATGAAGCTGGAAAAGTGATTGACATTGCGGGAGCTCCTAAAGTACTTCATAGTGAAGTTTTCTTTGATGATATGCAGTATGTGGTGAGGAGGATAAAGAAAAGCTGGATGCCTGCAACCTGCAATGGTCAGCCTGTAAAATCTGAAATGAAATTGAGAATGAGCCTGACTTCTTTATCTGTAGATATATAAATATGAAAAAATATATTATAATCCTCTTCCTTCTTTTCAGCTTTTTGGGGTATTCCCAAGAATCAAAACCACAGAATGGAAGTGTAACCAGTTCGCAGAATGCTGAATTTCCAGGCGGAGATGCTGCTTTTACTCAGGAGTTTTTAAAAATGATTCATGCTTATATCGATTTAAAGAAGTATGCTGTGAACGGACAGTTCGTTTTTGTTTTTGATGTGAACACGAATGGGAAAGTTGAAAATCTTGATGTCTTGCCCAAAGTAAAAAATAGCGAAATGTTTATTGATGATATGCAGTTTGCCATCAAAAGAGTAAAAAAGAAATGGAAGCCGGCGATTAAAGATGGAATACCGGTGGTTTCAAAAAAAATAATTAAAATCAATTTTACATCAGATCATTTTGACCATGGAGATTAGAAAATAAGTTCTTGGTATGTTTTTAAAAAGAACCCGTGTAAATATTTGAAATTTAATGATTTGATTATACTTTTATTTCTTAAAACTAAGTTTTAAAAAGGGTATAATACTTCAGCAGAATCTCCTGACATTCTGTCACAATATTTTGTATCTTTGCAAACTTATCTGTTTGTGATTTAAGTTTTCAGGATCTATGCCCTGAAATTTAAATTCCGAACCTTAAATTGATTATTGTGCAAGAAAAATATATAGACGAAACAAAGCAAGGGGAAGCTTTTGCAGTGGCTGAAAAACCTGAAAATTCTAAAAAATTATTTTTAGAAAGCTACGGGTGTCAGATGAATTTTTCTGATTCTGAGATTGTTGCTTCTATTCTTAATGAGCAGGGATACAATACAACAATGAAGGTGGAAGAAGCGGATCTTATTCTTCTCAATACATGTTCTATTCGTGAAAAAGCAGAACAGACTGTAAGAATGCGTCTTTCTCAGTTCAAAAATCTTAAGAAAGAAAGACCGAATATGACGGTAGGAGTTCTTGGATGTATGGCTGAGAGGCTAAAAACCAAATTTTTGGAAGAAGAGCAGCTGGTTGATCTTGTTGTGGGACCTGATGCTTATAGAGATCTCCCTAACCTTTTAAAAGAAACCGATGATGGTAGAGATGCCATCAATGTCATACTCTCCAAAGAAGAAACCTATGCCGATATTAATCCTGTCCGTTTGGGTGGGAACGGTGTAACCGCTTATGTAACGATTACCAGAGGTTGTGATAATATGTGTACATTCTGCGTGGTTCCGTTCACAAGAGGAAGAGAAAGAAGCCGTGATCCACATTCTATTATCGAAGAATGTAAAGAACTTAGCAATAATGGGTATAAAGAAATTACCCTTCTCGGCCAAAATGTAGACTCTTACTTATGGTATGGAGGAGGTCCTAAAAAAGATTTTGCTAAAGCTTCTGAGATGCAGAAAGCTACAGCTATTAACTTTGGGCAATTACTTGATTTGGTAGCGAAAGCGGTACCTGAAATGAGAATCAGATTCTCTACTTCGAATCCTCAGGATATGAGTTTGGATGTATTCCACATGATGGCTAAACACGAGAATATCTGCAGGTATGTACACCTTCCGGTACAAAGCGGAAGTAACAATATGCTTAAGGCTATGAACAGACAGCATACCCGTGAGGAGTATTTAGAGCTGATCAGAAAGGCTAAGGAAATTGTTCCGGATGTTTCATTTTCACAGGATATGATTGTTGGTTTCTGTGATGAAACGGAAGAAGATCATCAGGATACCTTAAGTCTTATGAAAGAAGTAGAATATGACTACGGATATATGTTTGCTTATTCAGAAAGACCGGGAACTCCTGCTCACAAGAAGATGGAAGACAATATTCCGGCAGATGTAAAGCAAAGACGTTTAGCTGAGGTTATTGCACTACAGGGAGAGCTTTCCAGAAAAAGAATGATATCTTATGTAGGAAAAGTACATCAGATTCTGATTGAAGGAATCTCTAAGAAAAACAAAAACCAATGGAAGGGTAGAAATTCCCAGAATGCCGTTTGTGTTTTTGACCAACTTGAAGGACAGAAAATAGGAGACATTGTGGATGTTTTTGTTTATGACAATACGCAAGGCACACTTTTAGGGAGAATGGTTGAGTAATTTGAAGTTTTTGATAAAAGCAATCTGTTTTCTAGCCTTGTTTTCCTGTATTCTGATATCGTGTCAGACAGAGAAAAAGGTGAGTAAATATCCCAATACGGTTGGAGATATTGAGTTTGACAGGAAATTAGATGCCGCAAATTTTAAAAAATGCGGAGCCGGAAAAGATAAACCCTTCAGCTTTCAGTATTATCACGGTGCAAAAGGGTTTGATTACAAAGGAGAAAAGATTGCCATTGTAGAAAAACTGAAAAAAGAAAATATTTATTCTGAAAATAAGAGTAACGGTTTTATTACCGTCAGATTTTTAGTAAATTGTGAAGGAAAGACAGGACTGTTCAGGTTACAGCATATGAGCCCGGATCTGAAAGACACAGTCTTGGATGTAGAATTGGAAAATAAGCTGTTACAGTTTACCCAATCATTAGATGGATGGATTCCAAAGGAAATCAATGGTTCTAAAGTAGACTATTATCAGTATTTAACCTATAAAATTGAAAATGGAAAAGTTTCAGAGGTATTACCTTAGCTTTTTGTTACTTATAGTGTATACCAATACTATTGCACAGGTTAACTGTAACGCAATAGAGGGAGAGGACTGTAAAAAAGCTTGTGAGTTATACAATCTGGCTTCCGATTTTCAAGGGTACAGAGCATCTCAGGAAGGCTTTGATAAAGCTATTGAGTTGTGCCCGGATTTTGCCAATGCCTATATGGAGAAGGCAGTTCCATATCTTAAAAATGGAGATTTTGTAACATGGAAGGGGTTAATTGACAAGGCGGTTGCCCTGGACCCTAAAATGCATTTAGGATATAGAGGCTGGTGCAAATTTCAGTTTTTAAGAGACTATAGTGGTGCTATTCTGGATTTAGAAACACTAAAAAAATATTATCCTGAAGATTTGGGGAGATCTCAAAACGGAGATTATAACCTGAGCATAGTAAAAGCTATGTCTTACAGTGCTTTAGGACAGAAAGAAAAGGCTGCAGGAATTATCGAAAGACAGCTGGCCACCAGAGGGTATGTAAAGGGAATGTTTGATCATTACCAGCTGGGCGTAACCTATTTTGAGCTGGGGAAGTATGATAAAGCCCTGGAAAATTTTGAACAACAAAGCAAAGAATACGACTTTGCTGAGAATATATACTTTAAAAGTAAAGTTTCGAAAATAAGAAACAAAGATTATTTGGATTTAAAAACGTTGGCATTGCAAACGTACGATGAAGGAAAGACCATGAAAGATGTCTACACTCATCATTTTAACAAGATCTACAGAAAGCAGATTGAAGAGCTGTAGATTATATTAAATCAATAATCAAACATTTACTTATGAGCAACGAGTTACAAAACATAAAAAACCGCTTTGGAATTATCGGAAATTTTCCGGCACTTAACCGGGCTTTAGAAAAGTCTATCCAGGTAGCACCTACGGATATTTCCGTTTTGGTGATTGGAGAAAGTGGAGTGGGAAAAGAATTTATTCCAAAAATCATCCATTCAGAATCGAGACGAAAGCATCAACCTTATATTGTAGTTAACTGTGGAGCTATTCCTGAAGGAACTATAGACTCTGAATTATTCGGACATGAGAAAGGAGCTTTTACAGGGGCTACCGCCACAAGAAAAGGATATTTTGAAGTAGCTGATGGCGGGACTATATTTTTGGATGAGGTAGGAGAGCTTCCCCTACAAACACAGGTTCGTCTTTTAAGGGTACTGGAAAGTGGTGAATTTATGAAAGTAGGTTCTTCACAGGTTCAGAAGACCAACGTAAGGATTGTAGCCGCTACCAACGTTAATATGATGAAGGCTATTCATGACGGAAGATTCCGTGAGGACTTATATTACCGTTTGAATACCGTTCAGATAGATATGCCTCCTTTAAGAGAACGAAAGGGAGATATTCATTTGTTATTCAGAAAATTTGCAATAGATTTTGCCGAGAAGTACAGAATGCCGGAACTTGAATTGGAACCTAGTGCCGTTCATTATATTGAAAATTATTCTTTCCCGGGAAATATCCGTCAGTTAAGAAATCTTGTGGAGCAGATGACTGTGGTAGAGAGGAATAGAAATATCACAGCCGAGAAGCTTGCAGAATACATCCCAATGGAAACGCATCTTCCGATGGTGGTCAATAATCAAAATACACCCAAGCAAAATGATTTTGGAAGTGAGAGGGAGATTATGTACAAAATTCTCTTTGATATGCGAAATGATATCAATGATTTAAAATCCCTAACTTCGGAATTGATAAAGAACAGAGGAGCAGGTGACTTGAGTAATCAGGAGAAAAACCTGATCAATAGAATCTATACTCCGGAAAGCCAGCCGCAGGTAAGCCAGGGATCTTTATTATATTTTGAGAATAATAATGATACCCAGACTGTTCAGAACCCAACCATTATCTCAACGCAGGATGACAGCTATGAAGATATTGAAGACATTGAAGTGGAGGAAAATAAACCGGAATCCCTTTCTCTTCAGAATAATGAAAAAGATCTGATTGTTAAAGCGTTGGAAAAGCATAAGGGACGTAGAAACAGGGCGGCAGATGAATTGGGAATTTCACAGAGAACTTTGTATAGAAAAATAAAACAGTATAATCTGGAAGACTAATCCTGTATAAAGGAATTGGATTCTATGAAATAAAATAAAAGATGAATATTAAGATTAAAAATATTAGTCTGAAGAGACCAATATTAGTTGGGGTACTTTTCGTTTTGCTGGGAGTTCTAAACTCATGCTACAGCTTTACAGGATCATCCCTGACAGATGAAAAGACCGTTCAGATCAATGAGTTTCCAAATAATGCGGCTCTTGTAAACCCTACATTGTCCCAACAGTTTTCTACCGATATTCAAAATAGATTTCTGCAGAGAACAACATTGAAAGGGACTAAAGAAAATCCTGATATTCTGATAGAAGGGGAAATTTCAGATTACAGTATTTCTCCTACTACCATTAGTTCCAATACCCAGACAAATCCTTCTGGTGGAGTGATACAACAGGCTCAAAACAGACTTGTAATCACAGTGAAAGTACATTATGAAAATAAAGTACATCCTGATTCCAGTTTTGACAGAACCTACACAGATGAAGCTGCTTTTAATAGCAATTTATCACAAAGTGAGATCGAAGCATCTCAGGTGAAAATTGTTACAGAAAGAATAATTAATAAGATATTTAACGACATTGTAGCGAATTGGTAAGATGAATCCAAGAGTTTTAGAATTAATAAAAAATCCGAAAAATATTCAGTCAGAAGATCTTCATCTTTTGAAAGAAGAGATTCACGCTTTTCCCTATATTCAAAATATTAGGGCGCTCCACTTATATGGGGTACATCTTTATGATAAAGAAAGTTATCAGAAGGAGCTTTCCTTAACAGCAGCGTACACTACAGATAAAAAAATTCTTTATCAGCTGATCAATGGAGTGATTCAGCAAAGTCCTAAACCTGAAATTACAGAAGAAAAACAGGCTTCTGAAAACGCTCAGAAATCTGTTCGATATTCTTTTAATAAAGAAAAAGTCTTTCCTATCAAAAGAGAAGAGTCTTCTGAAAAAGAAATGAAGCAGGAAGAAGGTGTTTCATGTATCCTGGAAACCTCACAAAGTATTGAGCCTATTTATGTTAACGGTGAACGTAACAGAATTCTTTTTGAAGGAGAAGAGAATTTTCTTGATGAAGAGCATACGGAAAAGATTGATCTTGAATCTACCCTAGAATCAGGTACGTTGGTTACTCAGAAACCCGTACTTCAAACGGTATCGGAAGATATAAAAGAGGAGGAAAAAGAAGAAAATACAGGAGAAATTTTCACGCCTGAAACCATTATTAATGAAGATGAAATTTCTTCAGAACCTGAAGAAGAGGAGGTTGAGAAAGAAGAGGAAGTAAGCTTCCACGAAGTAGAAGCCATAGCACCGGAACTTACCATTGAGGAAGAAACCGTTCAGGAGCATGAGGAGGTAGAGGAAAATGTAGAAGAAGCCAATGCCGTTTCTGATAAAGAAGAAATTGCTGATGAACCTGAGGCCGAAATTAGTTTCCATGGGACAGATTCATTTATGCCGGATGTCAAAATTCAGGTAAATGAAGACGAAACAATAGAAAACACGGAAATTTCACAACCTAATGTAAACAAGCATGAAGACGAAATGAGACGTCTGATTGAAGAGGTTGAGAAAAAAATGAAAGAGGCTAAAGTTGTTCCCCAGGAAGAAAAAGAGGAACCGGAAGTCGTTGCTGATCATGAAATAAGTTTTGCAGAAACTCAAAATTTCCATTTCTGGTCTACAGAAAAAGAAGAACCTGCTAAAGAGGAGCCTTCACAGACAGCTCCGGTAGAAGAAAAAGAGGAAATTTCTGAACCTGTAGAAGTACCAGATACTATAGAAGTTGTACAGGAAGAAGAAGCCGTTCCGGAAATCCAGTCTGGATGGAAGCCGATGAGCCTTGAAACCAATATGCCGGATTCCTTAATTGCTAAACCTGGAAAAGTTTCCGAACCTAAAATAGAAGCGTCATTACAGGATGAAACTCCTGAAACAGCGGCAGAGACAGAGGGAAAAAGTGAGAGTATCACAGCTGTTGAAGAATCTGAAAATATAATGGAATCGTCTGATACAGAGGTTGTACAGATTCTAGAAGAAGCTCCCGAACTGCCGGAAGATGATGCCCCTGAAAATGCTGAAGATAGCGCTCATACAAAGGTGGCAAAAGAAGAAGCTCCGGTGATGAATGTGTCATTCTTCGGGACTGATATTTCAAGTTTGAGGGTTTCGGAAGGAAGGAGAGAAGCTAATGAAGATTCAATGAAAGAAGAAACAGTGCAGGAAGTTCCGGTACAGAAAACGGTTCAGCCTGTTGTAGACAGCAATGTTCCCGGTTTTATCAATACATGGCAAAGCTGGCTGAAAATCGACAGACCGGAAGAGGTTGAAAAAGAAAAACCTGAAAAGAAGATAAAAGTTATTGATAACTTTATTGAAAACAATCCTAAAATCAGTCAGTTAAAAGAAGAAAGTTCTTATGTTGTTAAAGAGAAGAATGATGATATCTCCCATTTGATGACAGAAACATTGGCTAACCTTTATTTTGAACAAAAGCTATATACAAAAGCGATAAAAGCATTCGAGATATTAATTAAGAAAAATCCGGATAAAAAAGGATATTTTGAATCTAAAATCAAAGAAATAAAAGATTTTAGAAGTAAAAACTAAAAAAATGTGCTGTCCGGGAGACAGCACATTTTTTATAAGGTATCATGAGGCTCTTTACGGCCCCGTAACTTCTTCCAGGCTTTCCGTCCGAAGACAACTACCAGAATAATAAGTAAGACGGCTAAAATAGCTGCTACGACCGGCATGGCCATTGCCAGGATAGACATCACACCCGCTCCTGCAGTCTCAGTAGTTCCCACGATGGGATTTCCCAGACCTCCGGTTGTTGCTGTAGAGGCAGCACGTATCCCTGCGAAACCGGAACTTATCGTTGCGGCTGTTCCTCCTCCTGCAATAAGAGCTAATGCCCACTGGGGAAATGTTTCCAGGCCTGCAAACTGACTGGCAAATAATACAGATCCGGCTACGGCAGCCATTGGAACAGAAACCGTATCCAGCAAATGATCTATAAAAGGAATATAATAGGCCAGAATCTCCGCTATAGTAGCAATGCCGGTGGTAATGAGTGCCGGCAGACCGGAGAGCCATTCAAAATTTTCACTCATAGGAATCCAATGGAAGTAAGAAGCCAGGCTTACAAAAAACATGGGAAGAAAGACTCGGAATCCTGTGGCTGCAGCCAATCCAATACCGATAAAAGCACTGAGAATGTAAGAAAAATAGGGAATATGGTCTAACATATTAATTTTCAGATTTATTGTTTCCCTTAAAATTACAAAAAGTATCCCACTTAATGAAAACTTAAATTCATAAAGATAGGTAAGTGAGGGTATCTCAAATATGGTTTCAAAAAAGAAGATGATCAAAACAGAAATCTGCTTACCCTATAAATCTGAATGCCAAAATAGCATTTACAAATTTTATTGAATAAGCAGATATCGGTATGGTATATATTGCCGTTATGGCTTTTTTTGTGCTTCGCAGAGCTTGATAAACTGGGACTCTACATCCTGATATTTTTGAGGCATTTCCGAGGAAACCCAAAATAGCATAGCAAGGGTTTTGTCTCCGAATGCGGTCTCAAATAACCCTTTGTTCAGACGGTAACATTCTCTCAGAAGTCTTTTCAAACGGTTTCTGTGAACCGCTTTTTTAAAATATCTTTTAGAAACAGAAACCCCGAACTTGACGCTTTCTACCGGGAGATTAGGCTTATCTTTTAAGATGATTATTCTTAGATTTCCACAGGTTCTCCATTTACCTTTTTCGAAAAGTAAAGCGATCTCTATATTTTTTTTGAGTTTTTCAGCTCTGGGATAGGTGAAATTTTGCATTAATCTTGTTTCAATAAATAATTGATGACTTCAGAGGCTGCATACAGACCGAAAATTGCCGGAATATAGCTTATAGTGCCATAGAAAGATCTTTTGTAATTAGCTCCATCGGTCATCTTAAGGCTTTCCTCATTTTGAAGTTCGTTGGAAAAAACACATCTAAATCCTTTATTAATTTTTTCTTTTTTAAGCCTCTTTCTTATTTGTCTGGCCAGGAAACAGTTTTGTGTTTTACTGATATCTCTTACCATAACCTTGCTGGGATCGGTCTTTCCACCGGCTCCCATAGAGCTTACAAGTTTTATTTTTTTTCTTTTAGCGGCCCGGATAAGGCATAATTTAGGGGTCACACTGTCAATACAGTCCAGGATATAATTAAACTTACCTGAATCAAGCACTTCATCCATTCTTTCAGGATTCAGAAACTCATTGATTTTAATTAATTTTATCTCGGGATTGATGTCCAGGAGTCTTTCTGCAACTACTTCTACCTTATGTTTTCCAATGGTAGAATGCAAAGCCGGAAGCTGTCTGTTGATGTTTGTGATGTCTACGGTGTCGCCGTCTACAATCGTCATGCTTCCTACTCCCGCTCTTGCAAGAAATTCTGCAGCAAAAGAGCCAACTCCTCCCAGCCCTACAACCAGGACATTTGCTTTAGTCAGCTTTTCCAATCCTTCATCTTTAACTAAAAGCTCAGTTCTCTCGAGCCAGTATTTATCCATTTTTTATAGTGTGTAAATTTTCTAAAATTTGTTCATTGAGCTGTTCCAAAGAAATTCCCTTTATTTGTGATACTTTCAGATATAATTCTTCAATACCAAAATCTTCATTGTCTGTTTCTAAAAAGAATTTGTCTGATGGTGTGTTCTTTAAAACATTCTGCAAAGATAAATTATACAAAACAGCTTTTCCAAAACTCAGGTAAAAATTATGAGCCAGCAGGTCGTCTGCAATTTTTTGTTTTTTGTTAAAACCATGGATAATCATAGCTTGTTCAGCCTTTTTTTTAAAATAAATGACTTCGTAAAATTTTCTGACACAATGAATAATGACGGGTTTTTTTACCTCATTGGCTATTTTGATCTGCTCCCAAAAGACATCCTCCTGAATTTTCTGATGAATCGCCACCAAAGAATCTAAACCACACTCTCCAATAGCAAAGCAGTTTTGCGATATTGTATTTCTTACCCAGCTGAGCTGTTCTTCAATATTGTTAACGTCAATGTCTTTAGGGTGAATTCCTATTGAATAAAGGGAATCTGATGGAACTTCTCCAATATTTACATTGTAAATTCCATATCCGGTGTTTTTTTTATGATGATGAAAATCAAAAAATTCCATCCTCAAAAATACTATTATTTAGAATTAATATAAAATTATTAAACAAACGTTTACAAATGTGTTAAAAATTTCTTAACTTTACTCAAAGTGCACTTCATGAAGAAAAAATTTACAGAAAAACAGATTCACATTTTAGACATTGCTGAAGAATTAATAGCAAAAAAAGGATACGAGGGAACTTCTGTAAGAGATATCTGCTCAAAAGCAAATATCAACGTAGCAATGATTTCCTATTATTTTGGTTCTAAAGAAAAGATGATGTCTTATCTCTACCAATATAGAGTGCTGAAAACCAGAGAGAATTTTTCAGAATTTGCAGATACAATCAAAGAAGGAAAACCGGAAATGCAGATGAGAGAAATGATCAAATACATTGTATCGCAGCTTTTCAAATACAATTATTTTCATGGCTTTGTTACGCAGGAACTTCGTCATACGGAAAACCTGAAAGATGAGTTGCTAGACTTCTACCAGCTGTTTGTAAGAAAACTGGATGAAGTCATAAAAAAAGGAGTAGCATCGGGAGTTTTTACTTTTACCCCGAAACCTGAAGATATTCTTACCATGATTATAGGGTCCACATTATTTGTGATCCGAAATAAAAACTTCTATGAACTGTATGTCCCAAGTAAAAATGAGGAAACCTATGCGAAAGAAGCTGAAAAGAAAGTGAGAATGAATCTTTTATTGAGTGTTTTTGCAATTTTGGGATACGCTGCAGACTAAAATTACGTTAAATATTCATAAAAAAAAATCTATTGACAAAAAAGTTATATTTTTGCAAATTAGTAAATCGGCTGTCTAATCCGAAAACTGTTGAATTTTTTATATGAAAAAATATATTTTAGGGCTGTTTGCTGTAGCAGTGGTTGCTTCATGTGCAAGCCGTCAGGAAAAAGCAATGAAGAGTGCTGATAAAGATTTTATCTTAAAAGCAGCGAATGACAACTTTGCTAAGAAAAAGTGGAAAAACGCACTGGCTCTTTATGACAGACTTACCAATCTGGTAGCAGGAACAGATGATTTTCCCAACGTAGGTTTCAATACAGCCTATGCAAATTATTACGATAAAAGTTATAAACTGGCAGGGCACCAATTTAAAAATTTTGCGGTCAACTTTCCAAAAGATCCCAGAGCAGAAGAAGCGGCTTATATGTCTGCATTATGCTACTATGAAGGATCAATGGATTATAACCTTGACCAGTCCAGTACAGAATTAGCAATTAATGAACTTCAGGATTTCCTTACCAATTATCCAAATTCTGAAAGATCTAAAAATATCAGCCAGCTTATTGATGAGCTGACTTATAAATTAGAGTTTAAAGCCTATGAAAATGCAAGACAGTATTTCAAAATGGGCCAGTACAAAGCAGCGTATGTAGCACTTGAAAATGTGTTGGAAGATTTTCCGAGTACAAAACTTCGTCCGAAAATTTATGATTATATCATGAAATCTCGTTATGAATTAGCTGCAAAGTCTGTTTATGAACTTAAAGATGAGCGTATTGAAAGTGCATTAGCTTACACGAAGGTGGTAGAAAAAGAATTGCCTAATACGGAATATTCTAAAACGGCAATAGATCTGCGTGGGAAATTGGAAAAAGAAAAGAAAGATTTCGTTGTTGTTAAAAAACAGGTGGAAGCTAGAATTGCCACTTTGAACGCAAAACAGAAAAAAGAGGAAGCAAAACTGGCTGAAAAGAATAAAACAGATCAACAAATCAAGGATCAGATCAGTAATGAAAAGAAAGCAATGCAGATCCAGAGGGATAGTGCGGCACTTAATACCCCTCCTCCAGCGGCGACTTTCAAAATTAAAAGATAATTCGTAAATTTGCCACCTTATAAATAAAATAATTTTCTCAAAATGAGTGTAAAAGATACAAAAGCCGAAGTAAATACTATTACTTACGACAAAGATAAGATTGAAGATAAAGTAGGTTCAATCTACGAAGCTATTGTTATCATGGGAAAGAGAGCAGAGCAAATCAATGCGGAGATCCGTACGGAACTTCACAATAAATTAGATGAATTTGCTGTTCACAATTCTACATTAGAAGAAGTTTTCGAAAACAGAGAGCAGATTGAAATCTCTAAACACTACGAAAAACTTCCGAAGCCAACTTCAATCGCTATTGAAGAATGGTTAAATGAAGATATTTATTTCAGAAAAACAGAAGAAAGAAAATAATCATCTGTATTTTTATAGACAAAGGTCATAAAGGAACTCGGTTCTTTTATGACCTTTGTTGTTTTAAACCCTGATTGTGGGAAAAAATAAGTATTTTAGTGTTTCAAAAAAAATTAGAACTAAATGAGTGTGTCCGGTAAAAAGATACTTATCGCAGTTTCCGGAGGGATTGCGGCTTACAAAATTCATTTTCTGATAAGGGATTTTGTAAAGAAAGGTGCCGAAGTACAGGTTATTATGACTCCCGATGCTGAACATTTTGTAACGAAATTAAGCTTGTCTACATTATCGAAAAAGCCTGTTTACTCAGACTTTTATGGAGATAACGGAAGCTGGAACAGTCATGTAGAATTGGCACTTTGGGCAGATGTAATGCTTGTAACGCCCTGTACAGCCAATACCCTATCTAAAATGATTCATGGGATGTGCGATAATCTGGTTATTGCCACGTATATGTCTGCAAAATGCCCTGTATTTATTGCTCCTGCGATGGATTTGGATATGTATGTCCATCCGTCTACAAAGAAAAATATAGAGCTTGCGGAAAGCTTCGGACATACAATAATTCCTGCAGAAAACGGAGAATTGGCGAGTGGACTTATCGGACAGGGAAGAATGGCGGAGCCTGAAACCATTTTTAATGCAGTTGAAAATTATTTTAAGACTGAAACTAACGGAAAAAGTCTTGAAGGAAAAACAGTATTGATTACTGCTGGTCCCACATATGAGGCGATCGACCCGGTGAGATTTATAGGAAATCATTCTTCAGGAAAAATGGGTTTCTCTTTAGCTGAAGAAGCTTCAAAGAGGGGAGCGAAAGTAATTTTAATTTCAGGACCTAGTGCTCAGGTGATTCATGATAAAAATGTTGAACTTCACAAAGTCACTTCTGCTAAAGAAATGCTGGCCAAAGTATTTGAGTTTTATGATACAATAGATATCGGAATTGCCAGTGCTGCTGTAGCAGATTATGCTCCAAAAGAAGTGGCTAAAGAAAAGATCAAGAAGAATGATGAAAATCTAACGATTGAGCTGGTGAAGAATCCCGATATCTTAAAAACGATGGGCGAAAAGAAAACCCATCAGTTCTTGGTAGGATTTGCCCTCGAAACACAGAATGAAGAAGAGAATGCCAAAGGAAAGCTTGAAAAGAAAAACCTTGATATGATTGTTTTAAATTCTCTGCGCGATGAAGGTGCAGGCTTTAAAAACGATACCAATAAAATTAAAATATTTACCAAAACGGAAAAGACAGAATTTAACCTTAAATCAAAAGATGAAGTCGCCAAAGATATTCTCAACTTTGTGGAAGCTCAGCTTTTAAAATAATTTTAATAAATTTCCGTTCTCAATTTTTAATAGACAATGAAAAAAATTATAAGCTTATTTTTTCTGCTTTTTATATACAGCATTAGCTTTTCCCAGGAATTGCTGGCAACCGTACAGGTAAACTCCCAACAATTGGGAGGAAGTAACCAGCAAGCTTATAAGGCTTTGGAAAAAAGTCTCAAAGACTTTATTAATAATACCAGCTGGACAGGGAAAAAACTACAGAATTTTGAAAAAATAAAATGTGGTTTCTCTATTGTTATTTCTGAAAGAACGGATAACAGATTTAAAGGTGCTATAGTAGTACAGGCTGTACGCCCTGTTTATAGCTCAAATTATGAATCTCCGTTATTAAACCTTCAGGATCAAAGATTTGCATTCGAATATATTGAAAATGAAAATCTTATATTTAATGAAAGACAGTTTTCCGGAAAGAACCTTACCGATGTAATCAGTTTTTATATCTATCTGATCTTAGGGTATGATGCCGACAGCTTCCAGTCTATGGGTGGCTCGCAATGGTTTTCAAAAGCCCAGCAGATTGCCCAGAATTCACAGAACAGAAATTATGAGGGATGGAATACGGTAAATGAACCAAGAAGCCGTACGATACTGGTTAATGAAATTTTGAATCCTAACTGGAGCCAATTGCGTTCTGTCATTTATACCTATCACAGAGCGGGATTGGACAATCTCTTTAACCAAGACCAGGGAGGAGCAAAAAAAGTGATTTTTGATGCCCTGATGCAGCTGAAAATGTATGAAAACTCATTCCAGCAGTCATACTTCTTCAATACCTTTATGGATAATAAAAGTGACGAGATCTTCAATATTTTTAATTCAGGGAATAATGGGCCTGTCAATATTAATGATCTGAAACAGACCATGATTGTTCTTTCTCCAAAAAATATTGATAATAAATGGAATAAGTGGAAATAAAAGAATTCAAACATTCAGCTATTGAATACTGAACTCTAAAATTCTATATTTGCACTACTTAAAGTAACCAGCCCTTCATCCATGCTTTCGAGAATTTATATTAAAAACTTTGCCCTGATTGATACCCTTGAAGTGTCATTGAAAAACGGTTTGCAGGTAATCACCGGTGAAACGGGAGCAGGTAAATCTATTATTCTGGGAGCTCTGAGACTTATTCTTGGAGAAAGGGCAGATATAAAATCGGTTTCGAATGCAGAAGAAAAAAGTGTCGTAGAAACTGAATTTGCACTGAATAATCAGTTTAAAAAATTCTTTATAGAAAACGACCTTGATTATGAGCTTCAGACTATTATCAGAAGAGAAATTCTGCCTTCGGGAAAATCACGGGCATTCATTAATGATGTTCCGGTAACCCTGGATGTGCTTAAAGAATTTTCATCACAGCTGATCGATATTCATTCCCAGTTTGAAACTTCCAATCTTTTTACTTCAGAATATCAGTTTAAAATAATTGACGGACTTTCTGAAAATAAGCAGATCATTGAAGAATACCAACAGGTATTTTCTGATTTCCAGAGCTTGAAACTTCAGCTTAAAAAACTTCAGACACAGCTTTCCGAGACTAATAAAGAAAGTGATTATAAAGACTTTCTGCTTAATGAACTGGAAGAACTGAAGCTGGATGAAGTAGATTACGAAGAGATGCAGAATCAGCTCGCTATTCAGGAAAATGCAGGAATGATTTCTGAAAATCTGGGTCAGATCCTATCGAGATTCCACCAGGAAGAAATCGGAATTTTATCTTTCTTTAATGAAGCGAAGAATAAACTCTCCAGGATTTCCGAGATTTCAACCAGCTTTGCTGAGTTGGATCAGCGACTGGAAACTTCTTTTGTAGAAATAAAAGATATTATTTCCGAGCTTGAAAATGAATCTGAAAAAGTAGAAATTAACCCGGAGAACTTATTACTTCTCACGGAGCTTAATAATAAAATAAATGCCTTACTCTTAAAGCATAATGTCTCAGGTGTAAATGAGCTGATAGAAGTGAGGAATGAACTGGCAGGAGATCAGAAAGGCGCTTCAGAATTGGAAGCACAAATTATTGAAACAGAAGAAAATATTTCTAATAAAGAAAAAATACTTCAAACTCTTTCTGAGAAACTTTCAAAAAACAGAAAAAAGAATGTTCCTGTTTTTGTAAAAAAAGCAGAAACTCTTCTTAAAAAACTGGGTCTTGAAAAAGCAAAAGTAGATATAGAGCTCCTTGATATTCCTGAATTTAATGCTTTCGGAAAAGAAAATATTCAGCTTTTATTTCAGGCGAACTCGGGATTCCCGTTACGGCCTATTCAAACGGCTATTTCCGGTGGAGAAAGATCGAGGGTTATGCTGGCCGTAAAGAAAATTATTGCTGAAAGTGATGATCTTCCCACTCTTATTCTGGACGAAATAGATACCGGAGTTTCAGGGAAAGTGGCTGAAGAAATCGGAAACCTTATGAGAGAGATGTCTAAAGATATGCAGTTGATCGTTATCTCTCATTTGGCACAGGTCGCTGCAAAAGGGAACGATAATTATAAAGTGGTAAAACAGGATATTTCAGGAAGAACCCAATCTACAATTATTCCTTTAACCGATGATCAGAAGCTAACCGAAATAGCACAATTACTTTCAGGAAGTAAAATTACAGAAGCTGCTTTAGCACAGGCTAAAGAATTGATCGGTTAAAAAATGCTAACAGGCTTGTAGATTACCATTCTGTTACGTACCTTAATTCAAAAAAATAAACATGAGTTTAGAATCGCAAAATGTTACGGATTACCCTAACACGAATACCATATTCATGGTGTGGAGGCTTAATGATGTTCCACAGCTGAAAGATGTTTTCCAGGAGCTATGTGCTTTGGTTTTAAATCTTAATAATTCTGTTTTCAACAGATTCCCGGGCAGCAGAGCAAGCTGTGTGATGGGAATTGGCTTTGAAGCATGGAAAAAGCTAAGTCTTCCTACTCCTATGCCCAAGGAACTTGCGAATTTTGAAGAGATAAAAGGGATAAAGCATACTGCTGTTTCTACTCCCGGAGATTTGCATTTTCATTTAAGAGCAGACAATCAAAGTGTTATATTCGATATGGGTATTGAAATCTCAAAACTATTAAGTTCCGTAGCAGAAAGTATTCTGGAAATTCATGGATTTAAATATTGGGATGCAAGGTCTATTCTTGGTTTTGTAGACGGAACAGAAAACCCACACGGAGAAGACCGTGATTATTTTGCGAAAATTGGAAATGAAGATTCTCAATATCAGGGAGGAAGCTATCTTTTTGTTCAGAAATATCTTCATAATATGGATGCCTGGAAAAGTCTTTCTACAGAAGACCAGGAGAAGGTAATCGGCAGATCAAAGGAAAATGATATTGAAATGTCTGATGAAGTAAAACCTTCAAACTCACATATTGCTTTAGCGAATGTAGAAGGAGAGAATGGTGAAGAACTTAAGATTGTAAGAGATAATATGCCTTTCGGAAACCCTTCTAAAAATGAATTTGGAACCTATTTCATTTCTTATGCAAGTACTTTTACCACTACGAAAAAGATGTTGACCCATATGTTTATTGGAGATCCTCCGGGAAATTATGACCGGATTTTAGACTTCAGTACGGCAGTAACGGGTACGCTCTTCTTTGTTCCAACCAGAAATATGCTTGACGAATTTTCAGGATAATATAAGAAAAAAGGCTGCTTCTTTACGGAGGCAGCCCTTTTATCAATTACTTACAGAGATGATATCAAATGACAATCTCAATCACACATTCCGATAGGAAGTTGGCACATGACAGTCTGGGAACATGGATAGTCTGTTTGTGCAACGCAACATGCCGAATATCCATTATAATAAGCAGGATATTTAAATTTCCCTTGGCAGTTTGATGCTGAATTTCCGCCTAATACTTCCTTTAAGCTTTGTCTCTTTAATTTCTTTAGGTTTTTCATGGCTTTTGTTTTGAAATTATATCACTAATTTATGAAAAAATAATACGCAAATTTGAATTTAATAAAAAATTGTTATTCAGTATTTTGCATCATTAAAAAAGCCCTGGGAATCCCAAGGCTTTTACTGATATATTGTGTTTGCAATCCTATTTCAGGCTTCCTACCATGTCTTCAGGTTTTACCCATTCATCAAACTGTTCGGCAGTTAAAAGCCCCAGATTTACAGCTTCTTCTTTTAACGTGGTCCCATTCTTATGGGCTGTTTTTGCAATTTTAGCTGCATTTTCATAACCAATATGAGTATTGAGAGCTGTCACAAGCATTAAAGACTTGTCAACAAGCTCTTTAATTCTCTCGTGATTAGGCTCAATTCCAACTGCACAGTGATCATTAAATGAAATACATGCATCGGCAATCAACTGGGCAGATTGTAAGAAATTGTAAGCCATAACAGGTTTAAAAACATTAAGCTCATAATTTCCCTGAGTTCCGGCAAAAGAAATGGTGGTATCATTTCCTAAAACCTGAGCACAAACCATAGTTAACGCCTCATTTTGAGTCGGGTTTACTTTCCCCGGCATGATAGACGATCCAGGTTCATTTTCTGGAATGTGAATTTCACCAATTCCTGATCTTGGTCCTGAGGCCAATAACCTGATGTCCTGTGCAATTTTGAATAAAGATACGGCAAGCTGTTTTAAAGCACCATGACTTTCAACAATGGCATCATGAGCAGCAAGAGCTTCAAATTTATTTTCTGCAGTAATAAAAGGCAGGTTGGTGAATTTTGCAATATGCTCAGCTACTTTTACATCATAGCCGTTTGGAGTATTTAACCCGGTTCCTACTGCCGTTCCACCAAGTGCAAGTTCAGAAAGGTGAGGAAGTGTATTTTTTAAAGCTCTTAAGCCAAATTCCAGCTGAGCGACATATCCTGAAAATTCCTGTCCAAGGGTAAGTGGAGTAGCATCCATCAGGTGGGTTCTTCCGATTTTTACAACATCCTTGAATGCTTTGGATTTTTCAGATAATGTATTTTTTAATTTTTCTACAGCAGGTATCGTTATCTCTACTACTTTTTTATAAGCAGCAATATGCATCGCTGTAGGATAAGTATCATTGGATGATTGAGATTTATTGACATCATCGTTTGGGTGAATTTCAGATTTCTCTCCTAAAGTCCCCCCATTATTGACATGCGCCCTGTTGGAAACAACTTCGTTGACATTCATGTTTGACTGAGTTCCCGACCCGGTTTGCCAAATAACCAGTGGGAACTGATCATTAAGTTTTCCTTCCAGAATTTCATCACAGACCTTAGCAATCATATCCCTTTTTTCAGCAGCAAGAACTCCCAAATCGCTGTTGGCGTACGCTGCTGCTTTTTTCAAATAGGCAAATGCTTCAATGATTTCGTGGGGCATTGAACCCTCAGGACCTATTTTAAAATTATTTCTGGAACGCTCTGTCTGTGCTCCCCAAAATTTGTCTGCAGGTACCTGCACTTCGCCCATGGTGTCTTTTTCTATTCTGTAATTCATTGTGATTGAAATTTTTATAAAGTTACTGATAACACTAGAATTTCGCAATTTATAATCATTATAAATATCAATTTTAATGACTGATTTTACTCATATTTTTTTACGGTAGCCGTATTTTTGTGCAAACAAAAAATTGAATGGAATTTAGATATCAGGATCCGTATCCAATTCAGAAAGATGATACGGTGTATAAAAAGCTTACATCAGATTATGTAAAAGTTGAAAAATTAGGAGACAGGGAAATCTTAACTGTAGATCCTAAAGGGTTGGAATTACTTGCTGAGGAAGCTATGGCTGACGTTTCTTTTATGTTACGTTCTTCTCACTTAGAGAGTCTTAGAAGAATTATTGATGATCCTGAAGCTACGGACAATGACCGATTTGTTGCTTATAACCTGCTACAGAACGCTGCAGTAGCTGCAGAAGGAGCTCTTCCTTCTTGTCAGGATACAGGAACAGCAATTGTAATGGGTAAAAAAGGAGAAAATGTATACACAGGAGTAGACGACGGTGAATTTTTAAGCCGAGGAATTTTCAATACCTACCAAAAAAGAAACTTAAGATATTCTCAGGTGGTTCCTTTAACTATGTTTGATGAGAAAAATTCAGGATCCAACCTTCCGGCACAGATTGATATTTATGCTAAAAAAGGAGATTACTATGAGTTCTTGTTTTTAACAAAAGGAGGAGGTTCTGCCAATAAAACATTCCTGTACCAAAAAACAAAATCTTTACTGAACGAAAAATCTCTTGAAGAGTTTATCAAAGAGAAAATTTCAGATCTTGGAACGGCAGCCTGCCCTCCGTATCACCTTGCTTTAGTCATTGGAGGAACTTCTGCAGAAGCGAACCTTGCTGCTGTAAAGAAAGCTTCGGCTAAGTATTATGATCATCTTCCGACGGAAGGAAATGAAGCCGGACAGGCGTTCAGAGATCTTGAATGGGAGGCTAAAGTTCAGAAAATATGTCAGGAAAGTGCTATTGGAGCTCAGTTTGGTGGAAAATATCTTACCCATGATGTAAGAGTGATCAGACTTCCAAGACACGCAGCTTCATGTCCGGTAGGAATGGGAGTTTCTTGTTCTGCAGATAGAAATATCAAAGGAAAAATTACAAAAGAAGGGATTTTCCTTGAGCAATTGGAACAGGATCCAAAGAGATTTTTACCAGCTACCCCTCCCCATTTGGAAGAAGCGGTGGAAGTTGATTTGAATAAGCCTATGCAGGATATTTTAGCTGATCTTTCAAAATATCCAATCAAAACAAGACTAAAATTAAATGGCACCCTTATCGTAGCAAGAGATATCGCTCATGCTAAGATTAAAGAACTGATAGATAGTGGTAAACCCATGCCAGAGTATTTCAAAAACCACCCGATTTACTATGCAGGACCTGCAAAGACTCCGGAAGGAATGGCATCAGGAAGTTTCGGACCTACTACCGCAGGAAGAATGGATGTGTATGTTGACGAGTTTCAAAGCCATGGCGGAAGTATGATCATGCTGGCTAAAGGAAACAGAAGTAAAGATGTTGCAGATGCATGTAATAAATACGGAGGATTCTATCTTGGATCTATCGGAGGGCCTGCAGCTATCCTTGCAAAGGATAATATTGTATCTGTAGATGTTGTGGATTTCCCGGAATTAGGAATGGAAGCTGTAAGAAAAATTGAAGTAAAAGACTTCCCTGCATTCATTATTACGGATGATAAAGGAAACGATTTCTTCGCAAATCTTGCCCACTAGTTAGTTTAAAATTAAAATAAATTATAAAATAGAGCCTATATCTTTTGTGTAAAAAAGAAAAAAGCTCTATTTTTGCCTAAAATCTAAAGAGAATGATAACTATTTTATCAGCATTTTGGCCGTTCTACCAGTTCCTATGGACTGTATTCTTTATTACTATGTTCTTAGTAGGGTTCTGGTGTATTTTTATGTTCTTCGGATTAGTCATTCCAATGTGGCTTACGGAAGGTTTGAAAGAATACTTTGGAAAAGTAAAGGCTTTCGATCCTGAAGATATCAGAAGAAAGAATATTTATGAGCAGGAAGGTGTAGAGGTTCTTTACAACCAACCTAAAGGTAACGGACCTTTCATTCACGATCACGGACATCATCATTAATTGATTGTCATTGCTTTTTCACCTTAATTCTGAAAAAGTAATATCAAAGCAAAACAACATATATAAACCGCTTATTTTTTTAGGCGGTTTTTCTATTTGTTATTTCTCAGGTTTTCAGGAGCAACACCAAATTTCTTTTTAAAAGCACGGGTGAAATTCTGTACATATTCATACCCACATTCAATAGCGATTTCTTTGATCATTACATCACTGTTGGTAATCATTTTTTTTGCCTTCAGCATTCTTAGTTCAGAAATATAATGGGAAATGGTTATATGATATTGACTCTTAAATTCCTGCCGGATTATATTCTGATTAATCCCGATAAGTTTTCCTATTTCCTCAGCCTTTATATTTCTGTGGTAATTTTCATCGATATATTTCTTGATCATTTCAGGGGCCTTTGGGGCTGATTGTGCGCTGTTTTTTTCGTGGAACTGTTCGAATACAAGAATAAGCAGCTTGATGAGCTTGGCTTCAATAAATAACTTCTGAATAATACCTTTCTTTGAAGATCCGATGATTTCTTTAAGAATCATATGCATTTCAACAGTCATGGTGGGGGGTGTTTCTTTATGAAAATAGATGAAGCTGTTTCTCATCATATTTTCCAGTATATCAGCACTTTCCTCACTGGATTGGGGATTGATAAGGTGATTAATATATTGATAGTCAATCCGGATCAGCAGATATTGTAATGCTTCCTGACTATCAGATCGTAATTCTGCTCTGTTTTCCTCTGATGAATAATAAAGAATGTATTGATTTTTTCTGAATACTATTGGAAGATGACCGGCAGATTTTTCAAGATATATGTCCGAACCCAATAGAAAGAGTAGGTTAAAACTCGATCCAGCTTCCAGTATTGAGGTTTTTGAATATCGTTCAGAACAAAATTCTATGCTAATATTATCTGAGGCAAATAATATCTTTTCTTCTTCTAAATTACTCATAATCAGTGTTATTTTTGATGGTGTTCATATATAACTCCTATATCGGATAACTAAAAGTTGGGAAATGATAACTCTGAATTAAACGGGTAAGCTACTTTTGCGCAAAATTAAATTAAATTTAGAATAATTAAAAATAATATTGATTATGTTTGAAAATCTATATTTTGTGATAAGAAAACTAAGCGCGGGAATGATGTTGATACTCATCGCTTTGAATGGTTTATATGCGCAGGGAAATCCTCAAAACTGTACCAATGCAGACCCTGGAAATAATCCTGGAGATGTAGGATGTGTGAAATTTACTTATCAGGGCCAAACAGTTTCTTATACGACTGTAAGAGCTAATGATGGAAAAATATGGCTGCAGCAGAACCTGGGAAGCTCTAAAGTAGCCTCTTCTCTGGATGATGAAGCTTCATATGGAGATCTCTTTCAGTGGGGAAGATGGGATGACGGCCATCAGTTAAGAAATTCAGCCACAGTTTCTGCTCCTACTCCTAACAGGCCGGACGGTTTAGCAGGGGTGAGCTCGTACATCATAGGAACACCCGCGTGGTGGTCTACTCTTGAAGCTAATGATGAATGGACCGCAAAGAACATAGATGGGCTAGGAAAGACAGTGGGGGTAGACCCATGCAAGGCAATAGGTGCCGATTGGAGAATGCCAACACAGGCAGACTGGTCAAGTATTGTTAGCCTTGAAAGTGTTACGGCCCCCGCAAGCGCTTACAGCAGTCATCTGAAATTGCCTGCAGGAGGATATCGCAGTTCTTCAGATGCTGGTTTTACTTTTGTAGGAAAGAGAGGGTATTTCTGGAGTTCGGATGTATCCGGACTTGGAGGGAAATATCTGTACGTAGGGACCATAAGTGCTAATGCCTCAGCAGGGGCACCCAGAGGGCAGGGAGCATCAGTAAGATGTATTAAACCTACCTCGGCACTTGCTACTTCGGAGGTAAGACTAAATCATAACAGCATAGGGATGTATCCCAATCCAACAAAAGGAATTCTTACCATTAAAGCAGATTCCTCGATTGAAAGTATAATGATAACGAATACGGTAGGACAAAAGATGGACGCCGGGTTTTCAAATGATCAGGTTAATATGACAGGACTTCCGGACGGTTTATACATTGTAGAAATAAAATTAAAAAACGGACAGACCGTTTCTAAAAAGATTATTAAAGGATAAGCAGTCTTCATGTAGAATCACTGTATTCCCTTTACATAAAATAGTTCACTTCAATTACAATTACTTTTATTAGGGAGGCTTATGAAATTTTTCATAAGCCTTTTTTATGCTGTGTTTGTAAATCGTAAAAACGGCTTTTGCATATTGAAAAAAATAGTCTACTTTTGCAGTAGATTTATCAAGAAAGGTGGAGGGATTTGGCCCAAAGAAACCTTAGCAACCTACACAATTCCAGAAGTGTAAAGGTGCTAATTCCAACCCGATGGGGGAGATAATTGAAGTCAATATTCTTATATGAATTCCATTTCTTGAAGTCTTGTGTGTCTGAGGATTGATTCTCGGAATGTATAATAATTTTTGCAGGAACAAAAGATGAAAAAAGTAAGCATAGCTGTATTATTGCTTGGCACCATTGGGATCGCTGCCCAGGAACAGGAAGAAAAAGGAAAACAAATTGAAGATATTATCATCGTAGGAAATCGTAATGTTAAAAGGACAAAACTAGAGACACCAGTTCCCGTAGATGTTATTAATATTGAAAAAATACAGAAAGCATCCCCCCAAATAACGGTTCAGGATTTATTGAACTATGTTATTCCCTCATTTAATTCCGTAAGACAGTCTGCTTCTGACGGAACCGAGCATATTGATCCTGTAACATTAAGAGGAATGGGCCCGGATCAGGTCTTAGTATTGGTTAATGGAAAAAGAAGACATACCACTTCTTTGGTCAATTATCAGAATACCGTTGGAAATGGTTCTGTGGGAACAGATTTGAGTACAATTCCTGTTATTGCTATTGAAAAAATTGAAGTATTAAGAGATGGAGCGGCAGCTCAGTATGGCTCTGATGCCATTGCGGGAGTAATCAATATTATACTCAAAAAAAATGCAGGGGCTTCAGCAAGTATTACTTACGGATTAAGCGGAAGGAATGATGGAGACACCTACCAGGCAGGAGTTAATTATGGGGCTTCATTAGGAAAAAAAGAAGGGTATGTCAATCTTTCATTACAGCTAAGCCACAGAGGGAAAACAACGAGGACTCAAAATCATGATTTGGATATTTTCGGAAATAATTTTGCGTATCCTTTCGCAGATGATCCGGAGGCGGCAAGAGCTGCAGATGATGAGGAAATTAGAAAAAGAGGTTTAACCCGTGACGATTTCAACTTTCAGATCGGAGATGCACAGATCAAGCAGGCGCAGCTGTTTTTTAATTCAGAATATCCTTTTAATGATCATTTTAAACTCTATTCATTTGGTGGTTTCAGTATCAAAGAGGGAAAAGGATATGGCTTCAGAAGGCTTCCCAGTGAAACGTTTAATGTTGTTTCATCACTTTATCCCAACGGATTTCAGGCGGAGCTGGGATCTCAGGTATATGATATCTCTTATGCTGTCGGAGCAAAATATAATGTAAACAACTGGCTTTTTGATGTAAGCAATACGTTTGGAAACAATACTTTCAATTATAACGTAAGCAATACGAATAATGCTTCTTTAGGAGCAAAATCACCGACCCGATTTTATGCCGGGGCACACAGTTTTCTGCAAAATACCCTTAATCTTGACGTCTCTAAAAATATAAACCGGTTTAATATAGCATTTGGAGGTGAATTCAGATTTGAACAATATCAGATTAAATCCGGAGATCCTGCATCCTATACCCAATATGATGTCAACGGAAATGTAGCAGGTACGGGATCAACAGTGATAGGAGCAGGGGGATCGCAGTCATTCATTGGCTTTTCACCGGATAATGCCTTAAAAAAAGACAGACATTCTACAGCGGTATATGCTGATATATCTTATGATTTGGATAAAAAGCTGAATATTGATGCTGCGGCAAGATTTGAAAACTATTCTGATTTTGGAAATACCCTGAATGGAAAACTTGCTGTACGATATGAGTTCCTAAAAAATTATGCGGTAAGAGCAGCTGTAGGAACGGGTTTCAGAGCACCTTCTCTGCAACAGCAGTATTTCAACAATTCTTATGCAGATATTTCAACTTCAGGGTCCACAATTGTAACTAAAGGAATTTTTAATAACGACAGTAAAGCGGCACAGGTTCTTGGATTTGATAAGTTAAAACAGGAGACCTCGGTCAACGGAAGCCTTGGATTTACTTTAAAACCGGCGAAAGGACTATTCATTACTTTAGATGGTTATATCATTAAAGTGAAAGACAGAATTGTCATTACAAGTAATATTACAGATTCCAGATTATCAGATCCTGATGTAGTAGGGGTTGGAAAAGAAGTCGAAAGCGGTAGGTTTTTTGCCAATGCTATTGATACGGAGACCAAAGGCGTGGATTTGGTTATTTCCTACGACTGGAAATTGGGTGGAGGAAACCTGAATGTGAACCTTGCTGGAAATTATACAGAAACAAAAATTACAGATTTTCATTTCCCGGAAAACCTGGGAACTCCTCAGAATGAGTTTTTTGGGCCCGATCAGATCAATATTATAGAAACTTTATCACCCAAAACAAAGGCCTCATTAGGATTGAATTATGGAATAGGAAAGTTTAATTTTCTCGTAAGAAATACCTATTTTGGTAAAGTAATAAGAGACGGATATCCTTTTGGAAGCGTTCAGGAATTTTCACCGAAAGTGATTACAGATGTCAGTGTAGGGTATGATATTACAAAAAATATCAACTTTACCGTAGGTGCTAATAATGTCTTTGATGTGTTCCCGGATCGTCAGATTTATGAAAATTCATATTATGGAGTATTTAAATATGCTCCGGTACAAATGGGAACATTAGGTAGCTATTTCTTCGGAAGGCTTAATTTTAATTTTTAATCATTAATGAATACTCCTTCACATCAGATCGGCTGGAAAACAGCTGCAGCCATTGTGGTTTCCAATATGATAGGAACCGGAATTTTTACAACACTGGGATTTCAGTTATCTGATATTACCAATACCTACAGCATCTTTCTGCTATGGGGTATTGGTGGGATTCTGGCATTATTCGGGGCTTTTTGCTATGCTGAATTGGGATCCCATTTTAAAGGCAATGGCGGAGACTTCATTTATCTCAAAGAAACCTATCATCCGTTATTTGGATACCTTATAAGTTGGATATCTTTGATTATCGGTTTCTCTTCCCCGGTGGCTTTAGCGGCATTAGCCATGTCAAAATATCTTTCAGTATTTCAATACACATTTGGAAATGGTTTTGCCATCGCTGCAATTTTTCTGGTGGCCGCCGCCTTATCATTTAGTTTAAAAGCTTCAAGTAGGTTTCATAATTTTTTTACATTAATCAAGATCACCTTTATTATCGTTTTGGTTATTTTGGGCGTGGGACTTTCGGAATCTGGCCAGATAGGGAACAGTCTTAATTTCAGTGACAGCTGGCAGAATGAAATCATGCTTCCTGCTTTTGCTACTTCCCTGGTGTTTGTTACCTATTCTTATACAGGCTGGAATTCAGCGTCTTATATTGCGGGAGAAATAAAGGATGTGCAGAAAAATCTTCCTAAATCTCTGATTATAGGGACTGTTTTTGTGACAGTAAGCTATATTTTAGTCAATTACATTATGCTGAAACATGCCTCAGTGAATCAATTGGCAGGAAAAGAAGATGTAATGGGTGAAGCGGCAGTTAATATGCTGGGCTCTACCTTTGGAAAAATAGTGAATATCTTTATTGCCTTACAACTGATTGCAACCATTAGTGGGTATTTATGGGTAGGTTCGAGGCTTACTCAGGCTTTTGCGAAGGATACCTATCTATGGAAGCCCCTTTCCACGGGTAATAAAAAAGGAATCCCGGTAAGAGCTATTTTTGCCCATGCTGTTATTGCTTCGGTAATTATTTTAACAGGAAGTTTTAAGGAAATTTTCGTTTATACAGCATTCATTCTTCAGTTATTTGCCAGTCTGGCCATTTCTACGGTATATTTTCTTAAAAAAGAAGACCGGAAAATATTTAAATCCAATGCTTTTTATATTTTTCCCACGGTTTTTTTACTGTTCAGTATTTATATTCTTTATTTTACCCTGATTCATAATCCTAAGGAAAGTTTTATTGGGCTGGGAATTGTAGCTGTAGGAATTGCACTGTACTTAATAGATAGAAAACTTTCTAAAAGAAGTAAGCCGGAAATGGATGATTCCAAAAGCGAATAAGACAATTGCTAAATAGGTCTTTTGGATTTTTAGTCTAATGCTCAAAAATTTATGCTGATTTGTAATTTTAATTTTGAATTAATAATCCTTATCTTTGCACCCACAAAAATTCTATAATGTCTAAATCATTAATTCCAAAATTAGAAGCTATAAAACAAAGATATAATGAGGTTGCAGACCTTATTATACAGCCTGATGTCATTTCAGACCAAAAAAGATATTCTTCTTTAAACAAAGAATATAGTGATTTGGGCAAAATTGTAAAGGTTTATGATCAGTACAAAGGAGCTTTGGACGCTATTGAAGAATCTGATGAGATCATTGCTGATGGTTCGGATAGAGATTTGGTAGATCTTGCAAAAGAAGAAAAATTAGAAGCTCAGGCTAAGATTCCAGGTTTGGAAGAAGAGCTGAAAGTATTGCTTATTCCTAAAGATCCTGCAGATGACAAAAACATTATTGTGGAATTACGTGCCGGAACCGGAGGTGATGAAGCCGCTATTTTTGTGGAAGATATCTACAGAATGTATTCCATGTACTTCAAAACAAAAGGATGGAGACATGAAGTGACAGATTCTAATGAAGCGGCGAAAGGATATAAGGAATTGATTATGAAGGTGGAAGGTGAAGGTGTTTATGGGATTATGAAATTTGAATCAGGAGTTCACCGTGTGCAGCGTGTACCGGAAACAGAATCTCAGGGAAGGGTTCATACCTCTGCAATTACTATTGCTGTTTTACCTGAAGCTGAAGAAGTGGATGTAGAGATTAACCCGGCTGATATTGAAATGCAGACTTCACGTTCAGGAGGAGCAGGAGGTCAGAATGTTAACAAGGTTGAAACTAAAGTTCAGCTTACACACAAGCCTTCAGGCCTTGTAGTGGTTTGCCAGCAGGCCCGTTCTCAGCTAGCTAACCGTGAATTGGCAATGGAAATGCTTCGTGCCAAATTATATGATATCAAATTGCAGGAAGTTCAGGGAGATATTGCTGCCCAGAGAAAAACCATGGTTTCTACAGGAGACCGTTCTGCAAAAATCAAAACATATAATTATCCTCAGGGAAGAGTAACAGACCATAGAATCAATAAATCTATGTATAATCTTGATGCCTACATGAATGGAGATATCGCGGAAATGATAGATGCTGTAATCATGGCAGAGAATGCAGAAAAGATGAAAGGAGAAGAAGAAAATTATTAAAATATTTAAAAAATAAAAATAAAGCCTCCGATTTTTTTGGAGGCTTTATTTTTTCCAAATCAACAACATATCGTAAAATATAAACTATGAAAAACTACAAAATTATTTTGTTTTTAGTACTTACCATGCTGGGTAATTATGCAACGGCCCAGACAGAAGTAAAAAAACCGGCAGAAGCTTTTGAATTGTTTTTTGGAGCATTTGTGAACAATGATGATGCTTCAATTGGTAAACTTAATGATTATCTAAGACCTACTGTAGAAGGTCAGGATGCTTATCAGGTCAACTTTAAAGACACTTCTGAAGAAACGGTTAAAACGACAGCCGAAAACTTTCTGACAGCTTTCCCAAAAACAGTAGCCTCAGCTTGTAAAAAAGAAGCTGAAGATTACTTCAGAGTGATGTTTGAAAACTTCAGAAAAGGAAAACTTAGTGTTAAAAGTGTGAAGGTGGTGCCGAATGAATATGTGGAAGGGCAAAAAATTGCAGAGGTAAGTTATGCCGTAAGCTTTAAAGTTCCTTCAAAATTAGCCCCGGAACCTACAGAAAATCCACAGAAAGTAAAAGCTGAAGACTTGAAGAAATATCTTACTCAGTCTGTTCAGGATTTTAAAAATGCAGATAAAACAGTGAGTGTTGATCAGGAGTTCAGTTTGTATGAACTTAAAGAAAACAATAAAATATATTACTGGAACGGTAGCCCGGATGAGATTGTTACCAACCTGACCGATTTCTATTTTGATAGTTTCGGATCGAAAGAATAGTGTGATTACTAATATATTAAAGATTTAAAAGCCCTGTTTTCGGGGCTTTTTTTATTTCACATACTTTACGTATTTTTGAGAAAACCGTTCACTATGAATTTTAAACCTATATTATTAACTGCTGGAGTTCTGTTTTCAGCATCTTTTTATTCTCAAAAAATGAATTATCCTAAAGCATTAAAAGGAAGCCAGACTGACACCTATTTTGGGAGTGCTGTAGCTGATCCTTTCAGAGATTTGGAAAATGATTCGGCGCCTACCAAAAAATGGGTGGATGAAGAAGTAGCTTACAGCCAGAATTATCTTTCAAAGATTCCATTCAGAGATAAAATTAAAGATCAGCTGAGAGAGATCTGGAATTATGAGAAAATTTCAGCCCCTTTCAAAGAAGGAGATTATACATATTATTCTAAAAACGATGGTTTACAGGCACAGTCTGTTTTGTACAGAACAAACAATAAGACCAAAGCAACAGAAGTATTTTTAGATCCTAATAAATTTTCAGAAAAGGGTACCACTTCACTTTCACAGCTTTCATTTAATAAAAAAGGAAATTTAGCTGCTTATTCCATTTCGGAAGGAGGAAGTGACTGGAACAAAATTATCATCATTGACGCGATTACAAAAAAGCAGATTGATGAAACCTTATTAGATGTGAAATTCAGCGGTATTTCATGGCAGGGAGACGAAGGTTTCTATTATTCAAGTTATGATAAACCAAAAGAAGGAACGGTGCTTTCTGGAATGACGGATAAGCATAAGGTATATTTTCATAAACTGGGAACCAAGCAGTCTGAAGATAAGCTGATTTTCGGTGGCGAAAAAACCCCAAGAAGATATTTGGGAGCAAATGTTTCTGAAGATCAACGATTTTTGATTATTTCTGCGGCCAATGCAACCAATGGAAATGAATTGTATATTAAAGATTTAAAGAATGGAGGAGACTTTGTACAGATTACAAAAGGATTTGATATTAATGCCAGTATCGTAGATACAGAAGGAGATGATCTTTTTATTTCTACAGATAAAGATGCTCCGAATATGCGTCTTGTGAAAACCTCAATTAAAAATCCAGCTCCTGAAACTTGGAAAGATGTGATTCCTCAGACTGAAAATGTGTTGGGGATTACCCAGGGAGGAGGATATTTCTTTGCTACGTATATGATTGATGCCATTGATCAGGTAAAACAATTTGATAAGACAGGAAAATTAATCAGAGAAATAACACTTCCTGGAAAAGGGAATATTTCCGGTTTTGGAGGAAAAGAAAAGGAAAAAGAAGTATATTATTCATTCAGTAATTATATCACACCGGGAACCACCTATAAATTTAATGTAGATTCGGGTAAATCTGAAGTTTACCAGAAGCCGAAAGTGAAATTTAATCCTGAAGATTATGTCTCTGAGCAGGTATTCTATACTTCTAAGGATGGTACAAAGGTTCCTATGATGATTAATTATAAAAAAGGAACTAAGCTTGATGGTAAAAACCCTACTATTTTATATTCTTATGGAGGTTTCAACATCAGTTTACAGCCCTCTTTCTCTGTAGTGAATGCCATCTGGATGGAAAATGGTGGTATTTATGCCGTTCCAAATATCCGTGGTGGGGGTGAATATGGAAAAAAATGGCATGATGCCGGAACCAAAATGCAGAAAAGAAACGTTTTCGAAGACTTTATTGCTGCCGGAGAATACCTGCAAAGTAAAGGCTATACTTCAAAAGAATACATGGCCCTTTCAGGAAGATCAAACGGAGGATTATTGGTAGGAGCTACCATGACTATCCGTCCGGATTTAGCAAGAGTAGCATTCCCGGGAGTTGGCGTTTTGGATATGTTGAGATATAATAAATTTACTGCCGGTGCCGGTTGGGCTTATGACTATGGAACAGCGGAAGATAATAAAGAGATGTTTGAATATCTTAAATCATATTCTCCGGTTCACAACGTAAAAGCTGGTACGTGTTACCCATCTACAATGATTATTACAAGTGATCACGATGACAGGGTAGTTCCGGCTCACTCATTCAAATTCGGAGCAGAACTTCAGGATAAGCAGGCGTGTAAAAATCCTATTTTATTAAGAATAGAAAAAAATGCAGGCCATGGTGCAGGAAGATCTACGGAACAAGTGATTGCTGAAAATGCGGATCTCATATCGTTTGCTTTGTATGAGATGGGAATTAAGAAATAATAGATAAATAATAAAAAAATAACAAAAATGGCTGATTTTTAATAAAATCAGCCATTTTTTTAGGGGTTACTTTGATTGTAATTAGTATTTTTACCATGGATATTTAAAGTTTACTAATTTTTATTCAATTAAGTAATTATGAAAAAAAGAATTTTACTAGTTTGTGCACTAGCGGCTGGGCTATCCAGCTTTAATGCACAAAGGTGGACGCCTGCATCACAAAGAACGTCCGAAATCAGAAAAGAAGTAGAAGTTCAACATTCTTATAGAGTGGATTTACAGTCTCTTAGGAATGTTTTAAAGGATGCTGTGGAAACAGGAAAAGGGGCTCAGGCGGTTATTGTTTCTTTACCTACAGCAGAAGGGAAGATTGAAAGATTTGCTGTATATAGTGATCCTGTAATGGAGAAATCTCTGGCAGACAGATATCAGCTAGGATCTTATATGGGAGTTGGGGTAGACGATCCGTCTAAATATTTAAGATTCAGTACTTCTCCAACGGAAATGCAGTCCATGATTATTAAAGATGGGAAATTCCAGTTTATTGAACCTATTACTACAGATAAGCAGGTATATGGTGTTTTCTACAAAACAAAGAGAACGGAAGGAGAACATGGGTTTGAATGTACCACGGAAGAGAAGAGCCTTAAAGATATAAAGTCATTAGAAGCTTACGGAAAAAAAAACCTTTCTAACATGAATGTTGGGAATACCAGCAGACCAGCAAGTACAAAATTCAGAACGTATAGATTGGCTCTTTCTGCATCAGGAGAGTATACCCAATATTTTATGAACCAGGCAGGGGTACCTGCTACCGCTACAGATGCTGAAAAGAGAGCTCCTGCACTCGTAGCGATGAATAATACAATGACCCGTGTAAACGGAATTTTTCAGAAAGATTTTGGAATTAAAGCTTTGATTCAGGATCTTCCCAATATCATATATATCGATCCTGCTGCAGACCCTTATACCAATAATTTAAATCTACAGCTTCAGCAGACGCTAACCCAACAGGTAGGAAATGCCAACTATGATATGGGACACGTATTCAATGCGGCAGGAGGTAACGGTAATGCAGGAGGTATAGGAACAACATGTAATAACCCTGCAACGGCAACTTCTTTAGCTAAAGGTTCTGCTTTTACACAGAATACAACTCCAATGGGAGATGCTTTTGATATTGATTATGTAGCTCATGAAATGGGACACCAGCTAGGAGCAAACCATACATTTTCACACAACTCAGAAGGATCGGGAGTAAACATAGAACCAGGAGGTGGTACTACCATAATGGGATATGCCGGAATTACAGGAGATAACGTACAGAACTTTACTGATGCCTATTTCCATTATTCCTCTGTGAACCAGGTATTAAACAAGCTGGATAGCAAGACAACATGCGGGGTGTGGCAGGATATAACAACCAATACCGCTCCGGTAATTTCACCTCTTACTGCTTATAATATTCCTAAAGGTACTGCTTATTATCTGGATGCTGCAGCTACAGATACTGATCCTGTTAAATATACATGGGAACAATATGACAGTGCTGATTCATACCATTCAATATCTGGAGATACAGGCTGGGGATATAATTCTCAGGGAGCATTGACAAGATCTTATTTTGGAACAGCTAGTGGAAGAAGATATTTTCCAAGCCTTCCTATAGTAATGTCAGGAAACTTAACAGATAAAACAAAATGGGAAACCGTTTCTTATATTCCAAGAACTCTTAAGTATGCAGTAACTGTTAGGGACGAAAATGCTACCCCAATGTTAGTATCGGCGGAAACTACAGTTAATGTTAAAGATGATGGACCTTTCAAATTTAAAGGTCTTACTGCAGCTACAGTACTATACAATAATGCTGCTAATACAATTTCATGGGATGTCGTGAATACTAACTCTGCACCATATAACGTAGCTAACGTAAAAATAGAATACACGACGGATCTTGTAAACGGATCTTCATGGACAGAGCTTGTAGCTTCTACTCCTAATACAGGAAGTTATACTGGCCAGATTCCTTCTGGTGTTACAGGTCCTATTAAATTAAAAATTTCTGCAATTGGAAATATATTCTATGCAGTATCTCCAAAAGTTGCTATTGGTACTGCACCAACTTCAACTACAGATGCACCAACAGGAGTATCTGCCATTGCTGCGGATATATTGAAAAACACGGCTGTTGTAGGCTGGAATAGTGTTCCTGGTGCTACCTATTCTATTAATTATAGAAAAGCAGGAGTTACGAACTGGACCAATACTACGAGCCCTACTAATTCTGTATTGCTAAACGCTCTTGAAGATGAAACTAACTATGAAGTACAGGTTGCTGCTGTAGTAAACTCTGTTCCTGGAGCTTTTTCAAATAATTATACATTCAAAACTAAAGGACTAAGAACAGGAGCAGATTATTGCTTAATGAGTACTGGTGGAAATAGTTTTGCCAACTATGCACTTAACAGTGGTTTAGCTAAATTAAACGTAGCTAATTTGGCTTACTTAGATGCAACTTATAAGAGTATCTTCAGAACTTATTTAGATTTCAGTGAAGATACGACCAAAATGATTAACCTTACTCAGGGAACTCAATATACATTGTCTTACATTGGTATAGGTAACGAAATTGCAGATGATAACTATCCTGACAACGTAGAAGTATGGATCGATTACAATAGGAATGGTGTTTTCGAAAGTACAGAGAAGATTGGATCTAATAGTGCTACTCCTGATGCTAACTCACTACACGCAGGAACAATGACATTTACTGTTCCTGGAGACACCTATTCAGGGGATAAAACTTTAAGAATGAGAGTGGCAAATACCTCTTTTGTTACTGCTGGCGGACCATGTAGTAGCCCATCTTATTTAGAAGGTGGAGGAATCTATTCAGTTGGTTCATTTAAAGATTTCCCGGTTAAAATTGCAGGGAACCTGGCAGTAGGTGAAGTAAACAATACAAAAACTTCTGAAGTATCTATCTACCCTAACCCTGCTGATACTTTTGTAGAGGTGAAAAACCTTAAAGGTAAAGCAGATTACAAAATCTACAGTGCAGACGGTAGATTGGTTCAGGAAGGTAAGATTGAAGGTAGAATCAATGTTGCTTCATTAGTTAAAGGAATGTATGTAGTAACAATCAAAGACGAGAAAAATACGTACAATACTAAGCTTATCAAAAAATAAGCAAAGCGTATATCTATCATAAAGGCCGGGCATTTGCCCGGCCTTTTTTGTGGCTAAGCTTTAGATAAATAGAATGTTAACAGAAGTTTTGTGTTTCATTCAAAAAAATTAACTTTACGCAGACAAAAATTATTGGAATGCGAAAGACAATTTCTGTGAAAAAGCCGGATTTTAATGTATTACCTCAGGAAAGAGAAATATACAATTTTGAAAAAGACGGATTAGAGCTTAAGTCATCTTATGGAAAAAAAGATGTAAAAGATGAATCTTTAACACAGACTTCTCCGGGAATTGAACCATATCTGAGAGGCCCGTATTCCACGATGTATGTTCAGAAACCATGGACAGTCCGACAGTATGCCGGGTTTTCCACAGCAGAAGAATCTAATGCATTTTACAGAAGAAACCTGGCAGCGGGGCAAAAAGGACTATCGGTTGCTTTTGACCTTGCTACCCACAGGGGATATGATTCTGATCATGCAAGAGTAGTAGGTGATGTGGGGAAAGCAGGCGTTGCCATAGACTCTGTGGAAGATATGAAAATACTCTTCAATGAAATCCCTTTGGATCAGATCTCTGTCTCCATGACGATGAATGGAGCGGTGCTCCCTATTCTGTCTTTTTATATCGTTGCTGCCGAAGAGCAGGGCGTAAAACAGGAACTCCTTTCCGGAACTATTCAGAATGATATCCTGAAAGAATTTATGGTGAGAAATACCTATATCTATCCACCGGCACCTTCTATGAAGATTATTGCAGATATCTTTGAATATACCTCACAAAATATACCCAAATTTAACTCGATATCCATCTCAGGGTACCATATGCAGGAAGCTGGTGCTACTCCGGTCCTGGAGATGGCCTATACGCTTGCAGATGGCCTAGAATATGTAAGAACAGGGATTAAGGCCGGTATGAATGTAGATGATTTTGCACCACGACTGTCATTTTTCTGGGCAATCGGGATGAATCATTTTATGGAAATTGCTAAAATGAGGGCTGCAAGATATATCTGGGCGACTCTTTTAAAACAGTTTAATCCTCAGAATCCAAAATCTTTAGCCTTAAGAACCCATTCGCAAACTTCCGGATGGTCTCTGACGGAGCAGGAACCTTTCAACAATATTACAAGAACAGCTATTGAAGCACTATCTTCAGCATTAGGCGGAACGCAATCCCTGCATACCAATGCACTGGATGAGGCTATTGCTCTTCCTACGGATTATTCCGCGAAAATTGCCAGAAATACACAGATTATCCTTCAGCAGGAAAGCGGAATTTGTGATGTGGTAGATCCGATGGGAGGAAGTAATCTTGTAGAAAGCCTTACTCAGCAGATGATAGAGGAAGCGATGAGGTATATTGATGAGGTAGAGCAGGAGGGAGGAATGACCAAAGCTATTGAAGCCGGAATTCCTAAAATGAGAATTGAAGAAGCTGCCGCAAAAAAACAAGCCAAGATTGATAGTGGGGAAGAATTTATTATTGGAGTCAACTCATTCAAAACCTCACTGAAACAGGATGGAATAGAAATCCTGGATATTGATAATACAGAAGTTCGCAGAAAGCAGATCGAAAGATTGAATACCATCAAAGCAGAAAGAAATGCTGAAGATGTTGAACAGGTTTTAAATGAGATCCGTGAAAGCGCTAAGACAGGCAAAGGAAACCTGTTGGCTTTATGTATCAAAGCCGCAAAAAGAAGAGTTACCCTTGGCGAAATGAGTGATGCCATGGAAGAGACCTTTGGAAGATATAAAGCAAACATTAAAACAATCTCTGGAGTATATGCTATGAACGCCGGTAAAAATGAATACTTTGAAAAAGCCCTTAATCTTACTCAGAAGTTTGAAGAAGAAGAAGGACGCCGCCCGAGAATTATGGTAGCCAAAATGGGGCAGGACGGGCATGACAGAGGAGCAAAAGTGGTGGCTACGGCATTTGCAGACATGGGATTTGACGTTGATGTGGCGCCATTGTTCCAGACTCCGGAAGAAGTGGCAAAACAGGCCATTGAAAACGATATCCATATCCTGGGAGTATCTTCACTGGCTGCAGGGCACAAAACATTGGTACCACAGGTTGTAGAAGAGCTGTCAAAATTGGGGGCAGATGATGTGACCATTGTGGTAGGAGGAGTAATTCCGCAACAGGATTATGAGTTCCTGTATGCTAATGGAGCTGACTTTATCTTTGGGCCGGGAACAAACCTTCCCAAATGTGCCGTGGAAATCTTAGAAAGACTGTTGGCAAAAATCTGAATGATAAATCAAGAATAAACAAAAGGCTGTTTCTCAACATGGAAACAGCCTTTTTGTTTTATTTTTTTATTGGATTGATATGACCATCATCCATAATCTGATAATAAGTATCCGTTGTTTTTTGAGGATTTCCGTCAAGCTTTTGTTCTGTAGTTACAGTAACCTTCCCACTCTTACTGATTTCATAGCTGCTGAATTCTTCGATTTTATCATCCTTTCCCGGATCAAACCAAAGTCCTTCCACATAAAGTTCTCCGATTATTTTGTTATTCAATACCGTAAGAAGATAATACCGGTAGTCAAAATCACCACAATCCATAGGAACCAGAACCAGTTCAATATTTTTATACCGAGTTAAAGGAAAATATCTGAACATAGGATTTCCGCAGCTGTATTGCTCTGATCCTTCTATGAGAAAATCTGTTTCCAAAAACTTCATATCCACTTGCGGAAGACTCTCAACAGGTAAACTGTAGAGACCTTTTTTTAAAGAGGACTCCATTTCTACAGGCTCATCTTTACGTTTTCTCCATTCCTCTATAGAAAGAGTCTCCCCGGATACAGGTTCTGCAATCTTTACAGCATTACACTGGTCACTTGAAGCATAAAAAATATGATAGGTTTCAAAACGGTCAGGACCATTATAACCGGCAGAAAAAGAGTATTCCCAGACATTTTTCACCCTTGTACTGTCTACCAAAAAAGCAATTCCGCTTTTTCCATGGGTTACTGAATCCAAAAATTTAGCCTGAGTCTTCATTTCATCTAACTCCAGAATCTTTTTCATAAAATGAGACGAATTGCAGGCGGTATCGGTTGTTTTTACTTCTTCTTTTTTTACAGGATTTTCCTTCTTACATGCAACAAAAAGCAAGGGAAGCAAGCCTAATAAAAGTTTATACATAAATTTTTTTTCACAAAAATAAGATTTAAAAAGAATTGGTGATTAAAAAAATAATTTTATATTTGCAACTGAAAATCAAGTCTAACCATTAAAAAACAACGAAGCAATGTTCAGAACAAAACAGAATTCTACAGTTGGATTGCCACTTATGGTGGTAAGGCTTCGTGGTTTGGTATACTCATAGAATAACAGTACAATGAAATATCAGAACCCGAAGTCGTAGAGATTTCGGGTTTTTTATTGCGCAATATTTCAAACTCACGTTTCCCCGAAATCTTTTCAGTGTCATTAAGGACAGAATGAAGGAATCTTTATGATTAAAACTTCGTCTTGTTCATCATTGTAAAATTATTCAACTAAAATTTAAGTTGAAAAAAACAGATGTATTACAAGTTCATCATCATTGATCTTGTATCGATATCTGGTGTCTTAAAATGGAAAATGATAACCTTCTGCTTTCCCGCCTTAGAAGCGTCAGAAGCAGGAAAAGAACAATTAGAAAAGATGTAATAAAGCAGATAAGAAAAAAGTATAAACGTAGTGAAGAGCTTAGGGATATAAAAAGAAATATCCCATGGATTCCTTTAGATAATCCTTATCAAAGGGGATTTGTAAGGTTTTTTGTCGTCAGGGACGATGTAATGAGATCCCAAGACGGAGAGTTTTTCGAAGGAATTCTAAAGAAAATCAATACCTATATGTACTCCGAAAGCCGTCAGTTTCTTAAGAAAAAGAGAAAATTCGGTAAAAGAAGATATGTAGAAAAAGAGCAAAAACTGAAACGTATTTCTTCCTGGTCTTGGAATGATCCAAAATTTGGACTCACTGTTCAAGAGCGACAATATTTTCTGAAATACGAAGAATATTGTCCCCATCGGAAATGCAATGAAGTGTACTACGAATTTGCTGAGCCATGGAGGTTTATTTTACGTGTAAAGGTCAATATGATTACCCATTATAAACCTGTAGACTTTGAACTGGAAAAAGAATACGCGGAACTGGAATATTATTTAAGTGATCATACCGTTGCCGGAATTGTTCACAAAACAATGTATGGTAAATCAAATTCATGGCGAACGAAAAAAGAAGACTTACATCTTATCAAAAGCAGGAAATATATAAACTGCAGAATGTCTGCAACAGAGATTGCAGAAAGCTTTATGGACGTATAGGTCCTGTTATTATTTAAAACAAAAACAATGGGAAATTTAAAACTAAAAGGAAAAGATATATTAAAACTGGGCTACCCCAATAATCAAAGCGTTAATGTGGCTTTGGAAGTCATGAAAAGAAATTTTGCAACTAAAAATATCCACCATGTGAAATCTCTTTTAAAGGAAATACTGGTACATCCGGAAAATTTTGAAAAGGATCTGACTTTTGGGCAGATTGCAGAGAGCCTGCTTTCATCCAAAAAAACAGAAAAAAGGATGCTGAATACTCAGCGTGCTTCTTTCCAGATCTTTGGGAGCAATATTTCGGAAGAAGCAAAAAATCAGCTGTATACTGCTTTAAAGCTACCGGTATCGGTTCAGGGAGCTTTGATGCCCGATGCACACAGTGGCTATGGTCTTCCGATCGGGGGAGTTCTTGCCGTGGAAAATGCAGTGATTCCTTACGGAGTTGGGATGGATATCGGCTGTAGGATGAGCCTCAGTATTTTGGATACACCGGTTTCATATCTTAACGGAGCAAGAGATAAATATGAAAAGGCTCTTGCGGAACATACGAAATTTGGGATGTATGAAACTCATAAATCCCATATAGATCACGAAATCTTTGATAGAGATACCTTTGATCATATTCCAATTCTTAGAAGATTAAAAGGCAAAGCCATTAAACAAATGGGATCATCAGGCGGTGGAAATCATTTCGTGGAATTTGGAGAAGTAGAGATTACTGAAGAGGATGAACAGATCGGATTACCGAAAGGAAGATATCTGGGAATTCTCTCTCATAGCGGCTCCAGAGGACTGGGAGCAGAGATTGCCCAGTATTATTCGAGAGTGGCTGTAGAACAGTGTCCACTGCCAAAAGAAGCCCAGCAATTTGCATGGCTGGACCTTAGTACCCATCTTGGATTGGAATACTGGACGGCTATGAACCTTGCGGGAGACTATGCCTCTGCCTGCCATGATGATATTCACCGAAGATTGGTGAAAGCTGTAGGGGGCAGAGTAAAAGCCAGAATTGAGAACCATCACAACTTTGCCTGGAAGGAAATTCATCATGGGAAAGAAGTGATTGTTCATAGAAAAGGGGCTACTCCAGCCAATGAAAATGAACTGGGAATGATTCCCGGATCTATGACGGCAAAAGGATTTATTGTTCGTGGAAAAGGAAACCCGGATTCTCTGAACTCTGCATCACATGGGGCAGGAAGAGCGCACTCCAGAGGAGCATGCAGAAGTCTTTTCACTCAAAATGACATTAAAAAGGAACTGAAACTGAAGAATGTTACTTTAATGGGGGGAAATGCTGAAGAAGCTCCAATGGCTTATAAAGATATCAATGAAGTGATGAATGCACAGAGCGGGCTGGTAGATATTTTAGGGACATTTCAACCAAGAATCGTGAGAATGGACCGATAATTAAGCTTATGGTTTGTAGTTAACAGTTGAGAGAACTTGACTGTTAGCTGTAAACCAACAGCTTTCAATACGTAAACAATGGAAAAATTAATACAAATAACTTCGGGAAGAGGACCTTTAGAGTGCCAGTGGGTAGTAGCCAAGGTTCTGAAGACCTTTCTTGAAGAATTAAAACAAAATACAATAGAATACGAAATCATTCATCGTGAAAACGGTGATGAAAACCTGACATTAAAGTCTGTGACCCTGCTTTTAAAAGGAAAAGACCTAAACCTGTTTTTAAAAAACTGGCTGGGAAGTGTTTGCTGGATAGGAAAAAGTACATTCAGGAAACTCAATAAAAGAAGCAATTGGTTTATCGGAATCTTTGAACTTGAAGATGTAAAAATGATTGATTTCAATGAAAAAGATATCCGGTTTCAAACAGCGAGAAGTCAGGGAAGCGGCGGACAAAATGTAAACAAAGTGAATACTGCTGTGCGTGCCACCCATATTCCTACTAGAGAAACCGTGTTTGTACAGGATTCGCGTTCGCAGCTGGAGAATAAAAAACGATCTGTTATCAGACTCAAAGAGAAGGTAATGGAAGTTTATATTCAACAACTGGAAAGAAAACTGAAAGAAACCTGGTCTCTTCAGATGCAGGTGGAACGTGGAAATCCGGTTCGGACATTTTCAGGAACAGATTTTAAAAAGAATTACGAAGACAGGACGTTTAGAAAACAAAGGAATGTCTTAAAAAATGAACTCAAAAACTACAGAAATGACCTTAACTAAAAGTAAATATTATTTTGAAGCATTAGACTATTTTCCATTCAATCTTTCTGAATGCATGGATGCTTTGAACTATGCCTTGTCCTATGAACCCGAAGATGCAGACAGCCTTTGTTTGATAGGAAGAGTATATTCAGAAGAATTGAAGGATTATGAAACAGCTAAAAAATACTTTGATGAAGCCATGCAGAGTAATATCGGAAATATCAATATCCCCAAATATTACATTGAATGTCTTTTGAATAATGAAGATTATAAAGAAGCAGAAAAACTTATTGAATTTGCTCTTAAGATAAAAGGAATTGATAAGGCCGAAATCCTGAATTGTAAAGGTTCATCTGTCAGAGCGGAAAGAAGAGTTTAAAAGCGCATTGGAACAACTTAAGGAAAGTAAAAGATTCGGTTACTGTAGAAGTAGGCTTGAGATGATAGAAGATAAAGAAAAATTTATTAAAAGTAAAATGCCTAAAACCAGATTGCCGAGAAAGAATGATTAAATTATAAACTCCTTGTAATTAGATAGATATGGGAATTGTTTTCATTGCTGAAAGTTAATTTTATGATGAAAAATATATTTAATGGTTAAATAAATAAATTAAAATATTGGAAAAAATAAAATTAGGTTTGTTTTTTAATTTTTTAATAATCTTTTTTAGCTTTTTGTATTGATGTTATTTAGATTTGATGTTTTAAAAACAAAAACATGAATAAAAAACTATTTTTGCTGCCGATTTCAATGGCCGTTTTTTTTGCTTTTGATAGTATATACGCTCAAAACTCTACAAAACAAATTCAGGACTATTATCAGAAGAGTGGGCAGTTGGCTCAAAAGAGCTCCAGCCAGGAGAAGATTGGAGTTATTATATTAAATGAAGATATTTCCAAAAGTTTAGGGGTCAATATTGTAAATGTACAGCAAACCTATAATGGGCTGAGAGTTTATAATGCCTTGGGGAAAGTTATCATTAAGGATGGTAAAATTATCTCTGAAAAAAATGATTTCAGCATAAACCTGGTTGTAGCTAAACAGGGTAAAGTAAAGGAGAGGTTCAAGGAAGAAATGTTACAACAGAAGCTTGGATTAGAGAAAATTTACAAAGTAGATTATCTACCCGATGTATACTTTGAAAAAAATGGAGTCTATGTTATTTCAAAGGAAATTTTTGTTTCTGATAAGAAATCTTCTGCTGTCTGGCACGTGATTGCCGATGCTGCAACAGGAGAAATATTAAGTAAGGAAAATACTGTACTTAGTTGTAATTTTCAAAATCATTCTCATCCAGATAAAAGAGATGAAAGTCTATTTATTCCTTATTCCGGGCTTTATCCGGTAAAAAACATTCAGCCACGAACTCAAAAGATATTGATACCTGGAAATGCCTCTTATAATGTTTTCCCACTTCCTATAGAGGCTCCCACATTTGGCTCCCGTTCAATTATTAATAATCCATGGGATTTGACATTGTCTCCTGAAGGTTGGCACTCAGATGGAACAAACAACTATACTAATACAAGAGGTAATAATGTATATGCATATTCTGATCAGAACAATACTGATACAGCTGGGTATTCTCCGGATGGGGGCAGTACTCTCAATTTTGACTTTCCTTTTGCCGATGGTAGATATGAAAACCCTTTTACATATAGGGATGCGGCTATTACGAGCCTGTTTTATATGAATAATAAAATGCATGATATTTTCTATAAGTTCGGATTTACTGAAACGGCAAGAAATTATCAAATCAATAATTTCAATAAAGGGGGTATTGGAGGAGATGCTGTAAATGCTGAAGCTTTTGATGGAAGCGGACTTGATAATGCTAATTTTGATCCGGGACGTGAGCAAGTTATTAATGGACAGACTTATTTAGAGGCACCAAGAATGCAAATGTTTCTTTTTGAAAGAAATGAAACCGCTGCTGATCCTATTTCAAGATATCAGTATAATTCTCCTGCAAGTATGACCGGGAGACCTAAAGTATTTGCTACGAATGGTTTTGGTGATACATTTCAGTCTGTGACGGCTGATCTGGCTCTTCCTTCATCCGATAATTCTTGCGTAGCTATGACAGTTGGAAGTTTAGCAGGAAAAATCGCCTTAGTAAAGAATGGAGGTTGTGACTATGACCTAAAAGTATTTAACTCTCAGGAAGCCGGAGCTACAGGCGTAATTATATACAATCCAACATCTAATACTCCTGCCGGTATTAGTATAACAGGAAGTGGTTCCTACATAGACCAGGTGACTATTCCTTCTATTAATATTGGAAAAACAGAAGGAGAGTATCTGCTGGGGCAGATTATAGCCGGAACAATAATTAATACAACTTTAAGCAATGATTATAGTGGAGCTAAACATTCAAGTTTAGATAACGGAATTATTTCACATGAATACGGACATGGGATATCTAATCGATTAACAGGGGATGGATATGGGTGTCTTAGGGGAAGTATTTCCAGAGAGCAGATGGGAGAAGGATGGTCAGATTATTTTGCTTTAATGTTAACAACAAGACCGGGTGATACATCTGCATTGGCAAGAGGAATGGGAACCTATGTTATGAATCAACCAACAAATGGAGGCGGAATCAGACCTGCAAAATATTCTCCGGATTTTTCAGTAAATGATTATACCTATGCAAAAACAAATACAGCAGTTATTCCTCATGGGGTAGGATTTATCTGGGCAACCATGCTCTGGGATCTTACCTGGAAATATATTGAAAAATATGGATATAATAGTGATGTAATGGCCAGTGCGACTTCAGGGAATGCTCGGGCTTTGCAAATTGTAGTGGATGGACTTAAGCTTCAGGTTTGTAATCCTTCTTTCATTGAGGGAAGGGATGCTATTCTTCAGGCAGATGCCGTAGGAAATGCAGGAGCAGATAAATGCATGATCTGGAATGTATTTGCAAAAAGAGGCTTAGGAGTGAATGCCTCTGCCGGAGTTAAAACTGTGGCAAATGATCAGGTAGAAGATTTTACTGTACCGTCAGAATGTAATACGCTGTCAACTCAGGATATAAAAATGACAGAGACTAAATTTATCATCTTTCCTAATCCTACATATGATGAGTTCTTTGTAGGAAATATAGATAGGTCATCTAAAGAAGTTAAGATCAGAATGTTTGATATGTCCGGAAAACTGGTATTTTCTGACTCCAGAGAACCGGCATCAAAGAAAGCTTTTTCTACAAAAGGTTTCCCGAAAGGAGTATATATGGTTCATATCCAACAGGGAGACAAATTTCAGACTGAAAAACTTATTGTAAGATAAAAGTTTTCTTTCTACACTGATAAAAAAGGTCTTTTTACAACTAGTGAAAACGACCTTTTTTATGCTTTTTCTTAACCACCTCATTAAATGAAGTGTCAAATCATTTTTTATTTACAGAAATCAGATAGTCATACACCATTTGATGCTGGTCATCAGTCAGTTTAGCCTTTGGTGCCATTCTGCTTAAAGTGTTGATCCATCCCTTGTCGTCATGCTTGGTAGGTTCTGGCAGCTTATGACATTTTGCACAGGAGTTTTCAAAAATTGTTTTTCCCTGTGCCAACTGCTCAGATGAGGTATACTTTGGCCCTGTTACAGCCACACTTTTTGGTCCGCAGGATACCAGAAATGCTGATGCTGCGATGCCGGTTAAGATAAGTTTTTTCATAAAGCTATTGGTATTTGGTGTTATTTTTTCACAGAAATGATATAATCATAAACCCATTGGTGCTGTTCATCGTTTAATTTTGCTTTTGGAGCCATAGAATTCATAATTCCTACCCATTGTACAGGATTGTGAGAGGTAGGATCAGGTAATTTATGACACTTTGCACATGAATTTTCAAAAATTGTTTTTCCCTGAGCAATTTGTTCTGCCGTTGAGGTTGAAGATCCCACAGCAGATGTAGATGCTTTTGGTGTACAGGAAACCAATAAAATGAAAGTAAATGACGCTACAGCGATGAGTTTTTTCATGTTTCTTATTTTTTGATAGATAACAAATGTAACAAATTCTCTAAGCCATTGATACGAGGCGTTGTAGTTTTAATTTAGAAGAAATAAAAATTAAAAACATATTAGGAAATAGATTTTGCTCAAATGGTCACCCATATCTGGTTCATCATTCCCCATTAATTATTGGTCATTCCCATTTAATTAATTATTTTTGAACCAATGAAATTTTCTACAGAAGACTTAATAGAAGGAATACAATCAGGAAACAAGCGCCTGATTGCAAAAGCTATTACATTGGTTGAAAGTAAAAAGGCAGAGCACAGGATGCAGGCAGAAGAACTTCTGAAAAAAATAATGCCCCTTACAGGAAAATCTGTCAGAGTAGGCGTTACAGGAGTACCCGGTGCAGGGAAATCTACTTTCATTGAAAATTTCGGAAGACTGGCTATTGCCCAGGGTCAAAAAGTTGCTGTTTTAGCCATTGATCCCAGCTCTTCTATCAATAAAGGAAGTATTTTGGGAGATAAAACCAGGATGGAAGAACTTGCCAAGGAAGAAAATGCTTTCATTCGCCCCTCCCCAAGCTCTGGGTTCTTAGGAGGAGTTGCCAATACAACTTTTGAAACCATGATGATCTGCGAAGCTGCAGGTTATGATTATATACTCATTGAAACTGTTGGAGTAGGACAGTCGGAAGTATTGGTTGCAGATATTACAGACGTTTTTTTATTTCTTAAAATTATCGGCGGCGGAGATGAACTTCAGGGAATAAAACGTGGAATCATGGAAATGGTAGATCTAATCTTTATCAATAAAGTAGATCAGGATAATTTTCAGAAAGCCAAAAACACAAGATTAGAATTAAAAAGAGCGTTAGATTTTATTCCTCCTAAAGAAAAAGGATGGAAAATCCCCGTTTTATTGGGATCTGCCTTGCATAATGAAGGCTTGAAAGAAATATATGATACGATTACTGAATTTATTGAGCTGAAGAAAAAAAGTGGTCGGTTTGAAGAAATCCGAATTCTACAGGCCGAAAAAAGGTTTGAATATTGGGTTCAGGAATATATTCTAGCCTTGATGAAAAAAAGTGAATCCATGGAAGAAGCTTATTTGATGCACAAAAAAAATGCTTCAGAGATGGTTTCAAGCCCAAGCACTGAAGCAAAATTATTTGTTGAAATGTTTCTATCTAAATCTAAAGAAAATAAGGATTAGTTTTCCTTATCTTTTTTTATTTCAGTTTTTCCAATATATCCATCATAGGTAATAGGCTGTCTGTCACTGCTTCCTATTGAAACAAATGCTTTACCATTTTTGAAGATCTCAATATTGATGTCACTAACGTTACTTACATCATTAGGCCTGATCTTGAGAATCCATTTTCCTTTTTTAGTTTGTGATTTATTTACGGTAAAATCTTTTGATGTAAATCTGTAACTATTCTGATCGGGATTTCCGTAATTAGGGCTAAATGCTCTTCCAAAATAAGGAAGAACGACAACCATGTTATTTTTACTGAGATCAATCGTGTAATCCCCATTCAGATTCAGTACTCTTGTAGCTGTGGAATTCGGCATTGAATTCATCACGTTGATCACATCATAGTTTGTAGGATTTGCCCTTTGTGCATAGAATGTAAACTCCTGTGAATCCACTAAAGCTTCTACTGTTTTTGGATCTACTGAACCTTGAGAAGCGCAGTTCTGAAAAAAGAACAACAATCCAAAAGCAAATAAGAAAGAAATAAACTTTTTCATGATCGAATTAAATTATTAATTTTAAATAGCAAAATGTATGCAAATATATTTTTTTCATACTGTTTTGGAATAAAAATTGTTAAGGTTGAATTATTAACACTCAAACTATGAAAGTTACACATCTATTTGGAATAGGAGCTATTGCTCTGTCGGCTGTTGCCTGTACTACGAACCCGATTACCGGGAGATCATCGTTACAGTTGGCCAACAACTCGGAAATTTTAACAATGTCTGCGCAGGAATACAGAACGACATTGTCTAAAGGTAAAGTGATTACCGGTACGGCAGATGCAAAGAGAGTGGCAAATGTTGGAAGTAGAATTAAAAACGCAGCAGAAAGATATTATCAGAGCATTGGAAGATCGGCAGATCTTTCCAGCTACAACTGGGAATTTAATCTTTTACAGAGTAGTGAGTTGAATGCATGGTGTATGCCAGGAGGTAAAGTAGCTGTTTACACAGGGATTTTGCCGGTAACGAAAGATGATAACGGACTTGCTGTAGTAATGGGACATGAAGTTTCCCATGCATTGGCAGGACACGGAAATGAAAGAATTTCTCAGGCAATGGTAGCACAATACGGAGGAGCTATTTTAGGAGGAACTATTTCAAATGCACAATGGGCAGGTGTTTTTCAAAAGGTATATCCTATCGGATCTCAGGTTGCTTTATTGAAATACGGAAGAGGACAAGAGTCTGAAGCCGATGAAATGGGACTTTATCTGATGTCTATGGCAGGATATGATCCTAGAGCTGCGATCCCTTTCTGGAATAGAATGGAAGCTGCATCTTCAGGAAACAGACAGCCGGAATTCCTGTCTACCCACCCGAATCCGGAAACCAGAATTTCAGATATTAATAAGGACCTTCCTAAAGCTTTAGAATATTATAAGGCTGCTGGCGGGAAAATATAATCGTATAGAATTTTAATCTTGAGTAAGCCTTATTAAATTTTTAGTAAATTTGGTAAGGCTTTTTTAATTAACCACCCAAACACAATATTATGAAGAGTTTATCAATTACCGGACTTATACTGTTAGCTGTTTCCGCTTTACTTTTTTATTTAACTACTGATTTTGCTGTAGAGCAGATTAAAATTTCTCATATTATGGGGATGATGGCAGGAGTAGGAATAGGATTAATTATTGGAGGAATGGTAGGCTATGTAAGTAAAGGAAGTGCTATAAAGGCAGAACAAAAGAAAAAAGAATTCAAGCAGTTACAAAAGGATAAAGAAGACCTGGAAAAACAGGCTGCTGAGATTGCTAAAAGACAGGCAGAGCTTGAAGAAAGTCAAAATAAAAATCCTCAAATATAAAATTTGAGGACTTAAAGTTGTTATTTTCGATAGTTGATTAAAACTTATATCCTAAACCTACCATAAATAAGTTAGGTCTGTTGTCATATCTGATCTCAGATCCTGAAACCTTATTGATAAAGTTTCTTTCATCCTTACTGAATGCTCCTTCATATCTTGCATTGACAATCAGCTTTTTAATTTCAAGCTGTGCTCCAAACTGGTATCCTACTGTAAAATCGTTTTTAGAATTTTCTTTGAAGTCATTGTAAGTATTATCCTTGCTCAAATTAAAGCTTCCTACCGGACCTACAAATACACCCAGCATATTTCCTAAAAGATTATATCCTAAAAGAACCGGAACGTCTATACGGTTGCTTTTTACATCAAAAGTTGTATTCTCTGTCGTGAACTCATTTTTGAAGTGAGTATAATAGATTTCAGGCATTACAAACAATGAAGTAGGAAGACCTACTTTTAGGGAAAGCCCTACATTGAAACCTACATTATTTTTTCCTGTTCCTTCAATAGCATCATTCACAGTTCCTTTGATGTTTGACCATGAAGGAGAGCCTGTAGGAAATATTAAATTGGCTTTACCTGCCAGTGAGATCTGTGCTGAAGCCCACATTGAAAACCCTATTAATGCTATACTAAGTGCCTTTTTCATTATCGTCTATTTTTGTATTTGTATTTTCAATTGTTTTATTATTTTCAAGCAAATATTCTCGCAGCTCTTTAAACAGTTCTGAAGAATAAACGAAATCGATCAGATTTTTATTGCCCGCAGTGATCAGGATATCTTTATTTCCTTCCCACTCTTTGATTCCTAATCTCAGATATACAATTTTCTCACCAATCGTCATTACAGAGTTCATATCGTGTGTATTGATGATCGTAGTTGTGTTATATTCCTTGGTGATTTCATAGAGAAGATCATCAATGATTTTGGAAGTATATGGATCTAACCCTGAATTGGGTTCGTCACAGAATAAATATTTAGGATTGTTTACAATGGCTCTTGCAATGGCTACCCTTTTCTGCATTCCCCCCGAGATTTCAGATGGATATTTTTTATCAGCTTTGTCAAGGTGAACTCTGCCTATTACCTCGAAAACCCTTTTCTTTTTCTCTCTATAGGTAAGATTGGTAAACATATCCAGTGGAAACATAATATTTTCTTCCACAGTTAAAGAATCAAATAGGGCACTTCCCTGGAATACCGTTCCAATTTCTGAACGAAGATGTTGTTTTTCGTCTCTTGTCATTGTATTGACATTCCTTCCGTCGAATAAGATTTCTCCGGATGACGGCATATAAACATTCAATAGACTTTTAAGAAAAACCGTTTTCCCGGAACCACTTTGTCCAATGATCAGATTTACCTTTCCTTTATCAAATGAAGTTGAAATTCCCTTAAGTACTTCAACATCTCCAAAACTTTTCTTAAGATCTTTTACCTCAATCATTAGCTTAATATTAATTGGGTTAAAATTAATTCCGAAATGATAATGAATACCATTGTCCATACCACAGCCTGTGTGCTGGCTCTACCAACTTCCAGAGACCCACCTTTTACATTATATCCGAAATAAGAAGGAACGGTAGCAATGATGAAAGCAAAAACGATAGTTTTGCTAAATGCATAATATATAAAGAGATTAGGCATATACATTTGAATTCCTACAATATAATCGTTTTCTGTCCAGTTTCCTGTTAAGATCCCTGCAATATATCCGCCGCCGATACCAAATACGATACTGATGGCGATAAGCAGAGGGTTAAAAAGCATACAGGCAATAATTTTAGGAAAAATCAAAAAATTAGGTGAGTTAACTCCCATAATGTCTAATGCATCTATCTGCTCGGAAACTCTCATTGTTCCAATACTAGAAGCAATATAAGAGCCTACTTTACCGGCCAGAATTAAACTGATAATTGTAGGAGCAAACTCTAAAACAAGTACTGCTTTTGTGGCATATCCTACAAATGAAGGAGGAATAGGAAACGACGATGCATCAAAATTGTTGAACATCTGAATGGCAACTACTGCCCCTACGAATATAGAAGTGAAGATAACAAGGCCAAAAGAATTGACCCCTAAATCATTAATTTCTCTCATGAACAGCTTCCAGAAAACCTTCATTTTCTGAGGTTTCTGTAAGGATTTTCCCAGTAGAATCATGTATTCCCCTACTGCTGTGAAAAACTTTTTTAACATAGCGCTAAATTAGACTTTTTTATTGAATTGGGCTAAGGTTGATACCAAGACAGGAACCCAGATAAGTGTTAAAATTGAATTTTTTTTCTATTGCTTTACACCTTATTTTGCGTTTTTATCTCCACCTATAACCAATAAAACTGTTTTTAAAATAATAACCATATCCAATACGAAACTCCAGTTTCTTACATAGAAGGCATCTGCCAGAACCCGCTTTTTCATTTCTACTTCCACATCTCCAAAATCACCCCGCAAACCACTTACCTGTGCAAGACCAGTAATCCCTGGATTGGCCATACTTCTTAAGCTATATCTTCCGATTTTCGGCTTATAATAATTATCTACGGCCAGCATATGAGGGCGTGGACCTACGACAGACATTTCTCCTTTCAGTACATTGATAAACTGAGGAAGCTCATCCATACTGGTTTTTCTCAGGAACTTCCCGACTTTCGTAATTCTTGAATCATTTTCCCTGGTCGTACTGGTAGCAGACTCATCATTGGGAACCATGGTTCTGAACTTTAAACAGTTGAAGACTTCTTCGTGGAAGCCATACCTCTTTTGCAGGAAGAAAACCGGCCCTTTAGAGCTGGCTTTAATTAAAACAGCAATAATAGGGAATGCCCAGGAGCAGATGAAAACTAATATTATAATGGAAAAAACAATATCAAAAGTTCTTTTCACCAGAAAATTAGAGTAATAATCTAATGGATATCTTGCCTGGTTAAGAACGGGTTGGGTCTGGATATATCCAAGATCATAAAGGAAAAAATCACTTTGTGTTATACTCGGAATTAGCGAGATATGCACCTTATGATCTTCTGCCAGCTTAAAAATTTTTGTTTCAGTATTTTCGTTAAATGAATTTTCTGTGGATAAAAATAGGGTATGTATCCCATTTTTTTTCCAAAAACTAACTAATTTATCCGTATTTATATCTGCATATTCATATTCAAATATCCGGTATCCATAATCTTTTCTGGCTTCAAAAATATTTTTAAGGATTCCCGTAGAATCGTTATTTCCCAGGAACATTACATTCCTATAATTGATCCCCAGTGAACGGAAATACTTAATGGTAAAATAAATGATAGATTTTGCCAGAAAAATAAAAGCCAAAAGGTAAAACGAAAGCCAGTAAATATCAGAATTGAAAAAAACATTTTTACTTACTTTTCCAATAAGCAGAACTCCCAGTATAAAAAAGAGGAAATGGATAAAAAGGCGTTCAAGGAAAAGGGTATAGGTCAGATTCCTTGGAATATTGTAAATTTTTGTCCTACCACTTAAAAGTACCCAGAACAAAAATAACAAAATCAAAGAAAAAATATTTTGATACCAGGTTTCCTTATGGTATTTTAAACTTTCGTTTCTGCTTATAAAAAAAAATATGAAGATAGATGCAATAACCATTAGGTCAAGCAAAATAATAATCGATTTCAGGTATCTAGAGTATCGAATTCTCTGCATCTATCAGTTTTTAAAAAATACGACTAGCTAATTTACGTATTTTTATGGGATATTCAGGTATTTATGGGTCTGAACAGAGGCCTGCCATTCCGGATGTTCCAGAATGAAATCCGTAATCTTTGGATACATGTCATTTCTCTTACTCCATTCGCTTTGAAGGTATAGCCTACACTTGTCAGAAACTTTTGCAGCCTGTTCTTCAGCAAATTTAAAGTCGTTGTTATTGAAAATGATGACTTTAAGCTCATGAGCCTTTTGATAAATCTCTTCTTTTGGTAATCCTGTTTTCTTCGGGGAAAGAGTGATCCAGTCCAGATGTCCACTCATAGGATATGCTCCAGAAGTTTCAATATGAATAGTACATCCTAATTCTTTTAATTTAGAGGTAAGAATCTCTAAGTTCCACATAAGGGGTTCTCCTCCTGTCAGAACAACAGTTTTACAATGTTTAGCTGCTGTTTCAGCAATCTCTGTAGCATTCATCAAAGGATGAAGCTCAGGATCCCAGCTTTCTTTTACATCACACCAGTGACATCCTACATCACAACCTCCCAATCTGATGAAATAGGCGGCTTTTCCCGTATGGGCTCCTTCTCCCTGTAAAGTGTAAAAATGCTCCATTACAGGGAGCATTTTACCTTCTTTTAATAAAATATCTTCTTCTTTGTTCATTTTTAAAATTAGTCGTTATAGACCGAAGTTTTATAAGCAATGATGGTATTTTTCATTAACATTGCTCTTGTCATAGGGCCTACTCCTCCAGGTACCGGAGTGATCCAGCTTGCTTTAGCTGCACAGCTGTCAAAATCTACATCACCTGCCAGATAATATCCTTTTGGAGAATCATCATCTACTCTTGTAATTCCTACGTCAACAATCACAGCACCATCTTTGATCATTTCTCCTTTTAAGAAATGGGGATCTCCTAAAGCGGTAATTACAATGTCTGCTTTTTTAGTATATTCTTCAATATCTTTAGTATAAGAGTGGGTAAGGGTAACTGTAGAATTTCCAGGGAAATCTTTTCTTCCCATAAGAATACTCATTGGTCTTCCTACAATTTTGCTTCTTCCGATAATTACACAGTCTTTTCCTTTAGTTTCAATGTTGTATCTCTCCAGTAAAGTTAAGATACCAAAAGGGGTAGCTGGTAAGAAAGTATCCATTTCCAAAGCCATCTTTCCAAAGTTTTCAGGGTGGAATCCATCCACATCTTTTCTTGGGTCGATTGCATTGATAATTTTTTCCTGATCCACTTGATCTGGTAAAGGTAGCTGAACGATAAATCCGTCTACTGCTTTAGATTTGTTCAGTTCGTCAATTTTTTCCAGCAATTCAGATTCAGAAACTGTACTTGGAAATTTAACCAAGCTGGATTGGAATCCTACTTCTTCACAGTCTTTTACTTTAGCATTCACATAAGCCTTGCTTGCCCCGTTGTTTCCAACAAGAATTGCCACTAAGTGGGGTGCTCTTCTTTTGCTTTCAAGGATCTTATCTACTTCAACCTTGATCTCTGCTTTTATTTCTTTGGATACTTTAAGTCCGTCAAGAATTTCTGCCATTTTTACTTTTTTTACTTTTATTTAGATTTTATTGAATACAATGATATCCTGAAATTCACCAGCCTCTTCTTTCTCTACATGATTTCTCCGGAATCTTCTTTTTATAGACTATTTATTTTCTTTATAATAATTAATCAATCCGTTGGTAGAGCTGTCATGTGAGTCTATTGACTCATTGTTTTCCAGTTCCGGAAGGATTTTATTAGCTAAGACTTTACCTAATTCCACTCCAAACTGATCGAAGCTGAAAATATTCCAGATCACCCCCTGAACAAAAATTTTATGCTCATACATGGCAATAAGCTGTCCTAGTGAAAATGGGGTTAGTTCTTTGAATATCATCGAGTTAGTAGGTGTGTTTCCATGGAAGACCTTAAAGTTCAACAGTCGATCTATTTCCTCATCGGATTTCCCGGCATTGATAAGCTCTTGTTCTACTTCTTCTTCAGTTTTACCAAAAGCAAGGGCTTCTGTTTGTGCGAAGAAGTTGGCCAGCAATTTTTCCTGGTGATCAGATACCTCGTTAGCGCTTTTTGCATAAGCTATAAAGTCTGCCGGAATCAATTCGGTACCCTGGTGGATCAGCTGGTAAAATGCATGCTGTCCATTTGTTCCCGGTTCTCCCCAGATAATTGGCCCGGTTTCATATTCTACAAATTCTCCGTTTCTGTCTACGCATTTTCCATTGCTTTCCATGTCTCCCTGCTGAAGATAAGCTGCAAACCTGTCTAAATACTGAGAATATGGCAGAATAGCGTAGCTGGTCGCCGCATAAAAATTACGGTACCAGATTCCTAAAAGTCCCATTAAAACCGGAACGTTTTCGGAGAAGTCTGCAGTTTGGAAGTGTTGGTCGGTATCAAAAGCACCTCTTAACAGCTGTTCGAAATTTTCATATCCTACAGCAAGAACAATGCTTAATCCGATAGCACTCCAAAGCGAATATCTTCCGCCTACCCAATCCCAGAATTCAAAAATATTTTCTTCTGCAATTCCGAATTTTTTAACTTCCTCGATGTTGGTAGATAAGGCTACAAAGTGTTTTGCTACATCTTCCTGTTTTCCAGCTTTCAGGAACCAGTCTTTTGCTGAGTTCGCATTCGTCATTGTTTCCTGGGTCGTAAAGGTCTTGGAAGCAATGATGAATAAAGTGGTTTCAGGGTTTAATTTCTTAACTACCTCTGCGATATGATTGCCATCTACATTGGATACAAAATGAACATCCAGTCTGGTTTTAAAATGCTTTAAAGCAGAACATACCATGACCGGTCCTAAATCTGAACCTCCAATACCTATATTCACGACATCTGTGATCTCTTTTCCACTGAAACCTTTGTGTTCTCCCGATATGATTTTTTCGGAGAAGGCTTTCATGTGATCAAGAACTCTTTTGATCTGTGGTTTGATGTTTTCACCGTCTACAAGAATTTCGCGGTCAGAAAAATCTCTTAACGCGGTATGCAATACTGCTCTTCCTTCTGTCTCGTTGATTTTATCACCAGAGAACATTTTTGAAATAGCTTCTTTCAACTGGCATTCTTCGGCCAGTTGTAACAGAAGTTCTTTTGTTCTCGAATCAATTAAGTTTTTAGAATAATCAAAAAGATAATTGTCCTTTTGTAAAGAAAATTCTGAAAAACGATTCGGATTATACTGGAAAAGGCTTCTCAGGTCAAAATCGTTTCCTGCAAAATGTTCGTCAAGAGCTTTCCAGCTGTTAGTTTGTATAGGATTTATTTTTGATAGCATATTTTTCGGGAATTAGAGTTCAGAGAATAAACATTTTTAAAAATTCATAAGACTTTATTTCTGATCTGCAAATTTAAGGAAAAATAAAACCTCAAATAAATTTGAAGATGATAAATAACATTTTTTTAAAGAACAAAGCCTCAGATAGGATCCGAGGCTTTGTTTTTTTTACTGATTAAAAGGTTGGGTTTATATTATTCATCCATTTCATTCAGGATATTTTCCAGCTGATTGGCATTGCGTCCATAGATATATTTTGTCCATAGAACAATACTTACTACAATAGAAAGTGTTCCCAATAATACGGCTATTATCAAAGCTTGCTGATAGGAATTGGTAAGTTCAGACAAGGTTTTCCCCTTTTTTTCCAAAAGATTATAGATCTCCAGGCCAATGGTGATAAGAAAATGAGGGAGTAACAAAAACCCGAAAGACTGGTATCTTTCCATATTCAATCTCAGCTCATGGTATATCTTCCAAAGGCTGTTTTTAGTATTGCCTGTATACAGTTCAGTTTGTTTATAAAACTTATAAAATCCATAAAGGTAATAAGAGGATATAACAACCATCATCGTATAAGATATATAGTAGATGATGTATTGCGAAGATGGGAATCCCAGTTGAAGAGGGAAAAAACCAATAAGGATGATGGCAACCACCTGCATTGGGAATTCCTTTTTCATGTTTTTCTGGATTTTTGAAATAGGATGTTTGCTTTCTTTTAGCTTTTCTATAGTATCTGGAATTTGGACGTTATGGTCTTCATTATTCCATTGTTCTTTTAATTGATCAAAATTCATAACCTGATTTTTTTATGATTTGCTGTATTTTTTCTTTTGTTCTGTTAAGTTTTACGCGGGCATTGCCTTCGCTGAGTCCCAGATTGCTTCCGATTTCCTTATGAGACATCCCCTCCATGAAATAAAATATGACGGCTTTTTCCAACGAATTGAGTTCCTGTACGGCGCTGTAAAAAATTTCCAGCTGCCTATCTTTTGCCGGGTTGTAGTCTTCCTGCGCTACTTCAAAATGATGAGAAGGGTCTGTATGGGTATTGGTTCTCTGTTTTTCTTTTTTTAAATAAGTAATGGAAGTATTGATGGCGACACGGTACATCCATGTTGAGAATTCACTGTTTCCTTTAAAGTTTTGGTAAGATTTCCATAGCTGGATAAGAATCTCCTGCTGAAGGTCTTCCCGGTCCTCAGTGGAATCTGCGTAGATCCGTGAGGCTTTGTACAAAATACCCTTGTGCTGGTTGACAAGCTTTAAAAAAGCTGTTTCAGTTGGATTACTCACAATAGTTTCATGGTTTGGTTATGATTATAAACTTGATACAGGCTTTACAGTATAACCTTTTGACTGCAGAAGAGGGATGATGCCATTTTCACCCATAAGATGAGATCCACCCACGGCAAATAAAGAACTTTGGTTTTTCATTATTTCAGGCATTGCTTTTACCCAGTTTTGATTTCTGTTGGTGAGCATTGCTTTTTCCTGTTGGGTATTCATAAATCTTTCATCCTTAAAAAGACTATAAAGTAAGTGTATATTTTCATTTTTAAAAGCTTCTATCATCTGTTTAAAAAGGATTTCATATTCCTTACCCATTTTTAGTTGGGTGATTGTACTTCTCAGATTATAAGCTTCATTAATGCTCTTCAACTGATCCTCTACCTTTTCAAGACCTTTGATCGTTTTTTTATCTTTTATTGCCTTCTGGAGAAGTTCCATTTCATAGAGCTTTATTTCAGTCTGGGGACATGGTATTGCTTTAGTGGAAAGTAGAGCATAAAGTGCTTGTGGACTTGAGGAGTCTATACTTTTTAGATCCGTCCCATAATCAGCCAGAATTGTATTCAGTTCTTTGGCTTCATTCGGAGAAAGCTGTTCTGATATTTTTTTATCTGTCTGATACATTTTTTGTAGTGATTTTATTTCAGCAGGATCTGTATAATTGATCTCCATGACAAAATTGTCAGATTTCTCAAGAGCTTTCAATACCTTGGGTTTTATTTCAAAATCTTTACTGCATAAGATATGAAAAGTTCCGGTAATATAAGAAGGTTTGGAGAGACCATTCCCGGATACTTCCCATAGCAGGCTGTTGTCATTGTTGGGTGTTGATTTCTGTGCTTTTGCGGTCATCGTATTCATTGATAATAATGCTGCGAATCCAAGTTTTACTAAATTTTTCATATTATTAATTTTTTTTGATTTCTTATTCTTTAAACAGTAGGTAAATGTGGTGCTGCAATCGTTACAGTTTTTTTTGAAAAAAAATAAAAACCTCCTTAAAAAAGGAGGTTGTAAAATCTAAAATTATGATGATAACCAATTGGTTAGGTGTTTTTTTTATTCCGATATTTTTGACTGCTCATGCTTTGCTGTTTTTCTTTTTCTGAAAAAATAAATACCTATACCTGCAATGAGTAAGAGAGGCCAAATATTGATAAGCGCTACTATAATATTCTGAATCAGATAAAATCCATATACAAAACCTTCTTTCACCTGGTATATAAAATTGAATTTATATTTATTGTCAATACTGTTAGTATTGGTAATGGCGATTTCTGCAATGCGTAATTTGGGTTCTTTGATGTAGATATCAACGGTACTGTACTTCAGATTATCAGTTGTATCCATACTGGTCAGCTTTTGGATATTTCCCTCTGCCATGTTTTCATCATCAAGCTTTACTTTATCCTTATCTGTTTTCAGTTGGCCGATGTTTTCAGATGTTTTTTGGTTTCTCTTACCTTCCATTTCTGCATATTTAATGCTGGCAGTGATATCTTCCGCATTAACAGATCTGGAATTAAGGAATAGTTTATTGTTATTAACCAAGGTCAGAAGCTCGCCTAGTTTTTCCGTGGGAACACGTACCTGCATCGTATTTTCTGTCTGATATTTTTTAATCAGCATCGCTTCTTCATTAGAGGTATTATAAGTGTTTTCCGAAACGATATTACTTTGAAGATTACTCTTAACTACAAATCCACCAAGATCCTGAACTGATTTTTCGATAGAGAGGGTTGTATTATAAACATCTTTTACCTCCATATTAATATCCGCAGTTTTGATGAACTGCTTGTCTTTTACTTTCATCGTAGCCACTGATGAGATGCTGTCTGATACAATAGTTGCTGTTGAATCTGCACTGGCATAGGCTTCAAGCTCTGTAGAAGCTACTTCTCCTTTTTTACATGAAGAGATTCCTAACAAAAGAACTGCAGATAGCGATAGTGTAATGTAAGTAGTTTTCATAGTGTGGGGTTTAATGTTTTGTTTAGGTCAAAGTTGGGGCAGGATCTTTTGTAATGCTTGAAAAACTGAAGTAAAAGACTTGTAAAGAAAATATTCCGTTGTAATATGTTGAATTTAAGTGTTTTGTAAAACTGGCCCAATGAGTATTGTTTTTTTTCGGAGTAATTTTTGCTTATCTTTTACAAACCAAACCCACAAATAATCATTATGTCAAATACCTTTTCTAAAATAAGAAACGCGATAGGAATATTCACGTCTATAGATTTTGATCAATTGAGTACAATCTCTAAAAAAGTGGACTTACCAAAACTGATGCAAAATTTTTCAAAACTGGATGATAAACAGCTTACAGGGCTTATGAAAATGCTGGATTCGGATAAGAAAAAGAAAGAGCTTCCACCTATTGACGGAGATTTTTATGATATCTACCACACCTTAACTCCTGAGCAGCGGGAAATACAGCTTAAAGTAAGAGCTTTTATGGAAAAAGAAGTGAAGCCTTTGGTAAACCATTATTGGTTGAGAGACGAATTTCCTTTTGAACTGATTCCTAAATTTCAGAAACTCGATATCTGTGGTGTTACCTATGAAGGATACGGCTGTCCGGGAATGCCTTTTTTGATGGAGGGTGTTATTGCTATGGAAATGGCTAGAGTAGATGCATCAATTGCCACCTTTTTTGGAGTGCAGTCCGGGCTGGCTATGGGTTCTATTTACATTTGCGGTTCAGAAGAGCAAAAACAGAAATGGCTTCCCCAAATGCAGAAATTTGAAAAGATAGGAGCTTTCGGACTTACAGAGCCCGAAGTGGGGTCCGGAGCTGCAGGAGGTCTTACCGTGACATGCAGAAAAACAGATGAGGGCTGGATTCTTAACGGACAGAAAAAATGGATTGGAAATGCAACTTTTGCAGATATTATCATTATCTGGGCAAGAGATTTGGATAGCGGAGAAGTAAAAGGCTTTATTGTAGAAAAAGACAATCCCGGATTCTCTGTAGAAAAAATCAAAGGGAAAATGGCCTTAAGAATTGTTCAGAATGGCCTTATTACTTTAAAAGACTGTGTGGTGACTGAAGAAAACAGACTTCAGAATGCCAACTCATTTAAAGATATCGGAAAAGTACTTCGGATGACCAGGGCAGGAGTGGCCTGGATGGCTACAGGCTGTGCAAGGGGTGCTTATGAAAGTGCTTTGGATTATACCCGAAAGAGGGAGCAGTTTGGAAGACCAATTGCTTCATTTCAGATGATTCAGGGGCACTTAGTGGAAATGTTATCCAATCTTACTGCGATGCAGACAATGGTTTTCAGATTGTCTGAAATGCAGGATGAAGGGATTTTAAAAGACGAACATGCTTCTTTAGCTAAAGTTTTCTGTACCCTTAGAACAAGAGATATTGTGTCCAGGGCCAGAGAAGTAATGGGTGGAAACGGAATCTTGCTGGAATACGATGTGGCAAGATTTGTTGCCGACGCAGAAGCTATTTATTCTTATGAAGGAACAAAAGAAATAAACTCTCTGATCGTAGGACGTTCGATCACGGGATTCAGTGCATTTGTTTAGAATATAAGTGGCAGATAGTAGGGAGCAGGTTGCAGCCTGCAAAATTTTAATGATTTGTTGTTTTAAACAACATAAATTTTGGAGTATCGCTACATAGTAATCTCCTGCTTGCTATCTGCCACTTGCGATCTAATTTTAACTGATTAAATTCCTGTACTTTTCTTTATTATCAAGAATTACCCAAAGATTAATTAGAAGCAAAACAATAGACATGCCTATCCCCATTTGGGATGGATCTCTGTATACATTTTGAAGGAATATTCCTACCATGACAGGTAATATGATAATTGCGCCCAACGCTCTGGTTTTTGGGAAAATAAATAATATCCCTCCAACAATTTCTACAACGCCTACCAAAGGCATTAGCCAGCCAATTTCAGTGAAAGCAGCGTATATTTTCACCTGCTCATCCGTCATTTTAGGCATGGGAGCATACTGGAAAAACTTGGTTAAGCCCGCATTGATAAAAGTAAGTGCGAACAACAGACAGAAAATGAATTTTACGATTTTCATAATTGGTAATTTTATATCAAATGTAAAACAAATATGAGATTTGTTTATTCATTTTTAATAAAAATTACAATTTTCGTGTTTCTTTTTTGATATTGGTGTGTTTTAAGTACTGCTCTTTGTTTGTGGCTTGATACCTATGCCTAATCCATTTCCTCGAGGGTAATATTCTTGGAAATCTTATAGCTTTTCTTCTTTTTATTAGGTTTTTGTTCTTCCCCAAGCAGTCTTCCCCAAGGTTTTAAATCATCTACTTTTTCACAGATGATTTTAATGATTGCAATGGCTGGAATACACAGAAACATTCCTGCTATTCCCCAAAGATGTTCTCCTAAAAGAATTCCGATAAAAGAAAATAATGCGTTGATTTTTACTTTTGAACCTACTACAAATGGCAGAACAATATTTCCATCCACAGCATGTACTCCAATATAGCCAATAATAACATAAATACAGGTAGATGGTGTAGAGGTAGCAAATGCAATAAAACAGGATATGACGAGAGAGATGAAAATTCCAAGATATGGAATAACATTGAGCAGGCCTGTTAGGACCGCTAAAAGGATGGCATATTTCACGCCTAAAACAGTGAGAACGATAGAGGTAAGCGTGGATACAATAATAACCTGAAGAAAAAGACCGAAAATATATTTTTTGGTCATCACGCGAATCTCTGTTACCGCTTCTTGAACACTGTTCTTATGTCTTTCGTTAAAAACAGTAACAATAAAATTATTTAAAAGTCTTCGGTAATTTAAAATGAAGATAAAGAACAACGTGAAAAATAGAATAAACCCGAATCCTGTTGAAAATATTCCAAATGTAAATCCTAAAATAGCCCCTGAAGAAGATAAAAGTTTATTCAGTCCCTGGTTGATATAATCTACCTGTTCATCTACTTTGACATTGAATGTTTTAGAAACCCAATGCTGAAGATTATTAAATAAAGTGGTAAACTGCTCTCTGAGATGAGGAAGATCCTTACTGAAGTCAGACAGCTGGGTACTGAAAAAATATATCACCCCACTTAAAATGACCAACATGATAAAAACGGAAGTCATTGTAGATACAGACCTTGGAAATCTGAGCTTTCTTTCCATGAAAGTGGCTACCGGCAAAAATAGCATGGCCATCAGGAATGCAAAGAAAAATGGAGCTAGAATACTCTGTCCTAATGCCAGCAGATAACCAATGCCAATAATAGAAATTACAACCAATGTAAGCTTGGTAAGGAAAGGGAGTCTAAGAAAATTCATAATTTAAAATATGCAGTATGGATTAAAAATAAGAAAACCCACTGAATTGAGAAATTATTTAGGGATCAACTTGAGTTTTATTTTTAGCACAGCAAATTTTATTCCATCAAAATGAAGACTGAACGTATTTTATACAGGTTAACATCAAACAGAAACACGTTCCGGATATCCGAAACGTGTTTCTTTATTGAGAAGTTGATATGTTATAATGAATTATTTTTCAATAGCGATGTCTATGACTTCTTCCATTCTGCTGACATAGTGAACTTTCAGGTTTTTTAAATAGTCCTTTTTGATCTCTTCTACATCTTTTCTGTTGGCATCACACAATATGACATCTTTAACTCCAGCTCTGGTTGCAGCAAGAAGTTTTTCTTTAATTCCCCCTACAGGAAGAACTTTTCCTCTTAGTGTAATTTCTCCTGTCATCGCAAGGTGAGGTTTTACCTTTTTATTTTTGAAAGAAGAAACCATGGAAGTCAGCATGGCAATACCTGCTGATGGCCCATCCTTAGGAGTTGCCCCTTCAGGAACGTGAACGTGGATGTTTTTCTTATCCAGTTCCTCCTGTGGTATTCCCAGTTCGTCATGTCTTGCTTTAATATATTCCAGCGCAATGGTTGCTGATTCTTTCATCACGGTTCCCAGATTTCCGGTCATGGTTAACGTTCCTTTTCCGTTGCTCAAGATACTTTCAATGTAAAGAATATCTCCACCGACACTCGTCCAGGCTAAACCTGTAACAACACCGGGTACTCCTGTGATTTCAGATAGACTTTTAGGTCTTGGAACGCCTAGGATTTCATCTACTTTTTCAACAGAAATTTTAGAATCATACTCTTTTACCAGGGCTGTCTGTAATGCCACCCATCTGGCGATGGATGCAATTCTTTTCTCTAAACTTCTTACTCCGCTTTCTGAAGTGTGTGCCTCTATAATGTGCTTAAGCTCAGGGTTTCCAAGTTTAAATGACTTGGTGTCCAATCCATTTTCCTCCTGTTGTTTCTTGATCAGGTGTCTTTTTGCAATTTCAATTTTCTCCTCCAGTGTATATCCTGCAATCTGTATGATCTCTGTTCTGTCTAAAAGAGGACTCTGTATGGTTGATAATGAATTGGCTGTTGCTATGAACATGACTTTGGATAGGTCATAGCCCATTTCAAGAAAATTATCATAGAAAGATTTATTTTGTTCAGGATCAAGAACTTCCAGCAATGCTGAGCTGGGGTCGCCATGAAGACCCTGTCCGATTTTATCAATCTCATCCAGAACGATTACAGGGTTAGAAGTACCGGCCTTTTTAATAGACTGTACAATTCTTCCTGCCATTGCTCCGATATAGGTTTTTCTGTGTCCGCGGATTTCACTTTCATCATGAAGGCCACCTAAAGATAATCTCACGTATTTTCTTCCTAAAGCATCAGCAATAGATTTTCCTAAAGAGGTCTTACCTACTCCCGGAGGTCCTACCAATAAGAGGATAGGAGATTTCATGTTGTTTTTTAATTTTAAAACAGCCATGTGCTCCAGGATCCTTTTCTTGATATCTTCCAATCCAAAATGAGCTTTATCCAATACTTTCTCTGCTTTTGCAATATCAAAAATATCTTTGGTGTAAGTTTCCCATGGAAGATCCGTAAAGAAATCCAGATAATTTCTCTGAACATTATAGTCCGGAGAATTTGGATTCTGACGCTGTAGTCTGCCAATCTCTTTCTGGAAATGGTCTTCTACTTCCTGGCTCCATTTTTTGGTTTTAGCTTTAGCAATGAGATCTTCTACATCACTTTCAGGACCGCCGCCCAACTCTTCCTGGATCGTTCTGATCTGTTGGTTCAGGAAATATTCTCTTTGTTGTTTGTCAAGATCCTTGGAGGTTTTCTGATGGATCTGGCTTCTTAATTCCAGCTTTCTGAAATCCTCGTGCATCATTTCATAGCATTTCTTAGCTCTTTCCATCATGCTTTTTTCCTCCAGCAGCTTTTGCTTTTCCACAGAAGGGAAACTGGAGTTGGTGCAGATAAAATTCAAAAGATCATCATTATTATTGATGTTTTTGATGGCAAAATTAGCTGCATTGGGAATGTTAGGATCCAGTTCAATGATTTTTAAAGCAAGCTCTTTAATGTTTTCAAGCAATGCCTCATATTCCTCCTGATTTTTAGGCTTGGAATCTTTTAATTTTGAAATTTCAGCTTTAAAATAAGGCTTAAGATCAACAATTTTTTTGATCTTAAATCTGTGAAAACCTTTAGTAATAGCTGTAATATTGCCTTCAGGTAATTTTATAATCTTAATGATCTTGGCCAGTGTTCCGGTAAGATAGATGTCTTTTTCAGTAGGTTGTTCCAGATCTGAATTTTTCTGGCTTACGATTCCAATAAAATCTCCGTTCTTCTGAGCTTCTTCAAGAAGTTGTATTGAGGTTTTTCTCCCTGCAGTAATAGGAATTACCACATTAGGGAACATTACCATATTTCTTACAGGAAGTATAGGGAATATTTTTTGTTCGGAATTTTTATCAGTTTCCGAAAAGTCGGAAAGATTGATTTCCTCAGTTACGATATCAAATCCGTCGCTGATCATTTCTTCTAAACTAATATCTTCAAATTCTGTCATACTCAATCAAATGACAAATTGTCATTTTCGTTTTTAATCGTTAAAGTGATTTTTTATAATAAGCCCTGAAAACGGGTGATATATTATAATACTCTATGTTGCACAATACTTATGCCATTTGTTTTTTACGAAAAAATATGGTCAAAATTTCCTTTTTTGAATAAACTTGATGATTAAAAATTAAAATAAAGCACTTCTATTTCTGTAATTTCTTAAAAATGTGTATTTTCGCAAACTGATAAAAAACTATAATTTATAAAATGGCAATTTTAGGACAAATTAGGAGTAAGCCTTGGCTTTTAATGGGAGTAATAGCCTTAGCGCTTTTAGCGTTTTTGGTTAACCCAGACAGTATTGACAAGGTTTTTGGTAAAAATCCTGACATTTTAGGAAAAGTAAATGGTGAAAAAATTACCCGCGAAGAGTTTAACGATCAGCTTTTCGTATTGCAGCAACAAGCTGAACAACAAGGCGGTCCAAAGACTGGTCTTGAAGAACAGGCTTGGCAATTATTGGTGCAATCTAAACTTATCAAACAGCAGTTCGAGAAATTGGGCTTTGAAATGACTGATGATTATTTCTGGAACCAGATTCAGTATGATCAGATGTTTGCTCAGAATAAACAGTTTTTTGATGAGAAGGGTAACTTTAAAACTCAAGAGCTTAAAAAAGAAATCGAAACATTACAAAGTGCTAACCCTCAGGGATATGCTCAATGGTTGAAAACAAAGAAAACGATTGAATACAGACTGATGGCGAGACAGGTATTCAGCAATATTTCAGCAGGTATTACTACAGGTAAAAAAGAAGCTGAAGAATTGATGAAACAGAGAGATCAGCTTGCAGATATCGACTTTGTGAAAGTGGACTATGCAGCTTATCTTCAGAAAACTAAAATTAATGTTACGACGGAAGATCTTGCTAATTACATCAAGCAGCATCCTGTAATGTTCAAGGCTGAACCTAGCAGAAATATTGGAATTGTATATTTCCCATCTAAGCCTAGCGCAGCAGATGATGCCGCAGCATTGAAAGAAATTACAAAATTATACTCAGCAGGTAGTGATGCCAGCGGAGGTACGGAAAACTTCCAGAATACAAAGAACGATTCTATGTTTGTAATGGCAAACTCTGATATGCCTTTCAATCCTCAGTATATGAAACCTGCTCAGTTACCGGCTACAATACAGAGTCAGATTGCTACGGCAGCAATAGGACAAACTTTTGGCCCATATAAAGAACAGGATTTTTATGTAGTATCTAAACTTGTTGGTAAAAAGACTTCAGATTCTACATTGTCAAGACATATCCTTATTGCTTTCAAAGGAAGTCCTGCCGGAGAAGGAGTAACAAGATCTAAAGAGCAGGCTAAGAAATTGGCAGACTCTATTGGAGCTATTGTAAAAGCAACTCCTGCTAAATTTACAGAATTCCTTAAGCTTTCTAACGATCCAAATTCTGCAGCACAAGGAGGAAGTTTAGGATGGACAACTCCAGAAACACCTTTCGTTCCTGAATTCCTTACTTACCTTGCAAATAATCCTAAAGGAGCTACAGGGGTAGTAGAAACACAGTTCGGTTATCATATCATCAATATTGAAGATAAAAAATCCGGATCAATGGGGTATCAGGTTGCTAACTTAGTAAAAGCAATTAAAGCTTCAGATGCTACAGAAGCAGAAACAGATAAGAAATCAAGAAAATTCATTCAGCAGATTCAAGGGAAATCTTTCAACGATTTTGTGAATATTGCTAAGAAAGATAACTATCAGTTCTCTAATCCAAAAGCAGCAAAAAGATTTGAGGGTCAGCTTCAGGGCTTAGGTACTGATAAAGACGCTGAGATCCTTACTTGGGCTTTTGATAAGAAAAGAACTAAAGGAGATACAGAATTATTTACTGTAGAAGGAACAGGTGACAAAATTGTAGTATACCTGAACGGAAAACAGGAAGCTGGTCTTGCTGATCCGGAATCTGTAAGAGATCAGATTGAAGTGATTGTTAAAAATAAATTGGCTGCAAAACAGATTTCTGATAAAATTGCAGGAGCTAAAGCTTCTAATTTAGATCAGATTGCTACATTGTTTGCTTCTTCAAAACAATCGGCTCAGGTGAATCTATTGAACCCTTCAGTAGCAGGTGCTATGGAACCTAAAGTGGCAGGTGCTGCATTTGGAGTGAAGAAAGGTCAGCTTTCTAAGCCGGTTGAAGGTGGAACAGGAGTATATGTTCTGATCAAAAAATCAGAAACAATAAACAAACAGCCTGGAGATCTTAAGCAGTTCACAGAATCTATTACACAGAGAAATGCAGGAATGTTCGGACAGGCTTGGTTAAAGAGTCTTCAGGATAATTCTGAAATCGAAGATTATAGAATTGAGATCTGGAATAAGGTAGGAAATCAACAACAATAAGAAATTAAATTTCAACAATATAAAAGCGACAAATTTTTTTGTCGCTTTTTTTGTATTTAACGCAGAACAATAACCGAAAAGATTTATTTAAAATGTACTATATTTGCTTATTAGAAAAAAATTAGCAAGTGAAGTTCAGTAAAGAATTAAAAGCTGGTGTGATCACACTTCTAGCTATCGTAGGCTTTGTGGTGTTGTTTCAATTCATGAAAGGGAAAAGCCTTTTTACTACCGATAATATATTTTACGCAAAATATGACAATGTGGAAGGCCTTGCGCAATCTTCAGCGGTGTCTATCAACGGTCTGAAAGTAGGGCAGGTGGATAAGATCATTCCTCAAACAGCAAAAGACGGTAAAATCAGCTTTATTGTCAAAATTACGGTTGATAACAAGTTCGAATTTTCAAAAAATTCAATGCTGGAAATTTTTGAACCGGGATTAATGTCCGGTAAAGAAATGAGAGTGAATCTTGTGTATGGAGGGGCTACTGCAAAAGATGGTGATACCCTGAAAGGAGCTTTTAAATTGGGAATGATGGGAAGTCTTTCTTCTCAGGTAGGCCCGGTTAAAGATCAGCTGCAGGTGGTATTACATAGAGTAGATTCTTTGATGACCAATGCCAATCAGATCTTTGATGCTCAGAATAGAGCTGAAATCAAGGCTTTATTAACCAATCTTAATAAAACGGTAGGAGCATTACAGGCAACAGCAGGAAGTGTCAATACACTGGTAGGACATAATGATCCTAAACTTCAGAAAGTATTGGACGATGCAAGCCTTACTATGCAAAGTGGAAAAGTAACCTTAGACAAATATGGAAACTTAGCACAAAGCATTGATACCAAACAATTAAATGCAACCATTGCCAATTTGGATACTACTGTAGGTAAGCTGAATCAGGTAATTGGCGGTATAGATAAAGGAGAAGGAAGTTTAGGCAAACTAATGAAGGATGAACAACTTTATAATAATCTGAATTCAGCATCTTCGAATCTGAATTCATTGATTGAAGATATGAAAGCGAATCCTAAGAGATATATTAATTTCTCGGTTTTCGGTAAAAATAATAAAGACTAATACGTCCTATGCAGTACATCGATAACATTATTTTCCTGATTTTATTAGTGGCTGGGTTTGGCTTGTTTGCTAAAAGCCTGCAGAAGATCTACAGAAATATCAGGCTCGGGCATGAAATTAACAGAAATGACAGAAAATCTGAGCGCTGGACTACCATGGCAAGAGTGGCTATGGGGCAGAGCAAGATGGTAAAACGTCCTGTTGCAGGGATATTGCACCTTTTTGTATACGTAGGTTTTATTATTATTAATATCGAGCTTATAGAAATTGTGGTGGATGGATTATTCGGAACCCACCGTTTCCTGGCTTCGGTTTTCGGACATGGATTTTATAATTTCTTTACTGCAACATTAGAGATTCTGGCACTTCTTGTAGTGATCGGAGTAGTGGTGTTCTTTATCAGAAGAAACTTTTATGGAGTCAAAAGATTAACCATGAAAGAGCTTTTCGGGTGGCCAAAACAAGATGCTAACTGGATTCTTATTATAGAATTTGCCCTAATGATGGCTTTCTTTAAGATGAACGGAGCAGATTGGGTTTTGCAACAGAGAGGCCTTCTTCCTGAGCATGGAAGTTTCCCTATCAGTTCTACCTTTTTAGCACCGGTTTTAGGTGGCTTTAGTGACGGTTTTCTTTTCTTTACAGAGAAAGCAGCATGGTGGTTCCATTTTGTGGGAATTCTTTTCTTCATGAACTATCTTTACTATTCAAAACATTTACACATTATCCTGGCGTTCCCAAGCACATGGTTTGCCAATCTTGATAAAAAAGGAAAATTCAATAATCTTGAATCTGTAACTAAGGAAATCAAATTAATGATGGACCCTAACGCTGATCCTTATGCAGCTCCGGCTGAAGGTGAGGCAGATGCTGCTCCTTCTAAATTTGGTGCAGAAGATATATTTGACCTCAATCAGGTACAATTGCTTAATGCCTATTCCTGTACAGAATGTGGACGTTGTACTTCTGTTTGCCCTGCTAATATTACGGGTAAAAAACTTTCTCCAAGATTAATCCTGATGAAAACAAGAGACCGATTGGAAGAAGTAGGAAAAAATATAGATAAAAACGGAAAATTTGTTGACGACGGTAAAAAGTTGTTGAATGATTATATCACAAAAGAAGAACTTTGGGCTTGTACCACCTGTAATGCATGTACAGATGCCTGCCCTGTGCTATTAGATCCTCTTTCCATTATTTTTGAGATGAGAAGATTCCTGGTAATGGAGCAGTCTGCTGCACCACAGGAACTAAACCTGATGATGACGAATGTGGAAAATAATGCTGCTCCTTGGCAATATAACCAGGCAGACCGTTTGAACTGGGCAAATGATTAAATCATGAAAAAACTAATCTTCATATTTCTGTTCTTATGCTCAGGTTTTCTACTGGCTCAATCGGCGGATCAGAAGAAAATTCTTGAGGATTCACGGTCTTTCATATCTTTATTTCAAAAGAAAGATTATGATGGAATGCTGAATATGACCCATCCGGCAATATTTGAAAAAATTGATAAAAAATCAATGATCGATGGTTTCAAAAAAATGTTTGAGAAGAATGATGAATTTGAAATAGAAATGGTAGATACGGATCAGACCAGATTTAATGTTTCTGATATTTTTACCACTACAGATAACACAAAATATGCGTTCAGCAGCTATCCGATGAAAATGAAAATGACATTTTTAAAGGAAAAGTTTGATGAAGATAAAAAGAAGATGGTGCTGGGAATGATGGAAGCTCAAGGAATGAAGGCACAATTTATCAATGATACGACCCTGGAAATGAGTAAGCAAAGTATGATCCTTGCCCTCAATGATAAAACAACATCAAATACCTGGAAGTATCTGAATTATGACGAAGCCAATCCTTTATATGTTTCTATAGTCCCTGTGGAGGTTATGAAAAAGGCAAAGGAATACTATGCTAACTTATTAATTAAACAAAAAGAAAATGCAAATTAAAACAATGGCAGAATTTGCTGCCGAAGGAAGATCCCCGGAAGTTTTATTTTGGGTTGGATGTGCTGGAAGTTTCGATGACCGCGCCAAAAAAATTACAAAAGCATTTTGCAAAATATTAAATAAAATAGGAGTTGAATTTGCGGTGCTGGGACAGGAAGAAAGCTGTACCGGAGATCCTGCAAAAAGAGCTGGAAACGAATTTGTTTTCCAGATGATGGCCCTTACCAATATTGAAGTACTGAATGCATATGAGGTGAAAAAAATAGTAACGGCTTGCCCGCACTGTTTCAATACCCTTAAAAATGAATATCCAAGCCTTGGGGGACACTTTGATGTAGTTCACCATACCCAATTCCTTAAAACATTAATGGAAGAGGGAAGATTAAAAATTGAAGGCGGTGCATTTAAAGGAAAGAAAATTACCTTTCATGATCCGTGCTACCTGGGAAGAGCCAACGACGAGTATGAAGCGCCGAGATTATTGCTTGAAAAGCTGGATGCAGAGCTTGTGGAAATGAAACGTTGCAAAACGAATGGTCTTTGTTGTGGTGCCGGAGGTGCACAGATGTTTAAGGAACCTGAAAAAGGAAATAAAGACATCAATATCGAGAGAACCGAAGAAGCCTTATCTTTTGAACCTAAAGTGATTGCTACAGGATGTCCTTTCTGTAATACGATGATGACTGATGGAGTAAAACACTTTAATAAAAATACAGAAGTTGCCGTAAAAGATATTGTAGAACTTCTTGCTGAAGCAGAGGATTTATAAGACTTTTATATACAATATAGATAAAAACTCAGGCTTTAGCTTGAGTTTTTATTTGTGATCAACTCAAGAATATTTCTTAATTTTGATACTTTAAATTGATAACATATGAAATCGTCATTCCATGATACTTTCTGGCAGGAAGAACTGGTGATGAAGATAATATATGGTATTAATAAATAAATACTTACATATGAAAATAGAAGAATCCAATATTGTAGAAACTAACGACTACAGAGTTATTATATACCCGGCTTCAAGGCCTTTTGAAACTAAAGAAGCAAAAGCAATTACTGAAAAATTGTTTGACTTCCTTGCGACATGGGCGGCTCACGGAAAAGCACTTTCTTCTTCTTTTAAAATTGAAAAAAATCAATTTATCATCATCTGTGTAGATGAAGAAAAAGAAATGGCTTCAGGATGCAGTATTGATGCATTGGGTAAGATCATGAGAGAAATTGATGAAGAATACCAACTGGGACTTTTCGACAGAATGAAAGCCAGTTTTGTAGACAACGGAGAGGTGAAGACATTAAAACTTCAGGATTTTAAATCCCAATTGAGAAGCGGAGAGCTTTCAGGGGATATCGAGGTTTTTGATTTCTCTAAAAATACCTATCTGGACTTCTTAAGCCACTTCCTTTTACCTTTGGAAAAAAGTTGGGCGGCTTCTATAAAATAAGTTTTTAAAGAAACACGGTAATCAATCAGAAAGTGGAATGTATTTCCACTTTTTTGTTTTAATGTATCTTTGCAGGGACTCAGTAATTGCTAATGCCAAAAGTACTTTTCTTAACGACCTCACACCGCTACGATGATGACCGGATTTTTTATCATCAGGCTAAAGCTCTCAGAGATGAAGGGTATACCGTTAAAATATGTAGTTTATATGCAGATTATAAAGGCTTTCTTGATGGGATTGATATTGAGTCTTATTCTGCTTTAGAAGAAAGCATAGAGTCGAAAATAAAAATATTCCGGGATGTTTGTCAGTCCTTTAAGCCGGATGGTATTATCTGCTCAGAACCTTTGGCAGTAATTGCTTCCAGAAAGTTTGTAAAAGACCATAAAATCAGCTGTATTTACGATATTACGGAATGGTATCCTGCCATGTCTATGCTTGAAGTCTATCCGTTTCCTGTTAAGATCATTCAGGCGGTAAAGTTTTTTCTGATTCAGCTGTATGCCGGTTTCCTCAGTACCCATTTTATTTTTGGAGAAACCACAAAGAAATTTCCTTTGGGCTATTTGTTTGGGTTTAAAAAACAGATGGTTCTTCCTTATTATCCGGATGAAATGTATATCCGGGAAAGTATAAAAAAACTTGAGCCTGGTACCCTTACCCTTTGCTATACAGGGATGATTTCAAAAGATAAGGGAATAGATAATTTCTTTAAAGCGGCTGATCGGGTAAGAAAAAAGGAACCCCGGCTTAAACTTAGAATCCTTATTGTAGGATCTACAAGACAGGAAAGTGATGAGATCTATTTTTCATCACTGCTTAAAAAATATGCGTTTGATGAGATTGAAATCAGAAAACCAACCTCTTTTGAGAAATTTACGGAAGCATTTTCCGGTGCTGACATATGTTTTGATCTCAGGGAAATCAATTTTGAGAATAATCACTCTCTACCGATCAAGTTGTTTTATTTTATGGGAGCCGGAAAACCCGTTATTTACTCCCATCTGAAGGGAATCCGGAAACATATGGGAAGTCTTTCGTTTGGAAGCCTTGTAGACCCTCAGAATACGGAGCAGATTGCAGAAATCATCATAAAGTATGTGAAGAATCCTGAGCTGTACGGTACCCACGCATTCAATGCCAGAAAAGAATTTAAGGAAAAATACAATTGGGGAGTTATTCGTGATTCATTTGCTAATTTTGTAAAAAGAGCTATCGAAAAATTATAATCATGAAGCTTACTGTTATTAAAACCTTTATTTCGCGCTTTCTGATTCTGATCCTGAGTTTTGGTTTGGTTATTTATTCCACGAATATGTGGGGAAGTGAGGGAAAGGGAACCATTTCTATTGTCATTGCCAATGCTGCAGCAGTAAGCTTTTTCAGCAGTATCTTTTCAGGCAGCAGTACTTCTTATTTTGTTTCGAAGTTTAAGATTGAAAAAGTTTTGCTGTATGCCTATCTATGGTCTATTGTGACGGGTATATTAATTCCTCTTGCCTTTAGTTTGGCCTCAATTCAGAGTGGCTATCTTCCCTACCTTATCGGTATCTCCGTTTTTTCTTCATTACTATCCACAAATATCAATTTATTTGTTGGAACCCAGAATATTAGAAAGTTTAATATCTATACAGTCTTACAACAGCTGGTGCATATTGTCTTTATTGGAATTTTCATCTATCTTTTCAATATTAAAGATGTTTCTGTGTATTTCCTTGCCCAGATTGGATGCCTGGGATTTTTATTTTTCACCAGCTTTTTTCAAATTATCAGAAAATGTAGTATTTCGGAAATATCTTTTTCAAAAGAAGTTTCAAGGAATATGTTTGAATATGGCTGGAAAACACAATTGAGTGCATTTGTCCAGTTTCTTAATTACAGGCTTTCATTTTATTTCCTTGAACATTTTGAGGGGATAGCAAGTGTAGGGATTTTTTCGATCGGGATTACCTTTTCAGAAGCCATATGGACGATTACCAGAAGTATTGCCGTGGTTTTATATTCCGATGTTGTCAACAGTAAAAGCAGGGAAGAATCTATAGAAAAGACGAAATCTTCACTTAAGCTGACGTTTATTCTCATGCTGGGATTTGTCCTGGGAATCATTATTATTCCTGCTCAGGTTTACGAAATGATCTTCGGAAGAGAATTCAGGAATACCAAAGAAATAATGCTTCTTTTATCTCCCGGTATTTTTGCTATTGCGGTAAGTGATATGATCGGATATTATTTTTCAGGGATCAGGGAACTTAAAATACTGAATGTGAAGGCAATTGTGGGGCTAGTGATTACAGTTGTTTTTTCTTTTATAGCCATACCAAGATGGGGAATTTTGGGGGCGTGTTTTGTGACCACATTTTCTTATTTAGCTTCTGCATTCCTGTTATTCCGGAAGTTTTACCGTTCTACGGAATTTAAGTTGAGTGATTTTATGATCTCAAAAGAAGAGATCTATCTTTTAAAAGCAAAATTTATAAAGAAATAGGTCCTTGTAGCCTGCAAATAAAGTCATTTTCCTATTTTTACAACCCTATTAAGATTTAGTATGTGCGGAATCAGCGGTTATTATTCATTTCATAAAAGTATTTCCTCTAAAAATATTTTAGAGATGAATCAGGCCATTAAACATCGGGGTCCGGATGATGAAGGCTTTTGGCTGTCCGACAAAAAAAAGGGAACCTCTTTTTCCGGAAGTGATTCCACTCCGAAAATAAAAGAACAGTTTCCGATTCTGGAAGATGATAAGTCAGAAATTGCTTTAGGATTTCGAAGACTTTCTATTATTGATCTTTCTGAAAAAGGGCATCAGCCTATGCTTACCGAAGATGAGCAGGTTGTAATTACTTTCAATGGGGAGATTTACAACTTCAGAAAGCTTAGGGAAGAACTTCAGATATTGGGGTATCACTTTGATGGATCTTCCGACACTGAAGTACTGCTGAAGTCTTATCAGGAATGGGGCACGGGCATGTTTGAAAAGCTGGATGGCATGTTTGCTCTCTGCATTGTGGATCTCAGTACACAGAAACTTATGGTAGGTAGAGATAGAGTAGGAATGAAACCTCTTTTTTATCATCAAAGTGAGCAGGGTATAGTTTGGGCTTCAGAAATAAAGGCCATTTTAAAGAATGAACTAGTAACGCCTGAAATCAATTGGGATGGAGTATATACCAACTTCCTTTTTCAGACGACATTAGCTCCCAAAACCTGTTTTAAAGGAATTTTTTCTTTAGAACCTGCTTCTGTGATGACCATTAGTTTACCAGATCAGAAACTGACCGTTGAAAAATTTTGGAAGCTGCCTTTAAAGACGGGGCAGGGTATTTCTGAAGAAGAAGCTGTAAAAACCATAGATCATTTGTTGTCTGAAAGCATATCGGAACAGCTGTATGCGGATGTTCCTGTAGCGGTCATGATGAGTGGTGGCATTGATTCTACGCTAATTGCCGCTAAATCAAAACCTTTTAATGCCAGGATCAACACATACACTATTTCCTATCCTTTTTCTGAAGAGGAGATACAAAATGCTTCTCTGGCTGCCAAACATTTTGGAGTTCTGCATAAGGTTGAAAAAGTGAGCGATGAAGATGTTTTAGACCAGTTGAAAGAAAATATACAGCATTTTGAAGAACCCTACTGTAGCCTTGAAGTGCTGATCAATGCTGCAAAATATGCGAAAGATAATGGTATAAAAGTGGTGTTGAGCGGAAATGGGGCAGATGAGCTTTTTGGAGGTTATTCCCATACCCTGAAGCTTAAGAAATGGCTTTTGATGAGGAATTTTAATTTTACCAGACATTTTATTTTTACAAAAGATCCTTTTTCCAGGAAGGTTAAAAACTACTTTTCTCAGGATTTTATGTTTGATTTTTTCCGTCAGAGCCAGATCAGTATGACCCCTTTTGAGGCGAAAAATATAATAACATCAGACATTTATAAAAATATTGATTCGGACCTTGCAGGTTATCATTTATCAGAATCAAAAAATTATTCAGGTTATTTTGAGTATGATATGAAGTATTCTCTCTCTTCTCATCATGTTTTCAGAGACGATCTAAGTGCCATGAAATATGGGGTAGAATTTCGTTATCCCTATCTCAGTAACCGCTTGATAGATTATGTTGCGGTTTTGCCGGAGCATTTCAGGTTTAATGGTATTCAAAATAAACCTTTATTACGTAAAACAGCAGAAAAATATCTTCCTTCCGAAGTTTTGAATATGTCAAAAAGAGGTTTTTCTTTCCCTCTTAACCACTTTATTAAGAATGAACAAAAAATCAGAAATTTTATTATTGAAAATCTTGAGAGCCTGAAAAAAAGAAATTTTTTCAAAACAGAAGTTATTGATGAATGGTGGAACCGTTTGGAAAATGAATATGACTGGGTGAAAATCTGGCAGCTGGTGACTTTTGAGCTATGGTACCAGAAATATTTTGAGAAATAAAGAAGGAGTCTAAAGATTAATATTTTATCTTTGTTGTGAATGAGAAATTTTGTTTTTGGAATATTGGTTATGGCTTTCGCACTTTTAAGTTGTAAAAGTGATGATGAATCTTTACAAAGGATTGATCAGATCATGAATATTTATATGGTTAACAGTGCAGGGCAGGATTTGTTGAATAGCAAAAAGCCAGGATCATTTAGCGGGTATTCGGTGAACGACAGTTTAGGAGACAGAGATATTTCTCCTGTTAATATTCCGCTGAGAATGAGGGCTGATTCTACATTTTATATGGAATATATTGCGGGAGCAAAAAGAAAAAGGCTGGATTCTGTAAGTCCGGATAATCCGGGAACAGGCAATTCTTATTATTCTGTAATGACGCTTGGCTTAAGAAGAACTGTGAATAATGTCGCAGATACTATCACAGACAGATTAAGAATCGAGTATCGTAAAACACCCACTTTATTCCAGGTATCTAAAGTATATTACAATGATGTGCTGCAATTTTCCAAAGAAGCAGATCAACCAAATTCGATAAATACCTTTACTATCACAAAATAATTTTAAATTTGTACAATTGTTAGTTTATTTGAAGCTAACTTTCTAATATTTAACATCTCAATAAAATGTTACAAGTCAATTTTTTACGCGACAATAAAGAGCGCGTTTTAGAAGGTCTTAAGAAAAGACAATTCAAGAATCTTGAGTTGGTAGACGAGGCTATCGCTGCTGACGAAGAAAGAAAAAGAATCCAGTTTGAATTAGATTCCCAGCTTTCCGAGATCAACAAAATCTCCAAAGAAATCGGACTTTTGATGAAGGAAGGAAAGAGAGAAGAGGCGGAATCGGCAAAATCTAAAACAGCACAGTACAAAGAGTCGAGTTCAGAATTGAAAATTCAGTTAGAAGCAAAAGAAGCTGCTTTATTGGAGATTTTATACCAACTTCCCAATATTCCGAATGAATTGGTAAAGAGTGGAGCTTCTGCAGATGATAACGAAATTATTTTCCAGTCTCATACAGTGGAAGGCCTTGGCGAAGGAGCTATTCCTCACTGGGAACTGGCAAAAAAATATAACCTGATTGATTTTGAATTGGGAGTGAAAATTGCGGGTGCCGGTTTCCCTGTTTATCTGGGTAAAGGAGCCAGATTACAGAGAGCTTTGGTTCAGTATTTCCTTGATAAAAATGTTGATAAAGGATATACAGAAGTAAATCCCCCTCACGTAGTAAATGAAGCATCCGGATTTGGAACAGGTCAGCTGCCTGATAAAGAAGGACAAATGTACTATATCAATGAAGATAAACTATATTTAATTCCAACGGCAGAGGTTCCGGTAACCAATCTTTACCGTGATGTATTGCTTGATGAAAAAGATCTTCCTATTAAAAATACAGCTTTTTCTCAGTGTTACAGAAGAGAGGCGGGGAGCTACGGAGCTCATGTAAGAGGACTGAACCGTCTTCACCAATTCGAAAAAGTAGAAATTGTAAGAATTGAAAAACCGGAAAATTCTTATGCTGTTTTAGAAGAAATGGTAGAACACATCAAAGAAATTCTTACTGATCTTGAACTTCCTTTCAGGGTGTTAAGACTTTGCGGTGGTGATACAGGTTTTGCTTCTGCGATGACCTACGATTTTGAAGTGTGGAGTGCCGCTCAGGAAATGTGGTTGGAAGTAAGTTCTGTATCTAACTTTGAAACGTTCCAGGCTAACAGACTGAAATGCCGTTACAAAGCAGATGGTAAGTCTCAGCTGGTTCACACCTTAAACGGCTCTGCAATGGCATTGCCAAGAATTATGGCTGCATTGCTTGAAAACAATCAAACTGCAGAAGGAATCAAACTTCCTAAGAAAATTGCTGAATACGCAAGATTTGAAGTGATAAACTAATCAATATAGAAACTAAATAAAATAGAGCCCACCAATTCATTTGGTGGGCTCTATTTATTCTGTTATGATAACAATCTTTTGGTCTGCATTTTTGAGCTTTGCTTCTGTATCATATAAAGTTTTCAGATCATATTCTATCCTTACCGAATAATCATCGGTCTGCTTCAGCCAGTCATGTTTTCCTGTAATAGATTTTATTTTGTTTTCAAATTTTAAAGAAGTTCCTATTTTCTTAAAAAACATCGTCATCATGCCTTCCATTTTTTCGGATTCTTCTTTTGATGTCTTGGTACGAAGGGCCTCTTCAATATTTTTAAGGTTAAAATTTTCTGTGTCTATAGTCAGTGTTTTTCCATCCCAGCTATTGAAAATATTCTGATCGAGAGGGAGCTTTTCCTCCTTGGTAAAGTTTTTCAGCGCCCGATAGTCTTCAGGGGTGAAATGTTCCATTTTAAAGGCAAAGCCAGAAGGCTGATTGTTTTCTTTTTTAGATTTCATGAAAATCTTTTTCATGATTCTGATGGTGTCCGGATTCGCTGTTTTTAATTTCCCTTCCTGTTTCTCAAGCTCATAGATGCTTGTCCAGGTAGTGGGGAGCTTATCCATCTCTGCAAATTCATTCTGTTTCAGAGAGTCAGGAGTCATTGCTTTCATTTCTGCCATAAACTCTCTGGTATCAATATCCGTTGCAGAGGTAGAGGAGGCATCCTGATGATAGATGATCTCAGAGTTGACACTACAGGATTCCAGCATAAAGAGGCTTATCAGAAATAAGACAATCATTTTCTTCATGGTTCTATTTTAAGTTTCTTTTTAATGGCAGTTTACAGCTCCATTGGGATCTTTGGATATCGTCATGGCTTCTGCTTTGGGGGAAACGTAAGGTATTCCCAGTTCCAGGCCTCTTAGAATGAATAATCCTCCCAGGATAATCATGATCACAGGAACCGCTTTTAAGACTTTTATTCTAAAGGCTTGATTCATGAGATTTCCGGCTAAAACAATAGCAAACATGAACGGTAGGGTTCCTAAACCAAATAAAGCCATATATGCAGCTCCCTGCCATATTCCTCCGCCTGCCAGGCTGGCTGTTAAAGCCATATAGACCATTCCACACGGAAGAAAGCCATTAAGAATACCTGTTGTAAATCTGGAACGGTAATCTGCCTTTTGAAGCAGTCTTCCTAAATTTGATTTTACAGAATATAAAAATTTGGAAAGAAAAGGGATTTTTGAAGCAAAATCTTTTCCCCCAAAAGAAAATACAGCCATAATAATGAGCAGAACCCCTGCGGTAATCGTCAGGTATTTCTGAAATCCCGCCATCTCAAAACCCTGTCCAATAATTCCCAGAAGAGCTCCTAATAAAGAATAGGTAAATATCCTTCCGAATTGGTAGGTGAGATTTTGAAGATAGAAATTTGCGGCCTGCTTCTTTGTGAGTCCCATCGATAAGGCAATAGGGCCACACATTCCGATACAGTGAAAACCGGAAGCAAAGCCTAAAGCAATAGCTGATATGACAAGTCCTATTTCCATATTACATCATAATCCATTCTGTAGTCTGTTTTATCTTTTGTCCAGCTCAGTCTTAAGGTATAGTTACCCATTTTCAATACCTGTGCAGGTATTACGAAAGTATGGTCAGCATCAAGCTGTACAGACTTTTTGATGTCTAAATTCTGATCATCGGTTCTGTTTAAAACAAATTTAGCCGTTGTATTAGAATTATCATATTCTTTTGGAAAAGTGATTTTTATTCCATTGGTATCCTGGCTGTATACAGGCTTTTCCTGCAGGTTATCAGCCTTTTTCTTGGAATCAATTACATCCTGGTACTGTAGTTCCTCTTCATAATAATTATCAGTGACCATTTCAGAATTCTTCTGCCCGTTCGGGAAAAGAAATAACATGGATAATATAAAAACTATGAATGCAAATAATGCGATTACAACACCATGTCCCCAACTAAAGTTCTTCATTTTTTCCGGATTTTTTTATTTGTCTTTTATGATACTCAAAAACCTCCCTGATTAATACTTTTTGAATCCCTGAGGTTTCGTAAAAATTAAAATTGTAGTTTGAAAGGTCCTTCAAAATAGGTCTGATAGGAATCTATCAGCTTGCCTTTCATATCGTAAACACCAATGGTAATATTCTGTTTAGAAAGTTTCATCTCATCTTCAGGGAAGCTGATATTGACGGTTCCTTTAGAGATTTTATCTCTGTCTACCTGAATTTTACTTGATGCACTGTAAATGATCTCACCATGGGCAGGATTAATGACCTTTATGGTTACAATTTTCTTATCGTTTGTTTTATTAAGGAAAGTATAATTGTAGGTATTGGTAATTTTTCCATCCCTTACAAAGAATGTACTTCCTGCAGGTTTAATGAATTTTGCTTCCATTTCGCCACGGCTGTAAAGAAGATATCCCAGGAATCCTACCAAAAGGAATAGGAATATCGAGAAGCCTTTCATTCTTCCGGTAAATTTAAACTGAGTCTCTTGCTCAATTTCATTTTCAGAAGCATATCTTACAAGACCTTTCGGAAGACCTACCTTTTCCATTACTTCATCACAGGCATCAATACACGCTGTACAGTTGATACATTCCAGCTGCTGCCCGTCTCTGATGTCAATTCCGGTAGGACATACCACTACACATTGGTGACAGTCTATACAATCTCCTTTACCTGCAGCTTTTCTGTCTTCACCCTTTCTCCATTTTGATCTGTTTTCCCCTCTTTTAAAATCGTAGAAAACGTTGATCGTATCTTTATCAATCAGTACCCCCTGAAGTCTACCATAAGGACAAACCAGTGTACAAACCTGTTCTCTGAACCATGCAAATACGAAATAAAATGCAGCCGTAAGGAGAATCATTACTATGAAATTGGTAGGATGGGCAAACGGCCCTTCAGAGACAATTCTAAGTACTTCTTCATAACCCACAATATACATAAACATAAAGTGAGTGATAATAAGTGATATAATGATATACACCGTCCATTTTAAGCTTCTTTTCCAGATTTTCTCACTATTCCACTCCTGTCTGTCCAGTTTCATTTGCTTGTTTCGGTCTCCTTCAATCAGATATTCGATTTTACGGAAGATAGATTCCATAAAAATTGTCTGAGGGCATATCCACCCGCAGAAAATTCTTCCGAATGCAATCGTAAAAACAATAATAAAGATTAAAGATGCGATGGCGCCTAAAGTAAGGATAAAAAAGTCCTGTGGATAGAAAGGTTGTCCAAAGATGAAAAATTCTCTGTCTATAACATTAAATAACAGCAATGGATTACCATTGATCTTGATGAATGGCAGTGAAAAATAAATAATGAGTAAAGCGTAGCTTACAAGGTTTCTATAGTTGGTGTATTTCCCTTTAGGTTTTCTTGGGAACACCCATCTCCTTTTCCCGGATTGCTCCATTGTCCCGATAGAATCTCTGTAAGTTTCAGGGTCCAGAACTTGCCCCTGTCCGCCTCTTGCTTCTATTTCTTCTATGTCTGACATATTGTACTAGGTTTAAAAAAGAAAAAACATAATTCGTTACTATTTTTTAGCTAATAACAAATTATGTTTTTTCATATGTTTCTAATTTCTTAAATTATTCTTTTTCCCAATGTGCTTCAGTTCCTTGAGGAGCTGCTCCTCCCTGAGCCTGAGTCACTGGTGGTTGCTCTTGATTGATGTGATATACATACGCTGCAATCTTCTCAATCTCGGCACCTGAAACTTCTCCGTTTTTACCGAATGCTCTCATCGCCGGGTTAGTAGGCGAACCATTCCAGTCCATATGGAAAACGTTCTTGAATAAAGTCTTCTCTGGTTGATTGATCCAGTAGTTATCAGTAAGGTTTGGTCCGATACCTCCACTACCGTCTTCTTTATGACAAGATGCACAGTTTGTTTTGAATAATTCTTTACCTTCTGCGATATTATCAGCTGAATATTTAGCTGTTTCAATCGTTACAGGAGGCTGAGTTTTTTGATATTCTTCAATGCTTGCCAATTGCTCTTTGTATTCTTTTTCATATTCGCTTAACGGGTGAGCGAAATCTGTAAATGAATAAGCGGCAATATATACAATACAAAAAGCAGTCCCAAAATAGAATAAACCTACCCACCATTTCGGTAATTGGTTGTCCAACTCCATAATTCCATCGAAACCGTGGTCGATAAGGATATCCTTTTCTTCAGTTTCAGATTGCTTTTTGAAAGCTGCATCATACATTCTTCTTAAGAAAGGAACTTTCTTTTCAGCTAAATAAGCTGCTTTTTCTTCCGGAGATAATTTTTTGAATTTGTTGTTTTCAATCAAATCTCCAATCGAACTATGGATGTATGCCAAGATACCAGCGATCACTACAGTTCCCCAGAAATAAGGTGAAGCTAGGAATGCGTAGCTCTGTACAAATAAATAATAAAAAACTATTAAAAGTCCAATTATTATCAAGATGTTTACGACAACAGGTGTTCTTTGTTTCATAAAAAATAGTTTAATTTTTTAAATTAAAATCGTCATCTTCATCATCCCCAAGTGGTGCTTCTTCTTCTTCTTTGTAATATTTTTTAGGCTTGCTAAAAACATAGATTATCAAAGCAACGAAGAACAGCATAAAGAAAATTAGAGCCAGGGTCTGGTAGAAACCAGCATTTTCTGTATTGGATAATATATCTTTAAAGTTCTGAGGAATCATATGAACATTTTAATGTTTAGTTATTACTTGCTGTTTTGATTTCTGTTGTTTTGATATCAGTTCCTAATCTCTGTAGGTAAGAAATAAGAGCAACAATTTCTTTTTTCTCCAATTCTCCCTGAGGTCTCTTAGCATAAGCCTCTTTCAAGTCATTTGCTTCAGAGAAGATATCTTTTACAATTTTTGCCGATTGGTTATTCGCCCACTGGTCTGCAGAATCAATTTGAGCCTTTGTATAAGGTACATCGAATGTATTCTTCATTAGCTTCATTTTGTCTACCATTTTAGATCTGTCTAGGTTAGTAGCGATCAACCAAGGGTAACGTGGCATGATAGAACCTGCTGATGTAGATCTTGGGTTATACATGTGTTTGTAGTGCCAAGAACTTGGGTTTTTACCTCCTTCTCTATGTAAATCCGGTCCTGTTCTCTTAGAACCCCATAAGAATGGTCTGTCATAGATGAATTCCCCTGCTTTAGAGTACTGTCCGTTTTTACCGTTAAATCTGGTAATCTCATCTCTGAACGGTCTGATCATCTGAGAGTGACATGCATTACATCCTTCACGAATATAAATATCTCTACCCTCTAATTCAAGCGGAGAATAAGGTTTTACTGCTGAAATGGTAGGAACACTTTTCTTAAGAGATAGGGTAGGGATAATCTCCACCATACTTCCTATTGAAATTGTACACAATGATAATACGGTTAACAATAATGGCATTCTTTCCAACCAAAGGTGGAATCCTTCTCCTTCTTTACGTTTGTTACCAATATTTGCTAAAGCTGGAGCTTCTGCAGGTACTTCTTTCTGGAATGATCCTTTTCTTACCGTAGCAATTACGTTTACGATCATTAGGATAGCTCCTGAAATATAGAATAGACCTCCTAAGAATCTCATTTTAAAGTAAGGGATAATAGCCGTTACAGTATCCAACCAGTTTTTCCATAATAATGTTCCGTCCGGGTTGAACTGTTTCCACATTAATCCTTGTGTGAATCCAGAAATATACATTGGTACTGCATAGAAAATAATTCCTAATGTCCCTAACCAGAAATGCCAGTTAGCTAATTTTACAGACCAAATTTTTGTTCTCCACATAATTGGTACCAGATAATAGATCACCCCGAATGCCATGAAACCATTCCATCCAAGAGCTCCTAAGTGTACGTGACCGATAACCCAGTCTGTAAAGTGACCAATTTTGTTGATGTTTTTAGTTGCTAAAAGCGGTCCTTCAAACGTTGCCATACCATAACAAGTAACAGCTACTACGAAGAACTTAAGGATAGGATTTTCTCTTACTTTATCCCAAGCTCCTCTTAAGGTAAGAAGACCATTTAACATTCCTCCCCAAGACGGTGCAATAAGCATGATAGAGAATCCTGTTCCTACTGCCTGTGCCCATGCCGGAAGTGCTGTATACTGAAGGTGGTGAGGACCAGCCCAGATATATACGAAAATTAATGACCAGAAGTGAATAATAGACAGTTTATATGAGAAAACTGGTCTGTCTGCTGCTTTTGGTAAGAAATAATACATTAAACCTAATACCGGAGTAGTCAATACGAATGCTACCGCATTGTGACCATACCACCATTGTACGATGGCATCTTTTGCTCCTGCATAAGCAGAATAAGACTTCCAGCCAGTGAATGATAATGGAACTTCAAGGTTGTTGAAAATATGAAGCATTGCTACTGCAACCCAGGTACCCAAATAGAACCAAATTGCTACATACAAGTGTCTTACTCTTCTTTTCGAAATAGTAAGAATCATATTAACCCCGAAAATGATCCATGAGAAAGCAATCAATATGTCGATCGGCCATTCATGTTCAGCATATTCTTTAGAAGTATTGATCCCCATAAAGAAGGTGATGAACGTAGCAACGATCATAAACTGCCAAGTCCAGAAATGTAACCATGATAATGTATCACTATACATTCTTGTTTTTAATAATCTTTGCGTAGAGTAATATACTCCAACATAAACAATATTACACACGAACGCGAAGATTACGGTATTGGTGTGCAACATCCTGATTCTACCAAAACCAAACGCCCCATGAGTGTTTATTAACCCTTGGATATTACCGGATGATAAACTATTAATGGTTGTATCATCTGTACCGAATAAGAATTCAGGTAATTCCGGGTAGAAAAGCATTAATGCCGCCGTAAGCCCAAACGTAAACCCTATAAAACCAAAGATGATGGTCGCATAGAGGAACGCACGGACAATACTATTGTCATAACTAAACTTTTGTGTTTCCATATCAACTATTCACTATTTTTCTCAATTTTTATTATTTTCTCCTATTTCTTTTTCGTCTTTATTCTTGTCGCCAGTTTCATCTTTTTCTTCGATTCTTTCATCATCAAAAAGGATTCTGACAGCCGGAGATTCATCATCTTCAAACTGTCCTTTCCGGGCATACACTATAAATACGACCAAGAAAATCGCAGCTAAGGAAACACTGCAAACGATCATTAAATATAGAATATCCATTGGACAACAAAATTAACCTATTTTCGGGGTTCAAATTTAGTGAAAAATAATGACATTCATCACGAAATGCCGATTTCAGCTAATTTAAAATCAGTCTAAATAAGGGCTTTTAAGCGCGTTTTTTAAAATATTTTCGACCTAAAATCCAGGTAGAAAGTGTAGTGAAGGTAACCACAGTTATAGAGCTCGCCGGCATAATGATAGCGGCGAAAAGAGGGTGCATATGTCCTGTAACTGCGTAACTTAAACCAACTATATTGTACAGAAAACTGATTATGAATGTCATTTTCACAATGGTGATCGAGCCTTTACATACGTTCAGGTAATTGTCAAGACTGACTACTTTTTCACCATTCATAATGACATCAGAAGATGGGGTAAAGCTGTTGGTATCATCTGCAATGGCAATACCTACATTGCTCTGTTTCAGCGCACCGGCATCATTTAATCCATCTCCCAGCATGGCTACTTTCATGTGCTGATCCTGAAGATTTTTAATATAATTCAGCTTATCTTCCGGACTTTGATTAAAGGCCATTCCTTTATAGTTGGGGATAAGTTCTTGAAGTTGAGTTTCTTCTGAGGAGTTATCACCACTAAGGATAAATATTTTGTAGTGGGTTAATTTATTGAATAAATCTTTAAGCCTAGGGCGGTATTCATTTTTGAAGATGAATTTTCCTAGAAACTGATCATTTTTACTAATGAAAACAGCGGTTTCAAGATTCTTTGGTTCCTGGTTATTATAACGTGCAGAACCTATTTTATAAAGATTTCCTCTTATGCTTGCTTCATATCCTTTTCCTGAAATTTCTTTGAAGTTTTCTACTGGGAAATAATTATCATTGACTTCTATGAATTCATAGAGTGATTTTGAGAGAGGGTGATTGGAGTTCTTTAATAACGTCTTGATATTTAGCAAGTCAAATTCAGCAATCTCAGAACCGTCATATTTGATATTAGACTTTTTTCTATGGGTAATTGTTCCTGTTTTGTCAAAAACAATGGTATCCAGCTTAGCAATTTTTTCAATCGTTAATGTATCTTTTACATAGAATTTATTTCTACCTAAAATCCTCATAATGTGACCGAAAGTAAACGGTGCAGACAGGGCGAGGGCACAAGGGCAGGCGATAATCAGAATTGCTGAGATAACCTGAAACATTTTTGATAAATCAATAAATGACCAATAAATTCCGGAAATGACCGCGATGCCTAAAATAATGAATGTGAAGTATTTACTGATGTTGTTGGTCAGGGTGTCAAGCCCCGTTTCATGCTTCTTAAAGGCTTCTTTATTCCAGAGTTGTGTCAGATAACTCTGGTCTACATCTTTAATAACTTCCAGTTCCAGAGATGATCCTACCTGTTTTCCACCGGCAAAAATCTTATCTCCCGGCTGTTTGCTGATGCTTTCGCTTTCTCCGGTAATAAAACTGTTGTCAATATTTCCTTCACCATTGATCAGAATGGCATCTACCGGAATGATTTCCTGGTTTCTAACCAATATTCTGTCTCCTACTTTTACTTCAGAAAGCAGAATGTTGTCCTGTTTTCCTTCAAAGTCAACCTTCGTTACGGCAATAGGATAAAAAGATTTGTAATCTCTGTCGTACGAAAGGGCACTGTATGTTCTTTTTTGGAAAAGCTTACCCATCAGCATAAAGAATAGAAGGCCGCACAGCGTATCGAAATATCCCGGACCGTAGTCGGTAGCCACCTCATAAATACTTCTTCCGAAAAGAACAAATATTCCCAATACAATAGGAACATCAATATTGACGATTTTATTTTTTAAACCATACCATGCTGATTTATAGTAATCCGAAGCGGAATAAAATACAACGGGGCAGGCGAGTAAAAACATCAGTACTCTGAAAAGACCTTTATAATGTTCCATCCAGTAATCTTCACCTCCTACATATTCAGGAAAGGCAAGGAACATTCCGTTCCCAAATGCGAAACCTGCGATGGCGAATTTTACAAGAAGAGATTTGTCGAGGTGATCAACATTTTTTTCGGCTGTTTCAAGACTGATGACCGGCTTGTATCCCAGATTAGTTAAAAAATTGGCAAGCTCGCTTAATGGTAAGTCTTTATGATTAAAAGAGATCTGTAGGGTTTTTCTTGTGAAATTAACCTGTGAATACTTAATGTACTTATTTAAGGTATGAAGGCTTTCCAGTAACCATATACATGAAGAACAGTGAATTACAGGGATTTTGAAAGTTACAAGACTGGTGTTTCCCTCAGAGAAGTCGGTGACCTTATCGAAAATTTCAGGGGTATCCAGGTAATCGAACTGTGTAGAGTTTTCATCACCGGGACGAATTCCGGCACCCTTATTAAGCTCGTAAAAGTTACTTAAATTGTTCGAATTCAGGATTTCGTAAACAGATTTACATCCGTTGCAACAGAAAGTCCTTTCATCAAACAAAATTCTCTCTTTTTCTATACCTTGACCACAATGAAAACAGTTCTCGCTCACCACCATAAAATATTGAACTACAAAATTATAACAATTTTTTTTGTTTATCGTGTTAAAAAGTTCTATTTTTGTGATAAATATCATATAAAATGCCGCAGGAACAACAGATAGCAATTGAAGAGAGGTTCGCCAGAGTTTTTAATGATAAATCATTTAAGGAAAGACTTTCTAGCGCAGATTTTGAAAAATATATTAATGGCAAAAAGAAATTAAGTTTTCAAAAACATGACACTATTTTTGAGGATGGAGAAACTCCAAAAGGAGTATTCGTCCTGGAAAAAGGTGCGGCCAAATTATCAAAATCAGGAGCATTCGGAAAAGATCAGATTTTAAGATTTATCAAAGAAGGGGATATCATCGGCTATCGTTCTTTGCTTTGTGGAGAAAACTTCCAAGCCAAAGCCGAAGCAATGACAGATATTGAATGTGTTTTTCTACCTGCAGATATCTTTATGTATCTCTTAGAGGTAGATCCACAGCTTTCTTTTGTCATGCTTCAAAAAATTTCATACGAATTAGGAGAATCTTCTAACACCATTACATTCCTTGCACAGAAAACCGTAAGAGAAAGATTGGCTGAAATACTGCTGCTTCTGGAGCAGAAGCTGGGAGTAGATCCGGAAGGCTTTATTAAGATTTCCCTGACAAGAGAAGAAATTGCCAATATTATTGGTACTGCTACAGAAAGTGCCATTCGTCTGATCTCAGAATTCAAACAGGATAGCCTGATTGAAGTAGACGGAAGAAATATCAAGATTTTAAATCACGACAAACTCATGAAACTCGGTCACGTAGTTTTATAAAAATCATACAAAATCTAAGTCGGCTGAAGGCCGACTTTTTAACTTTTAAAAATAGATAAATTATGTCTGTTCACTCTGAAATTAAAAAAGTTACGACTGAAACCTTGCGTAAAATGAAATTCGACAAGGAAAAAATAACAATGCTTACAGCCTATGACTTTACCACGGCAAAGATGGTAGATGCTGGCGGTGTAGATGCTATTTTGATTGGAGATTCTGCAGCAAATGTGATGGCTGGTTTTGAAACCACATTACCTATTACCCTGGATCAGATGATTTATCACGCTCAAAGTGTGGTAAGAGGAACTGATAGAGCGTTGGTCATTGCGGATCTGCCTTTCGGAACTTATCAGAGTAACCCTGAAAAAGCATTGGAATCTGCAGTAAGAATGATGAAGGAAGGAGGAGCCCATGCCGTGAAAATTGAAGGGGGAAAAGAAATTTCTAAATCGATAAAGAAAATTGTGAACGCAGGAATTCCTGTAATGGGACATTTGGGATTAACTCCACAATCTATTTATAAATTCGGAACCTATAAAGTAAGAGCAAAAGATGAAGCAGAAGCAGAGAAACTGATTGCTGATGCACAGCTTTTGGAAGAACTGGGATGTTTTTCTGTAGTCTTAGAGAAAATTCCTGCTGATCTGGCTAAAAGAGTAACGGAAAGTATTTCTATCCCTACTATTGGAATTGGCGCCGGAGCTGACTGTGACGGACAGGTTTTGGTCTATCATGATATGGTGGGAATGAATAAAGGATTCAGTCCGAAATTCTTAAGAAGATACCTTGATCTTTATACTGAAATAACAGGAGCTGTTGCTCAATACGTGAAAGATGTAAAGACTGTAGAATTTCCAAACGAAAACGAAAGCTATTAATTTATGCAAAATCAACAACAATCTATCCAGGGAATCTTATCTATCGCAGCACTTATTTGTCTTGCTATAGGCTGGTTTAATCTTTTTTCTCCGGAAATAAATCACCTGCTTTCCCGAAAAGTTTTTTATGTACTGATAGGTGCCAGTTTCTTTATCCAGGCCCCATTGCTTACCAATAAAAACTTTGTCTATGCCATGTATGCTGCGGCAGGAATTTGTGTTATCGGAGCCTTTCTACCTGAAGATTCAAAACTTTCAGCACTTAAAACCATTGGCCTTTTGGGGGGGATTATTCTTTCGCTGTCCAATAGAAGAAGATAGACTGAAGAATTATGAAGGAGCAGATTGTATATGAAGATAACCATCTTCTGGTGGTTAACAAAAAAGTCGGTCAACTTGTACAAGGAGATAAAACCGGCGATGAATCACTATTAGAATCTATAAAGAATTTTATAAAAATAAGAGATGCTAAGCCGGGGAATGTTTTTCTCGGCTTGGTTCATCGTATAGACCGTCCTACTTCAGGCTTGGTAATCTATGCTAAAACTTCCAAAGCACTTTCCCGCCTGACTCAAATGGTCAAAAACCGTGAGGTTAAAAAGACGTATTGGGCTGTGGTAGGAAAAGAAATGATTCCACAAAGCCAGAGGCTGGTTCATTACTTAAAGAAAAATGAAAAAAACAATAAAGCTATTGTTTTTCCAAAAGTGACAGAAGGAGCTAAAGAAGCGATTTTAACCTATCATGTTATTAAAACACTTGATAATTATATACTTCTTGAAATTGATCTGGAAACAGGCAGACATCATCAGATCCGTGCCCAATTATCTAAAACGGGAATTCCCATCAAAGGAGATCTTAAATATGGGGCACCCCGTTCCAATCCTGACGGAGGAATTAACCTTCATGCAAGAAAATTGGAGTTCATTCATCCGGTAACCAAAGAAAAGATCGAAATTACAGCACCGGTTCCGCAAAATGATGCAATCTGGAGAGCTTGTGAGGCGTAAAAAAAACTAAAATACATGAAAATTCAATTATTGTGCTTTGCCATATTAATGGCTTTTGCATCTTGTTCTAGTAACAATGATGAAATATTGACAGAAAATCCACAGCAAAGAACTGTGGATCGCCCTAATAAAATATCCTGGAACTTTCCGGTTTTATCACCTAATGGGGTGGGAAATATGACAGACCCTAATATCTATTTTGAATATGATTCTCAGGGAAGGGTTGTTAAAAAAGTGGGAGGTTTTATATTTATTGATCCTAATACAGGATATAACCCTACACATTTTTCTAAAGACATTTATACCAGTGTTTCCTATAATGGGAATATAATTTCTATTTCTACATTCAGCAGTAGTCCTGACTATATTGTCCCAATCAATAAAAGAACATTTGAAGTTGACAATCAGGGAAGAATAATGAAATCTATTATTCCTTCAGTAGATAATCCGTATTTTGATAAACATCTGAATTATAGTTATGATTCATCTGGAAAACTCATTGAAATTTTAACAACGTTTCCAAACATGCCTTATGATCCGACTGATCCTGATGACTTTATTTGGACGATAGCTAAAAGATTTACTTATGATAATATAGGGAATCTGAAAAAATCTGTTGAAGTAGAAAGGCATAATAACGTTGATTTTCACATAGAAAATACAGTAGAGTTCAGTAATTTTGATACAGCCCCCAATCCTTTTAAAAAGCTGCAGATTTTTGAAGAATACTTTTATTTTTCACTATCAAAAAATAACTTTCAGAAAGAGGTAAAACTATATAACAGTGGAATTGGAGAATCAAAATGGGTGAATCAGTATGACTCTAATGGAAATGTAAAACTTTACTATTAAAAATAATTAGTACAGATAAATAGGCCATCTCAATTTTGAGGTGGTTTTTTGTTTAAGGAAAATTCAATTTTGCCCGTTCTGAAAAAATACCTACCTTCGTCCCAGACTTTAGGGGTGTCTGTTGACCAACAGACTGAGACTTTACCCTTTGAACCTGATCTGGATTATACCAGCGTAGGGAAAAGCAGATGACTTTTGCTGTGCATTCTATTGTACAATAATGGCCATTCCTAAAGTATATTTAAATTATTAGGAATGGAACTTATAATCAACCACACCCGAAAAACATTTGATATACTTCCCGATAATCTGGAAGCATTATTGGCTATGGAACTCCCCGGAAAGAAAAAAGGGATTGCTGTAGCTGTAAACAACCGTATTATTCCACTGTCCGCCTGGGCAGAGACATTTCTCAAAGATCAAGATTCAGTTTTAATCATTACTGCCACTCAAGGCGGCTAATTTTCATATTTAATACCAATATTTATGGCTCATTCAATTACGTGTTCACCATTTCCGAACTCAAAGAAAATCTATGTTGAAGGAACAATACATCCTATCAATGTAGCAATGCGTGAAATAGCACTTAGTCCTACCAAGCTTACCAAAGGAGGCTTTGAAGACAATGCTCCTGTAACGGTTTACGATACTTCAGGTCCTTATACGGATGTCAATGCAGAAATTGATATTCAAAAAGGGCTTCCGAGAATAAGAGAACAATGGATTTTAGACAGAAAAGATGTAAACATCCTAAGTGGAATATCATCTGAATACGGAAAAGCCCGTTTAGCAGATCCACGTCTTGATGAACTGCGTTTTTCTTATGATCACAGACCCAAAGTTGCCCAGGAAGGTAAGGAACTTACCCAGCTGTATTATGCAAAACAGGGAATCATCACCGCTGAAATGGAGTATGTGGCGATTAGAGAGAACCAACGTATTGAACAGCTTGGAACGGTTTCAAAAGAGATGGCTTTTCAGCATACCGGAAACAGTTTTGGCGCAAATACTCCGAAAGGTAAAATCACTCCGGAATTTGTAAGAGATGAAATTGCAGCAGGAAGAGCTATTATTCCCAATAATATCAATCACCCGGAAAGCGAACCCATGATCATTGGGAGGAATTTTTTGGTAAAGATTAATGCGAATATAGGAAACAGTGCTGTTTCTTCCAGCATAGATGAAGAGGTAGAGAAAGCAGTATGGGCCTGCCGATGGGGAGCTGATACCATCATGGACCTCTCCACAGGAAAGAATATCCATGAAACAAGAGAATGGATTATCAGAAACAGCCCGGTGCCTATCGGTACAGTTCCTATTTATCAGGCATTGGAAAAAGTAAAAGGAGTGCCTGAAGACCTTACATGGGAAGTTTTTAAAGATACTCTGATCGAGCAGGCAGAACAGGGAGTTTCTTATTTTACCATTCATGCTGGAGTTTTATTAAGGTATATTCATTTGACAGTCAATAGAGTAACGGGAATTGTGTCCAGGGGAGGTTCTATCATGGCTAAATGGTGCCTTTTCCATCATAAAGAAAACTTTTTATATACCCATTTTGAAGAGATTTGTGAGATCATGAAGAAGTATGATGTCGCTTTTTCTCTTGGGGATGGTCTTCGTCCCGGATCCATAGCGGATGCTAATGATGCCGCACAATTTGCTGAACTGGAAACTTTAGGAGAGCTGACAAAAATTGCATGGAAACATAATGTACAGGTAATGATTGAAGGTCCCGGCCACGTTCCAATGCATATGATTAAAGAAAATATGGATAAACAGCTGGAAGAATGCCATGAAGCTCCATTTTATACATTAGGCCCTTTGACAACGGATATCGCACCGGGTTATGATCATATTACTTCAGGAATTGGAGCCGCAATGATTGGATGGTTCGGATGTGCCATGCTTTGTTATGTAACTCCAAAAGAACACTTAGGTCTTCCGAATAAAAAAGACGTTAAAGATGGGGTAATCACTTATAAACTGGCTGCGCATGCTGCAGATCTGGCAAAAGGACATCCCGGATCACAATACAGGGATAATGCATTAAGTAAAGCCAGGTTTGAATTCAGATGGGAAGATCAGTTTAATCTTTCGCTGGACCCGGATACGGCAAGAGCTTATCATGATGAGACTCTTCCTGCAGAAGGAGCAAAAATTGCCCACTTCTGTTCTATGTGCGGACCAAAATTCTGTTCTATGAAAATCACTCAGGAAATCAGGGAATCCGCAGAACAAGGAATGCTGGACAAGTCTCAGGAATTTATCGAAAAAGGGAAGGAAATTTATATATGATCCTTGTGATTACTCCTGAACAGAAGTTTCCCAATGAAACTGAGATTATTAATCAGATGTTTCAGGAAGGTCTGGATTTACTTCATATCAGAAAACCCGGGATCAGCAAAAGTGAATTGACTGCTTTTATCAGCAATATTGATCAGTCTTTTTATCCTCAATTGGTTTTGCATACGCATTATGGGCTTGGAGAAGAATATAATATATCACGGTTTCATTATAGGGAAGCTGATCGGGAAGAAAAGAAATACAAACCTGTGGTGGAAGAGCATACAATATCAACCTCAGTACATGATATCAGAGTATATAACAGGTTAGAAAAAGAATGGGAATATGCTTTCATAAGCCCATTCTTTCCAAGTATTTCTAAAAAAGGATATGGTGAAAATACAACCGTTATGGAGGATATAAACTCCCGGAATAATGAGCATGTAAAACTGATTGCTTTAGGAGGCATTGATGCGGAGAATATTCAGAACGTTTTTGATGCCGGTGCAGATGGAGCTGCTTTGCTTGGCGGTATCTGGGAGCGTAAAGAACCATTAGAAGCTTTTATGAAATGCAGAAAAAAAGTCTTTTTATAATTAAAAAACGGATCCCTCTTTAGCGGGATACTTACTACCTATGGAAAAATTACAATACATATCACAGGGAAATACAAAAGAAGAGCAGGAGCTAAATATCAGGAAAGCTTTAGACCATGGAGTAAAATGGGTACAGGTGCGATGGAAAAATGCTCCAGAAAGAGAATTGACCGGTCTTTGTGAAATTGCAAAACAGCTATGTTCGGAATATGAGGCGGTCTCTATTATTAATGATAATGTGCAGCTAGCAAAGGAGATTGATGCAGATGGTGTTCATTTGGGATTGAATGACGGATCTGTTAAAGAAGCAAGACTGTTTTTGGGAGAGCATAAAATAATCGGGGGGACGGCAAATACAATAGCTGATGTTCTTCAAAGGATGCATGAGCCGTGTAACTATATTGGTTTAGGACCATTAAGGTTTACAGCTACCAAAGAAAAACTGAGCCCTGTTCTGGGCTTTGAAGGATATCAGAAGATCATTGATCACCTGAAAGAAAGATCCTTAGAGATTCCTAAAATATTTGCCATTGGAAGTGTTACCCTTGAAGATATTGTGCCATTACAGCAAATCGGGATTTATGGGATTTCCGTTTCAGGAAAGATCACAAAACAACCATCTATTATTAACACATTAAAAAAGGCAATGATATACAATTGCCAGTAACGAAACTTTTAGACAAGTAAAGAAAAGTCTAAAATAAAGACTGTACTTCTTGGGAAAAATAAATAGAGAATATGAATAATCAAAAATTGATAATAGCAGACAGGACCTTTGAATCAAGATTGTTTTTAGGAACAGGAAAATTCGGAAGTCTTAGAGATATGACATCATCTGTTGTCGCTTCAGGAACAGATATGGTGACCATGGCATTGAAAAGAATTGACGCGCAGTCGGCAGAAGACGATTTGCTTGAGTCATTAAGAGAAACCCATGTTCATCTCCTTCCTAATACTTCAGGGGCCAGAACGGCAAAAGAGGCCGTATTAGCAGCCCAATTAGCGAGAGAAGCACTGGAGACCAATTGGGTGAAACTGGAAATTCATCCTGATCCCAAATATTTGCTGCCTGATCCTATTGAAACCTTGTACGCTACGGAAGAGCTTGCAAAACTGGGATTTATAGTGATGCCTTATATCCATGCAGATCCCGTTTTATGTAAACGTCTTGAAGATGCCGGAACGGCCGTGGTTATGCCTTTAGGAGCACCTATCGGAACCAATAAAGGGTTAAGAACATTAGATTTTTTAGAAATTATCATCAGCCAAAGTAATGTACCCGTTGTTGTAGATGCAGGAATAGGAGCACCTTCTGACGCTGCAAAAGCAATGGAAATGGGGGCAGATGCCGTTCTTGTGAACACGGCTATTGCTGTAGCAAGAAATCCGGTTAATATGGCAGTTGCATTTAAAGAAGGGGTTATTGCCGGAAGAAGAGCCTTTGAATCCGGATTGGGAGCAATTGCCGATCATGCAGAAGCATCAAGTCCTCTTACTTCCTTTTTATTTGAATAAAATCATGATATGAAAAGCTTTAAAGATGTTTTTGAACAATTTCAATGGGATGAGGTAAAGAATAAGCTTGAAAAAGTAAGTCTGTCTGATGTTCAAATCAGCCTTCAGAAAAAAAATAAAACCCTTGAAGACTTTCTGAACCTGCTTTCTCCGGCTGCCGCTTCAGAATTGGAACAGATGGCGAGAATGACACAGGTGCTAACCCAAAAACGTTTTGGGAAAACCATTCAGTTATATGCGCCCCTGTATCTCAGCAATGAATGTCAGAATATCTGTACCTATTGCGGCTTCAGCCTGGATAATAACTTAAAGAGGAAAACACTATCCGATACAGAACTCATGGTAGAGGCTTCGGTACTGAAGTCTATGGAAGTGAATCATATATTGCTGGTAAGTGGAGAAGCTAACAAAATAGTGGGGGTTCCTTATTTTCAGAATGCGGTCCGTTTATTAAGACCACATTTTTCCAATATTTCCATCGAAGTACAGCCTTTAGCAGAAGAGGAATATAAACTTTTGCATGAAGAGGGAGTCCATTCGGTATTGGTATATCAGGAAACTTATCATCAGGAAGTATACAAAGAATACCATCCGAAAGGAAAGAAATCCAATTTTGATTTTCGTCTGGATACCCCGGATAGAATAGGGAGGTCAGGTATTCATAAAATAGGACTGGGAGTACTGCTAGGGCTGGAAGATTGGCGGGTAGACAGTTTTTTCAATGCATTGCACATAGATTATCTTCAGAAGCAGTACTGGAAAAGTAAATTTTCAGTTTCATTTCCCAGACTGAGACCCGCAGAGGGAATTATTGAACCCAATTTTATAATGGAAGATAAAGATCTGCTTCAACTGATCTGTGCCTACAGAATATGGAATGAAGACCTTGAAATCTCAATCTCTACCAGGGAAAATGAAGTTTTCAGAAATAATATTGTGTCTCTGGGAGCTACCGCGATGAGTGCAGGATCCAAAACCAATCCCGGAGGATATTCTGTGGACAAAGAATCTTTGGAACAGTTTGAAACCAGTGATGAACGGAGTATGGAGGAGATCAGGAATATGATTAGAAAATCAGGCTATGATCCTGTCATGAAAGATTGGGATTCCATATATAGCGGTGTTTAAATGGTAAATATGTTAATGACCAACGATGAAAAACGAAGATACATTTGCGAGGTATAGCCGTCAGATCTTTATTGAGGAAATAGGACTGGAAGGACAGAAGAAAATAATGGCTTCAAAAGTTCTTGTCATAGGAGCGGGAGGTCTGGGAAGTCCCATTATCCAATATTTGGCTGCCGCTGGAGTAGGTAGTTTAGCTGTGATGGATTTTGATCATCTGGAGCTTCATAACCTAAACCGGCAGGTAATCCATAATGAAAATAATATGGGAATGCCTAAAGTAAAAAGCGCAGAAATATTTGTGAAAAACCTTAATCATCAGGTAGCGTTTATGGGGATCAACGAGAAAATTAATGCTTCAAATGCAGAACATGTGCTGTCCCAATATGATGTAGTAGTAGATGGTTCTGATAATTTCTCAACAAGATATCTGGTGAATGATACCTGTGTAAAGCTGGGAAAAACATTGGTCTATGGAAGTATTCTTGGATTCTCAGGACAGCTGGCGGTATTCAATCATAAAGGAAGCAAAAACCTGCGCGATCTGTTTCCGGAACCTCCTTTTGATGAAGATATGCCGGATTGTGACAGCCTTGGAGTGTTGGGTGCTTTACCGGGAATCGTTGGAAGTATGATGGCTCTTCAGGTTCTGAAAATAATCAGCGGGCTTCCCGTGAATCTGAACCAGCTAACACTCATTGATACATTGGATTGGAGGTTTCAAACACTGGATTTTTAGAAATGGGTCTTAGTTCATTGAGCAATAAAATATCATTTCCATTGGCTTCATTCTAAACTTAGATTTCCACAAATCTTACAGATACCTGTTGTATCACGTAAAAAGCAAAAAGTAGATAAAAAAAGACAGTGAAATAATCACTGTCTTTTAATTTTTAACAAATTTATTTATTGTCCCTGCTGCATGACACCGGTATCTTCTTTTTTAGTTTGGTTTAAGATATTGGGATCTTCTTTTGCCAGTTTGTTTCTGGTAGGAATTTTATAATTGATTGAAAAACCGAAGTTTCTTGAATCATATTTAGATCGTATCATCACCCTTTCTCCCTCAGGTGGGCTGGAATAAGCCTGCATCACCTGGCTGTTGAAAATATCATTAGCAAATATGGAAACCGTAAGGCGCTTGTCCAAAAACTTTTTAGTCAGTGTAATATTAAGGGAGTTATTGAACGGTTTGTCTGCTGTAAAATAGAAATATCCTCCTTTGGGTGTTAAATAGCTGTAATTAACATTCATATTGATTTCCTTAGGAAGGATAATTTGAGTCATCACATTAAAAATCCAGAACCCTTTATTGTTGAGGTTTTCAATGTCATGTTTCTGATATCCTGCATACAGATACATAAAGTTGATTTTATCAGGATTAAAATTAAACTTCATGATTTCACTTATCGGTTTGCTGAATATCATAAAAGGAATAGGAAGACCTACATTGAAATTGTGGATTTTCATATTAGAAATATTAATCTGCTCATTGTACAGATTTTTACCGTCTTTTCTGATAATCTGTGCTACCTGGTTGCTTGCCGAACTTACACTATAGCCGATAAATGCATAATCAAAAGCAGAAACCTTAAGCTCATAGTTATCAAAAATGGTCGGCTGAAGATTCGGGTTACCTGTTATTTGGGTATTGGGACCTGCAAATGTGGTATTGTTGGGGTTAAGAGCAGAAATACTTGGTAAACTGATTTTTCTGTTATAGTTTGCCGCAACATACACCTGATTCATCATGCTATACTGAATGCTGGCATTTGGGAAAAACTTAAACTTATTAAAAGGAATTAAATCATCCTGAACAAGCTTTTTATCTTTGTTAATGTATCTTGTTACTCCGGAAATATCATAGTTTTCAGCACGTCCTCCTAATGTAAAATCAAACTTCTTAAGTTTTGCCTGAAATTCTAAATAGGTAGATGCGGTTTGTCTTTGATATTCTAAATTAGTCAATCCAAAGCTTTTAGTATCATAATCCTGTCTTTCATATAACCCTCCTGCACTTAGCTTTCCACCATCAAGAAGTTTAATGGGTTGTGAGTAATCAACTTTGAAGTTGGCTATTCTCATATCCGATTTGTTGTTGAGAATATCATTCCCTCCTACATAGCCAAAAGGTTTCCCATTTTCTGTATAAAAACCTTCCCGAAAGAAATTATCCTGAGAAAACTTGGTATCAGACTTTGTATAGCCAAACTGAAAATCCAGCTTTTGGGACTTGTCTGCAAAACGCTTTTGATAGGTCACCACAGCTTCTTGTCTCAGGCTGTTGGTACGTGCTGCATCAAAAGCATCAAATTTAGCTTCTTTATAAACATCAGGATCCTGGCTGACAAGGAGATCAGCAAGACCATTACTTAGAGTATAGTTATCATTATTATTGTGGTAAATGTCGTAGTTAAGCAATAATCTGTCCTGCCCAAGCTCAAAGGTTACCCCTGATTTTGCAAAATATCCACGGGCATATCGGTCTGTATTTCCAGACAGAAGGTTGTCCTGCTGAGTATTAAGCATACTTTCACGATAGTTTTGGCCAACATTAAGCTGCCATCCGAAGAGTTTATTTCTGGCGTTGAGGTTAATTGAGTTAGTTACCCTGTTTCTATACTTATCATAGTTTGTGAACGTGTAATTCCCGGAATAAGTAGCTGTTAAGTATTTGTTGGCATTTTTATTCGTAACAATATTCATGATGGCTCCTCCGGAGGTTGCCGGAAATTCTGCGCCCGGTTGGGTAATCACCTCAATTTTCTCTACAGAATTGGCAGGCATGCCTTCAAGAAATGAGTTTAATTCATTAGAAGTAATGTTTAAAGGTCTTCCGTTAAGATAAACATCCAGCATTTTTCCCTGATACATCATTCCCGCGATGTCTGTAGCTACAAGTCCCGGAAGTTTTTTAATCCCTTCCAATACATTCCCGTTGTTGAGCTGAGGCTGTTCAGAGAAATCAAAAACAGTACGGTCTGCTTTTTGTTCAACTGCTTTTTTAGTTTTGGTGATCACTACACCGTCAATTTGTTTTTCTTTAGGCTGGTTATTATTTTTTTCCTGAGAAAAAATTAAAACCGAGCTTACAAGTGATAAAGCGAATACAGTTTTTTTCATAATGTTTTTTACTACTATTCCGTTAGACGCTCAAAAGGAGAATTTGTTACGATAAAATGATGGAAATTAATTTTTTATGTCAAATATTTTTTTATTTCTGAAATAATTATATCTTTGCCAGGTAATTATCAAGAATCTCTAGATGGGATAGCAACCTGCAAAAACAAGCAAGGTGCTGCAATCGATAAGCCGGATCTTCCGGAAAAAATGTTTATCATTCTATCATTTCTCCCATCTTGAATTTTTGTTTTAAAGTTAAAATCAATGTTTAAAGACACGGGAAATCTCATTACGCATGTCAATTTTTATTCCTCAGATTATGAAGACGGGCTTCATTATTCTGATATCTTCTCATGCCATTTCTACATGGGCATGTATTGTTGTTGCTAGCCTTTTCCATTTCTAAAAAATAATACTAACATTTCAAACATTTATGCTAACCTTAAAATTTAAGGTTACAGGATTTGTAGTGCTCAAAAGTAGATCCTCACAACAAAAAAATAAAACACATGTATCATTTCAATAAAAAAATCCTTATCACTTCAGCTGCCTTTATTACAACATTTTATTACGCGCAGTCTGATACAGTACAGTCCAAAAAAATAGACGATGTGGTAATCCTGGGATCACGAGGTTCCGGAAGATCATTAACTGATACTCCGGTTCCGGTAGATATCATTAATATTTCAAAAATTCTAAAACAAAGTCCTGTCAATAATATCAGTCAGGCTTTAAACTATATCGTTCCCTCATTTTCATCTACTTCACATACCGTTAATGATGGTACTGATTTCGTGGATCCTGCCCTTTTAAGAGGTTTGGGTCCGGATCAGGTTTTGGTGTTGCTAAACGGAAAAAGACGATATCAGTCTTCTTTGATTAACGTAACACTTACTCCGGGAAGAGGTTCTGTAGGAACCGACCTTAATGCAATTCCTGCTTTTGCTTTAGATAAGATAGAGGTGCTAAGGGATGGCGCTTCCGCTCAATATGGATCTGATGCCATTGCCGGTGTTGTTAACCTGGGGCTGAAAAAAAGATTGGGACTTTCCGGACAGGTATTTTTAGGAGGATATGCTTCACCTGTTGCTAATAATTTTTCGGGAGGAGTTGACGGGCAGACCATTTCTGTGGATCTTAATTACGGAGCAAAAATCGGAAAAGCCGGTTTTTTTAATATTACAACCTCCGCACAATACCGCGATCCTTATTCCAGAGCAGGTGTTCGGGAAGGAGATATTTTCAATGCTTACAACGCTGTCAATTACAGAGCTTTGCAGGATGGTGTTAATATTGATGGGCTGTATAAGAATATCAAAAACACGTCCAATACCCAGCAGATCATCAGTACCATTAAACAATATGCAACAAAAGTTGATTATTTCTCCTCCGGTTTTCAGTCTCAGATTTCCAATGCAAACAGTATTTCTGACCTTCAGGGGCTATTAGGTGGTGATTTTACCAGTCAGGAGCTTGCTTACAGGGGACTGGAAAGAAAAGACTTCAGTCTTAGAGCCGGGCAGTCTAAATTACAGTCGGCACAGCTTTTCTTTAATTCTGAAATACCGGTTAATGACGATTGGAAAGTCTATTCTTTTGGGGGATACAGCTACCGTCTTGGAAATGCTGGTGGTTTTTATCGTCTTCCAAATAACGAAAGAAACATCAATGCAGTTACTCCTAATGGATATCTGCCTCAGATTGAAGCGACAGTGAATGATTATTCCCTTGCAGCAGGAATTAAAGGAAAATGGAATGGCTGGAACGTAGATTTCAGTAATACATTTGGGAAAAATGCCTTTAGCTTTGGTGTTGTGAACACCTTTAATGCCTCTCTGACAGACTATTCTCCAAGAAGTTTTGAAGCTGGAGGATCTGAGTTTTCACAGAATACGGTCAATCTTGATTTTTCGAAGAAATATAATGTATTGCATGGCCTTAACCTCGCGTTTGGAGGAGAATACAGATATGAAAACTACAAAGTAAACGCCGGAAAGGAAAACTCTTATGCTTCTTATGATATTTTTGGGAATGTGGTTACTGCCAATACACCTGAAAATGAAAAAGTAACAGACTTTTTTGGAAATATAAGACCGGCAGGAGCTCAGGTTTTTCCTGGTTTCAGTCCTGAAAATGCTGTTTCCGGAAGTCGGAATAGTGTAGCGGCCTACGCTGATGTGGAGCTTGAAGTAACAAACAGATGGTTACTGGAAGGTGCTCTGCGCTATGAAAACTATTCAGACTTTGGATCTACATTTAATTATAAGCTGGCAACAAATGTAAAACTGGCACCCAATTTCAATTGGAGAGGTGCCGTGTCTACAGGATTTAGAGCACCCTCTTTAGCTCAGATTTATTACAGCTCTACTTCCACATTGATTCAGCAAGGGAAAACAACACAGGTAGGTACTTTCAGGAATAATTCTGAGGCAGCACAGGCTCTTGGTATTCCAAAATTAAAGCAGGAAACATCACAATCCTACAGTACGGGAATTACATGGAGAATTCCGGCATTAAGCCTGGCATTCACAGCCGATGTATATTATATAAAAATAAAAGACAGGGTAGTCCTTACGGACCTTTTCTTCCGTCCTAATGGTAGCTTTACCCCAGGTTCAGATCAGGCAGTTCTTCAGGATGCTTTTGACGTGGCAAGAGCAAGCGCTGCTAATTTTTTTGCCAATGCTGTGGATTCTCAGACAAAAGGACTAGATATTACAGTTTCTCAGACTTCGAAAATTTCATCAGGTGTTTCCCTGGAAAATAATTTGGGCATCAACCTGAACCAAACCAAAAGAATTGGAGATATCCACGCATCCCCGAAATTAGTAAGCCAGATAGATAATTATTTTTCTGAGCCGAACAGAGTCTATTTCGAAGAGGCTGTACCCCGGATAAAAGCAACATTATCCAATACCCTGAAATTATCAGACTTTAGTCTTGTACTTCGAAATTCTTTTTTCGGTAAAGTGACAGATGCAGATGTTGTGGATGCCAATTTTGATGGCATCACAGAAAGTGGGGAGCATTTTGTATTAAATAGCCGCTTTGTGACGGATCTTTCGGTGGGTTATGATTTTAATAAGAATATTTCAGCAACCATTGGAAGTAATAATCTCTTCAATATACTTCCTTCCAAAAGCCCTAATATAAGCTCATTAACGGCAGATAATCAGTTTGTTTATTCCAGACAGGTTTCTCAGTATGGTATCGGAGGACGCTTTGTGTTTGCGAGAGTAGAATTTAAATTTTAAGCAGAAGACAGCAAAAGCAGAGACTTAATCTCTGCTTTTTTGTTTGAATAAACAGGTGGATTTCATTATTGTGCCCGGTTTTTTTCTTCAAAATTAATTTTTCTCTCCTCATTTTTCAGCTTCTGGTTGCCGAAATTATAGGTGATACTTAAGGTCAGCCTTCTGGCGTCCCAATAATTATTGAAAGACTGTGTATTATCGGAGAAATACATATTGGCTTTATATCCGGATTGTTTAAAGATATCACTTACCGAAAGGTTAATCTGCAATGCTTTTTCTGCAAAGCTCATTTTTATTCCGGCATCAGCACTGGCCCTGTTTCTGACGGACATATACCCATCCCTTGATGGAAGATTATGCCAGTAATTTAAAAACAGAAAAAACGTTTTGGCTTTATTGAGTCTGAAAGTATTGTTGGTAGAATAATAGAAGGCTTGCCCACTTTTAGGGACGGCATTGAATTGGGTAATCTGGGTTTCATTATAGCTGAAGGATGCAGAAAGATTGCTTTCCCAGATTTTGAAAAAAGTATCTGTATAGTTAAGATTGATCCCATAATTGTTTTGATTGTAATAATTTTGATAAGTACTGGTTAGCTGGATTCCATCTAAAAATGTGATCTGGTCAAAATTATTCAAGGTTCTCTGGTAGTAGAGATTAGCTGAGAATTTATTTTTAAAGATATAATTGACTTCAATATTATGGTTGAATGAAGGCTGGAGGCTTGGATTTCCGGTATAATAAGTATTTGGATTGGAGTACCAGCGGAAAGGATCTAAAGCCCGGAAATAAGGGCGGTTAATCCTTCTGGAATAGGTAAGACTGAATTGATGGTTAGCATCAGCCTTATAAGAAATATAGGCAGTGGGAAATAGTTTTCCATACCTATTGTCAGACTGAGACTCTGTGGTGGGTGAAAATCCTTTTGTATCGGTATATTCGTAACGTAGGCCTATTTTTGCAGACCATTTTTCACCAAAATCTTTACTTGCACTGAAGTAACCTGCATAATTTTTTTCATTATAATTAAAAAGATTGCTTTTTTTCGGGTCAATGGTATAATTTCCACTGATCATATTATAATACTCAATAGCTGAGTTGTTCGAAAACTGGCTGTACTTGGTACCGGCTTCAACTTGAATATTTTTAAGATTTAAAGTCAAATCAGCCTGTCCGGAATAGATTTTATAGTCCACCGAAGATAGATTTCTGACCATTTGTTCTGAATGATCTGCCATATTTATGGTTTTAAAATTGACCTGAGTATCCGGAAGGTTTCCATAATAATTAGCTCCAAAACTCAGCTTATGATCTCCTAGCTTTTGATCAAAATAAAGGTTCAGCATTTGGGAAGTAAAATCAGAACGGTGTTTAGAATCAGTTTGGGTCTGGAAGTTTAGAGTGTCGTCGGTAAAGTAGTTTTGCCCCGAATGAATATCCATATTGGAGTGTCCTTTCAACATATCATAAACCATTCCTATATTGGATTTTTCGGATAATGAGTAATCCAGTGTCGCATTAAACCCAAGTCCATCATTCATATCCCTTCTGTCATCTCTGTTAACCGAAGAACTTTTTCCCATAACCTGATAATTTTCTACAGAACGTTTTTCTTCATCAAATCCCTGTAGTTTTATTGCTGCTTTTGATTTTTCATTCTGATAATTAACCCCTGCCACACTCCCAAATCCGGCATAGGTTTTTTGTTTATAATACGTGGTCAGATAACCGTTCCATCCAAGAAGTTGATTTTTTTTTAAAACAATATTAATAATCCCACTATTTCCCTGAGCTTCATACTTTGAAGGCGGAGTAGTGATGACTTCAATTTTCAGAATGTTCTCAGAACGTAAGTTTCTTAAATAATTGATGAGTTCGGTACCGGAAAGGTTAAGCATTCGGTCATTAACCATAACAGAGACTCCATTTTTGCCGGCAATAGAAAGAAGACCTTTATCTTCATCCACTTTAAGAAAAGGAGTTCCTGCTAATACTTCTGTTCCTGAGCTTCCCTGAGATAGCATAGAGTTTTGAACATTATAGACAAGACGATCTACTTTACGTTCTACCAAATTTTTTTTAGCGTTTACCGTAACCGTTTCGATCTTTTTTACCATTGCAGAGTCTTTAGTCTGCCCTACCGCAAAAGAATAAAATAACACTGAGATATAGAAAATAGTTCTTTTCATTGTATGTAAGAGAGGTTTTATTACAGCTCTGGGACAAAGGTATAAGGTGGATATTCTTGTAAAAACAGGGATTAGACGAAGGCTTGTTTCATGGGTGTGAAAATAGTTTTATCGGAAAAAAAGAGCCTTTCATCGAAAACTGTAGATAAATTCCTTGGCGGAGCTTTATATTTGAGTATGAAAAAACAGCAAATTATCTGGCTTCAGATTATCTATTGGAGTTTTGATTTTTTTGGAACGGTTATTACTCCTAATTTCTTTTTTCCGGAGAGAAGCAGCTATGAAGTAAGTATTCTCAGGATTACTTTTTTTATGGTAAAGATTCTGAGTTTCTATATTTCATATATATTTATTTTCCCAAAGTTCTTCAAGCTGGATAAGCTTTACTCAGCTGTAATAGTTTTTGTATTGACTCTTCTTTGCTTTGCAGGACTGCGTTATATTCTTGAAGAAATAATTTTGCAGGAGATCGTTGGATTTCGAAACTATGGTGAGGGAACAGGACTTACGTACTATTTTTTTGATAATATTTATAGCAGCTCTCTCACCACTTTCATAGCAGGAATTTTATGGATATTAGAGAAATACGGGGTGGCTGAAAATGATAAAAAACGACTCCTGATAGAGAAGAAACAAGCAGAACTTCAGGCATTGAAAACACAGATCAATCCCCACTTTATTTTTAATTCTTTAAATAATATTTACTCCCTTGTTTATCAGAATTCAGATAAATCATTACCCGCAATTGAAAAGCTGAGTGAGCTGCTCAGATACAGTACGAAAGATCTTGAAAAAGATGTGATCAGCCTGGATAAAGAAATTGGATATATTGAGAGCTTGATCGGGCTCGAAAAACTGAGAATAAAAAACGCTGAAATGCTGGTTTTCGAAAAAGATATCACCCATCCAAAACTCAATATTTCTCCTATGCTCTTGGTTCCATTTGTAGAAAATGCTTTTAAACATGGTGATTTCAGAGATAAAGGTTTTGTTCTGAAAGTTTCCGATAAAAACCGAAGCCTTCATTTTTCTCTTCACAATTTTAAAAATCAAAGGATGAAAGATACAGCGTCTGGGATAGGTATTGAGAATGTGAAAAAGAGACTGGAAATTCTTTATCCTCAGAAATATGAACTGAATATAAAAGACTCAGAAACAGAATTTATAGTAGATTTAAAGATTGATTTACGAGATGAATACAATTAAATGCGTCATTGTAGATGATGAGCCCTTGGCCATATCTCTCCTTGAAAACTATATCCGGAAGATCCCTTTTTTTGAACTGGTATTTTCTACTGAGAATCCTATATTGGCTTTGGAATATATTAAAGATAATGATTCTGACCTTATTTTTTTAGATATCCAGATGCCGGAGCTTACAGGGATTAATTTCATGAAAATTGTGGGATCCAGGCAAAAGTATATTTTAACTACTGCTTATTCGGAATATGCACTGGAAGGATACGAGCATAATATAATTGATTATCTGCTGAAGCCTGTTTCTTTTGACCGGTTTCAAAAAAGTGCCCTAAAAGCCAGAGAACGTTTCTCGGTTAATGAGGAAACAGATTCCCATTTCTTTGTCAAATCTTCCGGACAGCAACATCGTTTGCTCTTTAATGATATTCTTTATATTGAGAGCATTAAAGACTATGTAAATATCAGGACAGAGGATGAAGAATATATTGTTCTGGACACGCTTAAATCAATGGAAAATCAACTTCCTGATCAATTTATACGCATTCACAAATCCTTTATCATAAATCTGGATAAAATAAAAAGCATAGGAGCAAAAAAGGTGATGCTTTCTAAGCAGGAAATTCCAATTGGAGATATCTACAGAGCTAACCTTTTGGATAAACTGAAATAAAAAGACGGCTTCAACAGAAGCCGTCTTTTATATTAATCTAACAAGTAATCTTAATTTTCCTGTTGCTTAATCAGGTTCAGTGCAGAACCAGCCTTAAACCACTCGATTTGTTGATCATTGTATGTATGGTTGGCCATAATAATATCTTTAGTTCCGTTAGCATGAACGAATTCTAACGTCAATTGCTTGCCTGGAGCAAACTGATCAAGATCTAAGAAATTAACTGTATCATCTTCTAAGATTTTGTCATAATCAGCCTCATTAGCGAAAGTTAATCCAAGCATACCTTGTTTCTTAAGGTTGGTCTCGTGGATTCTCGCGAATGATTTTACCAGTACGGCTTTTACACCCAGGTGTCTAGGCTCCATGGCAGCATGTTCTCTTGAAGAACCTTCACCATAGTTTTGATCCCCTACAACAATAGTTGGAATACCTGCTGCTTTATAAGCTCTTTGTACAGCCGGAACTTCACCATATTCACCGGTGATTTCGTTTTTCACGTGGTTCGTTTCCATGTTGTAAGCATTTACAGCTCCAATCAACATGTTATTTGAAATATTGTCAAGGTGACCTCTGTATTTCAACCATGGTCCAGCCATAGAAATATGGTCGGTCGTACATTTTCCGAAAGCTTTGATCAATACCTTAGCCCCTTCAATATTTTTACCGTCCCAGGCAGGGAATTCTTCCAATAGCTGAAGTCTGTCTGAAGTAGGGCTTACATTGACCACAATACCGGATCCATCTGCTGATGGAGCCTGATAGCCATTGTCATCTACTGCAAATCCTCTTGCAGGAAGCTCAGAACCTTTAGGCTCATCAAGTTTTACCTGCTCACCGGCTTCGTTGGTTAACGTATCAGAAATTGGGTTGAAGTCTAATCTACCGGATATTGCTACAGCAGCTACCATTTCTGGAGAAGCTACAAAAGCGTGAGTATTTGGGTTACCGTCAGCTCTCTTTGCAAAGTTTCTGTTGAAAGAATGGATGATAGAGTTTTTCTCACCTTTATCAGCTCCTTCTCTGTCCCATTGTCCGATACATGGTCCACAGGCGTTCGTGAAAATTCTTGCGTTTTCAAATTTTCTGAAAGAATCTAAGAAACCGTCTCTTTCAGCAGTAAATTTCACCTGCTCAGAACCTGGGTTGATCCCTAAAATAGCCTTAGGTTTTACACCTTTTGCTACCGCATCTTCAACGATAGAAGCAGCTCTTGATAAATCTTCATAAGAAGAGTTGGTACAAGAACCGATAAGAGCCCATTCCACTTCTATTGGCCATCCGTTTGCTTCAGCTTTAGCTCTGAATTCAGCAACCGGAGTTGCCAGGTCCGGAGTGAAAGGTCCGTTTAAATGAGGTGTTAATTCAGAAAGGTTAATTTCTATTAATTGATCAAAATATTGTTCTGGGTTTGCATAAACTTCAGCATCCCCTGTTAAATGTTCCGCAATTTTATCAGCTGCATCTACAACGTCCTGTCTTCCTGTTGCAGTCAGATATCTTCTCATAGAATCATCATATCCGAAAGTGGAAGTTGTAGCGCCGATTTCAGCACCCATGTTACAGATAGTACCTTTCCCTGTTGCAGAAAGAGATTCTGCACCTTCACCGAAGTATTCTACAATACATCCTGTTCCTCCTTTTACAGTAAGGATTCCGGCTACTTTCAGGATCACATCTTTTGCAGAAGTCCATCCAGACATTTTACCCGTCAGTTTTACCCCGATAAGTTTAGGCATTTTAAGCTCCCATGCCATTCCCGCCATTACATCTACTGCGTCAGCTCCTCCTACACCGATGGCAACCATTCCAAGACCTCCTGCATTTACGGTGTGTGAATCTGTACCGATCATCATCCCTCCCGGGAAAGCATAATTTTCCAATACCACCTGGTGGATAATACCAGCTCCGGGCTTCCAGAAACCAATTCCGTATTTATCACATACAGAACTTAAGAAGTTGAATACTTCAGAGTTTTTGTTGATTCCTTCCTGCAAATCTTTATCAGCACCTACTTTCGCCTGAATAAGGTGATCTGCATGAGCCGTTGACGGGACAGCTACTTTCGCTTTTCCTGCCTGCATGAATTGCAAAAGTGCCATCTGTGCAGTTGCATCCTGCATGGCTACTCTATCTGGTGCAAAGTCTACATAAGAGTTTCCTCTTTCATGTGCCTGTGTAGCATTTCCTTCCCAAAGGTGGGTGTAAAGGATTTTTTCTGAAAGGGTAAGAGGTTTTCCCACGATCTGTCTTGCTGCTGCAATTCTTTCAGGGTAACGCTCGTACACTTTTTTGATCATATCAATATCAAAAGTCATATCTAAATTTAGTTTTTGTTCTTTTTCTGTTAATGTTTCTTTCTCTGATTTTGAGAGATAAAAACCGTTCTACAAACACATCAAAAAATGTTCCTATAATCTATAAATGAGCATACTTTTGATGATAAATCAAGAGATTTTATAACTTTCAATTTAAGAAAAAATAGAATTTATTTTGTTGATTTTCTTGAAAAAAAATTGTATTACCCTTAAAATGGAAGTATTCTAAACAAAAAATTGAAAGATTTTAAATCCTTACAGGACCAAAATCTTTCAATTATATAATTTTTAAAGCTATTGTTATACTTTATTAATGACCTACCTGAACCAACTCCTTGATTGGAGGGGTAAACTTAGTAAGATCAATACCTTCAACGGCTGCTTTATATTCATCTATATTAGGAATACGTCCGATAATAGCTGAAAGAACAACAACCGGAGTGGATGCAAGTAATGATTCTCCTTTTTTACGTTCAGAATCTTCAACCACTCTTCCCTGGAAAAGACGGGTTGACGTTGCCAATACAGTATCTCCTTTAGCAGCTTTTTCCTGGTTACCCATACAAAGGTTACATCCAGGACGCTCAAGATACATTACGTTTTTGTATTCCGTACGAGCTTCACCTTTAGGAGCTTTATCATCAAATTCAAAGGCAGAGTATTTTTCTAACAATTCCCAGTCTCCTTCTGCTTTTAATTCATCGATGATGTTGTAAGTAGGTGCTGCCACTACAAGAGGAGCATTAAATTCTACTTTACCTTGTTGTTTTTCAATATTTCTAAGCATTTGAGAAACAATTTTCAAATCTCCTTTGTGAACCATACATGACCCCACAAAACCTAGATCTACTTTTTTCTCACCTCCATAATATGAAAGGTCTCTGATGGTATCGTGAGTATATCTCTTGGAAACATCATCATTGTTTACATCCGGGTCAGCAATCATTGGTTCAACGATTACATCAAGATCAACCACTACTTCAGCATAATATTTAGCATTAGCATCAGGAGTTAAAGCTGGCTTTTCACCAGATCTGATCTCTGCAATTCTCTTATCAGCTTTATTAATTAATCCCTGAAGAACTTGGTTATGATTGTCCATACCTTTATCAATCATGATCTGGATTCTGCCTTTTGCAATTTCCAATGATTCGATTAGGGTATTGTCTTCAGAAATATTGATAGAAGCTTTTGCTTTCATCTCTGCAGTCCAGTCTGTAAATGTAAATGCCTGGTCAGCAGGAAGCGTTCCGATGTGAACCTCAATGATTCTACCCTGGAATACGTTTTCACCTCCAAACTGCTTAAGCATTTGAGCCTGAGTTGCATGAACAACATCACGGAAATCCATATGCTCTTTCATGTCTCCTTTGAAAGTTACTTTTACAGATTCAGGAATTGGCATAGATGCTTCTCCGGTAGCCAGTGCAAGAGCCACTGTTCCTGAGTCAGCTCCAAAAGCAACACCTTTGGACATTCTTGTGTGAGAATCCCCACCAATAATGATTGCCCATTCGTCTACTGTAATATCGTTAAGAACTTTGTGAATTACGTCGGTCATAGCATGGTATTCCCCTTTAGGGTCACGGGCTGTGATCAATCCGAATTCGTTCATGAATTTCATTAGTTTAGGGATATTTGCCTGTGCTTTTTTATCCCATACTGAAGCTGTGTGACATCCTGATTGGTATGCACCGTCAACAATTGGAGAAATTACTGTAGCCGCCATAGATTCAAGCTCCTGAGAAGTCATAAGACCTGTTGTATCCTGAGATCCGACGATATTAACTTCTACACGAACGTCTGAACCAGCATGTAGTACTTTTCCAGGTGTTGTTCCTACAGCATTTCTATTGAAAATCTTTTCTACGGCTGTAAGACCTTGTCCTTCGTGAGAAATTTCTTTTGACGGAGCAAAAACAACCGGAGCTTCAACTCCTAAAAGCTGTGCTGCGAATGTCTGTAATTTTTTACCAAATACGATAGCGTAAGATCCTCCAGCCTTAATGAATTCCATTTTCTGAGGGGTCAATGCCTTAGAAATGTCAATCAGCTCCTGATCTCCGTTATATAATTTTTTCTCTTTTATATTAATCGTAAGTACAGTTCCTGTAGCAACAGAGTAAGCCTCTTCAAGGATCGGCTCCCCATTTTCATTACGAATCGGGTTTCCTTCTGCATCCAGTTTTTTCACCCAGTTTTTAAGGTCGATACCGATACCACCGGTAACATCAACTGTGGTAAGGAAAATAGGAGAAATTCCGTTTGTTCCTCCAACAATAGGAGCGATATTTACAAATGGAACATAGGGACTTGCTTGTTTTCCTGTCCAAAGAGCTACGTTGTTTACTCCGGACATTCTCGATGACCCTACACCCATTGTTCCTTTTTCAGCAATAAGCATAACGCTTGCGTCAGGATGTTTAGCCTGTAAAGCCTTGATTTCTTCCTGAGCCTGAGGGGTGATCATACACTTACCATGAAGTTCACGGTCTGATCTGGAGTGCGCCTGATTTCCCGGAGATAATAAATCCGTTGAAATGTCACCCTCACCGGCAATAAATGTTACCACTTTAATTTCTTCAGCTACTTCCGGAAGCTTAGTGAAAAACTCAGCCTGTGCATAGCTTTCCAGGATTTCTTTGGCGATTTCGCTGCCACTGTTGAATGCTTCTTTCAGACGGTTAGTATCCGCTTCATAAAGGTAGACTTGTGTCTTAAGAACTTTAGCCGCTTCTTTGGCAATAGCGGCATCATTACCTAAGGCAAGGTCCAGTAATACTTCAATAGAAGGACCTCCTTTCATATGAGATAACAATTCAAAGGCGTAAGCCGGTGATATTTCTTCTACTACGGATTCACCTAGAATGATTTCCTTTAAAAATTTTGCTTTAACACCTGCTGCACTTGTTGTTCCAGGTAAAGTGTTGTAAATGAAAAATTTAAGAGAATCTGTTCGATCTGCATTACCTGAATCTTTAATCTGTGCAATGATTTCGCTTAGTAATTCAGCACCATCAATTGGCTTTGGATGAAGCCCCTGGTTTTTTCTTTCTTCAATCTCTTTGATGTAATCCTTATAAATATTCATAATAGAAGTCTTTCTCTTTTAAAGGTAGATATATGAAACAGTTGTTAGTACTGTCACTTCTTTTTACCGGTCTTTATAAATAACATTTTGAGTTCCCGCATTTTGAGTGTAGGGTATGATCCGGAGAAAAGTAAGTATAATCTACAATTTTTTTAAAGTTTTAAAATTATCAAACAATTCAAAATGTTCCCCAAAATTACGAAATTTTACTATTTTATGGGAATGAAATTATTTAGATTCTTTATAAATATGAATTTGATAAATTCTATATTTGGCCGTAATTTTGCAGACAAATGACGAATATGAAAAATATCCTGAATGTTTTGTGCGTTTTTATTTCGATTTTCATTTTCTCACAGACTAAATCTGTGAAGAAAGTGCCGGTTAAAAATATTGCGAAAACCACGGTAAAGAAAGGGCGTAAAGTATCTAAACCTAATTCTGATCTGGTAGTTATTAATGAGAACCTGCCTCTTCTTATTCCAAAAAAGAAAGAAGATAAGTTTGGATATGTCAACCAAAAAGGGAAATTTATTATCCAGCCGGAATATCATATTGCCGTATTTTTTTATGAGGATTGTAATCTTTTGAACTCCCCGAATGAAAAAATCAGGAAATTCGGGACAAAAAACTATGCCACAGTAGAAAAAGATATGATTTCTTACCGGGTTGATGTAAAAGGAAAAAGAGTCTATCAGTTCAAAGATGCAGATCTTGGAAAATGTAAGTTTGGAGACTACAAGCAGCAGCTATTTCAGGCCTATGTTCTGAATGGATTTTACGGGATCATTGAAAAAGCAAAATTCGTCAATGCGGCAGATTACAGAGATTATCAGATTTACCCTCAATATCAATACCTGTACATCATGGAGGGTGATGATGTGGCAGACCCCATGATTGTGGCTTCCCAGAATGATAAATTTGGTGTGATAGATGTAAATAATAAAGTGATTGTTCCTTTCGAATATTCCAATATAAAAAGAAATTTCAGCTGGAAGCTGGGTAAAATGTTTGAAGTAACCAAAGATGGCAAAGAATATTACTATATTGACTCAAATAACAAAACCTACTAGAGATGAGCCATGACTCATTACTTGCCGATCACCCCTATTTTGTAAAATAAAAAACTTAGTATCCCGCCACCAGACCCCATTCCTACATCTCATATATTTTTTGTAATTTCGCGGCTGAAATAAAGGGGTGCTTTAACAGGCTGAGATTATACCCAATGAACCTGGAACAGGTAATGCTGTTTAGGGACACACCGACTGTTGTAAGTCGAAATGTATAATATCTTATCGATCCCCTTTTATTCATTAAATGTTAAAGATTTATAGAATGAAAGGATTATTTTTTTTAGGGCTTACCGTAGGCTCAGCAGCCTTTATGCAGGCTCAAAATAAAGACTCTCTTAAAACAAGGGAGATTGAAGGGGTTAGCTTTACCAAAAGACTTCCGGTTGCGAAGGAAATTATTAATGTCCAGAAAGACTTAGACGGGAAAAACCTTGGGCAGGATCTTCCTATGCTTTTAAAAAATCAAACTTCTGTTATTTCGACTTCAGATGCTGGTAACGGTGTAGGCTATACTGGCCTTAGAATTCGTGGAGTAGCAGGAAGAGGGATTAATATCATGATGAATGGTGTTCCTTTTAACGATTCAGAAAGTCAGGGTGCATTTTTTGTGAATGTTCCGGATTTAACGAGTTCTGCGTCACAGATTGTTATTCAGAGAGGGGTAGGAACTTCCAATAATGGAGTTTCATCATTTGGAGCCAGTATCAACGTGATCTCAAAAGATCCGGAAGAGAAGTTTTATATTAAAACGGATGATAGCTATGGTTCGTTCAATACCTATAAATATTCAGCTGAGGTTGGAACCGGAAAGTTCTGGAAAGACAGGCTTTCTGTGATGGGGAGATATTCTCATATCCATTCTGACGGATATATTGACAGAGCTTCAGCGAATCTGGATTCTTATAATTTTACTGCTTTATTTGAAGAAGGTAAAACAAGATTACGATTGATGGCTTTCGGAGGTAAGGAAAGAACTTATCAGGCCTGGAATGGTATTGATAGAGAAACCTGGGAAACCAATCCAAAGTACAATAGCTCAGGGGGATATAAAGACCTTTTTACCGGAGAAAAGAAATTTTATGATGGTGAAACGGATAACTACCGCCAAAATCATTATCAGTTTCTGTGGGAGCAGAAGTTTAATGATATCTGGAGCTTAGAAACGACTTTGCATTATACCAGAGGAAAAGGATATTACGAAAATTATAAAAGAGTAAACGAAGGAGATAAGGAATCTACTCATTATGCCGACTATAATCTGGAAGTTCCTATCGTCAACGGGGTAGCTGTTGAAAAAACTGACTTTATCAGAAAAAAATGGTTGGATAATCATTTCTATGGTTTGGTTTCTACATTGTATGGGAAGTTTGAAAATATTGATCTTAACTTCGGAGTTGTGGCTAACCAATATTATGGGAAGCACTATGGAACGGTAACGGGAGTTTATTTTCCACAGATTAATGATTATGAGTATTACAGAGGTCGTTCCGTGAAAAATGAAGCAGCAGGATTTGCAAAAGCTTTGTTGAAAGTAGAGGATTTCGAATTCTTTGGAGACTTACAGCTGAGAAGTATTCATTATGATACAAAAATTATCCTTAGCGGGGATGGAGAAGGAGGGAATATAAAGAAAAACTGGTTGTTTTTTAACCCTAAGGCTGGGGTAAATTATAAAATAGGAAACGGAAAAATATTCCTGTCCTACGCCCATGCCCACCGGGAGCCAAACAGGGACGACCTGCTTGCGGATCAAAATGTGAAAGCTGAAAAACTTCACGATATTGAAGCTGGTCTGGAAAAACAGTTTGGATTTTTATCATTGACAGCCAACTTATATTATATGTATTATGTCAATCAACTGGTTTTAAATGGAGAGCTTAATAACGTAGGAGCATTTATCAGAACAAACTCCGGAAAAAGTTACAGAAGGGGAATTGAGCTTGGTGCTTTGGCAAAACTGTCAAAACAATGGGAGATCTCAGGGAATGTAAGCTTGAGCCAGAACAGGAATCAGGATTTTAATATTAAAAATGAAGGGGTGCTTAAAAACCTGGGAAATACACAAATTTCCTTTTCTCCGGATGTAGTGGCTAACGTCGGATTGAAATTCAGCCCATCCAAGAGCTTCCAGTTTGCTTTAATGAATCAGTATGTGGGAAAACAGTATCTGGATAACACAGAAGATAAAAACTTACAGCTTAAAGATTATCTGCTGACAGATTTTAATGCGGAATACCAGTTTAAAATTGCTAATAATGACATTGCATTGAAATTATTGGTCAATAACCTGTTTAATAAAAAATATGTCAATAACGGTTCTGTGTATGAAGGAACACCTTATTATTTTTCACAGGCAGGAACAAATTTTATGTTTGGAATAAGCTGGAAAATTCAATAATTTGTAAAGATTTATGATAAAAAAAGTATAGAATCAAATAGTGATTTATATTGATCATGTAATTGATTTTGAATCTTAATACTATTTGCCTTTTTATAGTTAAAGGGGATTATAGGTAACATTATCGCTATTTTAATAGATAATAAGCAAAAGACTGTTTCGGCAGTCTTTTTTTATATAAGATTAAATGTCTTAAAAAGTCATGAAAAAGTTATAAATTTGCTGCCAAATGAATATTTCAGCATATATTTTAGAATACTTGAAACAATTTGGAACTGCTACAGTTCCAGGCTTTGGCGTGTTTTCCCTGAAAAATTCTAAGGCCATTATTAATTCTGAAAACGGAAGTATTCTTCCGCCAGCCAGTCAGATTGATTTTACCATAGATTATGAAGTACAATCTGAAGAATTAACTGCTTTTATAGCCGGACAAAAACAGATGTCTCTGGAGGCTTCCCGAAGCGATCTGAAGATACAGACTGATTTTTGGAAGAAAAAGCTACAGGCAGAACAGATTCTTGAAATTCAAAATCTTGGAAACATCTTCATTGAAGAAGGGCATACCCATTTCAAAGGAAAAAGAATAGAATCAGGACATCCCGATTTTTATGGATTAGAAGAAATACGATTTTCAGATATCAATAATGGAGAGAAAGTTCATGCTTCAGAAAACAGGGAAAAGGATTATAAATTCAAGAAAACAATCCTATGGACTTTTTTGCTGATTATTCCGGTGGCAGGAATCCTATACCTGGCCTATGCTAAACAGGAGTTTATTTTTGGAAAGAAATCCTTTAATAATGTTTCCGTACAGACTTCTACCCATAGAATTGTGAAAGATACGGTAAAAGTAGTGGCCCATACACCGGACATGACCGTTTCAGATTCTCTGAAAAAAGATTCATTAGTAAAACCTGCCGTAAAAGGAACAAAACCTGCTCCGGCTGCCCGAAACAACACTAAGACTAGATGGCAAAAATAAAAAAAGCGTCAGAATCTCTGACCATTATGACTAACATTGTTCTTCCGAACGAAACAAATTCTTTAAGAAACCTTTTTGGTGGTGAGCTTTTAGCAAAAATGGACCGTTGTGCGTCTATCTCAGCAGCAAGACACTGTGAAAGAAGAGTGGTAACAGCTTCTGTAAACCATGTTTCCTTTAATCACCCAATTCCGGAAGGTGGAGTAGTAGTGCTGGAGTCTAAAGTTTCCAGAGCATTTTCCACGTCTATGGAAGTATATGTCGATGTATGGTTGGATGACCCTATCAACCAGAAGAAGATTCATACCAATGCAGGTATTTATACCTTCGTTGCTGTAGATGAATTTAACCGTCCTATTCCTATCCCGGAGATGGTTCCGGAAACAGAGGAGGAAAAAGAAAGATTTGCTGCAGCATTCCGTAGAAAAGAACTTTCTTTAATTCTATCCGGAAGAATGAAACCTCTGGAATCTGTGGAACTTAAAAAGTTATTTCAGGAACCACAAGAGCCAAAGAAGGACAAAAAATAAATAAAACACCAATATCACAAATGCCCGGCACAAATTCTCACAAATGATTGGTGTCGGTTAAGATGAAAAATTAGTACAAATGGATATTTCTGAAAATGATATATCAAGAATTGTTTACGAAGCAGGATATCTGGTTCATAAAACACTAGGCTCGGACTTTTAGAAAGTGCATATGAAGAATGTATGTTTTATGAACTGAATAAGCATAATCTTCTTGTGGAAAAACAAAAGCCAATGCCTTTGATTTATGATGAGGTAAAATTGGATGTAGGCTATAGACTCGATTTTCTGATACAGAAAAAATTGGTGTTAGAAGTAAAGTCGGTAGAAACCTTAAATGATGTTCATTTGGCTCAAATACTTACCTATCTTCGGCTGAGTAACTGTAAACTTGGAATGTTGATTAACTTTAATACTCTTCAATTTAAAAACGGAGTAAAAAGAGTGATCAATGGTACATTATAATCTGTGTTATTTGTGAAAAATAATTTGTGTCATTCGTGTTTAAGCTATGAAAATACTTCTTTTAGATAAAAATCACCCTCTTATTACCGAACAGCTTCTGGCAAAAAACTTTATATTGGAAGAAGATTTTACTTCTTCTTATGATGAGGTTTGTCATAAAATTGAACATTATGATGGTATTATCATCAGAAGCAGAATTCCATTAGATAAAAATTTCCTTGAGAAAGGTAAGAACCTGAAGTTTATTGCAAGGGTAGGAGCCGGAATGGAGAATATTGATATTCCTGTTGCTGAAGCATTGGGAATTCAGCTGATCAACTCTCCTGAAGGAAATAGAGATTCTGTTGCAGAACATGTAGTAGGAATGTTGCTGGTTATAATGAACAGATTGTTTATTGCTTCTCAGGAAGTAAAGAACGGTGTCTGGAAACGTGAAGAGAATAGAGGGGATGAATTGCTGGGGAAAACAGTAGGTCTTATAGGATACGGAAATATGGGAAAAGCTACTGCCAAAAGATTCTCAGGTTTTGGTTGTAAAGTGATTTTTCATGATATCCTTCCGGGGCTTTCTGATGAATTTGCTACACAGGTCACTTTAGAAGAACTGAAGCAGTCTGCGGATATTTTAAGTCTTCATATTCCTCTCACTTCACAGACTCATTATCTGATTGATGAAGCCTTTATTGCTGAGATGAAAAATGAGTTTTATTTTGTGAATACCGCAAGAGGAAAGAATGTAAAGACTAAAAGCTTAGTAGAAGCTTTGAAATCCGGAAAAGTGAAAGGAACCTGCCTGGATGTCCTGGAATATGAAAAATCCTCTTTTGAAAATATAGAAACGGAGAATGAAGATTTAAAATTTCTTCTCGAATCAGAAAAGACGATTGTAACTCCTCATATTGCCGGCTGGACTCATCAGAGTAAAGAAAAGCTGGCACAATTCATTGTAGATAAAATAATAGCCGCTTTTGGCTAGCAAAATAAAGAATCAGTAAATTTTCCTATTTGCTGATTCTTTCGTTTATGTTAAATAATTCATAATATCACTCTATATTTATTATTTTTTTTTGAGTTTTATTAAATTGCCGCTCATTTTTGAATCTCATGAAGACGCGTAATTTTGTATTTATTTTAACTGTTCTTTTATCCCTATTTTCCTGTAAAAAAAAGTCTGAAGCCCAAGAAAATTCAGCGGAAAATACGACGAATCTCCCTAACTACGGAAATGTAGATCTTGGGAAAATTTTTACCCAAACAGACAATCAGGTTTTAGATAAACCAACCACGATAAATTATATAGATCAGTATTACAAAAAGATATGGGATGGAGGAGATCTTAGTGGCGGAATACTTGTGGCGAAAGGCGACGAGATTTTATACGAAAATTACAGAGGTTTCGGAAGAGAAGGAAACCAGATGCCTATAGATAAAAATACACCTTTGCATGTGGCATCGGTATCAAAAACATTAACGGCAATGGCGATGATGAAGTTGGTGGAAGCAGGGAAAATAAAGCTTTCAGACCATCTGAGCCAATATTTTCCAGGATTTCCATATCCTAATGTTACTATTCAAACCTTACTGGATCAAAGAAGTGGACTTCCGAAGTACGAATATTTTATTACCAAAATACAGCCTGCACCGGCTGAACTTTCCAAACCATTTATTACCAATCAGGATGTTCTGAATATGATCATCAAGTACAAACCGGATCTGGCAAGAGATACAGATACAGGATTCATGTATTGTAATACGAATTTTGCTTTATTGGCTTTGTTGATTGAAAAAGTGACGAAAACTCCGTTTCCTCAGGCTATGAAAGAAATGGTGTTTACGCCGTTAAAAATGACCAATTCTTATATTTTCCAGGAAAAAGACATTCCTACGGCGGCACAGTCGTTCTATTATGGAGGGAGTAAGCTATATCCTTTAGATAGGTTGGATCTTATTTACGGAGACAAAAATGTATATACTACACCAAGAGATTTATATAACTTCTCAAAAGCCATGTTCTCAAAAGATTTCCTAAAGCCTGAGCTGATGCAGATGGTATTTACCCCGTACAGCAATGAAAAATCGGGAATGAATAACTACGGATTAGGGTTTAGGATGAAAATTTTTGACAACGGTGAAAAACTAACCTATCATAATGGGTGGTGGCATGGCAGCAATTCCGTATTTGCTCACCTTCTGAAGTCTAAAGTTACTATTGTAGCCATTGGTAATAAATATTCAAATAAAGTATATACAGCGCTTGCATTATCCGGATTATTTGAGGATTTCCCTTTACAGAAAGATAAGCTTCACTCGGTAATGAACGACAATAAAGATACTTTGAATTCAGGACATGAAGTTTTTGGAGAATAATGTTTACTTTTGCTTAAACATTTTCATGAAAAGGTTTCTTCTATTATTCGTTATCTGTTTTCTTGTTCATTCGTGTGCAAGAGTAGGCTCTCCTGTTGGAGGTCCGAAAGATACTTTGGCCCCTAGATTTTTAAGTTCAAATATTGATACCACAAGAATCAATGTGAAAAAAGATATTCACGAGCTCCGCCTGGATTTTGATGAATATGTAACATTGAAAGATATCAATAAGAATCTGATCATTTCGCCACCTATCAAGAATATAAAGCGAATTCTTCCTTCCAATATTGCCAATAAATTTGTTCTGATCCAATGGACAGATACTTTACAGGCCAATACCACATATAATTTCAATTTTGGAAATTCAATTGTAGATAATAATGAATCCAATCCACTTCGGTATTTTAATTTTGCTTTTTCCACGGGCGACAAATTGGATGATTTGTATGTAAGTGGTGAAATTAAAGATGCTTTAGACATCAAAAAGAAAACAGGAAGTACTGAAAACAAATTGGTGGTCGGGCTTTATCAGGTGAAAGATACCATGAATTATAAGCAAAAGCCGTACTATATCACCAAAGTGGACGATGATGGATATTATGAGATGAATTACCTTTCTCCGGGGAAATATAAGATTATAGCCTTTGCAGATGAGAATGGAAATTCTGTGTATGATCCGGGAAAAGAGAAAATAGGATTTCAGAAAGAAACTGTAGAAGTTGAAAAATCTGTTTCAGGATTAAACTTAAAAGTATATCCTTCTAAAAAGCCATTGAAATATTCTGAAATGAAAGAGGTTCCGGGAGGAATTCTTATGATATTTGATGGGCATCCGGATGATGTGAAAGTAACATCGCTGAATGACAAACTTAAAGATATAAAAGTAACACACAGCCCAAAATCAGATTCTGTGAAGATTTGGTTTGATGCTGTGAAAAATAATGTAGGGCAGGAGACCACAGAAAAACTGATGTTTACGCATGATAAAGGTCCGAAAAAGGACAGTGCCTATACGGTTTCCTTATTTTACAAATACAATAAGAAAAATGTAATGGATCTCAACAGTGATAACGGAGGAGGTTCATTAGCTCCAAAAACTGACTTCAAGATTTCCTCCAATTATATCATTGACAAGATTGACCCGGCAAAGTGGGTACTGAAAAGTGATAGCTTAACTACTCAGGAATTTACAGCCAAAATCTCCGAAACCAATCCGTATCAGATATTAATTCAGTCTGACTTCGTGAGCGGAAAAAAATATCAGCTTACGGTTCCAAAAGAAACTGTATCATCGTTCTATGCTAAAAATACACAGTCAAAACGTTTTGATTTTGATGTCGCTAAGGTAGACCAGTTCGGTAGCCTGGAATTTAATATTCTGAATGCGCCATCTTCCAGCTATTGGATTCAGCTTCTTGACTCTTCTGAAAAAGTAGTCTACCAGAGATATACCAAAGGAGATAAAGTGAAATTTGATATTCTGAAACCTGATGAATATATTGTAAGAATATTGGTAGACAACAATGAAAATAAATATTGGGATGAAGCTGATTTTGCTACCGAAACCTTTGCTGAAGATGCCTATATTTTCTATAAAAAAGTTGTGATAAGAGGACTGTGGGAAACAAGAGAAGAATGGGACCTGAAAGATACCAGAACGCTTGATAATCCTAAAGGAGCTGTGTCTCCTGCTGTGCCTGCAGGTACGCCTGAAGCTGACGAAAAGAAGGAAGCGTTAGAGCAGAGCGTAAAAAAAGAAATTAAATCTGAGAATGCCGTTCTAACTCCGGTAAAGTAAACGTATGAAAATCGCAAAAAAAATAGTCTTTTGGAGTTTGGTGGCCTTTGCCCTGGTTCAGTTTATTCCTATTGACAGAGTAAACAAACCGGTAGATTCAAAAGTAAACTTTGTAGATTCCAGGAAAGCTCCGGAAAAGATTCGAACATTACTTAAGGGAGCATGCTACGATTGTCATTCCAACGAAACCATATATCCTAAATATGCTTATATAGCCCCTGTTTCATGGTCTGTAAAAAGCCATGTAAATGAAGGCCGTCAGCATCTTAATTTTTCTGTTTGGGGTACCTATAATAAGGAATTAAAAGAGAATATGCTTGACAGGTCTATTGAGGCTCTTAAACATAAAACAATGCCGATGCCTGGTTATATTGTGTACCATAAAGAAGCAAATCTTTCGGAAGCAGAAAGATCACTGTTGATTCAGTACTTTGAAGAAATGCTGAAGACTAAAACGTATTGATTTTAATAGAAAATTTCGATATTTTCTCTCTGTTTTTTCTGTTGAAAACAAATGAGAACCACTTTCAGGAACGAAGCAGACTGTAAAAGTAATCCTCTGCACGAGATCCGAAAAATCTGTAAGAACATAAAAAAAACTCCCGCAGATTTAAAATCTGCGGGAGAATATATTACAAAAATTATTTCTTTATATAATCTTCAAAAAACCTCTTCTGAGAATCAAAAGCAATATCATCAAGGTTAAGCTCCTTTAAAGGAATCCATACCGCTTCTGATATTTCTGAAAGCTCAAGGCTTACCTCAAATTTTTCCGAAACATTATACTCATAAAAAAGATCAATCGTGTTATAATCAATTTCTTTATATTGATAAACGTTTGGAAGGCTGGTAAGATATTTTAAGTTTGAAATATTGATACTAAGCTGAAGTTCTTCAAAAAGCTCTCTTTTGCAGGTTTCTTCTGCGCTCTCTTTAGGGTCGACAAATCCTCCGGCCAGATCGAGTTTTCCCTTTTTAGGGTCTCTGTTTCTTCTGGTAAGGTAAATTTCGTCACCACATCGGATCACTACAGCTACAGCGCCTGCTACATTATTATACAATCTGAAGTCACATTCAGGGCAGCTCCATTTCTTTTCACCATCCCAGTGTAAAGATTCTTTGCCACAGCTAGGGCAATATTTCAATAATTTCATCTGTTTATAATTACTTTTTTAAAGTTCAGATGGAACTTCATTTCATTGAGTAATATTAATATTTCTCGGGTGATAACTCAAAATAACATCCCTCAATTCTTCAGTTTTTAAATGAGTGTAGATTTCCGTCGTTGTAATACTGGAATGTCCAAGCATTTCCTGAATATAACGCAAGTCTGCTCCATTCTGAAGCAAGTGTGTTGCAAAAGAATGTCTGAAGGTGTGTGGAGATATCTTTTTGTTAACCCCTGCCTTATCCGTAAGTTCTTTGATGATAAGAAATACAATAACCCTTGACATCGAGGTGCCACGGCTGTTCAGGAACAGTGTGTCTTCATATTTCTTATTGATTTTACCTTTAGAACGTACTTCTTTGATATAATTTTCCAGTAATTCAGCTGTATAATCAGCCAGTGGAACGAAACGGGTTTTGTTTCCTTTTCCATGGACTTTGATATATTGCTCTTTAAAATTGATATTGGATATTTTCAAATCAATAAGTTCAGAAACACGGAGTCCGCAACCATAGAGTACCTCAATGATACAGTTGTTCCTTTTCCCCAGGTCTGTATTGATTTCAATAGCCGCAATAATTTTGTTGATATCAAGCAGGCTTAAAGTGTCTGGTAGATAGAGTCCTAGTTTAGGACCTTCGAGTAACGCTGCGGGGTTGTCTTCCCGGAATTCATCCTCAAGCAGAAATTTAAAGAAAGCCTTAATAGAAGAGATCCATCTTGCTTGAGATCTCTCACTGAATTTCTGTTTAGAAAGATTGAAAATGTATTCCTGCAGGTTTTCGTAACCGATAGAATCTGGACCGACGTTTGCCAGATCTTCTTCTGCGTAATCTTTTAGTTTTTTAATGTCCCGAACATAGGCGTCGAGCGTGTTGTCTGAAAAATTTCTTTCGAAGCGAAGAAATATTTCAAAATCTTTGATCTTTTCATCCCAAGTCATTTGTGCTTATTTTTTTAGTTCACAGTCCGATATTTGTTCTATTTCAATACCATGGTTTTTCAGGAACGAGATGCCGTCTTCATCCGAATACTCATTAATATACACCAGTCTTGTAATTCCTGCCTGCAGGATTAGTTTACTGCATTCTTTACAAGGCGACAGCGTTAGATATAGCGTTGCCCCTTTTGCAGACTGAGTGGAAGCTGCCAGCTTTAATATAGCATTAGCCTCCGCATGCAGTACATACCAGTGCGTTTTCCCCTCTTCATTTTCACAGCAGTTCTCAAACCCCGAAGGAGTTCCGTTGTAACCGTCTGAAATAATCATCCTATCTTTTACGATAAGAGCTCCCACCTGTTTTCTCTTACAGTAGGAGAGTTTTGCCCATTCCTGAGCCATTTTTAGATAAGCCTTGTCAAACTTATTCATACCGCAGCATTAGTTTTTTCGAAATAATTGGATTAAAAGCTTGAAAGTTTAGAAGTTTGGCTTTCTTTTCTCTAGGAAAGCACTTACTCCTTCTTTCTTATCGTCCATTTCAAAAAGCTCCCCGAAATACTTGATTTCAGTTTCAAAACCTTTCTCCGTATCAGATAAATTCACGGCGTGGATAGCCTTAGATATTGCCATTGGTGAATTGTGGGCAATAATGTTCGCTAATTCTTTCGTTTTGGTTAATAATTCGTCAATAGGGTATACTTCATTCACCAGTCCGATTTCTTTTGCCTTTTGAGCAGGAACCATTTTGGCTGAGAAGATCATTTCGTTGGCAATACCTTTTCCGACAAGCTTAGGAAGCCTTTGTGTTCCTCCGTATCCCGGGATTAATCCCAGCGTTACTTCAGGAAGACCCAATCTGGCGTTTTCCGATGCATATCTGATGTGGCATGCCATAGCAAGCTCTAAACCTCCTCCCAATGCAAAACCGTTAACGGCTGCAATGACAGGTTTAGACATATTTTCAATTTTGTTAAACAGTGAATTTTGTCCGTTTCGGGCAAGCTCTTCAGCTTTTTCTTGTCCAAACTCGCTAAATTCTTTGATATCTGCACCTGCTACAAAAGACTTCTCACCACTTCCCGTAAGGATAATAACCCTGCAGGAATGGTCGGAATTAAGTTCGTCCATTGCTGTACTGATCTCCTGAATAGTTTTTGCATTTAATGCATTTAAACTCTCAGGTCTGTTTATGATAATGATAGATACTTTATCTTCTTTTTTTAATAATATATTTTCGTAACTCATTTTTCCACTTTGAAATATCATCCTCTGCAAATTATGAATTTTTTACAAAAAAAAGGAAAAAATATTATTTTTTTTTCCTTTTTTTTAATTTATTGTTCAATATGATTATTTGGAATGATTCATCATATTTGCATCGATATTGACATTTAATTGGGAAGCCACTCTCATGCCAAGTTCGATATTAGCCCTAAAAAAGTGACATAATTGCCTGTTGATGATCTCTTCTCCCTTAGGTCCTGATATCCCTTTCATGCTTCCTACGATGTTGTTAATCAGGTGTTCTCTGTCTTCAGCGTTCATTGCTTTTGAATAAAGAAGCCCTGGCTGAGTATAATGATCACTGTCGTTTTCATTTCTGTTATAGTTGGCCACATGGGCGCTATCTAATTCATACTCATAGTTCTTATAAGATGGATCAGGCGTGATGTCATCAAAACTGTTGGGGTGATAATTAGGTTTATCCTGATACTGGCTTGAATCTGCCATATAGCCATCTCTCTGATAATTATTAACCGCAAAAGGACATCTGTTCACCTCCAGCTGATGGGCATTTACTCCCACTCTGTATCGGTGAGCGTCAGGATAAGAGAACAATCTTCCCTGAAGCATTTTGTCCGGTGAAAAGCTGATCCCGTTTATCAGGCTGCTGGGAGAAAACGTAGACTGCTCAACATGGGCAAAATAATTGACAGGAACTTCATTGAGTTCCATTTCACCTACTTCAATAAGAGGGAAGTCATCATGGAACCAGACTTTAGTAACATCAAAAGGATTCCATCTGAAATCTTTTGCCTGGTCTTCTGTCATCACCTGGATATACATAGTCCATTTCGGGAAATCTCCATTCTCAATAGAATGGCAAAGATCTTCCTGTGCAAAGTCAGGATTTTCTCCTGCCATTTTTACAGCTTCCTCATCCGTGAAGTTTTTTACCCCCTGCTTTGTTTTGAAATGGAACTTTACCCATACTCTTTCATTCTGCTCATTGATCATAGAAAAAGTGTGAGATCCGAAACCATGCATATGTCTGAAACCATAAGGGGTTCCTCTGTCTGACATTAAAATAAGAACCTGATGAAGAGATTCCGGGTTGAGACTCCAGAAATCCCACATCATAGTGGCACTCTTTAAATTGGTTTTAGGAAGTCTTTTTTGAGTATGTATAAAATCCGGAAATTTCTTGGCATCCTTAATAAAGAAAACAGGAGTGTTGTTCCCTACAAGATCCCAGTTTCCATCTTCTGTATAAAATTTTAAAGCAAAACCCCGTGGGTCTCTTGCCGTATCTGCACTTCCTTTTTCTCCTCCTACCGTAGAAAATCTGGCAAACATCCTGCATGAATTGCCTACTTTTGAAAATAGCTTTGCTTTTGTATATTTACTGATATCATGGGTTACGGTAAAGGTTCCGTAAGCTCCGCTTCCTTTAGCGTGTACAATTCTTTCAGGTATTCTTTCCCTAACGAAATGAGCAAGGTTTTCCTGAAGAACAAAGTCTTGCAGCAATACCGGGCCTCTTGGTCCTACCGTCTGGGAATCCTGATGCTCAAAATAAGGCGTGCCGTTACTTAACGTTAATTTTTTAGAATCCATATATCGATGATTTGAATAATTGTTTTCTTATTTTCTAAATACCACTGTAAAGGTAGTGAATATCAAATTTACTTGAATTTTTAATTGCTAATAGCAAAAACATTATATCTTTGTAATAGATAATATTAATCAAATGAACATTCAGCAACTGGAGTATCTTATCGCTGTTGATAAGTATAAACATTTTGGTAAAGCAGCCCAGGCATGCTTCATTACCCAGCCTACCTTAAGTGCCATGATACAGAAATTTGAGGATGAACTGGATGTGAAGGTTTTTGACAGAACTACACACCCGATCCGTACTACAGATGTAGGGCTTCAGATCATTGATCAGGCTAAGGTTATTATAGAATCTGTCAATGAGCTGAAAAACAAAGCGAATCTTTTGAATAATATTTTAGGAGGAACCATCAACCTGGGGATTATCCCAACTGTTTCTTCTTTTATTCTGCCTACGGAAATCTTTAAATTTTTGGAGGATAATCCTAAAATTCAGATGAATGTAAAGGAGATGACAACGGATAATATTATCAAGGCGTTAAAAGCAGGGGAACTGGATGCCGGAATTATTTCAACTCCTTATGATACCGCTGATGAGTTTTATCAGGATTTCTTATTCAATGAAGAACTGATGATCTATAGCTCCAATACTGAAGCGAACAAAAAGAATGCTTATATTATTCCTGAAGACCTGAATGTAGAAAAAGTGTGGTTACTTGAAGAAGGAAACTGCCTTAGAAATCAGTTCGAAAATATTTGCCACCTGAAAGAAAATACATTAAAGCCTAAAAACTTGGATTTCTTAGCTTCCAATATCCAGACTTTGGTACATATGGTAGATAAAGTAGGAGGGATTAGTATTTTACCGGAACTGGCCCTGAGTCAGCTTTCAGAAGAGCAGAAAAAAAATGTCTTCAGATTTAAGAAGCCATTCCCATACAGAGAGATCAGTATTATATATTATAAGCCGACCTTTAAACAAAAAATTATTGACGAATTATCACATTCTATCAAAACTTCTTTAGAGCTTAAATTGAACTATCATGAAAGTCCTAAAGAATTTGTAAGCATAAAGCCACAATAATCAGAATGTTCTAAAATGATATAAGTCATTAATTTAAACAAAATTATAATTAGTAAACAAAATTTTTGAGTATTAGAAAAATAGTGCTTAAATTTGCTGACGTTTACGACGAGGAAAAATTTGACCTGATTGCAACCTCTATAAAAAAATGCTAAAACAGTATTCTTTTTGGGCAATTTTATTCTTATTTTTCTTCAAAATTTTTTAATCTAAAAAACAAAGAATAATATGTCTTATTTATTTACATCTGAATCTGTTTCAGAAGGACATCCGGATAAAATCGCCGATCAGATTTCCGACGCATTAATCGACCACTTTTTAGCATACGATAAAAGTTCAAAAGTTGCCTGTGAAACTCTTGTGACGACAGGGCAGGTAGTATTGGCAGGAGAAGTAAAATCCGATGCCTACCTTGATGTTCAGACAATTGCCAGAGAAGTAATCAATGGAATTGGATATACAAAAGGGGAATATATGTTCAATGGAGATTCTTGTGGAGTGATCTCCGCCATCCATGAGCAGTCTCCCGATATCAACCAGGGAGTAGACAGAGCTGTAACAGATGAGTCTTTCGAAGCTAAAGCTAACGCACAGGGAGCTGGTGACCAGGGGATGATGTTCGGTTATGCAACTAATGAAACGGCAAACTATATGCCTCTTGCTTTAGATTTAGCTCATACAATCCTTAAAGAACTTTCCAATATCAGAAGAGAAAATAAAGAGATCCCTTATCTTCGTCCGGATGCAAAAAGCCAGGTAACTATTGAATATTCTGATGATCACAAACCAATCAGAATTGATTCTATTGTAGTTTCTACGCAGCATGATGACTTCGGAACTGAAGAAGAAATGCTGAACAAGATCCGTGAAGATATCAAGAATATCCTGGTACCTAGAGTGGTTGCACAGCAGACTGAAGAGATCAAAGCTTTATTCAACGATCAGATCAAATACCATATCAACCCGACAGGTAAATTCGTTATCGGAGGACCTCACGGAGATACCGGTCTTACAGGTAGAAAAATCATTGTAGATACTTACGGTGGAAAAGGAGCTCACGGTGGTGGTGCTTTCTCTGGAAAAGACCCTTCAAAAGTAGACAGAAGTGCTGCCTATGCAACAAGACATATTGCTAAAAACTTAGTAGCTGCTGGTATTGCTGACGAAGTTTTGGTACAGGTTTCTTATGCAATCGGTGTAGCAGAACCTTGTGGATTATATATTAATACCTATGGAACTGCAAAAGTGGATCTTCATGATGGCGAAATTGCTAAAAAAGTTTCAGGAATCTTTGATTTGAGACCTTATGCTATTGAGCAGAATCTAAAATTAAGAAACCCTATCTATTTGGAAACGGCTTCTTACGGTCACATGGGTAAAGATCATTATGTAGCTGATAAAACGTTCAATAAGGGACATAAGAATGAACTTACGCTGAAAGATCTTGAATTCTTCACGTGGGAAAAATTAGACAAAGTAGAGGAAATTAAAGCCGCTTTCGGAATTTAATTTTTTCTTTACCATAATAAATGACTGCTTTATCTTTTGATAAGGCAGTTTTTTTTAATTTTACACTTTAATTAATTGAAAGATGATGAATTTTCGAACTGCAGTTGCTGTACTCTCCCTGTTTTTTCTAAGCACATTAGTAAAAGCCCAATATACCATGCATAAAATGATCAGTGTGGGATATACCTACCAGAATCAGAGTTTTGGGGAATTAGGAGGTAAATTGCTTTTCCTGAAAAATGATGATGTAATTTATAGATTAGGCGGTTCTGCGCTGATGGGAGTTGCAGACTCCAAGTTTGCTATTATGCCAAAGTTGCAGGCTGATGTACTGCTCAATTTTGCAAAAAATGTTGACTTCTACCATTCTTATTATTTTTTAATGGGTGCAGAGGGAACAAATAAATATATTGCTCCGAAAATTGGAGTTACCTTATTTGGAATGCTGGATCTTACAGGAGGGTATGCTTTTCCTATCGGAGACGCCCGTTTAAACGGAAAAGAAATGAAAGGGTTAAATATTAATTTTACATTAAATATCCCAACTGTATTTATTCATGACATGTTTAAGTAACTTTTTTTAAATTTTTCTTGTGAAAATTTAATAATAAGTTAACAGTTATTAAAAAATGATTATATTTACATCATAATATAATTGTGCCGCCTATTGAAGAGACTCTACTCTAGAAAACTGTTTTGTATATACAGCAAAAGCCAGATGAAATATCTGGAGGAATACCTGTCTACAAATATTTATATTGAGAAGAGTTATGAAATCAAAATCGGATAGTTTACTAATTTCATTGTACCAGAAAGGTGATGAGGAAGCGTTATCGACCCTCATTCATCGCCATCAGAGAGAACTGTTTACATTCATTTTTTACAAAATTAATGATGAAGATTTAGCCAACGATATTTTTCAGGATACATTCATGAAAATCATCGTTATGCTGAAAGAAGGACGCTATAACGAAGAAGGGAAATTTATTCTTTGGGCAAAAAGAATCTCTCACAACCTGATCATCGATCATTTCAGATCTAAAGCAAAAAACATTAAAGTTTCAGAAACAACTTTTGAAACCGACGAATATTCTATTTTTGATTTAATACGGGAACCTTCGGAAAATATTGAAGATCAGCTTGTAACCAATCAGATCCAGGAAGATCTGTTGAGAATGCTGCAATTCCTTCCCCAAAACCAGCAGGAAGTGATCAAACTGAGGTTTTTTGACGGTCTGAGCTTTAAAGAAATTGCAGATCATACTGATATGAGCATTAATACTACCTTAGGCAGAGTAAGATATGCATTGATTAACCTGAGAAAAATCATGGATGAAAATAATATAATCTTAACCAGATAGATAATATTTCGTGAAAATTCACGTTTTAAGGAAAACATACTTCGCCTATGAAAAAAAATGATTCCTTAAAAGTGAAAACTTTGAAACCTAAAAAACAAACCATTGATTTTTTACTCAATTTTTCTAAAAGCCTTGAGGTGGTGAAAAGTAAGAGTAAAAATTATACGATCTTAAAAAATTAAAATCACTAACTTTGTGCTGTATGAAAATGCAGCACGTTTTTTTTGATCTGGACAATACGCTCTGGGATCACCGCAGAAATGCCTACCTTACCATCAAAGACCTTTTTGAAGATCAGGAGATTAACTCAAAGTATAATATTGACTTTGAGGAGTTTCACTCTGTTTATCATGATATCAATGAAGACCTCTGGGAAAAAATCAGAGATGGAATTGTTGGCAAAGAATATTTGAGAGAACACCGTTTCTATGATTCCTTCAAACATTTTGGAGTAGAAAACAAAGAACTTTCCAATTATTTTGAAGAAAATTTCCTGGATAATATTGTTGGATATAATGAATTGGTAGAGGGTGCCGAAGACATTCTTGAATATTTAAAAGCAAAGAATTATAAGCTTCATATTATTTCTAATGGTTTTCAGGATGTAACGGAAAGGAAGTGTACCTTATCGGGAATTGCTCCTTATTTTGAAACGATTACCAGTGCAGATTCTATAGGGGTAAGAAAACCTAATCCTAAGATTTTTGAATACTCTCTGGGGCTTTCGGAAGCTAAAAAAGAGGAAAGCATCCTGATTGGTGATGACTGGATTGCGGATGCTATGGGAGCGAAAAATTTCGGCATGGATTCTATTTTCTTTGATGTTTATAAAGAAGATAAGAAAGAGGCCGGGTTAAAGGCCATTACCCACCTTCAGCAAATCAAAGAATACTTATAAAATTTCTGACCGTAAGGTCTACAACAAAATAGAGTTAAACCATTGAGAAATCATTTCTTAATGGTTTTTTTTAGCTCCAATTTTTGCTGCATTTCATTTTTCCCAATTCTTTCCTAAATTGATTTGGACCTTTGCTTCATAATAATAACGAAAAACTTAATGTTATGAAAAATGTAAAGAAAATCACCGGAGTATTTATTTTTATCTTCATGTTGGCAGGAGGCTTTATTTCTGCACAGGACAGAGCGATCCAGGTCAATCAATTACCTAAAACGGCAAAAACCTTTCTTGCTGTCCACTTTAAAGGGATACCTGTAAGTTCAGCGATTGAAGACAGAGAGATCTATGGAGTGGATGAATACAAAGTATACCTGAGCAATGGAATGAAAATGGAATTTGACAGTAATGGAAACTGGAAAGAGGTAGATGGTAAACATCAAAAGTTGCCTTATGGTTTTATTCCTTTATCCATCAGAAATTATGCAACCCGTAATTTTCCGAATACGTCCATCATTAAGGTAGAAAAAAAGAGATGGTCCTATAAAGCGGAGCTTTCCAACGGCCTGGAGCTGGAATTCGATAAAAACGGAAATTTTAAAAGAATTGATGACTAACAGGTCATTACATATAACACCAAAATTTAGGAATATGATCAATTGGAATATCATAAGAAATACTGGAAGAGAAGTTTCTTCCAACAAGATTAGAAAGAGTATTGTGTCTTTTATAACAAGACATCATCCGTGCAGCGTGGTAAGCTCTATTGAAAAAAAATATAATGCTTATAAAATTCACCTGATGAGTGGAATATGTCTCGTTTTTGATGCAGACGGACGTTTTGTAAAAATGAACTAGTTGTTAAAGAAAAGAAGCAGGGAGCCGGGAGAAGAAAGGTGTTACTCCTTTACAATTAATAGAAAGTAATCATTGCCGGATACAGGCAAGTAACTTCCGGCTTCCCACCTTATAATTTCATATATTTGGTATAAGTTTTAACCGTTCAGCAGAGCGCAAATCAAAGCAGAATGAAGATTTTAATAGTAGAAGATGAACCGGCCATAAAGGATACTGTACAGAAATTTCTGGAAGCGGAACATTTTATTGTAGAACATGCAGATACATACAGCTCGGGCCTTGAGAAGATTATTTCCTACGAATATGATTGCATTTTGCTGGATATTATGCTGCCGGACGGAAGTGGGATAGACCTGCTGAGAGAAATAAAAAAAATGCATAAAAAAGATCCTGTCATCATTCTGTCGGCGAAAGATTCAGTAGATGATAAAGTAACAGGATTGGAGATAGGGGCGGATGATTATCTTGCCAAACCTTTTCACCTGGCAGAGCTTATGGCAAGAGTAAAGTCTGTGATCAGGAGAAATAACCAGGATGGGGAAAACAGTATTACATATAAAAATATCAGTATTGATCCCGATCTCAGAAAGGTGATGATAGGAAAGGAGGAACTTGTGCTGAACCGTAAAGAATATGACCTTCTGTATTACTTTGTTATTCATCCTGAAAAAACCTTACAGAAAACTACATTGGCTGAAGCGATCTGGGGAGATTATATAGATCAGGCAGATAGTCTGGATTTTATTTACTCGCAGATTAAAAATCTCCGCAAGAAGTTGAAAAATCTGAATGCTGAAGCTGATTTTCAGGCGGTATATGGGATAGGCTATAAATTTATCTGATGAAAGTTTCATTAAAATATTACACGATAAAATACCTTATTATGATCCTTCTGCTGATTATTGCAGTTTGGGCCGGGTTATTTTATGCCTATATCCTGGATGAAGTTCATGATAATGTGGATGATGGGCTTAGGGACAGAAAAATACAGATCATTAAAGCAGTATACCTGAATCCCCAGTTATTGAAGAATAATGATTTTGGTTTTAATGAATTTAAGATTAATCCTATTACTGCCGGAGAATATAAAAATAAAAGCCGCCTCTATAATAAGATGTATTATATGGAGTATGACGATAAAGATCAGCCTTATCGTGTGCTTGAGGCAGACTTTATCGACCAGTATAAGATGAATCAGAGGCTTGTGATAAGAACTTCTACCGTAGAAGAAGATGAGCTGATCTATGACCTCACAACAGCCTTAATTGTTCTCTATATTGTTTTGGTAATAAGTATAGTTGTTGTCAACGGATATCTGCTGAATAAAGCGATGCGCCCATTCTATTTAATTTTAGATAAACTTAAAAAGTACCAGTTTGGGATTCCCGCGGAACAGGAGAATAAAGAATATATCATTAAAGAGTTTGAGGAGCTGAATGTTGAAATTAATGAAATGATTGAGCGTAATGAGCTTGTTTTTTATCAGCAGAAACAGTTTATTGAAAATGCCTCCCACGAACTTCAGACCCCACTTGCCATAGTTATTAATAAAATAGATCTCCTTATTCAGAATGATGACCTCGATGAAAAGAATCTGAATTTTCTCACCGGAGTAAAGAATGACCTGAGAAGGATGGTAGGGTTAAATAAATCTTTATTAATGCTTTCCAAAATAGAGAACAGCCAGTTTAATAAAACCGCAGGAGTAGACTTTAATGCTTTGATCGGCAAGCTGGTTCAAAATTATGAAGACTTTATAGAGTTTAAAAAAGTAGATGTCAATATCATAGAAAAAGGAAGTTTTGAAGCTGATTTTAATCGCGACCTTGCGGATATTCTGTTGTCTAATCTTCTTAAGAATGCCATTAAATATAATAATGAAGAAGGTACATTGAATATTATGATTGAGGATGACAGGATTACATTTCAAAACAGTGGAGCTGCCGTGGGATTAGATCCATCCAGGATTTTTGACCGTTTCTATAAACAGAGTTCCGATCACACCTCTACCGGCTTGGGGCTGTCGATTATTAAAACCATTATCAAGCAGTATCCCGGTTGGGACATTGTTTATAAGTTTGAAGATAAAATGCATTACTTTATACTTGAGAAAAATAAGATCTGAGAATATAATAGACAGCATCATGAAAAGAGAAAGCCCTTCAATTTGAAGGGCTTTCTTATGTTTGAAACTTAGAATTAAAATCCTAAGCTTGTTCTTACTCTTTTAATAGTTTCCAGTGCCACAGGTCTTGTTTTCTCTGCACCCTGCTGTAATTTTGCTTCCAGTTCGTCCAGATTATTCATATAATAAGCGAATGTTTCTCTTTCTTTGGCAAAACGAACTAAGATCAAATCCAACAATTCTTTTTTAGCATGTCCATATCCGAAGTTTCCGGCAAGGTATTTAGCTCTTAATTCCTCAGTTTGCTCAGGAGTAGCAATAAGTTCATAAATCTGGAATGTCTTGTCTGTTCCAGGGTCCTTAGGCTCTTCCAACGATTTAGAATCCGATTCAATACTCATCACCTGTTTTTTCAGTTCCTTTTCAGGGAGAAAAACATTGATGATATTTCCCATAGATTTAGACATTTTACGGCCGTCAGTCCCGGGAACATATTTTGTGTCTTCCTGAAGTTCAGATTGAGGTAAAACAAAAACTTCACCCATTTGATTATTAAACCTCGAAGCTACATCTCTGGCAATTTCCAAATGCTGAAGTTGATCTTTCCCTACAGGCACAATCTCTGCATCATACAGCAGGATATCTGCAGCCATCAAAATAGGATAGGTAAACAGCCCTGCATTCACGTCCTGAAGACGGTCTGCCTTATCTTTAAATGAATGGGCCAGTGTTAATCTTTGATAAGGAAAAAAACATGATAAATGCCAAGATAGTTCACAGGTTTCAGCGATATCACTTTGTCTGTAGAAGAATGTTTTTTCAGTATCTAATCCACAAGCAAGCCAAGCCGCAGCAATCTCGTAGGTATTTTGTCTTAACGTCTGCGCATCTTTTATCTGGGTAAGCGTATGAAGATTCGCGATAAATAAAAATGATTCATTTCCTTCCTGCTTAGAAAGTTCAATAGCAGGAATAATTGCCCCAAGTAGGTTTCCAAGATGGGGGGTTCCGGTGGCTTGAATGCCGGTAAGAATTCTTGACATTTGTTTACAATATTTTAAAATTAATGAATTGCAAATTTACGAGGTTTGGTGGGATAATGGGTAAAAAAGATTAAAAGAATCAAGAATCAAGAATCAAGACTTGTTGTTACAATTCAGTGGGGAAGAGCTTAGAGCTCCTCCACATATCAATTCTTCTATTAGCGTTACCAAAATTTAAGATCTTATGGAATTAAAATCTTCTCTCCCCCAAATTTCGGTTCCACTCCGAAAAGCAGATCCCAATAGACTTTGGCTTTTGCAATATACTCCCGCATGTTGGTTTTCAGACCTACATACTTATTGACATCTGCAGCATTATATCCAAATGCTTCCATGCCATTTTTTCTGGCCAGGAAAACAGCTCTTTCATTATGAAACTTTTGGGAAATGATCACCAGCTTTGTCTGTCCGAAGATGTCTTTAGCCCTTACTACAGAATCCAAGGTTCTGAACCCGGCATGATCCATAATGATTTTATCCTGTGGAATCCCCTGATGCATTAAGGTCAGCAGCATATCTTCCGGTTCATTATAATCTTTGGTGCTGTTGTCTCCACTTACAATGATGTATTGGATTTTTCCACTCTTATAAAGATCTGTAGCAGCTTTAATTCTATTGTAGAAATAGGCATTTGGCATTCCATTGCTTAATGTTTTTCCGGTTCCCAGAAGTAATGCTGTCTTGGTTTTGGGTACATCGGCAATAGTGTAGGATACAAAAGCTTCACTTTCCTTTTTTATACTGTAGTTGGCCCAAAATATAAAAGAAATGATGAGTATTGATATAATTAAGACTATGGATAATAACTTTTTGAAGATCTTCATTGGTCTAAATCTATTAATTGCTTAGTCGGTAAAATGGAATTTCTAATGATGGTTCGAAACCAAGTTTTTGAGCAAGATTATAAGATTCTTTATTTTCTAATTTGCATGCCCATACAGGTTCAAAATTATTTTTAATAGCGTACTCAAGAAGAGCCAAACAAACCATTTCTGCAAAACCTTTTCCCCGGAAATCTTCTGCTGTTTCAATACCAAACTCCAATTGGTTGCCCTGAATGCAGGCAGAATAAGCAGTAGAAGCCGGCTGGTTTTGATACAAAAGACTAAAACCGACTCCATTATTCAAAAAATCTTGTTCATTCTTCCAAAAATAATGAGGAATAACACTTCCTTTCATATTGCGGAAAATCACGCTGTCTGTTCTTACTATTTTCACATCGTCAGAAGGGAAAGATGTTTTAATGTCTCTGTACTTCTGTGGATTAAATTTAAAATTGACACGGGTGTTGAGCTCTATAATGCCATGGTTAAGCTGATTTTTGTTATCGCTGGAGCGTATGATGCAATCTTTATAAAGTTCTGCTAATACGGGATGCCATGCGTTAGGATAAGCCTGCATCCATTCAAAATGATTTCTGATATTACCGATATTAAGAGAATATTCTTTAAAATCAGCGTTGAAAGATTCATTATTATGGGCCCCCAATAGCAAAGTCATTCCATAAGGGTGAACTATATAAAAGGTGTTGGGAGTATCAATGTTGTCCACATATATTTTCCCTTTTATTTTTTGCTGTATTATATCCTGTGCAAAAAGTGTATTGATAGTGACCTTTTCGAGGGGCTCGGTAACTTTGTAATAATGATTTTCAGCTAATAATTTCATCATTTGGAATTTTATGATGATAAAGGTAACGACTTAAAATTCAAGACCATTAGGAAAAGCTTTTTTTCTGAAGATCAATAATAAGGCAGCTCCTACGGTAATAGCAGAATCAGCCACATTGAAAATATACTTGAAGAATTCAATATGTTTTCCGCCAATCAAAGGGATGTTTTCCGGAACATACCAGTCTACCAGTGGGAAGTGAAGCATATCAACCACACAGCCTTTCATGAAAGTGGAATATCCCTGGCCAAAAGGAACAAACTTAGAAATTCCGCCATATCCCAGCCAACGATCAATGCTTTGATCATAAACCGTTCCGCTGTCGAAGATCATTCCGTAAAACATGCCATCGATAATATTTCCGATAGCTCCGGCAAAAATAATAGACATAGGAATCAGAAGATAGTTTGAGGCTCCTTCTTTCAGCCATTTTTTAAACATATATACCATTCCTCCAATTAGGAAAAGTCTCAGGATAACCAGAAAGTATTTTCCGATGATCCCTCCAAAGTGAAACCCATAAGCCATCCCGGGATTTTCCACAAAGGTCAGTTTGAATCCGGGAAGAACAGTCACGCTGTCATCCAGATTAAAATGGGTTTTAATATAAATTTTAGAAGCCTGGTCAATTAACAATACCAAAAATGTGATAGCTAATATCTTTTTCATTACAGTCCTTTAGGTTTTGGCGGTTTTGAAGCTGTTTTTGCATTTTTATTATCGCTCGCTTTCTTAATCACTTTCTGTCCATTAAATGAACTTTTCACATGAGCCTTTTCAAATTTAATGTTCATTTCTTTTAAAACGCCTTTCAGAGCGCTGAGCTCCATTGCATTTTTTGGGTGTACGATGATAGATTCCATTTCTTATATTTAAATGTTACATTTTGGACAATTCGTCAAGTCTTTTTCTTTCTTTTGGAGAAAGATCATTAATTCCGTTTTTGCCCATCTTACTCAAAAGCCTGTCGACTTCTTTTTCCCTTTCACGTTTATCGGAATTAAACTGATCATCTATCGTGTAATTTGTATGTTTATCGGGAAAGATCCTTTTTTTGATCCATTCTCTGTTGAAAAACAATAAAACTCCTACGACGATAATTACTAAAATTAATAATTCGTTCATGGGTATACATTAAAAATTAGGTTTATAAAGTATCCGTGAATACAATATAAACCCAATATTATTTTACAAACCTTACGGTTATTTTTGCATGTTTTTCGCTTCGATGCTCAAGGTAGCGTGAGGAACGGCTAAAAGTCTTTCCTTAGGAATAAGCTTCCCTGTTACTCTGCAAACACCATACGTTTTATTTTCGATTCTGATTAAAGCATTTTTAAGATCACGCACGAATTTTTCCTGTCTTCCTGCCAAAATAGAGTTTTGCTCCTTACTCAATGTTTCTGCTCCTTCTTCAAAAGCCTTGAAGGTAGGTGAAGTGTCATCTGTCCCATTATTCTGGTCATTGATGAAACTTTCTCTGATGAGCTGAAGATCTTTTTCTGCTTTCTCTATTTTTTCTTTTATGATTGCCTTAAATTCCTGTAAATCAGCATCGCTGTATCTAACTCTTTCGTCTGACATATTCTTTCTCTTTTTTAATAAAATTATGAAATGGATTTTGAAATACAATAACTACATGTTAATTTTTTTCGATATTTATCTTAAAACTAACCTCATCTATTTCGATTTCGTTAAAATTTGAAAGTGAAGATACAATTTCTATTTTATTTGACAAGACTTCAGAAGAAATATATTCCTCATTTTTCTTAACATTTTCAATGTAAGGAGAATTCTCCTCAATGAAGATATTAATTCTGTCTGTCAGCTCAAAATTCTTATCTTTTCGCAGGTTCTGAATTCTATTGATGAACTCTCTTGCGATTCCTTCAGATTTTAACTCATCTGTTAATGTCAAATCTAATGCCACAGTTGTTTTTCCATCAGAGGTTACCGTCCATCCCGGGATATCTTTTGTTGAGATTTCCACATCATCTAATGTGATCTCATATCCCTGAATATCAAGCTTCCCTTCTCTCTCAAGATCTGAAATCTGTTCTGTACTAAGATTGCTGATTTCAGCCCCTACTACTTTCATGTCTTTTCCTAATTTAGGACCTAGTGCTTTGAAGTTGGGTTTTATCTGTTTTACAATTAAATGAGATGCTTCTTCAGCATTGATTAACTGTAATTCTTTCACATTTACTTCCTGCTTGATCAGATCGGCAACTGCTAAAATCTGTTCCTCTGTTTTAGAGTCCAATACAGGAATTAATACTTTTTGTAATGGCTGACGTACTTTTACGTTCTCTTTCTTTCTTAAAGAGAAAACCATACTGGTAATATTCTGAGCCAAATGAGTTTTTTCAACCAAATCCTGATCGATTAAACTTTCATTTGCAACCGGGAAATCCGTTAAATGCACAGATTCGCAGTTTTCTTTACCTGTTACTTTATTTAAATCCTGATACAACTGATCCATAAAGAACGGAGCAATAGGTGCAGATAGTTTCGTTACTACCTCCAGACAGGTATATAAAGTCTGATAAGCAGAGATTTTATCATCCGAATATTCTCCCTTCCAGAAACGTCTTCTGCATAATCTTACGTACCAGTTACTTAAGTTGTCATTCACAAATGTGCTGATCGCTCTTGCTACTCGGGTAGGTTCATAATCTTCATAGAATGCTTTCACCTCTTTGATCAGAAGGTTTAGCTCAGAAAGGATCCATCTGTCTATTTCAGGACGGTTTTCCACTTCTTTCTCTGAATAGTTGAACCCATCAACATTCGCATATAATGCAAAGAATGAATACGTATTGTACAGTGTTCCAAAGAACTTTCTTCTTACCTCATCAATTCCTTCAATATCAAATTTCAGGTTTTCCCAAGGATTGGCATTGGAGATCATATACCAACGGGTAGCATCAGGTCCATATACAGAAAGTGTTTCAAATGGATCCACTGCATTTCCTAAACGTTTTGACATCTTCTGTCCGTTTTTATCCAGAACAAGACCGTTACTCATTACGTTTTTATAGGCTACAGAATCAAAAACAGCTGTTCCGATAGCATGAAGTGTATAGAACCACCCACGGGTCTGATCAACACCTTCAGCAATAAAGTCAGCCGGGAAAGCTTTATGATTGTCTATTAATTCTTTATTTTCAAAAGGATAATGCAGCTGTGCATAAGGCATCGACCCTGAATCAAACCAAACGTCGATCAAGTCGCTTTCACGCTTCATTGCTCTTCCGGAATCAGAAACCAACACCACTTTGTCAACCACATTTTTATGAAGATCAACCAGTTCATAGTTTGATTCAGACATATTTCCAACAACAAAACCTTTGAACGGGTTTTCAGTCATTAATCCTGCTGCAATAGACTTTTCAATTTCGTTGTAAAGCTCTTCTACAGAACCTATGATTTTCTCTTCTTTCAGATCATCCGTTCTCCAGATCGGTAATGGAATACCCCAATAACGTGAACGGGAAAGGTTCCAGTCGTTTACATTTTCAAGCCAGTTGGCGAAACGTCCCTCTCCGGTAGCTTTTGGCTTCCAGTTGATCTCTTTGTTCAGGTTTACCAATCTGTCTTTTACAGCGGTCATCTTTACAAACCATGAGTCTAATGGATAGTATAATACCGGTTTGTCTGTTCTCCAGCAATGCGGATACGAGTGGACATATTTCTCTACTTTGAAGGCTTTGTTTTCTGTTTTCAACAGAATGGCAAGCTCTACATCCCAAGATTTTTCAGGAGCAGTCCCTTCATCGTAATATTCGTTTTTGATATACTTTCCAGCATAGACTTCAGGAACGTTTTCTCCTTTGATGAATCTTCCCTGCAAATCTACCAACGGTACAAGGTTGTCATTTTCATCCTTTACCAACATCGGCGGAATTTCAGGCTGAGCCATCTTAGCAACCCTCGCATCATCAGCACCGAAAGTAGGTGCCGTATGAACGATACCTGTACCATCCTCTGTTGTTACAAAGTCTCCCAGGATTACTCTGAAAGCATTTTCAGGGTTGTCATTAGGGGTAAACCAAGGAACTAATTGCTCATACCTTGTATCAACAAGCTGTTCTCCTGTAAATTCTTTTAAAACTTTAAAAGGGATGACCTTGCTTTCCGAAGTATAGTTCGCGAAATCCTCATCAGTTCCCTCCGTATATTTTTTACCGAAAACCTTAGGTAATAAAACTCTTGATAAGACTACTGTTACAGGTTCAAAAGTATACTGATTGAAAGTTTTCACTACCACATATTCAATATCTCTGCCTACTGTAAGTGCTGTGTTGGATGGCAATGTCCATGGAGTAGTTGTCCATGCCAGAATATGTACATCTCCGTCAACATCACTGAATAAAGCAGATGAATCTTTCTTTACCTTAAACTGGGCTACAATCGTGGTATCTGAAACATCACGATACGTTCCCGGCTGGTTCAGCTCGTGGGAAGAAAGCCCTGTTCCTGCTTTTGGAGAGTAAGGTTGGATGGTATACCCTTTATACAACAAGCTTTTGTCATATAATTGTTTCAATAACCACCAAACGGTTTCCATATATTTTGACTTGTACGTGATGTACGGATCTTCAAGATCTACCCAATACCCGATTTTTTCAGTAAGGTTATTCCATACATCCGTATAACGCATTACTGCTTCACGGCATGCTTTATTGTAGTCTTCAATAGAGATTTTTTTGCCAATATCCTCTTTCGTAATTCCTAATTCTTTTTCTACACCCAGTTCCACAGGAAGACCATGCGTATCCCAACCCGCTTTACGGAAAACCTGTTTACCGTTTTGCGTTTGGTAACGGCAGAAAATATCTTTCAATGCTCTTGCCATTACGTGGTGAATTCCAGGCATACCGTTTGCTGAAGGCGGACCTTCATAAAAAACAAACTCAGGATTGCCCTGACGAATCTCAACACTTTTACTGAACGTATTATTCTGTTTCCAAAATTCCGCTACATTGTCGGCTATGTCAATAAGGTTGAGGTTTTTGTATTCTTTAAATTGGCTCATTGTAAATATCTCAATATCGTTGATTAATTAAGTCTGCAAATTTACTAAATTTTGTCGGTTTATAATATATGTTTTATTTTGATATCATCTATTAAAAAGTTCAATTTCAGAAATATAAATGAAGGGTAAGCATGAAAGTGAATGGTGAATGGTGAATAAGTGAGTTTTTCCGTCTTTTTTTACAATAAAATTTCACCGTCCTTATTCGGTAGAATTGGGCTTTGGGCAACCTAAAATGTAAATTACTCCAGCCATCGGATTTAACCCAAATGTAAATATGATCTATTTCAGATCGTTCAGATTTTTATTCACATGATCTTTGAAAATCCAGATATATCTCCGGTTAAAAATAAAATCTACAAGAAGAAAATAGCACAATCATTGCTTGAAATTCCGTATATTTAAATAGATCTAAACCCAAATGCTGTATGAAAATTTTTTATAAACTGATGCTGATTGTTTGTTTCATCAACAGCTTCTCTACCCAGGCTCAACATAATTATCCACAAAACTACTTCCGCAATCCCTTAAACATTCCCATGCAGTTGGCTGCCAATTTTGGAGCAGTCCGGGCTAACCATTTTCATATGGGCTTGGATTTACGGACGAACAGTAAAGAAAACCTGCCGGTAGTGGCAGCAGCAGACGGTTATGTAAGCAGGATAAAAGTGGAACGTTATGGTTTTGGGAATGCAGTCTATATTACCCATCCCAATGGATATACCACAGTGTATGCCCACCTGAATAAATATTTTGACAGACTTGATGAGTATGTAAAAGAAAGACAATATAAAGATGAAAAGTGGGAGCAGGATATGACATTTCAGCCGGGGCAGTTTCCTGTAACAAAGGGGCAGCTTATTGCTTTGAGTGGAAATACAGGAGGTTCCGCAGGGCCCCACTTACATTTTGAAATAAGAGATACCAAAACGGAAGAATGTCTTAATCCTCTGCTCTTTGGTTTTGCCATTCCGGACTCTGTAGCTCCCATTATTAGTGGGCTGTACTGGTATGATAGAAGCTTCAGTACTTATGAACCGGGAGCAAACGGAGTCGCTGTAAAGAAAGCAGGAAATATATATACAACGGATCTTGTCACGGTAAATTCACCGATGATCAGCTTTGCGGTTAAAGCGGTGGATAAGGCCAATCAGGGATTTAACCTTGGCGTTTACCAGGCAGAATTAGTAATGGACGGTAAGCTTATCTATAGTTTTTCCATTGATAAAGTGAGCTATGATGATACCCGCTATCAGAATGGCTGTATAGATTACACCAAATTCATCAGGGACAAAATGAATATCCAGCATTTATCTGTTTTACCTGGAATGAAATTACAGAACTACAGCCTTCCCAACTTATCGGGAGTTATTAATCTTCAGGATAAAGAGGTCCATCATATTGAGATTATTTTAAAAGACGTGAATGGAAATACAAGCCGGTTGGCAACAAAAGTGCAGCTGAATAATAACGGAAATAGTATTTCGTCTACCAGTACAACGATAAAGCCAAATGAAGGAAAAACAATGACCACAGAACATGGGGAAATAGTTTTCAGTAAAAATGCAGTGTATGATGCAGTGAATTTTAACATGTATGAAAAACCAAACGCTGAGGAAAATGGAGTTTCCAATACAATAGTGCTGCATCATCCCTATGTTCCCATTCATGACAAATATACATTGAAAATAAAACCCAACAGGAAATTAACCCAACAGGAAAAAGATAAAGTGGTTATGTTGCTGGATTATGGAAGTGATAAAGATGCTGTAAAAGGAAGTTGGACCGGAGATTGGGTACAGGGGCAATTTAACAGATTGGGTACTGTGCAACTGATCGTAGATCATAGTTTTCCATCTGTTATGACGGAGTGGAAAGATGGAGCACTCATAAACACCGGGACTTTACGTTTGAAAGGAAATACAAAAGTGGGTGACATTGTTTCATTTAGAGCTGAGCTTGATGGAAAGTGGCTTAGATTTGCACGGGTAAAAGATTATTTTGTTTATACCTTCGATGAAAAGTGCCCCAAAGGATCTGGTGAACATACTTTAAAAGTAACTACAGTCAATACTGCAGGAAATACCAATACACAAACTTTAACGTTTCAGAGATAAATCAATGGAGGATACTAATCTTTTAATCTTTTCATGTTTCAATCTTTTATTTTTAAATAAATTTGTCTTCTAAAATTAAAATCATTGGAATTTCATCCATCCATCGAACAGTCATCCATTCAGGAAATTAAAAAGTTTCAGGAGATAAAACTTCAGGAGCTATTGGTTTATCTTGAAAATAATTCACCTTTTTATCAAAAACTATTCAAAGAAAATGATATTCATATAAAGAATATCATCACCCTGGAAGACCTGCAGAAAATCCCTACGACCACAAAAAATGATTTACAACAGCATAATCATGACTTTTTCTGTATCCCTCCGGATAAAATTGTTGATTATAGCACTACCTCAGGAACACTGGGAGATCCAGTGACATTTGGACTGTCTGACAGTGATCTTGAGAGGCTGGCTTATAATGAAGCGATCTCTTTTGCCTGTGCAGGAATTCAGAAAGGAGATGTGGTACAGATGATCACAACCATTGACAAACGCTTTATGGCTGGTCTTGCCTACTTTTTGGGTTTAAGAAAAATGGGGGCAAGCGTTGTGAGGATGGGACCAGGAATTCCGGAACTTCAATGGGATTCTATTTTTAGGTACCAGCCTAAGTACCTGATTACTGTGCCTTCTTTTTTGCTGAAAATGATTGATTATGCCGAAAAACACGGTCTTGATTATAAAAATTCCAGTGTTTATGGTGCTGTCTGTATTGGAGAAAGCATCAAAAACCAGGATTTTACAGATAATATTCTTTCTCAGAAAATCAAAGAAAAATGGAATATCAATCTTTTTTCAACCTATGCATCTACTGAGATGAGTACAGCTTTCACGGAATGTGAGTTTCAGATTGGTGGACATCATCACCCTGAACTTATTATTACAGAAATTCTGGATGATCACGGAGATCCTGTGGAAGAAGGAGAAAGCGGTGAGCTTACGATTACTACGTTGGGGGTAGAAGCAATTCCTTTGTTGAGATTTAAAACAGGAGATATTGTAAAAGCTCATTATGAGCCATGTCAGTGTGGAAGAAATACCATGAGATTGGGTCCTGTAGTTGGCAGAAAGCAACAGATGATTAAATATAAAGGGACAACATTATATCCCCCGGCCATGAATGATATTCTGAATGATTTTAATGGTATTCTTTGTTATCAGATCGTTATTCAGGCTAATGAAATAGGACTTGATGAAATTATAATCAGGGTAAGTACAGAGGAAGAGAATGAAAACTTTGTACATGAAGTAAGAGATCATTTCCGGGCAAAACTTAGGGTAAGTCCAAAGATTGAAATGGTAGATTTTGAAATATTATCCAAAACGGTTTACCATCCAAATAGCAGAAAACCAATAACTTTTATTGATTTAAGGTAATTTGAGTTTCAGCATTAAAATAATTCCTTTTTTATGATATATTTGGTGGCTTAAATTTAATGCTACTAACTATGAAAAAATTATTATTGCTGGGGTTCATGGTGATGATTACAATGGCTTTTGGACAGGACAAAATGAAAGTCATTTCAGGGAGTCTCGGCTTATTAAAAGATCAGACTGAAGTAAATGTAGAACTTCTATTTGAGAATGTATTATTTATGAAAGAAAATATTACAGAAGCTCAATATCTTGAAAACAGGAAAAAACAAGTCTTGGAAAATCCTAAAAGAGGAGAGGAAGCGTGGAAGAAGTGGATTGCAGAATGGGAGAAATATAAAAAAGAAGACTATATAGATTATTTTGCGAAAGGGCTTAATAAATCTTACAAGAATATTTCATTTAAAAAAGACAGCTCCGCAAAATATACATTAATAGTGGAACCCAAATGGATTTTCCCGGGCTGGCATGCCGGACTTACTGCCATGACAGCAGAGATAACCGGTACTATAAAACTGGTGGAAACCACTAATCCCTCAGTTGTGTTAGCGAAGGTAGAACTTAACAAGTTTGATAAATTTGTCAATAATGAAGAATTCGTGATGGAATATGGCAGGATTGCTGCTGCCTACGAATCTGCCGGAAGGTATTTGGGCAAAGAGATTAAAAAAACTTTAAAATAAAAATAAAAACGGTCTGAATTTCAGACCGTTTTTTTATTGTTGATTTTGCTGTTCCTGTTTTTCCTGTTTGATGAGGTTGGCAAGATTCTTAATCACAGTATCATGTTTTTTTACAAACGGATTGTCCTTATTCCATACATATCCTGCTAACACGGCACATATTTTTTTCTTGACATCGGGATTTTCCGGTTGGTGGAAGAATAATTCCTGAAGATTACCTGTATACCATTCCTTTACATAGGTGGTGAAAACATCTACACCATATAAGATATAATCTGTATATTCTGTTTGCCAGTTAATTTTTTCTCCGTTCAGCTGTCTTACAGCTAATTTTGCGGCAAGCATTCCCGACTCTGTGGCAAAAGCCATTCCCGATGAGAAAACCGGGTCAAGAAACTCAGATGCATTACCCGTTAAAGCAAACCCATCTCCAAATAAACTTTTTACCGAACATGAATAATCTTTCAGATGTTTTGGCTCAAAGAGAAAATCTACCTCTCCAAAACGTTTTACATAATAGTCAGATAGAGAAATTGCTTTTCTTAACGCTTCAGCAGGATCTCCGTTTTCAGACAATTTATCAATATATTCTGTAGGACCTACAATTCCTACACTTGTGTTCCCGTTAGAAAAAGGAATGACCCAAAGCCATACCTCTGTTTCAATGATGTCGAAAGATATTAATGTTCCCTCTTCGCCCTCTTCTCTGTTGGTATCCTTTACATGAGAAAAAATAGCAGAATGGGGAGATAATTTTGAAGGTTTTTCAAGATCTAGTAAGCGGGGAAGTACTCTTCCGTAACCGCTGGAATCTATAACAAACTTGGCGTGGATCTCTTTTGTCTCTCCGTCTTTGTTTCGGACTGTGGTTACTGAATCCGTACCGTCAAATCTGATAGCAGTAACCTCTGTCTCAAACTCAAGGTCAATTCCTTTATTAATGACCTCCTGAGCCAGGGTATGATCAAAATCAGCTCTCGGAACCTGCCAGGTCCAATCCCAGCCTTCTCCGAATTTATCACTAAAATCAAAAATGCAGACCTCGTCTCCGCGAAGAAAACGTGCACCCAGTTTTTTTTCAAAGCCCATTTTGTCCAATGCAGGGAAAAGTCCGGCTTCATCAAAGTGGTCCATGACCCTTGGAATCAAGCTTTCTCCAACTACCAGTCTTGGGAATTTTGTCTTTTCAACCACCTTTACGTTGACATTATTCTTCTTAAGGTATGAAGAAGATACGCATCCGGAAGGTCCAGCTCCGATTACAAGAACGTCAACAAATTCTTTGCTCATCTTGATTTTTTATTTTAATAATAACTTCTATCTTTGCCGCAAAATTAGTGACAAATAATTAATATTTTACAAAATTATCAACTATTACTTTTGATTAATGAAAATAAATAACTTTTTAGGACTGAAAGATTTTCAAAAAATTATCATTGAAAATGAAAAAATTGAACTGGATGAATCACTTTTATCAAGAGTCGATACAAGCTTTCAATTTTTAAAGGAATTTTCAAAAAATAAAGTAATATATGGAGTAAATACGGGTTTTGGTCCGATGGCTCAGTTTAAAATCAGTGATGAGGATACCCTTCAGCTTCAATATAATTTAATTAGAAGTCATTCTTCGGGAATAGGAAATCCCTTACCGGCACAGGAAGTGAAAGCCTGTATGCTGGCAAGGCTGAATACCCTGTCTTTAGGAAATTCCGGAGTACATCAGTCTGTTATTTATCTTCTTCAGGAATTGATCAACAGGGATATTACCCCTTTGATTTTTGAACACGGTGGAGTAGGAGCAAGTGGAGATCTTGTACAGCTGGCACACCTGGCTTTAGTACTGATTGGTGAAGGAGAAGTGTTTTACAAAGGAGAAAGAAGATCTACAAACGATGTTTTTGCCATTGAAGGACTTGAACCTATCAAAGTGGAGATCCGTGAGGGGCTTGCTTTAATGAACGGAACTTCCGTAATGTCGGGTATAGGGATTGTCAATGCCTATAAAGCGAATCAGCTGACTGATATTTCCATTAGACTTTCCTGTGCAATTAATGAGATTGTTCAGGCTTATGATGATCATCTGTCTGAAGCTTTGAACGGCACAAAAAGACATTATGGTCAGCAGAAAGTGGCAGAAAGAATGCGTACACATCTTGCAGACAGTAAACTGATCAGAAAAAGAGCAGACCATCTTTATACTCACTTTGAAGAGCAGGAAAAAGTATTTAAAGAAAAAGTTCAGGAATATTATTCTTTACGATGTGTTCCTCAGATATTAGGTCCTGTGCTGGACACCTTGGAGTATACAGAAAAGGTGCTTGAAAATGAAATCAATTCTGCCAATGACAATCCGATTATCAATGTTGAGGATCAGCATGTTTACCACGGTGGAAATTTTCATGGAGATTATATCTCTTTAGAAATGGACAAACTTAAAATTGTGGTAACCAAGTTGACCATGCTTGCAGAAAGACAGCTGAACTATCTTTTAAATGCGAAGATCAACGAAATTTTGCCTCCTTTTGTAAATTTAGGTAAATTAGGTTTCAATTTTGGGATGCAGGGAGTACAGTTTACGGCAACTTCTACTACAGCGGAAAGTCAGATGCTGTCAAACCCTATGTATGTTCACAGTATTCCTAATAATAATGACAATCAGGATATTGTAAGTATGGGAACCAATGCAGCTGTGATCTGTAGAAAAGTAATTGAAAATGCATTTGAAGTACTGGCGATAGAGGCAATTACTATAGTTCAGGCAATTGAATACCTAGGTTTTCCGGATGAGGTTTCATCATCTACAAAAGAGCTTTATGATGAGATCAGAAAAATTATTCCTGCGTTCTCAGATGATATGGTGATGTATCCATATTTAGAGAAAGTAAAGATGTATTTAAAAGCAATGTAATTATTTACCGTAATGAATTGTCTTTAGATTGAGGAGTATAAGCTAACTTAAAAAAAACTAAAACGAAATAAACACTAACGCATGAAATGTGCAATTGTAACAGGAGGCTCCAGAGGAATCGGGAGGGCCATCTGTATAAAACTGGCTGAAGAAAAAAACTATCATATACTGATCAACTATACCTCTAATGAGGCTGCAGCTAAGGAAACATTGACCAAAGTGGAAGAACTTGGTTCTACAGGAGAAATTCTTAAATTTGATGTAGGAAATGCGGAGGAAACACAGAACGTCCTTACAGAATGGCAGGATACAAATCCTTCTGCTGTAGTAGAAGTGATTGTAAACAATGCCGGAATCACCAGAGACGGCCTGTTTATGTGGATGCCGAAAGAAGACTGGAACAGTGTGATCAATACAAGCTTAAACGGGTTTTTCCATGTGACGAATTTTTTTATCCAAAAACTGCTTCGTAATAAATACGGAAGAATCATTAATATGGTTTCGGTTTCCGGGGTAAAAGGAACAGCCGGGCAAACCAATTATTCGGCAGCAAAAGGGGCTCTGGTAGGAGCTACAAAAGCGCTTGCCCAGGAAGTGGCGAAAAGAAATATCACTGTAAATGCTGTGGCACCGGGTTTCATCAAAACAGATATGACCCAGGATTTTAATGAAGACGAGCTTAAAGCGATGATTCCTGCAAACAGATTCGGAGAAGCAGAAGAAGTAGCTGATTTAGTAGCATTTTTAGCTTCCCGAAAAGCATCCTACATTACAGGAGAGATAATTAATATTAACGGCGGAATTTATTCATAAGATGGAAAATAGGGTTGTGATTACCGGAATGGGAATTTATTCCTGCATCGGGACGTCTTTAGAAGAGGTCAGGGAATCCCTATATCAAGGAAAATCCGGTATTGTTTTAGACGAAGACAGAAAAGACTTCGGTTTCAGATCAGGCCTTACAGGGGTCGTTCCAAAGCCGGATTTGAAAAATCTTCTTAACAGACGCCAGCGTGTAAGCATGGGAGAAGAAAGTGAGTATGCTTATCTTGCCACCATTGATGCTTTGAAGCAGGCGAATCTTGACGAAGCTTTTTTAGATACCCATGAAGTTGGGATTTTATACGGAAATGACAGTGTATCTAAGGCAGTAGTAGAGTCTATTGATATTGCCCGGGAAAAAAAAGATACTACATTGATGGGATCGGGAGCGATCTTTAAATCAATGAACTCAACAGTGACGATGAACCTTTCTACGATTTTCAAGTTGAAAGGAATTAATCTTACCATCAGTGCTGCCTGTGCAAGTGGGTCGCATTCTTTGGGGCTGGCCTTTATGATGATCAAGAACGGTTTTCAGGATATGATCATCTGTGGAGGAGCACAGGAAACCAATAAATATTCAATGGCAAGCTTTGACGGGTTGGGAGTATTCTCAACACGGGAAAACGAACCTGCAAAAGCATCAAGACCTTTTGATACAGATAGAGATGGCTTAATTCCCAGCGGAGGTGCAGCCACTTTAATTGTAGAAAGCTTAGAATCAGCACAAAGAAGAGGCGTTCCTATCCTTGCTGAAATTATAGGCTACGGCTTTTCTTCAAACGGAGGACATATCTCAACCCCTAATGTTGATGGACCGGCTTTAGCTATGGGCAGAGCTTTACAGCAATCCGGATTAGCTGCTTCAGATATTGATTATATTAATGCTCATGCTACCTCTACTCCTATTGGGGATGCTAACGAAGCAAAAGCAATTTATGAGATTTTCGGAAGTGAGGTTCCCGTAAGTTCTACTAAATCCATGACGGGACATGAATGCTGGATGGCAGGTGCAAGTGAAGTTATTTACTCTATTCTGATGATGCAGAATGATTTTGTAGCTCCTAATATAAATCTTGAAAATCCTGATAATGAGGCTCAAAGGATAAATTTAGTCTCCAAAACAAAAAATCAAAAAATTGATGTATTTTTGTCGAATTCTTTTGGGTTTGGGGGAACCAATTCTGCATTAATAGTTAAAAAATTTGATTAAAAACATGGAAAGGGAAAAAATAGTGGCCATTGTTAATGATTTTCTGGTAAATGAATTCGAGGTAGACGGAGACGAAATCAGTAATGAGGCCAATCTTAAAAGTACATTAGGCTTAGATAGTTTAGATTATATTGATATGGTTGTGGTGATTGAATCTAATTTCGGAGTGAAATTAGGAGAAGCAGATTTCAAAAAAATGGTGACATTTGATGACTTCTATACAACCATTGAAAATAAGATTGCTGAGAAAAAAGCTTAATTACCTAGTATTGAGTAGATCTTTATTCTTTACAATAATACCCATATAATAATGTGACAGTATACCAATGCCGGACACATTTAATACAATAATTGTTGCGCTGGTATACGGTTACATTGGTAAACAATATTTATGAACAAGTGGAAAGGTAAATCTAAAGGAACGGTATCAGGATACAGAATATTCGTTTGGTGTATTAGAAATATCGGAATCAGAAGTTCATATTTTGTCCTATATTTTGTGGCTGCCTATTACTTTCTGTTCCAGAAAAAAAGCAACCGATATATTCTTTATTATTTTCAGAAAAGACTCAACTACGGATATGGGAAGGCTTTGCGCTCCATATTTCACAGTTACTTCACTTTTGGAAAAGTACTGATTGATAAAACGGCTATTTCTGCCGGACTACGAGAAAAATACACCTATGAATTTGATGGTATTGAAAACCTCAGAAGCCTTTTAGCCGCTAAAAAGGGAGGTGTTCTGATCAGTGCCCATATCGGTAATTTTGAAATTGCAGAACATTTCTTTGCAGATATCGATTTCGACTGCCAGATCAATCTGGTGACTACAGATCAGGAAGTTACCGTGATCAAAGAATACCTGGAAAGTGTTGCGGTAAAAGAAAGTTCCATTAAATTTATTTATGTCAAAGAAGATATGTCGCATATCTTTGAGATTAATCAGGCATTGTCAAATAATGAGTTGATCTGTTTTACCGGCGACCGTTATTTTGAAGGATCCAAATTCCTGGAAGCCGAGTTACTTGGGAAAAGTGCGAAATTTCCGGCAGGCCCTTTTCTTATTGCTTCGAGATTAGGAGTACCTGTGGTGTATGTTTATGTAATGAAAGAAAATAATCTTCATTACCATCTCTATGCAAGACTTGCTCAGAATATTAAAAACAGGGATTCTCAGGGACTTCTGCAGTCTTACGTTCAAAATCTGGAGACCATGGTCAGAAAATATCCGCTCCAATGGTTTAATTATTTTGATTTTTGGGATGATGTTGATTAATTTTTCTATTTTTATCCCTGAAAACTAACAAAAACTGAAACCATTTAGATTAGCCTGTCTATGGATCTTTAAAAGACCGAAGACAGATCACCTCTTGATGAGCAGTCTTAATTTCTAAATTAAAGCACATTCTCCTTGAAGAAAGAATATGACATACTTGTAATCGGCAGCGGATTGGGAGGTCTTGTTTCGGCTCTTATTTTGGCGAAAGAAGGGCTTAAAGTATGTGTATTGGAGAAAAACAATCAGTACGGAGGTAATTTACAGACTTTTTCACGGGATAAACTCGTCTTTGATACGGGAGTACACTATTTGGGAGGTCTTTCCAAGGGGCAAAATCTAAATACTTTTTTTTCCTATCTGGAAATTATGGATGATCTGGAGCTGCAGCGAATGGATGAAGACGGATATGACAGAATCTCCTTTGGTAAGGACGCTATTGATTACCCACATGCTCAGGGATATCAGAACTTTGTTGAGCAGCTAGCGGTCTATTTTCCGGACGAAAGAGAAAATCTTGAAAATTATTGTGAAGAAATTCAATATGTGTGCAGCCAGTTCCCAAGATATAATGTCGTGGGAAAAGATAATTATAATGAAGAAATACTGCATCTGAATACCCGAAGATTTATAGAATCAGTTACTTCAGATAAAAAACTGCAATCGGTTTTATTAGGCTCTAATTTCCTTTATGCCGGAGATTCTGAAAACGTTCCTTTTTATGTTCATGCTTTAACTGTAAATTCCTACATCCAGAGTGCGTACAAATGTATAAAAGGAGGAAGCCAGATTTCTAAATTATTGATCAGAAAACTTCGTCAGTATGGGGCAGATATTCATAAACATGCTGAGGTGACCGGCTTTATTTTTGATGACAATAATGTACTGACATCAGTGAAAACAGCTTCCGGTAAAGAATATACGGCAAAAAAAATAATTTCAAATATTGAAATCCGCTCAACCATCAAATTAATAGGAGAAGAGCGATTAAAAAAATCCTTTCTCAACAGAGTTTTAAGCTGGCAGCCTGTTTCATCATGTTTCAGTGTATATTTGGTCTTAAAGCCAAATACTATTCCCAATTTTAATTATAATGTATACCACTATTCCTCCGAGGAGCTGGTGTGGAGTGCCTTCCGTTACAGGAAAGAAACATGGCCGGAAACCTATATGCTTTCATCGTCACCCTCCAGGCATTATCCTGAGTTTGCAGAAAGTCTGACAGCTATTTCCTATATGGACTTTGATGAGGTTAAAGACTGGGAAAATACATTCAATACAGTGGCTGATGATCATGAAAGGGGAGAGATGTATGAGCAGTTTAAGCTGGCGAAAGCAGAGCAAATGCTTGATGCCCTGGAAAAGAAAATTCCTAACCTTACACATGCTGTCAAAAAAATATATACTTCTTCACCGTTGTCTTATCGTGATTATATCGGTAGTTTTGAAGGAAATATGTACGGTTATATGAAAAACTCTGAAAACCCACTTAAAACAATGGTTTCTCCACGTACTAAAATTGACAATCTGTTTCTGACAGGTCAGTCTGTGAATATGCACGGAATTTTAGGGGTAACCATCGGAGCTTTCAATACCTGCTCTGAAATTTTAGGTAAGGAAACTATAGACAGACATTTAAATCAAATGATGTAATAAGAACCCAACGTGAAAAAAACTGATACCAATTCTCTGATCTATAAAAGACTTTTTCTGTATTTTCTTTTTTGCTGTATCCTGATTTCATGTGGGGTATCAAAGTCTGTTCATCACCTTCCTGATGTAAAACAATATTCACTGGAGATTCCAAACGTACATAGAATAAATGATACGACCTTTAGCTATAAACATAATTATCTGACTAAAAATAAACAGCAGCTCTGGGAGCTTTATATAACAGGGAATCCACTTCAGTTAGGGTATAATAATGGGGCCTTAACACAAAATCTGATGCAGAAACAGGAAGGGATTTTCTTTTCAAAAGTGGAGGGGTTTGTCCCTTCAAAATTCCGACAGAAAATATTGAGAGGCTTTTTAAAATGGTACAACAGAAAAATGTATCTTAATGTAAGAGAAGATTATCAGGCTGAACTGTATGGATTATCACAGTATTCATCAGATCAGTATGATTTTATTGCCCCAAAATACTTACGGAATCTTTACCTGCATGGAGCACACGATATTGGGCATGCTATGCAGGATCTGGCCATGGTAGGCTGCTCTTCACTGGCTGTCTGGAATGAAAATACAGAGGACGGAGATCTTCTGATAGGAAGGAATTTTGATTTTTATGTGGGTGATGATTTTGCAAAAAATAAGTTGGTGGAATTTGTGAAGCCGGAAGAGGGAATTTCTTATATGTCAGTAAGCTGGCCGGGAATGATAGGAGTGGTTTCTGGAATGAATAAAGAAGGAATTACGGTGACCATCAATGCGGGGAAATCAAAAATTCCTTTAACAGCCAAAACCCCTATTTCCTTGGTAACAAGAGAGATCTTACAGTATGCCAAAAATATAGATGAAGCCATTGCTATTGCCAGAAAGAGAAAGGTTTTCGTTTCAGAATCTATTTTGGTCGGTAGTGCTCATGATAAAAAGGCTGTAATCATTGAAGTGTCGCCCAAAAACTTTGGAGTCTACAGCGTGCAAAATACAAGCAAGGTCCTTTGCACTAATCATTTTCAGTCTGAGGCCTATAAAGATGATACAAGGAACCAAAAGCATATCGAAGAAAGTCATTCAGAATATAGGTACGAAAAGCTGCAGGAGCTTCTTCAGGAAGAAAAAAAGCTTACCCCGGAGAAAATGGCTTCTATTTTAAGAAACAGATCAGGGTTGCAGGGTGAAAATATCGGTTATGGTAACGAAAAGTCACTAAATCAGCTGTTAGCTCATCATGCGGTTATATTTTCTCCTCAGAAAAAATTGGTTTGGGTCTCTTCCAACCCATATCAGCTTGGGGAATTCGTATGTTATGATCTTAATGCAATATTCTCGGATAATGGGTTGCAGCATAGCGACCTTTCAAAATCACAGCTTAATATCGGGAAGGATCCCTTTGTAGAGTCTCAGGAGTTTAAAAACTATGAGGAATACAGAGTGGTGAATACAAAAATAAGTGATGCAATTCAAAACCGTGAGTTTCTTACAGATAACTATATTGCCCGCTATCATTCCTTAAATCCCGATTTTTGGAAAGGATATTATATGGCTGGAAAATATTATTTTTACATGAAAGAGTATTCCAAAGCAAAGGCGGAATTTGAAAGAGCCTTAACAAAAGAAATTACAACAGTACCCGATAGGAAGGACACTGAGAAATTTCTGAAAAAAACTTTAAAGAAACTGAAATGATCCCGAAATATATAAAAGTCTTATTCTGTATTCCCTTTGTTATTATTCTGTGTTATTCCGTCTATCTTTTCTCAGTGTATAGCTCGGTTCCGGAAATTATACCAATTCACAGCTATGGAGGGAGAAAAGATGAGTATGGGAGTAAAATATTTCTGTTTTTACCGGTAGTATTAAATCTTATCATTCTCATCTTTACCGGGCTGATTATCAGGAGGCCGGATAAGATTAAATTTACTTTTGAGATCAATGAAAATGACCGTGAAAAAACCTATCATACGGTTCAGATGATTTTAGTAATTCTTTCGATATTTGTCACAATCATGATGAGTCCTCTATCGTTTTTCGATGTTGTTTATCAATAGTTTATTTTGATTTAAATCATTATTTTTCTGTAAAAACAGGCTTTAGTTGTGTTTTAATCAAGTGATTTAATAGTTTTTTTGAAAATTATGTAACATTTTTATGGTTTTTTCTACTAACTGGTGAAATAATATATATTAACATCGGTTAAAAAGTAAAATCAATGAAAAAAATTCGACTTAGTGTTAAGTTTTTATTGCTTTGTTCTTTCTTTGGCTTTGGAGCAGTTTCTGCTCAGAAGTATGAACAAGTAATAAAAGATTATGTTAATTCTGAAAAAGGCTCTTTCCAAAGAGTTGATGAAAAACTTAAAGTTTTTAAAGTAATCAATGTAGATCCGTCTACTAGTTTGAAAGGTGAGGTTGTAGGAATACAGCAAACCGTAAACGGTATTCCTGTATTTGGAAGCTCGGCAAATGTTCTGGTGAGAGAAGGTAAGGTGTTGAGCTTTGCGGATACTTTTGTTAAAAACATTGCAGGGATCAGGGGAAGCGAAAGCTCTAAAAAAGATACTTTTATTGCAGAAACAGCTAAAAAGTTTAATAGTCTCCAAACAGTAAAAAATAGCGAAGGAAAAGAAGAGCCAATAAAAGCCAATGCGGTTTATTTTGCAAAGGGAGGGTATTTACTACTTGGGTATCAGTTTTATATTGAAGAAAAAGCAACCAGCAACGTATGGAATGTTGTTGTAAGCACAGAAGACGGTTCTGTTCTATACCAGGAGAATACAACGCTCTCCTGTGATTTCCATACAGATGCATTTGAACAGCTGCCTCAAAGCTTGTCGCCGGCTATTCAACCTGCAGGAGCTCCGCTTAATACGGCAGGTGTTTCACAGCAGCAAACCAATTTTGTTTTAGCTCCTGATAATGCGTCTTATAACGTATTTGCATTTCCTGTTGAGGCACCTACTTTTGGAGGCAGAACACTGCTTACCAACCCTTGGGATCTGACAGCCTCTCCTGAGGGATGGCATTCTGACGGTACTAATCATTATACCATTACAAGAGGTAATAATGCCTTTGCCTATACTGATGAGGCTAATACAAATGCACCACAGTTTTCACCTGACGGAGGAGCTGCACGAGCTTTTGATTTCCCAGTGGACGTGACGTTAATGCAACAAAACTATACCTCTGCAGCAGTTACAAACCTGTTTTACGTTAGCAATAAAATGCATGATGTATTTTATAAGTTCGGATTTACAGAGACTGCAAGAAATTATCAGAAAAATAATTTTGGAAAAGGAGGTACCGAGAATGACCCTGTTTTGGCAGAATCAAGAGATGGCAGTGGTCTGAATAATGCTAACTTTAATCCGGGAGTTGACGGAACCAGCGGAAGAATGCAGATGTATCTTTTTGTTCCCAATGGAGCAAGATATCTTTATTATAATGCACCTACCAATTATGTAGCAAGAACACCGGCAGCCGGAACAGCTAATTTTGGTCCACAGCTTATCGGTGGCACACCGGTAACCGGTGATTTAGCTCTTTCTGTACCGGCTGATGCCTGTACAGCTGTAACAGCAGGAAGTCTTACAGGGAAAATAGCTGTTGTAAATGCGGCAGGATGTAATTTTTCCGTTAAAACCAAAAACCTTCAAAATGCAGGAGCAGTAGGGGTTATACAATATCATCCAAGCAGTGATCAGCCCGTAGGTCTTGGAGGAACTGATAATACGGTTACAATTCCTACCATTATGGTTGGAAAATCAGAAGGGCAGTTTTTAGTCAATGATTTGAATAATGGTATTGTAGGTAACGCTACATTGAAGACAGAGGCAGTTTATAGAGATGCAAGTTTAGATAATGGTATTATCAGTCATGAATATGGACATGGAATTTCTAACCGTCTTACAGGAACAGGAAGTTCTTGTCTATCTTATTTCACATCCAACGAGCAAATGGGAGAAGGATGGTCTGATTTCTTTGCATTGATGTTAACTACAAAGCCAGGAGATAATGCTTCTATAGCAAGGGGTGTGGGAACATTCTCTTCAGGAGAAACAACAACCGGAGCAGGGATAAGACCAGCCAAGTATTCTCCGGATTTTGCAATCAATAACTATACTTATGGACGTACCAATGGAATGAAGGTTAATGGTAGCATTAGCGGAATTGCAGTTACCGTACCGGATGTTCATAGTATCGGATTTATCTGGGCTTCCATGTTATGGGATCTTAACTGGAAATATGTTGAGAAATATGGATACAGCAGTGATGTGCTAGCTGATCCTAACAGTGGAAGTGCAAAAGTTCTTCAGCTGGTAATGGATGCTCTTAAATTACAGCAGTGTAATCCTACCTTTGCACAGGGAAGAGATGCTATTCTGGCAGCCGATCAGGCAACAACCAATGGAGAGAATAAATGTATGATCTGGAGTGTATTTGCTAAAAGAGGATTAGGGGTGAATGCATCGGCAGGTACTCTTAACGGCTTGGTGATTGGGGCTAATCAGCCTTTACCGGATATCAATGATCAGGTAGAAGATTTTACAGTACCTGCAGAATGTGCCAACCTTGCGGTAAAAGAGGCTTCTGTTTCTAAAGGTATTTCTATCTATCCAAACCCGGTAAAAAGTGAATTTACGATAAGAATACCTGATGGAATGAACGCATCAGGAATTACTACCGTGTCTATTTATGATTTTACAGGAAAATTGATGACTACGGAAAATATCAATCTTAATAAGCAGACTAAAATCAGTGCTGATAAGTTGATCAACGGAGTATATATTGTAAAAATCAAAAATAACGCAATTGATTATTCACAGAAGATTATTGTTTCAAAATAGAACAAAATACTATACTGTAAACAGCCCTGAAATATTGTATTTCAGGGCTTTATTTTTTATTTAGGACTCCGGATTCAGTTTGCTCAGAAACAGGAAAGTGATTATTCCTGAGATGGCAGATAATGCTGTGCTTAAGATAAAACTCCCGATGACATATTGAAGGAGATTATTCTTGATCAGTTCAAAGTTTAAATCCTGGTTTAGGATATTGCTGTCACCCTCTACAAATGGGGCGCCCAGAAATAAAGACGCGGCAATGATTAAAGGAATAAAGGGAGGGAGGCTCACATTGGAAGCGATGAATGCAAGAACTTTATTCAATTTGAAAAGAACCGATAAGCTAATTACAAGAAGGGTCTGGAACCCCCAAAAAGGAGAAAGCCCGATGAAGACTCCAAGTGCAATGGAAAAAGCTTTTGTACGGTTGCTTCCATCGCTTTCTAAGACATCTTCCTGAATGAATCTTTTAAAACTTTTTTTTTTGAAATTATTAATGAAGTTTCGCGGAATAATGTAAATCAGGGTAATCGTCACCAGAATTGTATTCAGGATACTGATTCTTGTGAAATCCTTGAACGGTCTGAAATGGGAAACCCGCTCAGCAGGGTCATACAGAACTTTTATAGGAACATTCTTTACCGGAACATGTCTCCATGCGGTTCTTACAATGATTTCAATCTCAAATTCAAATTTGGGAGTAAAGTATTTCTTTGGAACTTTATGTAAGGGATAAAGCCTGTAACCGGATTGGGTATCTTGCAGTTTAATTCCGGTCTCAAACCAAAACCAAAAATTGGAAAAACGGTTTCCAAAACTACTTTTCTTAGGAATACCGTCCTGAGACATATTTCTGTTCCCGATGAGTAATATATCTTCTTTTTCCTGAAGTAGCGCTTCTACAAATACCGGAATATCATCCGGATAGTGCTGTCCGTCTGAGTCGATGGTGATGGCATAATGGCATCCTGATTCTTTAGCCTTTCTGAAACCTGTTTTTAATGCATTTCCCTTGCCTTTGTTCTGAGGTAAGGTGATGACAGTTAATTCAGGATATTGAGAAAGGATATTCGGTGTAGAATCGGTAGAACCGTCATTGACAATAATAATACTTCCGGTGTAGCTGAGAACGCCGTCAATTACCCTTTTCAGAGTTTTTTCATTATTGTAGGTAGGTATTAAAATGCAGATCTTCTTTTCGGAAATTGCATTTTGTACTTCAGCAAGGGACATGGTTTTATTTTAAAGTGGCTCTTTCTGCTCCGGTAATGGTTTTAGACTGCATAGCAAACCTTTTGATATAGTTTTTCAGGGCTGTATTCTGTTTGCTGTAATTATTCAGAAGGAAGGTTTTGTCTTCTTTCAGACTGCCGCGGTATCCTACTATTTTGGGAATGTTTTCCTGAACGCTTAACCTGATCAGACGCAGTTCTGCATTATTAGGATTGCTTTTGATGATGCTTTCAAGACTTGTCGCTCCAGTTTTTACCAAAGATTTTCTATTTCCTTTAGAAACTTTAGCTTCCATGATTTTAGCTGCCGCCTTATATCCTAAAGTTACCGCATCAGAGCCGGATTGCTTTTCTGCAGTATCAATAAAATTTTGGGTATTGGCATTAGATTCGTTGGCTTTAGCATAGCTGTTTCTCACCGTTTCCAGATCAGACTGGAAGAAAAAAATAAATGCCGCTAAGAAGGATAAAATAAGTTTCATGACGTCAATTTTTTATAGCTTACAGACATCTTTAATGCAATAGTCTCGCCAAAAGAAGTGATATTTTTTACTTTAACATCTTCTCCGTTTTCATCAATATCCAGCTGAAGTTTTAAATCAGGAGTTTCAAAAGGATTGATAATTGCCATGAATTTAACGTTGGATGCTGTTTTTAAAAATAATTTTGAACCCACAAATTCTTCAGTGAGTTCCTTTACAATCTGCATCATACATACTCCAGGTGTCACAGGGTTTCCCGGAAAATGTCCCTTGAAAATATCATGATCTTTGTTTAAGCTGATATCAGCAATAAAACTTCCGTTTTCTGTTTTTTCGTATGACTGTAATGTATAAAAATCTGTAAGAATGGTCTGCATGATCTTATTTTTTAAGATTAAAAGTATAATAAACTCCAGTCTGGAATGTTACATTGGTGTGATCGTTATATACATGCACAAATCCTTTTTTGATTCGGGCTTCTACTCCGATATTTTTTGTGATGTCGTATCCGGCACCGAGTAATATTCCTAAATCTACACCAATAGGGGAAGGGATGTTTTTGCTATCGGTAAGAAACTCTAAAGTGGGTCCGAAATGGATATTAAATTTATCGAAATAAAATTTATTGACAACCGCCGCGCCCACATAAGAAAGATCGACTGTTTTTGTTTCTACACCGGGGTTTTCGCTTTCAAACTTAGCGCCCTGGCGGGTATAATAAAGTTCCGGTTGAAGAGCATAGAATTTAGCGAAACGTATATTGGCCTGAAAACCGATATAAAAGTCGACTTTTGACTTTATATCAAACTTATCGGCTCCGTACTGATAGTAGCTTTGGTAATCATTGTACCAATAGTTAGTCTGGCCGTCAGAAAGGTGTGAAATATTGGCGCCCAACCTTATTCCCGGGTTGAAAGTTACCTGTGCAAAAGACAACCCTGAAAGGAGTCCAATAAATAAGAAATATAATTTTTTCATGAGGTTAATCTGATTCCGTCTCGGTTATTTGAACTAGTTTTATATTGATCCTAAAATCCTTGTGCTGCAGGTTTAGGCTGTCCGCGAAGATATGCTTTTTTGCCTCAAAAGTAAAATCGATTTTTTCTTTATTATTCCTGGTATAGATGATTTTTTTCAGCAATCCGCTTTCTTTATCGAAAAATAAATAATAGCCTTTATGATCGTTTTTTGACAGGTAAATTCTGGCGTCTTTATTCTCAAAACTTTCATGGATTGGATATTGCTTTTTCAAAAGTTCCCGAAAGTCGTTTTTTAGAAAATTGATGACCACTTTTTTGTCGAGATCCGGAAGAACATAATTTAGTTTAAAATCATCCTGTGAAATCTCAAAATCAATCAGCTTATTTCCAAAATCTGAAGTTAATGCGACACGGTGTGTCGTCTCACTCAGTTTTTTGATGATCAGAATGCCGCTTACATGATTTTTGTAAATGTCCATCTGGCACTTGTACACATAATCTTCAGGAGAAGAAAAGTAAAGATTCTCCACAGTTTTCTTGGATTCAGAAATAGGTTGTACATCCGTAAGCTGATAAGACTTACAGGAAAGAACCCCTATTGACATCAGGCTATAAACTAAACTCAGACGCAGGAATCGAAGCATTGATCTTGGTATTTTTGAAAACAATATTGGTAGTATCTCCTGAGGCTTCTGTCATATTAACCTGGGAAACCGTTGACTGGTTCTTTGGGAAATACAGTTCAATCTGTTTGATATACTTCAAAAGCTGAGATGTTTTAGGAACGAATTTCGCAATATTGTAATTTCCGCTTTTAAAATAAGTTACAGTGAATTCAGGATCACTGAACATGGTTCCATTCGAGCTTCCTACAATAAGTTTATTGATCTTTTCAAATGTTTTGCTTTTTGCATCTACAGAGGACTTTTTCCCCTGATCATTGATGAAGATCTTATTGTTTTTAAATACAATGCTGTATTGATAAGGCTTTGTATATTTCCAGCTCAACATATTCGGGGTCTGTAATGACATTTTTCCGTACGTAACGATGTTCTTATCCAAAAAGTCCATTTTTTTGGTTTGGGTGAAATCGCTTTGCAATGTTTTGATCTCTTTGGTTTCTGAGGAAACTTTGGAGACAAATGCTTTTGCTTCAGCTCCGGACATTGCCGTATTTTGAGCAAAAAAGAGACCGGATATTAATAAAAATGCTCCGAAAGCAATATTTTTAATCATTTTTCTTTGAATTTGTAATTGAGTCTATGGTAAAAGTAGCATACTTTTTATCTTCCAAAAATACTAATAAATCTACCAGTACACGGTAAGTCTTTTCCGATGTATCGTGGAGAAGGATGATACTTCCTTTTTGTAAGCCTTTTGTTATTCTTCTGTAAATTTTCTGTTCATTATCAATAACGGTATCTAAAGACCGGACATTCCACCCTATACTCTTTTTATGGGTTCTTTTAATAGCTTTTGCAATATTGGGATTGGTAACCCCGAAAGGAGGTCTGTACAACTCCGTTTTTATATTTCCGAGTTTGGATATCACGTCGTCGCATTTTTCAATTTCCTCAATCATTTTAGAAGCAGACAAAAAGCCTGTCGAGTTAGAATGAGTCAGCGTGTGATTTCCAATGGTATGACCTTCTTCAATGATTCTCTGAAAGGTTTCCGGATGTTTTTCAATCTGTTTTCCAATACAGAAAAAAGTGGCCTTTATCTGATGTTCTTTTAAGAGATCTAAAAATTGGGGCGTAAATTCCGTAGGACCATCATCGAAAGTAAGGGCAACTTCTTTAGCTCTTGTCCGCTTATGGGTGATACTGTTGACGAAATATCCCAGTTCAATATGGAAAGAACCCCAAACAACTACTGCAGAAAAAGCCAGAAAACAAGCTATATATACCCAAAAGCTTCCATGAAACGCATAAATAAAAACGTTACAGAAAAGGTAAAATAGAATGAAGAAATAGTGTTTCATCGTTCGTTGTTTTAAAATTGAACAGGGAAATGAGAACCTGTTTTACCTATATTATTGCATTGACTGTGCCATTCCGGAGGAATAGGAACTGATTAATTCAAATCATTAGTGTTTAGATTTTTTACACCTCACCTCATCCTGCTCTGAATGCTAAACAAAAGAGTATTATTATCTGTTGGTTTGTCTTTTTGTCAATTACACTCTTTCCAGTAATACCAAACTATGATCATGCCCTGCCAGATGATTATATAAAAGTATGTTTTTCACTTCACTTTTTGTATTTCCGTTGATCATCATCACTTCCGGAATCTGTTGTTCTTTAAGAATATGACAGGCTAAAAAAGTTGAAAAACCACTGGCTGTATTGAATTCTCCACTTAAATGTTTGTAATAGAGTAAAGCTGAAGCTGGAAATATATTCATAGCTTCTGTATAATATACATCAGATGTTGCAGCTCCGCTGAAACCTAGAATAACTGCATCGATATCACGGGCTGAAAGATTGTTTTTCTTTAGAAAATCCTGAATAAAATCCTGAGTTTCATTTAATTCTAATGTATTGATAATCCGAATGTCTGTAAGCTTTGCATAAGAAGTTTCAGTCTTATTTTTTCCTACTACAAAAAAACTGGCTCCTTCGCCCCAGATTACTCCATCAGTTGTGGAATGTAAATAATCTGCAGGAAGATCTTTTTCTTTTTTAATGATGTTGTGCAGGCAGTAGAGTTCCATCGTTCTGCCGGTCTGTTCATCGGTAGAGCCTACCAGGATATTTTCGGCTTCTCCATCTTTGATCTGAAGCTGAGCATCCAGTAATGAAAACTCCAGAGATGAAGAGGTATTTACATAGGTGAAATTATAAGCATGGCACTGCAGTGCTAAAGCAATTTGCCCTGAAACTGTATTATGGGTAGACTGGATAAAGAATGTAGGCGTTAAAAACTCCTCATTATTATCAATTACATTTTTCAAAAACTTTTCAGAATCCTGAGAGCAGCCCATTCCGGTTCCTACAATAATAGCATCCGGCTGTGTGATTCCTGCCTCCTGTAATGCATAATGTGAAGCAACGGAACTCATTTTTACTGTTTTAGACATTCTTCTGATCATAGCAGGAGGAATGAATTCTTTGTAATTAGGTTCTATCGCTTTTAGTATTTGTACTGAACTTTCAGGACTAAGATTCTGTAGGATGTTTTCGTTTAAAGTGTCCTGAACAGATATGCAGGATGCACTGTTGATGTAAACGGAACTCATGATTTTGAGAATATTAAGGTTGAACAGTTTCCTCCAAATCCAAATGAATTGGAAAGTACATGATTGATATCCTTCTTTTTAAGTTCAGTGACAGGTGTTAAGTCAAACTCTGCCATTTTCGTTGTAAAATTAAGATTCGGAAAAATGAGACCATTTTGCATTGCTAAGATTGAAAAAACAGCTTCGATCCCGGCAGCGGCGGCCAGAGTATGTCCTGTAAATGCTTTTGTTGAACTGAATTCAGGAACCTGGTTTTCCCCAAAAATTCTGATCATAGCAATTCCTTCTGATAAATCATTATTAGGAGTTGCGGTTCCATGAACGTTGATATAGTTAATGTCTTCTTTAGCTAATCCCGAGATCTTGAGAGCCTGCTGCATGGCCAGAAATGCGCCCTGTCCGTTTTCTGAAGAAGCTGTCTGATGATGGGCATCATTAGCATTTCCATAACCGGAAAGGTAAGCAAGAACTTTTTTATTTTCTTTTTTTACAATTTCCTCAGATTCAAGCACCAAAAAAGCGGCTGCCTCTCCTAAGTTTAATCCTTTTCTATCATTGTCAAAAGGAGTATTATAAGAATCTGTAAGAATCATCAGCGTATTGAATCCATTCAAAGTAAATTTTGAAAGAGAATCGGTACCTCCCACGATGACACGGTCTAAAACTCCGTTTTTAATCAGCTTGGCCCCCATCATAATGGCATTGGCTGCAGATGAACAGGCGGTACTGATGGTAGAAACCATGCCTTTCAATCCCAGATAACCCGCAATAGCCAATGAGGAGTTTCCGGCATCATGAGCATCAATATATTTTTGCTTTTCAGGAAAGTTTTCATAAGAGTAGAAATACTTTTCAGTGATATCCATTCCCCCTACACTGGTAGAAGAAATCAATCCGGTTCTGTATCCGTTGATCTCTGAAATTCCGGCACTTTCTATCGCTTCTTTTGCGGCAACCATTCCTAATAAAGAAGTTCTTGTTACATTATTGTCTTCATCAAGCTGAAGCTTTTGTATAAGTTCTTCATTAGATAACTTTACTTCACCTGTTTTAATCGCTCCGGCATGACGGGTTTCAAACATCTGGATATCTGAAATTCCGTGCTTCCCGGATTGTAGTGAAATAAAATTTTCCTCCACATTGTTTCCAATAGAGGAAATGATGCCCATTCCTGTTATGGCAATTTTTTGGCTCATTTTAGTAAGTACTGTAACAATGTAAGAGTTTACCAATTATTGGTACATTGTTACACCGTTAGATTGTTGTATTAGTTTATTTTGTTCTGTTGTTTTCGATAAATTGAGCCATAATATCGATAGATTGGAAAATTTCCTTTCCTTTTTTAGGATCAGCTAATTTTATTCCGTAATCTTTATCAAGAAGAACGATAAGTTCCAAAGCATCGATAGAATCAAGTCCCAATCCGCCTCCGAATAATGGATCTGTATCTTTGATTTCGTCTACAGAAACATCTTCAAGGTTAAGAACTTCAATAATTTTGTGCTTCAATTCAGTTTTTAAGTTTTCCATAATTATATCATTTATCAGTTTACCAATGTACCAGTTTACCAATAATTGTTACATTGCTACACTGTTATATTGTTACTTTTTTATAAGGTTAGCAAATATACAAAAGCTTTGTAATTTTCCTGAAACAATTCAACCCAGCCACATAATACTTTATCTGCTTTTCCGGACCGGAGGAGCTGCTCCGAATAATTGTTTAAAAAATTTTCATCAAATTCATCCAAAACAAAAAAAGCATTCTCCGTCTGCATTTTGTGTTTGATACTGATTTCACCTACACAAATATTGGGTAAGGTATAAACAAATACTGCAGGACTTGGGAAATAATTTTCCTGGGAATTAATACTTTCCTGATATTTGAAATCAGTGTCAAGACTGGATGATTTGTTGGCAAGAACCAGAGCGGTCCGGCTATGATCCCCGTCTTTCAATATCATTTCAGCAGCAAGGAAGGCCAGTTTACTTAGACTGTCCATTTTGTGGAACTTAGGATAGTTCAGCTCCAGATTTTTATAAGCTTCTTTGGCAAATTCCGGGAATGTATTGCTTTCACTTTCAAAAATAAGGTTTCCATCAACGGTTATTTTTGAATTTTCTATGGTACAGGCAGTTATTTTCTTCATCATATTCATTTTAACATTTTTCCAATACCACTGCGGCATTACATCCTCCAAATCCTGAAGCTGTTTTCAAAATATATTGAATGGTTGCAGTCTGATTTTCTTTGATAATATTCAAGGGTTGGGATATTCCCATTTCTTCAAAATTCTTAGACGGAAGTAATGTATGGTGGTGGGCACTCTCCATTGAAATAATGCTTTCCAGCAATCCGGAAGCTCCAAGACAATGTCCGTAATATCCTTTCATACTGTTTAGCGGAGCATTTTGAAGTTCCATCCTGTTGAATGCAATAGCTTCCATTTCATCATTGTACAGGGTAGCTGTTCCATGAGCCGAAATAAAATCAATATGTTCTGAAGAAACCTTTGCTTCTGCCATGGCATTTCTGATACTGGCATACAGACCGTCTCCGGTTCTTGAAGGTCCTGAAATATGATTGGCATCATTCACCGCGGAGTCTCCTGCCACTTTAAATCTGAATTTCTCAGTTTCAGAGGGAGAAGAGGTAATATATACCGCAGCTCCGGCTTCTCCGATATTGATTCCGTTCCGGTTTTTGTCATAAGGCTTGCAAGGTTCTGTGCCAATGGCCTGGAAAGAATTAAAACCTGAAATCACAAATTCTGTAATTTCATCTCCTGCGATCACAAAGGCATCCTTATATTGTCCTGCCTGAATCATATTTTTGGCAACAGCGATAGCCATTACTCCGGATACACAAGCGTTGGAAACAACAATAGGCTTGGCCTTAAACCCAAAAAAATCTGCAATTTTCTGTGCTAACACAGCAAGGTAAGCACCTTCGGGTAAAACAGTCTGATTTTTTAATAAACTCACATTTCCTTTTGTAGTGGAAAGGATAAGTGCCGTGTCTGCTGTGACAGGATGGCTCTCTATCAAAGGTTTCAAGCTTAGAAGGATCATCTTCTCCAGCCTTGTGAAACTTTGATTTTCAAAGTTTTTACTGAATTCTTCGTTCAGTTTTTCAGAATCAATCATAGAGGCGTAAACAGCTTCCTGATTTTCTGTAATTTTATGTAGTGCTACTCCTGATTTCCCTTCTAACAGTGAACTCCAGTTGGAATTTACATTAAATCCAAGGGGAGTAACGCAATTATAATCTGTAATAAAAATTTCCTTCATCATGATAATCCCATTTTATCTTTCCAGGTTTGAAAAAACTCAGGATTGTAAAGACATAAATTTCCTTCGCTGTCCAGGAATACCTGGATAGTTTCTCCACTGCAAACCAATTTATCTTCCTGGTTGAAAAGCTCATACCTGTAGATCAGCTTGGCTGAAAGCGTATTGATAAATGTAGTGACAATTCTGAAGGTTTCACCATATTTTAAAGGAAGAAAATGCTCACAGGTACTTTTTACAATAGGTGTTACAAATCCTGCTTTCTGAATATCAAGATACGTAAGACCATGCTGACGGCCAAAAGCTTCTCTGCCATCTTCAAAATAAACAATATAATGACCGTGCCAGACAATTCCCAGTGGATCCGTCTCATTGAACCGTACTCTTACTTCTTCAGTACAGGTTAATATGTTTTCTTTAGACTGCATTTTTGTTTTCTTCCTATATTTTTTTGTTTTTGTGGGGTAAGGAAACTCCTGGCTTAAACATTATGGAGTTTTCTTTCATAAAAAATGGATATGGATATGGTGACAAGGTAAAATACAAATAAAAATATTAATTCTTTAGCAATTCCCCCAATTCCGCTGTTCCTTAAGATAATGTCATAATAAGCATTCAGTCCCCAGTTCATAGGAGAGAACTTGGCTACGGTCTGCATGAATTCAGGCATTAAAAATACGGGAACCCATATTCCTCCGATAGCGGCCAACACAACAACCGAAGTGGCTCCAAAAGGTGCCGACTGCTCCTGAGTATCCGCTATGGTGCCCAGCAAAACGCCAAATCCAATGGCTGCAAGCCCTGAAAACAAGGTTACCGTAATAAGCTGAAACATTTTTCCGGAAACATCAAATGCCGGAAGATCCATATAAGGGAAAAGATATATTCCTACTGCTACCATCAGTAAAAACTGGATGATGCAAATGATAAGATAGGTAAATGTTTTTCCTAAAATATGAACGAAATAGGGAGTAGGGCTTATTCTTGCCCGTACGCTGGTTCCCTGGCTCTTTTCTTTTACCAGATTGATAGAGAGCGGAACAACGATGAAAAAGATGGCAAAAAGAGCCCATGCAGGAACATTATGCTGAACGGAATTCGGCATCACATCCATTTTTCCTTTCTTGGGTGTAATCTCTTTAAAGCTGATCAGATTTTTATTCTCACTGAGATTCTCTGTTGTTCCCAGCTGATCCTGGAATGCTTTATAAATCTTTTTATTCTCGATTTCAAAAACCATCTTGTTGACAGAATTCATAACCGAATTTTTGAACCCGGCATTGGTAGCAGGATCAAAGTATAAGTGAATTTCTTTTGTTTTTGAATCCGTTTTTTTGACTGCTGCAGTATCCGTTTCCAATCCAAATGAACTTACAATGGTCTGAACTTTTGAATCAATATTGGTATTGAGGTCTTTAGTCAGATTTTCAGGAATGACAATAGCCATCTGATACTCTCCGGAGAAGACTGCTTTCTGAGCCGATTTTTCGTTGAAATTGGTCAGTAGTTGGAATGTTTTGCTGTTTTCCAGCTCACCTTTTATACTCTTGGAAACCTCTGACTGATCATTGTCAATAAAAATAATAGGGATTTTTGAGCCTTCAAGATTTTTAAAGGTGGAATCCTGAATCAGGGTAATGGTAACAATTAAAAGCAAAGGCATCACAAAAATGATGACTATTCCTCCGATATCTCTTTTCAGGAGAAGAATTTCCTTAATAAAACTCCTCCACAGTTTATACAACAACATCTCTTAATTCTTTTCCGGTTAATGAAATGAAAACATCCTCCAGGTTTTCGGCGTGAGCAATTTGGGAAACCAGTTCTTCCGGGGTTCCTACTGCATGAATCTTTCCTTTATCAATGATGGCAATTTTCGTACAGAATTCTTCGGCCTCTGAAAGGTGATGTGAAGTATAAATGATACAAGTCCCGTTTTTATTCAGTTCCTGAAGAAAATCAATAATCACTTTTTTGGATTGAACATCAACTCCTACCGTAGGTTCATCCAAAAATAAAACTTTCGGGTTATGAAGTGTTCCTGCGATGAGGTTACAACGGCGTTTCATTCCTCCGGAAAACTGCCCTACCTGTTTATCGGCAAATTTTGAAAGGCCCATAATTTCCAGAGATTCATCAATGGTTTGGGTGAGCTGCTTATGTTTTAACCCATACAGGCTTCCGAAAAACATGAGATTTTCTCTTGCTGTCAGAGTGGGATAAAGTGCGTATTCCTGAGGAACAATACCAATGATCTGTCTGATGGTAGAGTTATCCTTCTGAGGAGATAATCCGTTGATCAGAAATTTCCCGGAAGTAGGTTTGATGAGCCCCGAGAGCATGGAGATCAAAGTGGTCTTCCCCGCTCCATTAGGTCCAAGAATTCCATAGATTTCATTTTTGCCAATATTCAAAGAGATATCATTGACAGAAAATTCATCGGAATTTTTGTATTTTTTATATAAATTTTTAACCTCAATCATATTCTCTGCCATATCAGATTGCTTTTCTCAGTTTTTTATAGAAAGCTTCTTCCAGATCTGCAATGTGAAGCATCGTTTTTGAAAGTTCGTTGTAGATATTGCTTTTTGAATTTCTGTTTTTATACACTCTGGCAATGTCTACGGCAAAGTCTCTCCAAAGGTCACCAATCGCTGTAATTTCCTGCGATAGTTCTTTCAACTGGTCATTTTTGAGGATTACTGCTGCTTCCTGAAGAAAGGCTCCATAAATAAATCTGAAACCACCTCCGCCGGTTCCTATTTCTTCCTGCATTCTGATCAGCTGCCCCAGATAATGATTGGTTACCTTCGTTCCTTTCTTTTCTGCCCATTTAGGGATACTTTTGGCTACCCATCTCATGGCTTTTACTCCAATAAGCGGTACCGGTGCCAGCATATTTTTACAGGTATCCTTAATTCCTTTTTTTATCGCTTCTTCAAGATTGATATTTTCAGGAACATAAATAGGGTAGTACATATGTCCTTTTGGGGGAAGGGCTCCCTTTGCATATCTTACTTTTTCCAGTTCGGCTTCAGAAAGTGAAGTGACATAATCCATGACAGGATCACTGATCAGGAATTTTCCGTCTTCTTTACCATATACCACAAGGTTGTGGGCATTGAAGTGGAATTTATATTCTTCAGGGAAGTAAGTAAGGTTGAAGACTCCTACCTGTAGTCCTGTAGGGATATTTTGCTCAAGATTTTTTTCCAGTGCTTTTTGAGCATCCTGAGGATTGGAGAATTTTTCTCTCTTGATTTTAATTCCCAATCTTTTGGCTGCTTTGCTGAAAATAGCACCGGGCATCGGACGATAGCTGAAGCCAGGCGCAAAATTCACCTTTAAAAAGGGAAGGTACACGAAAAATAATCCGGAACCTATTCCGAAGATCATAGGTTCACTTAGTTTCAGTCCTTTATTAAGCAATAGATTAGAAGCAACACCGTTTTCGCAATGCGCAGTCTGATGGTGTTCAAAGTTTAATTTCATTTGTAGCTTTTATCTTTTTCATTGGTTCAATGGAATTCTGCATAGACTGCTTCCATTTATTTCCCATCGAAGTTTTTTAATTCATCCACTGAAATTCCAAATGCGTCAGCATATTTTTTCAGTGCAGTTTCGCTTAGTGTTGTAAATATTCTGGGCTTAAAATGTCTTTTTACCCTCCATTGCCACATGCCTACATATGAGGCAAGTACTCCAAGATCCATTTTATTCAGTTCCATAAAATAGACGATGGGACTTACGGTATTATTGGCAACGTTTTGCTTGGCTTCCTCAATTCTTTCATAAATGAGTTCCATAGATTCATCCAAAGCAGCTTTCTTTGCATCCCAGCCTGTGCTGTTTGCCGTAGTATAATTGTTGTTTTCATCCGTTACATACAGAACTTCTGTCATATTCGCGGATTTCAGATTACTTTCGTCTTGGGGCAGGTCTTGTTTTTTCATCTAAATAATATTATTTTTTAGATTCCAGATGAAAAATGGTTCACCTGTTTTGATTTTTTTAATCAGTTGGCTAAAATAGTGAAAATACATTATATGTAAATCATATTAAATTTTGAGGAGTTATTGTCTTGAAAGATAGGGTGTATGGGTGAATAGATGGGTGTTGTTTATCAGGTTGGATCGAGTCTGTTTTTAGCCTTACTGCTTTATTAGATCTACATACCAGTATTTTATTTTTAATCGAAAATAATACCACCTTATCCAACCATAGAGTGCTATTATTTGCTTTGTAATGGATTTGCTGTAACAAGTGTATTATATAATAAGACTAATGTTTTTGAGAAATTTGATTATAAAAATTAATTATTAAATACCAACTATGAAGAAATTTTTTATTTCTGTTTCGCTTTTCTGCATGTTAAGTGCGATGGCGCAGAAATTCGAAACACAAAAGCTTACGGATGCTCAAGGGTATACCTATGAAACGGTAAAGAATGATCAGGCCGGTGTAAGAGTATATACTTTGAAAAACGGGCTGAAGGTGTATCTTGCAAAAAATGAAGATGCTCCGAGAATTCAAACCTATATTCCTGTAAGAACAGGATCCAATAATGATCCAAGTGATAATACAGGATTGGCCCACTACCTTGAACATATGGTCTTCAAAGGTACATCCAATCTTGGAACTCAGGATTGGGTAAAAGAAAAGGCTTTGCTACAGCAAATCTCTGATCTTTACGAGCAGCATAAAGCTGAAAAAGACCCTGCGAAAAAGAAAGAACTTTACAAAAAGATAGATGAGGTATCCCAGGAGGCTTCAAAATATGCTATTGCCAATGAATATGACAAGGCCATCTCTTCACTGGGAGCAACTGGTACCAATGCTCATACCTGGCTGGATGAAACTGTTTATAAAAACAATATTCCATCCAATGAACTGGAAAAATGGCTGAGAGTAGAAAAAGAGCGTTTTTCAGAATTGGTGTTGCGTCTGTTCCATACAGAACTTGAGGCTGTGTATGAAGAATACAACAGAGCTCAGGACAATGACGGACGTCTTGTGAACTATGCTTTAATGGAAGCCCTTTTCCCTAAACATCCGAACGGGCAGCAGACAACGATCGGAACTTCAGAACACCTGAAGAGCCCTTCAATGGTTGCGATTCATAAGTATTTTGATACCTACTATGTTCCTAATAATATGGCTGTAGTATTGGTGGGAGATATTGATTTTGACAAAACTATAAAATTAGTTGATCAATATTTTGGTGCTTTCAAATACAAAGATCTTCCGATGAAAAAAATGGTAACGGAAGAGCCTATGACAAAAGTGGTTTCCAGAACTGTAAAAAGCCCGTCCACCCAAAGAATGACCATGGCATGGAGAACAGATTCTTACGGAAGCCAGGAAGCCAGACTTGCAGACGTTGTTGCAGAAATCTTAAGCAACAATGGTGATGCGGGATTAATTGACCTTAATATCAATCAGAAACAAAAGACTCTTGGAGCGGGGGCTTATGAATCACCATTCAAAATGTATGGTTTGTTTGCACTGAGTGTTACTCCTAAAGAAGGACAAAGCTTTGATGAAGCTAAAAAGTTGTTGCTTGATCAGCTTGACCTTGTGAAAAAGGGACAATTCCCCGACTGGATATTCAAAGCTATTGTAAATGATAAGAAAGTTCAGCGTATGAAAGGCTGGGAAACAGCAGACGGATTAGCTACAGAGCTTTACGGTTCTTATATTAAAGGAAGAACATGGGAGCAGGAGCTGGATGAGATCAATGAGTATGAGAAGATCACAAAAGCAGATGTGGTTAAGTTTGCCAATGAGTTTTTTAAAGATAATTACGTAGTAGTTTATAAAGAAAAAGGAGTCAACGATAAGCTTGTACGGGTAGAAAACCCGGGGATTACTCCCATTAAACTGAACAGAGAAGTTCAGTCTCCTTTTCTTAAAGGTATTTTAAATACAAAAGTAGCCGAAATCAAGCCTGAGTTTATTGATTATAAGGCAGCGATTCAAACCTCGCAAGTCAAAGATAAGACGGTAAGCTTTGTGAAAAATAAGTATAATGAAATTGCTCAGGTAAGTTATGTTTTCCCTTTCGGAACGGATAATGATAAAGAACTTTCTATTGCAGGAACTGTTTTTGGTTATCTTGGTACAGATAAATATACTCCCGAGCAGTTAAAAGAAGAATTCTATAAATTAGGAATCAGCAACAGTATAAGAACTTCCAATGATCAGATGATCGTTACTCTGACCGGTCTTGAAAGCAATATGAAGAAAGGAGTAGAGCTGATGAATCATTGGATGACGAATGTAAAAGCAGATAAAGCAATATACAGTCAGACTGTGAAAACGATCCTGGAGGCAAGAGCTGTAGGAAAGAAAGATAAAGGGAGAATCATGGCTGCTCTTTCGAATTATGCCAAGTATGGTAAGGATTCAAGAATGACGGATATTGTTTCCAAAGATCGTCTTGAGGGTATAGATGTTACAGAGCTGATGAAAAAAATTAAAACGCTGAATCAGTATCCTTATCAGATATTCCTTTACGGGCAGGATCAGACAGGTCTGGAGAAAGCGGTGAAGCCGTATGTCGTTAATACAAGTCTTCAGCCTGCAAAAGCTAAAGAATATACGGAACCAGCTACAACAGGAAAGGTGTATTTCACCAATTACGATATGGTTCAGATGGAGATGGCTAAAGTAGCAAAAGGAAGTACGGTAAACCTTAGCAACTTTGGAAAATCAAATGTCTTTAATGAATACTTCGGAAGAGGTCTTTCTTCAATTGTTTTCCAGGAGATCAGAGAAAGTAAATCTTTAGCCTATTCAGCCTATGTTTCTTATGGTAATGCATCAGAAAAAGGACATGCAAATTATATTACCAATTATATCGGAACACAGTCTAATAAGCTTCCTTTGGCTGTAAGTGCAATGAACGATCTGATGGCAGAATTGCCACAAATCCCGGCACAGTTTGATAATGCAAGAGGTTCTGCCCTGAAGCAGATTGCTTCTAACAGAGTAAACAGAACGAATATCTTCTTTAGCCAGCTTGCGCTGAAAAAATTAGGTATTGATTATGATATCAGAAAAGATACTTATGCAGAAATCCAGGGGCTGACACTGCCTCAGCTTACAGGATTCTACAATACAGAAGTGAAACCTGTACAGTATAATACAGCGATCATCGGTAAGAAGGAGAACCTGAATATGGAATCGATCAACAAAATGGGTGAATTCCAGGAAGTGTCTCTTGAGGAGATCTTTGGGTACTAATCTTTTTGGATTGATATAATAAAAAAGTGAGGCAGGAATGTCTCACTTTTTTATTGTTCATATGAGCTTGTTTGTGATGATGCCGGTTTCACGGATTTATATAATGTTTCACGTGAAATACATCAGTGTGATATTTTTTTTATCAAAGCATGGGTTGGTTTTCTTACGATGTAATTGTTTGGATAATATTGTTTTATGGTTTTGTTCTGGAGAAGATGTTATCTTTTTAACTCTGTATTTTTCAGATTTTATTGGCAATTTTATTACGTTGTAAACAAAATATATTACCAGTTGAGCGGTTGAAATCGGAATCTGAACGGAGACCTGGCAGGCTATGAAAGGAAATAAGCATTTTACTACTGTAAAAAACAAAAGCTGTACGTTGCGGTACAGCTTTTTGTTTTTATTTTGAATTGATTATTACGATTTGACCTCCTGAATAAAAAGGCTGATATCAGCTCTGATTAATAATTCATCATGATTGAAAGTTTCACAGAAGATATGGCAAATATTTTCAAACTGAGAAACAAGCGAGGCTCTTGAAATAATTTTATCCCCTACTTTTGGAAGGGCAAAAACCTCAATTTTTTTGATATTGGTAATAAAGCCGATCACTTTTGTATCTGCTTCAGGGTTTTCGAAAAAACTCTGTCCAAGGATGGAAGAACAGGTTTGCGCCAGATTTTCAATAAGCCCGGCTTCAACGAATTCATTGTTATGAACAAAGATATTCTCTTCTTTTATTTCAAAGGAAGTCACAACTTTTTCTTTGGTTAATTCCAAGATATGATCAGCCATCAACATCGGTTCACGATGAGGCAGAAAGTTGTGTATATTGATCATTTGGTCTTCCCTGATTTCCATTAGACTTATTTTACAGCAGTTTTCATTTGAGATTTTGCTATCACATCACCATTTAATCTGGTAACGATATCTACAAGTGTTACTCCCATTACTTCATTAAGAATGGTAACTTCTGAGATAAGACGATCTCCGGTTTTAGGCAGTACCTCCGCTTCAAAGGATTTTATAGCTCCAATATATCCTGTAGGAGCTTCTTTCCCTAGCAGGAAATATTTATAACCTGTGTGTAATGCAACACTTTGTGCCTGATGTTCTATCATACCTGAAGCCTGAAAAACTCCGTTCTGAACAAAGATGTTGTCTTCTTTTATTTCAAATCCGGAAATCAGATGGTTTTCAGAGTATTCTGTAAGCTCATGTACCATTACAAAAGGGAATCTTTGTGGAATAAGGCTTTCTACAAAATCTTTGTCGGATGTTGGCAGTCTGTTCTCCATTAGCAAACAGTTAATAAGGCACAAGAATAGGCAAATCTTCCACTTTCAGGAACGCAAAGAAGTACTTTCTCTCCTTTTTTCAGTTTGCCGGAATTCATGATTTCTTCCAAGGCAATGAAAATAGAACCTGCTCCAATATTTCCGACATCGGAAAGGTTGTAGAACCATTTTTCCCAAGGGAAATCCATTCCTTTTTTCGCAAACTCATCTTTTAAGCCTTCTTTAAAATAACCTGAAGAAATATGGGCCAAAACATGGTCTATTTTTTCAGGATCTAAATTATGTTTGTCAAAAGAAGATCTTAAACTTTCTGCTCCTTTTACCAGAATATATTTATCCAGGATTTTAGTATCTTGTTTCAATGCAAAGATAGATTGCTTTAACCACTCGTCAGATGAATAATCTGCCCATGATTTTAAACTTCCGTCTTCCTGTTTTTCGCATCCTGCATACATACATGCTTCAATTTCATGAGCGTAGGAGTAGAAGTCGATGAAATCTATTTTTAAAGAGATCTGATTTTCTCTGGGTTTATTTTCTAACAGGAAAGAACCTGCCCCATCAGAAAGCATCCATCTTAGGAACTCTCTTTTGAATGCGATGATAGGTCTTTCTTCCAATAATTTTAAATTTTCAGCTTCATGGTTGAATTTATCAGCAGTCATCCATGCAGACATTCTCTCAGAACCCGCACATACAGCACTTTGGTGTACACCGGCTTTTACAGAAAGGAATCCGTAGTTAAGGGCATTCATCCCGGAATTACAAAGACCTGTAGCGGTATTAATCTCAATAGATTTTCCGATATTCAGCTCGCCATGAACCATAGAAGCGTGTGAAGGCTGCATTTGGTCCGGAGAAGTAGTTCCCACAGATAATAATTTCATATCTTCCTTTTTGAAATTTTCATCAAAAAGCCCTTCGATTGCCTTTGCTGTAATCTGCGCATTGGAGTGCGTAGGATTCCCTTCTTTATCTAAAGCGTAATATCTTGTTGTGATTTTGTTATTTCTTAAAATAAGTGTTCTTGCTTTAGAAGGCGCATCATTGATCAGACCGAGATAGGTCTCCATTTCATCATTCGATACCGGCTCATTGGGTAAGTATGTTGATGCTTTTGTTATAAATACGTCGTACATTCTATTTTAAATTAATTCCTTGTAAATATCTTTTTTGCTTTTGTCTTTTAAACCAAAATATAGGGGTTGTAAGCAGGTGTAAGACCAAAACGATTGGTGAGATAATCCATATCGCTGCCATCAAATATACCTTAAAGAATTTTATCAGCAATGGGCGTTTCTCTTTTTTCTTTATAATCAGATTAGACCATACGGTGAAAATTTTATTTCCTACCTTTTCTACCCGTACCAGAAACGGACGGATTTCAATGGCCCCGTTTTTTACCAGATCCGGTTGTAAATTCACCAGATCATTATCTTTAAAGTGATTTTTGATGATCTCTCCATATTTTACAGACCCTGTAATCTCTTCTTCAGAAATGCCGGCTGCGGGAAGAATTCCCGACTTTTCTTTCTGGCCTGTTGTCAGCCATCGTAAGATAGTCAGTACACTGGTATAATTATCATGTCTGTCTACCAGGGCTATATTTCCAACGAGTTTTGCTTTTAAGTCTTTTAAATAGACCTTAAGTTTCTCCTGGGAAAGCATCCACATATTTCTTGTTCCGGAAATGGTCACCACAGGGGTATCCCTAAGAATCTTCTCTGCATACCCACTTTTAAGGAATGAAATAATAGGAATAGAAGGCGTTAAATACCATACCTGATATCCGAATAAGATGAGGTCGTATTTTGTATTCAGAACTTCTTCCGATGGAGGGAGTATTTCTTTAGGGATCTGAAGATAAGACTCCGGAAAGGTATTGAAAAAAACATCACCTGGCCAGGGGAAAGGAAAATCTTCCTTCAGCTTAATATTATAATAGGTAATATGATATTCTTCCTTCTGAGCTTCAAAAGGCCTGGCAATATTTCTCACAATATCCTCCAGTTGGCCGGTTTGTGAATAATATATTACAAGTATGTTTTTTTTCATTACTATTTTTTAACGTTTACAAAAATATGTTTTTCATATTTATTATTCAGCTTTAAATACTTTTAATGAGTCAGAGCTGAATTTTAATGTATAATTTTCGTTTTTAAATGAGGTATTATTTATATTAACAAAAATGATAATCTCCGGAAGGACCTGGATGTTATTCAGTGAAAATCCTTCATCAGAAATAAGCAGTACATCCATCTTTTTATTAACTTCCGCAAGATCTTGTATATAGTGAAGCTTCCTGTTTTTCACCAGATAAGATTGGGCGGCAACTTCTCTTTTTTCCTTGTTTTTAATGAATGAGAAGACTTTTCTGCTTGCCTGATAAAGTACCAGTAAAGCATCTTTTTGCCCAAAATCATTTGCTATATGCAGAATGTTGGCATCTTTAGAAATGTGGTTGTTGAGTTCAAAATAAACAGATTTATAGGTGTTGAAATCTTTTTTTACCTCTTGTACTACATCGGTGTCTTTATATAAGTAGCTTAGGAGTAATTTCTTTTTAAAATAATTCTCATCTTCAAGTTCTTCTCTAAGCTTGGCAAATTCGTTCCTGAAGTAAGCATTGATCTTTTTTGTTCTTTCAGAATAGGTAGTTCCGAAGCTTGTATCGTCTTTGCTAATTCTGTTTCCTACCTTTACAGTAATGCTTCCGTCATAAATAATGAAATCTCCTTTCGGTAGTACCTCAGAATTTCCGTGAATATAAAGGGGTAGGATATCTAAGCCAAACTGTTCGGCAAGATAGAAGGCTCCTTTGTGGAATCTTTTGACATCATGGGTATAAGAACGTTCTGCTTCAGGAAAAACGACAAGAGAATACCCCTGATTAACCTTTTCTTTCAGTTTTTCCATTCCATTTTCAATACCCTGGGAAACGGGATAGAAGCCTAATGCTTTTACCAGCTTTCCAAATACAGGAGATTCATATACCCAATCATTGACCAGGTAAATAATTTTGTGAGTAGCCATAGCAATAGCCAGGGTATCTAAAAAAGAAGTGTGATTGGCAATGATCACTGCCGGTTTACTGAAATCTTCAGAGGTATTTCTGATGACTTTTTTCCTGACAAAAGGATTTGAATAAAGCACCGATGTTAAAAACCGGGCTAAGATCAGTTTTATAATATCTAAGGTTTTCCCCTTAGCATTTTTTACGAAAAAACTTCCGAAAGCTGAAAATAACAGTCCTCCCAATCCATAATATAAAAATGATAAAAATGAATTAAGGAATAATCTGAATGTAATTGGAGAAAGTCCCTTTTTGGTTCTGTTGGTAATTAAGAGCCTGAACCAGAACGGATATAACGTGGAGGTAATGATAATCACAGAGAACATCCCGATTAAAGCAACCAATGCTAAAGAATGTAATGCCGGATGTTTGGCAAAAATCAGGGATCCAATAGAAAGTATCGTAGTGAACACAGCCAGAATAATTGATGTTCTGTAAGTTGGAAGTTCATTTTTCCCTGTAGTATGCTCTTTTTGCATAGCCTGTGTGAGGAAGATACTAAAATCATCACCTACCCCGAAGACCAGGGTACATACCACTGTACTGAATATATTGAGTTCCAGACCTAGAAAATAAAGGATTCCAGCAGTAACAATTCCAGTTAAAACAATCGGAAACATGGTAAGAACGGTCAGTTCAAAATTTCTGAAGAAAACAATAATGGTTAAAACGATCGCTAAAAGAGAATAGTTGATTAAAGTACTGAAGTCCCTTTTTAACAGACCAAGAAAATTTTCGTTCATTTGCTGACGGTCAATGGCGAGAGCATCGTGTTTCTTTTCAATATCTTTAATGAAAGCATCTCTTTTGTTTTCGTCTACCTTTACAACATTTGAGACAGTGTAAAAACCGTTTTCGTTGCTTAAGAATTCTGAAATCTGTAATGCTTTTACACTTTCATAGTCTTTCAATCTTAAAACCGAATATTTTTTATGTAAAACCTTATTGAAATTATCAAAAGCTGAACTGTTGAATCCAAATTTGTTTCCATTGCTGATCAGTTCAGAAATGGTGTTGTTCTTTTTAGCAGTATCCCAGAAACGTTCCCATTCGGCCAATTTCTTTTGTTGATCTTTTTCAGAAAGGACAATGTTACCAATTGAATTGTAGCTTAAAATTTTCCCTTCTTTCTTCTCTTTTTCAAGGAATTGATTCAACTTTGAATTTCTGGCCAATGCTTCTTCTTCGGAGTTTCCGTATGAGATTGTGTAGATCGACTTTGAAGTGATATCAGAAAGCTTTTGAAGTTTCGCTTCACTTATTTTCAGTTCTTTCGGGATATAATTCAAATCACCGATATCTTCATTGAAGCCTACATGTCTGAAGCCAAATAAACAGGCCAGAATAATTAAAGAACAGCCAATAATTAAGGGCTTGTTTTTTTCATATGGATATGAACCAATTCGGTCTATAAAATTTGTATTGTGTTTTTCCGATGTTTTTTTAGGCTTATAAAGCTGAGGTACGATGATCAATGCACTGACGGAAGATAAAATAACGGTGATGGCAGCAAAAAGCCCCAAATCTTTTAATGCTTCAGAGCGTACAAAAACCAGACATAAAAAAGAAACAGCAGTGGTTGCACTACTAAGAATAATGGGTTGTGTAATCTCTTTATATAGCTCCTCAATATTATTATTGTGTTTATAATGAGTGAGGATATGCAGGGCATAATCAATGGTAATACCAATAAGAATAGCGCCTACACTTAATGAAATGGCTGAGATTTTATCCTTGATAAAATATAATATTAATAAAGCGAGTAGCACAGAAAATACTGTAGGTAGAAAAACAATAATAGGGGTAAAGACATTTCTGAAATAATAGATCAGCAGGACCAGAAGTACCGTCATTGAAATGATGACCGTATTCTGAATATCTTTTTTGATTTGCTGGGCATTGGCCACTGCAATAACCGGAGATCCGAAATAACTGATTTCAGTTTTGCCTTTGAACTGTTTATTAATATCTTCCCTTATCGTATTGAGTTGATTCACAAAAACTTCGTTGCCTTTGGTGTCATTGCTTTTATTCCTGGGATCAATAAACAGTAAGAGGTTCTTACCATCTTTGGTAACGATATAGCTGTCTTCAAGTTTGAAATCTTTACTGATGTTTAAAGCATTCAGTTTTTTGATCCCCAAAAAAGTAAGTCCCAAAGGATCTTTTTTGATAAATTCTTTGGTAACAAGACTTGTAGGAGAAACCAATGATATATAATTGTTCTCCACCTGCCGGGCAATACTGTCTTTCTGAAGTTTTTGTCCTATTTCCTTATAATCATTCTCATTCAGAAACAGAGGGAGGTTCTGATTGACAAAATCAAATGTTTCCGAAATTTCATTGTCATTTACTTTGCCCTGAACCGAACCAATGTATTTTTGTAAAGGTTCAATTTTCTGTAAAAAGGTATCTGCTGTTTCAGAAAGCTGAAAGCTGTCTTCACCGGATTTATTTTCTATAATAACAATAATCTTATCTGAAAAGTTAAGTTGCTTAAGAACTTTTGCCGTAAGATCAGATTTTTCATTTTTAGGAATAATCTGATTGATGTCTTCTTCAAAGTTGATTTTTGAAGCGAAAAAAATACACAAAGCCGCGATTCCTAATGCACTCAATACAGCAATAGTTTTGTTTTTAGAAATCAGATAATATAAAAATATGAAAAAACGATGCATTACAATTAAAAGTCAAGTCTGCAAATTTAAATTTTTAAGTATTAGTTCAAAATAATTGAGGGATAAGTTTTGTCTGAAAATCAATAAAATATTCTAGGCAGAATGAAAAAATATTCTACTTTTGCAAAAGTTCCCCTTTAATGAAATGTATTTTAAACCACAATTATTATTAAAAAATAAGAATCTGTTTTAGATATGTTGGAAAAAAATGATGAAAAAATAAACGGATTTCTATTTGTGATAGTACTTCCGCTTCTGCTGTTTGCCATGTCTTATTATGGGTTTGAATCTTCCTATACAAGGTTGAAAACATCAGAAAAAACTCCGGAATTTTTATTTTCCTCTGTATATGCTTATAGGGTGATTCCTAATTATCTCAGTGTACAGATGACGGATGTGATGTATTATCTGATCAATGGACCTTTTTCCTTCTTTAAAGATTTTCTGTCTAAGAATGGAACACCATTTTATCATGGCCTTTTTCTGATGAACAGTTTTTTCTTTATCCTCTGTTCGGTTCTTATTAATAAAATGCTTCAGTTTAAAACGTTGTTTTCTGATGTTAATCAAAGAAGGGTCATTCATTTACTTTCAGTTTTTTTCATTGTTATCACTCAATATGCACCTACAAATTGTGATACTATTGCCTTATTTTGTTACTTATCAGGTGTTTTTCTTACGTTGAAATATCTGCATACACAGCAAAAGGGGTATTATGGAGGTTTAGTCGTCCTGATCATTATTTCCACCTTTGTAAGGGAAACGGCATGTCTTAATATTGCTTTTTTTGCGGCGGTTTTCTTTAATGTGAAAGACGTCCAGGAAAAAAATTACCAATTTGTATGGATAATAATTCCATTGGTTGTTGCTTTTCTGGTTCCCTATCTCGGATTAAGAAAATTTATTACAACAGAAGAAACAACCTTTGTAGAAGGTTTTTATATAGACAGAAACTTTTCAAGTCCGTTTAATCTGGCGGGATTGGTTTTTGCAGTCATCGTTCTTTATTTTATATATAGGCTTTGTACCGTTAGAGAAAACAGGTTTGTATTTGGCAAATATCTTTTCTTTTCACTGCCTTATCTTATTATGATTACCTTAGTCGGATTGTTTTGGGAAGTGAGACTCTTTCTTCCTTTGATTCTGACCGGGATTATCATAACATTTCACCAGTTTAAAAAAACAGCAGAGATTCAGTTAGTATGAGTTTATTACATCCATATTATATTATTGCAATTATATATATGCTGTTCTTCAGTGTTCAGGAGGTATATGGTAAAAAAGTAGATAAAAAATGGTTTTGGTTCCTGGGTATTTATCTGATTATCATTGCCGGGCTTCGTGATAATGTAGGGCCGGATTATGGTAGTTATCGGGGGATTTATATTTATTCCGATACGAAAAGCTATTACAGTATCTTTATGAAGATGCTCCATTTGAAAGGGCCGGATACCCTGGATGTAGAATGGCTCTATACATTGATTAATAAGATATTGCTGAATGTATTTAATGCCCCTTTTTATATTGTTACCTTTGTTATAGCCATTTTTGCAATAAGCTTTAAGATAGAGTATACAGAAGACAATACTTTTTACCCCTTTACCTTTACCCTGTTTATGTTTATTCCAAACTTCTTCATTGGAGAAAGTGGGCAGATAAGACAAAACCTGGGTACCTTTATCGTCTATTTTGCAATACGCTATATCAAAGAAAGAAAACTGTGGCATTACCTGTTCTTTATATTTTTAGGATCGGGAATTCATAGTGTATGTTATCTGTTTTTACCCATGTATTGGCTGGCCCGGGTTCCTCTGAACAAGACCGTTATGCTGATTATGATCATAGGTTCCGTCTTTCTGTCGCCCTTTGAAATCTATAGGGTCTTTGGAGATTTTTTGAATGGAATGACGGAAGAAAGTACATTGGTAGAAGGGTTTAACGGATATATGGATGAGACTGTACAAAGATTGAATGGGGGTATTGGTATTCCGGAAGCAATGATGGCAATTCTTACCTTTTTCCTCTTTGTTTTTGATACCAAGATGAAAGAGCTGTATCCTTACTACGAATACCACCGGAATTATGCCGTGGTAGGAATCTGCTTCTACTTTATTTTCAGGAACAATCCTATATTCTCATCCCGTCTTGCGGGAGCATTTATCGGGTTTTCATATATTATAATTCCTAATGCAATGTATGTGGTCTCGGCCAGGGTTAAAAATATGATCTATGCATTTATCATTGCTTTGGTAGTATTCAATTTTATTGTTTTTGCATCCTTTAATAATATAAAAGCGGGAAGGTTCTCCATAGATTTATATAAGAACCATATTCTTCCTTAGAAAATATTCAAAAAATTTAAGAAAAAGACAGCTCACGAAGAGCTGTCTTTTTTGCAATATAATATCTCGTTATATAAGAATAGTGAGTTTTTAGCGGTAATTGATTTATTTTTAATTATTTTTATTTTAATTAAAATATGGTATGCTTATTTTTAAATTAAATCTGTTTTTTTTGATGTAGGCTTAAAAATTGTATTTCTGTAGTACACACAAAACCAGAATATGAAACGTTTAGTAAAAAAATTAGCAGCAATTTTTTGCTTAGTGTCGATTGGTCTCTGTTTTAAAGGTAACATAATGTCCATGAAGGATTTTTCTTCAATTGGATATAGCGTAAACGTTTTGACTGCGAAGGAGTTGGATTCGTTGAATAAGCCTCAGAATAATCCTGGTTTGATTGTTATTCCTGACTGGAAAAAGGCACCTAACAGCTATTATTTTGATCCTGCTCAAAGTATTGACGGTTTGTTTATTCCTGTAAGAAAAGCTTATGCTATGTGGGAAGGTGATTCTTATATTAAAGGAAACGGAATTCCTGGAGGGACGGTGACAGCAGATGTGCTTTGGGAAGATGTGCATGGTTTGATTAAATCAGGAGTAGCCTATGCTTTAGAAATTTCGGGATCAGGGCAGGATGCGAAAATAAAAGTTCCCGTCAATAAGACTAAAAAAGGAAATGCAGTTATTGCTTTCAGGGTGAATGGAGAAGTCTACTGGAGCTGGCATGTATGGGTTACCGATGATCCTTCCAATGGCTCATCTTATAAAAGTTTTGAGAACCTTCAAAGGCTAAGATCAGACGGGAGTATTGAGCTTATTCCCGATTTTGAGTGGAAATGGATGGATAGAAACCTGGGAGCTCTTACCAGTTCTATTACTGCATCGGATTGGAACAGAAGCAATGGATTGCTTTATCAATGGGGAAGAAAAGACCCTATTCCACCCCTGGTAACAAGAGGGAATGATTTCTATGAAGCATCAGGATCTATAGGGCGGGTAAGACATAGAGCGGCAAAAAATTTCACCAATGCGGTAAGTATTGATGACCTTACGAAAGTGGTACTGCTTTCTGCAGCAGAGGTGACAAATAACATCAGGCTTTCTGTAAAAAATCCTTTGAGCCTGATCTATATTAATAAGAATGATAATTCCGGGCAGGCCTATTACAATAATGACGTCAATCTTCCTGTAAATTGGTTTGGTCGAACTTCTGATTTACCTGATAACAGGCTCTCGGAACTTAATCTTTGGTCTGATAATTCACAAGGGAAAATTGCGGAAGGCTATAATAACGACAGCAGTGCCAAGCCATATAGAGATAAATCCCCATATGACCCTTGTCCGAATGGCTGGCGTATTCCGTCTATGCTTGTTGCCAATCTTGGATCTTCCTCTTATATAGATGATATCAGAGTAGATTTTTCCCCTTTTGGAGTTAAAACCAATATAGGAAAAAATGCTTTCGAAGCCAATAAATACCACATTATAAAACCGACAGACGCAAGTGTTCCGGCGTTTATGACCGGTTTTAAGATCTACCCGAACTGGGGATTTGATCTCTCAAGTGTTAACGGTTATGATATGGGAGTATTTCCGGGGACCGGGCAACTCATCAGGAATGCTCATTTAGGGCAATATAGTGATCAGCATCATACTGCATTATGGACGGCTACTATGACCAGGCATTTTGATACTTCTCCTTCAGTTAGTGTCAGGGGCTTAACGATGATTCCGGATAAAGGACAACCTGATGTGCCCGATCCGGGTTATCCCAATATCCGGGGAAGATATTTTTATATGCCCATGTCCGGAATGTATACTTCAGATGCCAATGGATGCCGATGTATAAAAGACCCGTTGTATAAGATCAATGATTATGATTTTCCAACGGAATATATACCTGCTGCAGTGCCAGATTACAAAGAAGGAATCAATAACCCTAATACCTATCTGGCTACAAAAAGTACACAGCCCTATACTGTGGAAATTCCTGTCAGTAAAGCTTTCTCGGTGCAGAGTCAAGTGCTGAATAACCCCAATATATTGATTTCCTCAAGTTTTAATAATCTGAAAGCCAATGTCCTCTGGACTACCAATGTCAACCTCATTAGCAGTGTTTCCATGGTCAACCCATCTCCGTCTACACTTCAGGATATCAGATTTTCACGCATATCAGTAGAGATACGGCCTAACCAGAGTGGAAATGCAGTTATAACGCTACATAATGGAAGCATTACAAACCCTGTATACTGGAGCTGGCATATCTGGATTACGAATACTCCTGTGGTTTCTTACGCGTATACAACAGAGCTGCCGGTCAAAGAAGCCGTGAATTATGTAAATTATGTAAACAAAGCAGATATCGTACTGATGACTGAATTTCTGGACCGGAATATAGGTGCTTTGTCTGCTTTTCCCAATGTTGAAAATCCGTTAACTCCTACTGCTGCTGAGCTTTCAGAGATAAGAGCATCTACAGGATTGCATTACCAATGGGGAAGGAAAGATCCTTTTCCTACATTTCAATATGCGGATAACCGAGCCTCTTTCAATGTATTTTTAGGGAAGGTTCAGGATAATGGCAGCATTTCATATACTACACTTTCAGCTGCAACCTATAATAACCTTTCAGTAGGATATATAGTTCCTTATGATACATATGCTCCCGCTTCGGGTATTCAGGGAATAGATAAACCGGTTGATAAAGTGAATAAAATAATATCTTATTCAGTGCAGAACCCTTTGGCTTTTATGATACCAAGTACCTTTTCACCATTTAACAGTGCGTCGCCCAACTATACCAATGGAACAGACTGGGTTGCTAATGAACCCAATCTTGCTCCTGAAAGATGGGGAAGAGGCGGAGGGAAATCTCCTTTCGATCCATGCCCTGAAGGATGGAGAATTCCGGATCTTACCAGTGTAGCGCTGGTTTCCGGACAGGATTTTGGACAGACTCCATGGTATAAAAAGGATAAAAATATAGCGACCTCCTATAGTATTGTGACCGACTATAAGGGAATTCGTGTGAGAAATCCATCTACCACTTCTACAATCGGGTATCAGTTTTTAGATAATACGTATAGCATTGGAAATTATCCTGACTCAGGTTCCCGGGCATTCAGAAATGTTGTAGGTAATCAGTCTCCACAAGGAACTTTTAATGTGGTGAATTTTCAGTATGCAGGAATATGGACGGATGCACTGGCTTCAAATTATCTGGGAAGAGCTGTTAATGTATTATTTGATGCGGCTTCTGCTGCCAATCGCCTGATAGCCTTTCATGATAATAATGATCCGTATTTTGGAATGGGCTGCCGGTGTGTAAGAATTAAATATAATGCTTTTGGAAAAGAAGAAGGACCTGCTTCCAAATTTGTAATCACTGCGCTGAGGAATGGTATAGGAAGTCACGTGGGGTTCAGTACTATAGAGCTTAAAACGGAAACCAGGCATATTTCAGTGTTTCCCAATCCTTTTAAAGATATTCTTTACCTTAAAGAATCTGAAAATAAGGACTATACCTATGAAGTATTTGATGTTTCCGGAAGGCTTGTGAAATCGGGGAAATTTGAAAATAAACAAACAGATCTTTCCTCTTTAGTTCCGGGAGGATATTTAATAAGAATAAATAATTCTGAGGCTGTTGTGAAAATTATAAAAAGGTAAACCTGTAGTAATAGAGCTAAAAAAAGCAGAATAAATAGGTTTATTCTGCTTTTTTTGGAGAATACATATATTCTGTGTCTATAACAGTTGATGAAAAATTCTATATCCCTTAAGATTGATAAGTTGGTAACATGCTAAAACATACAATATAAAGGACTTGATTAGTCTGAAGAGATTTGTCATCATGCGCGTTTAAGAAATCTAATTGTCAAATTAAACGAATAGAACAAAAAGTATATAATAAAAAAGCTTTACTTTTGCAAAAAATTTTTAGAATGTCGAAAAATTTAGTAATCGTCGAGTCCCCGGCAAAAGCAAAAACTATTCAGAAATATTTAGGAAAGGATTTTGAAGTGAAATCCAGTTTCGGTCATATCCGGGACTTACCTAAAAAAGGTATGGGAATAGATCTTGCCACATTCAGTCCCGATTACGAAGTTTCTGCAGATAAAAAGAAATTGGTGACAGAATTAAAAGCTGCAGTAAAGAAGGCCGAAATGGTTTGGCTGGCTTCCGATGAAGACCGCGAAGGAGAAGCTATTGCCTGGCACTTAGCAGATGAGCTAAAGCTGAAGCCTGAAAACAGAAAAAGAATTGTTTTCCATGAGATTACTAAAAATGCCATTCTAAAAGCAATTGACAATCCCAGAGATATTGACCAAAACCTGGTGAATGCTCAGCAGGCAAGAAGAGTACTGGATAGAATTGTAGGTTTTGAAATGTCTCCTGTTTTATGGAAGAAGGTAAAGCCGGGATTATCTGCAGGAAGAGTTCAGTCTGTAGCGGTAAGATTAATTGTTGAAAGAGAAAAAGAAATCCGAGAGTTTGTCCCAAAAGCAAGCTTTAAGCTAGACGGAATCTTCCTGAATAATACAGAACAGGAAATTGCTGCTAAGCTGAAAAAAGATTTCGAAAAAGAACAGGATGCAGAAAAGTTCCTTGAACAGGCAAAAACTACAGAATTCAAAGTACTGAATGTGGAAACAAAACCTGGTACACGCTCTGCATCTGCTCCGTTTACCACTTCTACATTACAGCAGGAAGCTTCGTCAAGATTAGGATATAATGTGACCAATACCATGCGTCTGGCACAGAGATTATACGAAGAGGGATACATTACCTATATGAGAACTGACTCGGTAAACCTTTCTCAGGAAGCTATTGAAGGAGCTAAAAAACAAATCATATCAGAATACGGAGCAGAATATTCTTCTCCAAGAAATTATACTACAAAATCAGCATCAGCACAGGAAGCTCACGAAGCGATCCGTCCTACGGACTTTGGAGTGAAAAGTATAGGTGATGCACAGTTGAGTAAGCTATATCAGTTGATTTACAGAAGAACGTTGGCTTCTCAGATGTCTAATGCTAAAATTGAAAAAACGGTAATCGAAATCGGAAATGCATCTTTACCACATCATTTTGAAGCACAGGGAGAAGTTATTATTTTTGATGGTTTCCTGAAAGCTTATGGTATTGTAAAGACGGAAGATGAAGATGATGAGAACAACGAAAAGTTATTGCCAAAAGTAAAGGTGGGTGAAATACTAAGCTATAAAAGTATTACTGCCACAGAAAAGTTTACAAGACCGAGTGCAAGATATACGGAAGCCGGTTTGGTAAGAAAACTTGAAGAATTAGGGATTGGGAGACCTTCTACCTATGCTCCTACTATTCAGACGATCCAAAATAGAGAATATGTGGACAAGCGTGAGATTGAACCACAGACCCGTCAAGTGATTAAAATGTCTTTGGTAAAAGATAAAATCAAAAAAGTAGTTCTTGACGAGAAATTTGGTGGTGATAAAAATAAATTCATTCCTACAGATATTGGAGAGGTTGTTAATGACTTCCTGACCGATAACTTTAAAGAAATCTTAGATTATGGTTTCACGGCAAGGGTAGAAGAGAGTTTTGATGAAATTGCAAGTGGTGATCAAAAGTGGAAAGAAATGATGACCAATTTCTATTCAAAATTCCACCCAAGAATTGAAGATGTAGAAGAAAATGCTGACCGTGCAACTGGAGACAGATTATTGGGAGTAGATCCTAAAACAGGTAAAAATGTTCACGCCAGAATTGGAAGATTTGGAGCGATGATCCAGATTGGAGAAACTGACGATGAAGAAAAACCAATCTTTGCTTCATTGATGACCGGCCAAAATATAGCCACGATTACTTTTGAGGAAGCTATAGAATTGTTCAAATTACCTTTTGATTTAAATGAATTTGAAGGGCATGCTGTTTCTGTAGGGGTAGGAAGATTTGGACCTTATGTAAAATGGGGTGATACTTTCATCAGTATCCCTAAAGGTGAAGATCCTTTATCTGTGAGCCAGAGCCGTGCAGAGGAAATTATCAACGAAAAGAAAAAAGCCGATGCGCCGATTGCCACTTATAAAGGGGAACCGGTGACCAAAGGAGCAGGAAGATTCGGTCCGTTTATCAAATACAAAGATATTTTCATCAATGTTCCGAAGAAATATAATTTTGACAACCTTTCTCAAAGCGATATCAATGAACTGATTGATGCTAAGCTGGAAAAAGAAGCGAACCGTTATATCCAGCAGTGGGAAAAAGAAAAAATATCTCTTGAAAATGGAAGATGGGGGCCTTTCATCAAATTTGGAAAAGCAATGTTTAAAATTCCAAAGAAAAACGATGATACAAAATATGATGCTGAAGAATTGAAGGACATTTCTCTGGACGAGGTGAAAAAATGGATTACCGCTCAGGATAAAAATGCCTTTGCAGAAAAGAAAAAACCTGCTGCCAAAAAAACTGCCGCTGTAAAGAAAACAGCAACAGCTAAAAAGCCAGCAGCTAAAAAGAAGTAATATTAAAATAATAATACAAAGCCGTTAACAAATAGTGTTAACGGCTTTTTTTATGAATAAAAGCACTAAAGAGGTGAGGAGTTGCTATGGTTTTTTTTGTATGTTTGTTAGATAAAGCAATTAGTAAATTATCACCTTATCAAATTTTTTGAATTAATATGGATTTTGAAGACTTTATCATTTCACCAAGAAATTTCAAAGCAGAAACCTGGCAGATTGGAAGTCGAATTACAAAAGATATAAAAGAGGACAGTATTGTACTTTTATTTGTATCAGATTACAGAGGAGCAGGCGGTGAAGCAGAGGTACAGGATTTTACAGCAGTAAGAAAGGAGTTTTACAAACTTTCTCAGCTTGATTTTGAAATTCCTATTGTAGATCTTGGAGATTTGGTTTCAGGGAAATCTGTTCAGGACACCCATTACATTTTACAGGAAGTTTTGTCGGCCTGTCATTATAAAAGAGCGATTCCTGTCATTATAGGAGGTTCCAACGACTTTGCCTTTTCTTTATTTTCTGCATTAAATTTTCATCAGAAAAGTCTCAATTTTACCCAGATCAGTAATATGATTTCCCTTAAGCAGGGAGAAGAAATTAATGAGTATACGTTTTTAAGCAAAATTTTTGGAGCAAAAAATTTTTCTATTAAAAATTACCACCATTTAGGATATCAGAAACATTTAAATGAAATAGATTCTGTTCGGCTGATTAAGGAAGTAGAATTTGATATTATCCGTTTGGCTGAAATGATGAACTCTACTGAAAAGACAGAGCCTTTCTTCCGAAGAGCAGATCTTGTAACTGTAAATTGCGATGCTATTGAAAGTTTCAGTGAGCCTTTTTCTATGAATCCTCAGGTGAACGGGTTGAATAGAAGAGAAATTTGTGCCTATATGAAAGAAATAGGGCTGAGTGAAAATCTGAAATCTGTAGGAATCTTTAATTATAATATCTATTCTGAAAATCAACTGAATCACCAGTTACTAGCTCAAATGCTCTGGTACCTGACTGAAGGTATTAATATTCAGAGATCACATCCGAAAGAAAGACATCATGAAATATTCTATGTGTTGGTTGATGACAGGCAGTATGCTTTCAAACGGGATACTTTCAGTAATTTATGGTATTTTGGTGAGGATGAGAATATAGAAAACTGTATTCCGTGTTCCCGGAAAGATTTTGATGATGCCAAAAAAGGCTGGCTGAATGCAAGGCTGACGAAAATTTAATGTATGATAAATACTCTTTCAAAAGTTTCCATCATTGTTCCTGTGTATAATGTCGAAAATTATTTGACAAAATGCCTCGACTCTTTGGTTAATCAGAGTTTTCAAAACATTGAAATTCTTGTGGTGAATGACGGCAGTAAGGACCGTTCTGAAGATATTATTAAAGAATATTCTCAAAAATATCCTGAAAAAATCAAAACTTTCACTAAAGAAAATGGTGGGCTAAGTGATGCCCGTAACTTCGGACTTGACAGGGCAACAGGTGATTATATTGGGTTTGTGGACAGCGATGACTATGTTACAGAAACAATGTTTGAAGAAATGCTTCTTCTGGCAGAAAAGCATCAGGCTAAAATGGTGATCTGCAATATCCAAAAAGTAGATCAGAATGGAGGAATTACCCAGAAGCTGACCCAAATACCTCATATGCCTGAGGAGATAGACCTTGAAAAAAACTTTTCTGTTTTTTCAGATATCAGCTATTTTGCCTGTAACAAATTGTTTAAAAAAGAACTCTTTCATCAGAAAAGATTTAAGAAAGGGGTGCACTTTGAAGATATTCAGCTTATTCCACAGCTTTTGCTAGAATGCAAAAAAATTGCTCAAACTCAGAATTACCATTATCAGTACCTTGAGCGTACGGACTCCATTACAAAGACCCATACTGAAAAAGGACTTGATATGCTGAAAGCAGTAGCAGATGTTGAAAATATCTTTAATGAATCACAATACACTCATAAAAGAAAAGAGCTGAAAAATTTTCAGATTTTTGAAGGAGTTTATTCATTTCTGGCGTATCTGGCATTCGTTAAAAAAGATGAAGTGTTTTATGAAATGGCTGAACAACTGGATGTTTTCATGAAAAAAAGACATATAAAAATTCAAGATATATTGAACTATAGTCGTTTTGGTAAGAATTATCTTTTATCTTTGCCAGTGAAAAAAAAGATTTTTTATCTGTTATTTTTTGCGGGGCAGAAGAAACTGATAAGAAAATTAATGTAAACACAAATGTAAGTACTATTGTTTCGGATAGTAACGTTATGATGTAGATGATTCGTTATATCTATATGATGATTTTTCAAACGAGGCATGAGTAACTGAATAAGAAAAAAATGAAAAATTTTGAATTGTTCTTAAGCGGATCGGGGATACCTATTTTCTATGTGAAGATAGGTTTAGGCTTTATATTCTCCTTTTTAATCACTTTTTTTTCTGTACCTACCATTGTAAAGATTTCAAGAAGAAAGAATCTGATGGATGAACCCGGAATAAGAAGTTCACACCTCAGAAAAATTCCCAATCTTGGTGGTATAGCAATCTTCTATTCCATAGGAATCTGCGCTTCTATTTTTGCCTACGAGCTGTTTGATCTCTATAAGTTCTTATTTGCATCATTAATTATCCTGCTGTATGTAGGGGTAATGGATGATATTGTCGTGATGAGAGCTTATAAAAAGCTTGTGGCGCAGGTAATTGTATCTTCATTGGTTGTTATTGGATCAGATATCAGAATCCGAAGTTTATTTGGGATATTTGGAGTGTATGAACTGAGCTACTTCGTAAGTGTTGTATTCAGTATTATTACTTTCATTGTTCTTATTAATGCATTCAACCTGATAGATGGTATAGACGGCCTTGCAGGAGGATATTCTGTGATTTGCAGTGCCTTGTTCGGAATAAGCTATTACAGACTTGGGGAATATAATTATCCATTGGTTATCTTATCCGTTGTGATTATAGGAACTGTTTTGGCATTTCTATATTATAATCTCTCAAACTATAGAACCAATAAAGTATTTATGGGGGATACAGGCTCTATGTTGCTAGGTTTTTTACTGGCATTCACATCTATTTGTTTTATTGATATTTTTATTGATAAAAAGTTGGTAGATGTACCAAGGTATCACCTACAATCTGCACCTGTTGTAGCTGTGGCTATTTTGATCCTGCCTATTGTAGATACGTTAAATGTAATTATGATAAGACTTTACAATAAAAAGTCACCCTTTGATGCAGATAAAAACCATATTCACCATAAGCTGCTGAAACTTGACCTTACCCACAGGAGATCAACCTTCTATATCATTCTTTACTATCTGATGATTGTAGGAATTGCTTATTATTTAAGACATATGAATGTAAATCTACTGCTACTGGTTATTATTTCACTGGGCTTTTTGGGAGCTTATTTACCGGATTTATTGTATCGGTTAAGAAATAACAAAAATTAACAATTTAATCTTTACTTTTGTAAACATATTTTAACATGATGAAGAACTTTAAGTATTTATTTTTAATATTACCCTTTTTAATTACTTCCTGCATCACAACAAAGGATGTGCGATATTTACAGCCAAGTGAGAGTCTTGTCATAAACGAAGAAGGTCTTGTTCCCTACAATATCCCTGTTTATAGGATTACTAAAAATGATATCCTCAATTTAAACATCGTTACCACTCCTAAAGGAGATGCTGCCCAGTTTTATTCTGCCTATAATGCTTCCGGGGGAGTTGGTATCCCCGTTTTGAATAATGCCGCTTCCGGAGTAGGAAGGGCCAGCGGAGCAATTGGAGAAGGTGCCAGTTTTGCAGGAAATACAAACTTTTATTTTAATGGTTTAAAAGTAGACTCTAATGGTGATATCAATGTTTTTGGAGTAGGCTACGTAAAAGCTGAAGGAAGGACTTTGGATGATATAAGCAAAGAAATTCAAGGAAAAGTAAATGAAAACTTTCAGGATGGTAAATCTGAAGTAAGATTAAATACGAACGGAATTACCTACTATATTCTTGGAGACGTAGAAACTACCGGTATTTCAGGTGAAAAAGTGGCTCATAAAAATACAATGACTATTACCGAAGCTTTAGCCATAAATGGTGGACTGAATAGAACAATTGACCGGAAAAATATTGTAATTCATAGAAAATTGCCGGAAGGAATTAAAATTGCTAAAATAGACCTTACCCGGGAAGATCTTATGAATTCTCCTTTTTATTATGTGCAGAATGGAGATGAAATTTATCTGAACACGAGAAAGAAAAGCTTGAACGGATTCGGAAAAGATCCTATTCAGACACTACTTACCAGTGTGACGGCAATTACAACTGCATTGACTTTATATACAATCCTACAAAAACTTTAATCCTATGATTCCAGGAAAAGACGATAAAGTAGGAAGAAACGACTCCTCAAAAGAAAAGTATGGGGTGTTTGCGTTATTTGATATTGAACATTTTGTAAGAAGAATACTTAAAAACTGGTATTGGTTTGTATTTATGCTGTTTATTGGATATGCCATTTCTTGGGTATACAGTAAATATTACGCGCAGAATATATTTGCATCAGATATATCCTTAAGTACTTCAAACAATACTGCCAGCTTTTTACAACCCACTCAGGCAAGCCAGTCCATTAATTTTATCTGGGGGCAAAATGGTAACCAGGACGGAATATTTTTAAAGAAAATGCTTTTATCAAGATCTCACAATGAGTTTTTGGTAAAAGAGCTGGATCTGTTTGTTAATTATTCTACCAAAGGGCTTATAAAGTCTACCTATTTGGACAAAGATGACTCTCCAGTATTTCTTGAGATTGATAAAAAACATCTTCAGCAGACCCATTACCCAATTACACTAATCCCAAAAGGAAATGGAACATATGAGGTAGTTCTTCCGGAAGAAGGAGAATCTACCAACTTATACAGTTACGAAGCCGAAAACTTTCAGGCCATCAGACCTTATACCAGACCTGCTAATAAAATTATCAGGATAAATGAATGGTATAATTCTCCTAACTTAAGATTTAAGCTGGTTCAAAACTCGGTAACTCCTAAAATCAAATTTGAGAATATTATTATTAATCTGAATACTGTCAATGAAAGTGTTAATGATATTGTTTCTACAATTGCTGTAGATTTCGATAAAGAAATCAGTACGATAATGGTTATTGTAAAGAAAGGGTACAACCTGAACAGTACTGTAAACTTTCTTAATAAATCTGTGGCTGAACTTCAGAAAAAAAGACTTGCTGATAAAAATATAGTGAACAAAAACACGGAAGCTTATCTGCAGGGAAATTTAAGTAATATAAGAAAGAAGTTAGATTCAAGTGCTAACGTGCTTAATTATTTAAAGACATCAGAGAAACTTTATAATATTAAAGACAGGGATGAGAAGTCTCTCGATAAAATAAAAGAGCTTGAATCCAGAAAAGCTGATCTGGTTAGTAAAATCAGTTCACTCAATACAATTAAGAATACCCTTCAATCCCAGGATTTCGACAAAATGATCGGAACTAATGCAGCAGGCTTCGAGGATGGTATGTTCTCTGCTTCTGTTACCGAACTGAAGGCTTTATATACTAAAAGATCAGAAATGGCTTTAATTTATAAAGCGAATTCTGAACCTATGAAAGAAATCAACCGACTTATTAATGAGTCGAGAATGGGGGCATCAAATAGTCTGAGAAATTATTATACTAAATACTATGATGAGATCAATAAAATTGATCGGGATGTCTCAGATGCCAATTCAGATCTTGCTTTATATCCTGAAAAAGAAAGAAAATATCTGGATGCAGAACGAGGGTATAATATGATAGAATCTACTTATAACAGTCTTTTGGGAAGGCAGAATGATACACAGATGAGAATGGCGACCAACCAGTCTGATATTACGGTTATTGACCCTGCTAAGAATTTAGGACAGAACCCTATCGCTCCCAATATAAAACTGACTAAGATTATTATTATATTAGGAATGTTACTTCTTCCTCTTTTATTTATTTTAATAGGAGAACTTCTGGATAATAAGGTGAGAAATATTAAAGAACTATTAAGCGCCACTAAGATTCCATTACTGGGTGTTATCGGAAATAATAGTAACGAAAATATGCTTACCGTTTTGGAACAGCCAAAATCATCAGTTTCAGAAGCGTTTAGAGGAATAAGAGCGAGTATGAGGTTCTTAATGAATAATGAAGAAGAAAAAGGGAAGGTGATATTGGTGACTTCTTCCATTGGTGGAGAAGGAAAGACTTATGTTTCTATCAATTTAGCTTCTGTAATTGGTCTGAGTGACAAAAAAGCAATCCTCCTGGGAATGGACCTTAGAAAGCCTAAAATCTTTGGTGATTTTAAAATTGACAATAAATATGGGATTTCAAACTACCTGACGGGAGAAGTAGAAATAGACCAGATTATCAATAAAACGAGAATCCCAAATCTGGATGTAGCGACCTCCGGACCCATCCCGCCAAATCCTTCTGAACTTTTAATGAGCCAGAGAAATATTAAATTTTTGGAAGAACTAAAGGAAAAATATGATTTCATTATTATAGATTCTCCGCCGGTAGGTCTGGTTGCAGATTCTTATGAACTGATGAAATATTCTGACGCCAATATTTATGTTGTTCGTCATGAGTATACCGAAAAATATATGCTTAAAATGATTACCGATAAGTATCATAATAATGAAATTAATCATCTAGGGCTTATTTATAATGATTATAATACAAAACAAGGTTACGGCTATGGTTATGGCTACGGTTACGGCTATGGGTACGGTTATTTTGATGAAGATAAAAATTATAAAGAACCATTGTTGATCAGGATAAGGAACAAAGTACAGACAATGTTTAATAAAAAATAGAGCTTTAAACCCTCATATAATGGGGGTTTTTCTATATATTATGTATTTTCAATCTGTGAAAAAAAGAATATTTTTGCCACTTTATCGTTTACTTTATAACAAATTATGTTTTTTTGTTTATTTTTAACTAAACATTAAGATTATCATTAATATAAAAATGTTTTATATTTGCAAAAATTAAATTTTAAAATAACCATAAATCCATATTCTTTTATGAATAAAAAATTATTGTTTAGCTTCCTTGCTCTCCTTGGAGTAGTAAGTGTTAAGGCACAAAGAAACGAATTGGGGATTCGTCTAGGTATGAGTAACCTAGTGGGAGATGTAGGAAGTACGAATTATATTTTACAAAAGCCGTTGGATTTAAATAAAGTTTCAGATTGGGGATTCCCATTTTATGGAGGATTATTATATAGATTTAATTTTAATCCGCACCAGACTGTTAGATTGGACTTAGGGTATAACCAGATTCAATTTAGCGACAAGGTTGCGAAAGAAGAATACAGAAAAAACAGAAACTCATTTGGAAAGAATAATGTGTATGAAGCAAGCTTAATGTTTGAATACAACTTTTTTCCAATAAATAACGAGCAGATAAGCATGGTAAGTCCATATATTTTCGGAGGTATCGGAGCTTTAATGTTTGATGCTCCTAAGGCTACTCTTATGAATGATTTCAGAAGAGATGCAGATGGAGTAGCACAAGCTCCTATCAATGAATTGGACTTTAAAACTTCCACAGAATATTCATTAGGAAAAAAAGTTACAATGCATATTCCTTTTGGTGTTGGTTTGAAATATAAATTTAACCATTCTTGGGCTATATTTGCAGAGGCTACATTTAGATATACATTGACTGATCAGCTGGATCATAGCAAAGTGCTTTCTAAAGATATCAAAGCTTCTTATAATGCAGATATTTTAGACCCTACCACCGGAGGTTCATTATTGCAGTCAGGAAACTATTATGCTGTTGCTAAAGAAAGAGAGGAGGAGTTTATTAAAAAAAGAAATATTGGAGATGATAGATCTAATGATTGGATGAATACTTTCAGTTTAGGACTGACTTTTTCATTCGGAAGACCTCCATGTTATTGTGATTAATTAATATGTCGTTGATTAAAGATAAAATAAATTCTGAGAATTTACCGAAACACGTGGCTATCATTATGGATGGCAATGGAAGATGGGCAAAATCTCGTGGCGAAGAAAGAACTTTCGGCCACAAAAATGCCATTAATGCTGTAAGAAATGCCATTAATGCATGTAATGAGATCAATATTCCCTATTTAACTCTTTATACGTTCTCTTCAGAAAACTGGAGTCGTCCTGCTGAAGAAGTAAATAGCCTTATGAATCTACTGGTTGAGACTCTACTGCTTGAGGCAGAAGAGATCTTCAGTAAAGGATTAAGGATGCATGTTATAGGGAATTTGGAAAAACTGCCTACATTAGTAAGAGAACAATTGCTGCGTGTGGTAGAACTTACAAAAGAAAACACAAAAGGAAACTTAGTATTGGCTATAAGCTATGGTTCACAAAATGAAATTTTGAACGCCATAAAGAATATAAGTTCTGATGTAAAAGAAGGAAAAGTAGAGGTAGAGAATATTGATGAAAAATTATTCGAAAACTATCTGTATACAAAGGACTTTCCTCCTGTAGATTTGCTGATAAGAACCAGTGGAGAAATAAGAATAAGTAATTTTCTTCTTTGGCAGATCGCCTATGCAGAATTACAGTTTTTAAATGTTCTATGGCCGGATTTTACCAAGGATATCTTCTTCCAGTGTATTGTGGATTATCAAAACAAAGAAAGAAGATACGGATTAACCGGTGAGCAACTAACAGGCCAATAAAATTTTAAGAAAAGAAAGACTCGATAAAATGAAGTTTAGACTATTACCCATCATTATGTTTGCTGCTTCTGCGCATTTTTATGGACAAGTAACTCCACAGGATAGCACAAAAGTAAACAATGCTGTGCATGCAGAAAGTGAAGTAGGTACTTATACACTTAAAGACATTGTTGTAGATGGGGTAAAAAAATATACACCAGCTCAAATCTTACGATTTACAGGATTATCCAAAGGAGAAAGTGTTGACATTCCGGGGCAAAAAATCAGCAATGCTGTTAAAAAGCTATGGGATACGCAATCTTTTTCCGAAGTGGAAGTTTACGTTCAAAGTATTGAAGGGCAAACTGTAATTCTTAGATTCTATCTGGAAGACCTTAAAGAGCTTGGAGAAGTTAAATTCAAAGGGAAAGGAATCGGTAAATCTAAAAGCGAAAAACTCGCTAAGGATAATAATCTGAAACCGGGAACTAAAATTACCCAGAATTTAATCTCAAGTCTTAAAACAAACATCCCAAAAGACTATATTAAAAAAGGTTTTGCAGATGCTAGAATCAACATTGAAGATAAAGTCAATGCAGGAGACCCTGCATTAGTAGACTGGACGATCAATGTAGATAAGGGTAAAAGAATAAAAATTGATCATATTGAATTTGAAGGTAACGAAAGTGTTACAGACAGTAAACTTAGAAATAAGGCCTTCAAAGAAACTAAGCAAAAGCGTTTTGGTATCGGAGGAATTTTGAAGTCTTCAAAATTCATTGAAGATAAATACCAGGAAGACAAGCGTGGCCTGATCAATTATTATAACTCCTTAGGATACAGAGATGCGAAAATCGTTTCAGATTCTGTATGGAGAAATAAGAGAAATAATTACGAAATCAATGTAAAGTTGAATGAAGGTAAAAAGTATTATATCGGGGATGTTACATTCACTGGAAATACTGTGTATCCTACAGATTACTTACAGAGATTGTTAGGATATAAGAAGGGAGATATTTACGATGCAGTAGGATTCAACAAAAAAGTTGGAGAAGATGGTGGTAAAGAAGATGATTCAGATATTAAATCTGTATACATGAATAATGGATACCTTTTCTCTAATGTAACCCCAATAGAAAAATCCGTAACAGGAAATGCCGTTAATCTGGAAATCAGAATTACCGAAGGAGAACAGGCTACATGGAATAAGGTAACATGGCAAGGGAATACCACAACCCATGACCACGTTGTATTGAGAGCTTTAAGAACAAGACCTGGTGACCTTTTCAAAAAGACAGAAATCAAAAGAACGTATTTTGATCTTGCCGGGATGTCTTTCTTTGATCCACAACAGATCGGACAGGACATTCAGCCTAACCAGCAGGATAATACTGTAGATGTTAACTGGAAGCTTGTAGAAAAAGGATCTTCTCAGGTTCAGCTGCAAGCGGGATATGGTGGTAACAGCTTTATTGGTACTTTAGGATTGACGTTTAATAACTTCTCCCTAAAGAATTTCCTTAAATTTAAAGACTTTAAACCAGTACCTCAGGGGGACGGACAGACATTATCTATCCAAATGCAGGCAGGACAGTATTTCCAAAACTATGGTATTTCATTTACTGAACCATGGTTATTCGGAACAAAACCAACTGCACTTTCTGTAAGTTTAAATAACTCAAGAGTAAGATACAGCGATACGGTAGGAAACTCACAAAAGTTAAATATCTTCTCGGCATCTGTTGGATTAAACAGATATTTGAACTGGCCTGATGATTACTTCTCATTGTATACAGGTATTCAGTTCCAAAAGTATAACTTCAGTAATTATCCTTTCCAGTTTGGAGATACTACAGAATATTATGGAGATGCTAATAACTTTAGTATCAATGTAGGTTTGAGCAGAAATTCAGCGGGTATTGACCCTATTTTCCCTACAACGGGTTCTAATATTGAACTTTCTGCAAAGCTGACCCCTCCATATTCATTGTTTGGTAATAAAGATTATTCTACAATGGCAGCCATCGATAAATATAAGTGGATGGAATTCTATAAAATTAAGTTCAAGGCAGATGTATATAATGAAATTGCCGGGAAGCTAGTTTTAAGATCTTCTGCTGAAATGGGATTCATGGACGGTTACAACAGTAATTTAGGGGCTCCGCCATTTGAGAGATTTTATATGGGAGGAACCGGTCTTTTCGGAGGTAGATATGATGGTCGAGAATTAATCCCTTTAAGAGGTTATGAAAATGCTTCTACCTATGGGGGAGATGCTTCCCAGGGAGACATCACTCCAAAAGGAGGTGGAACAATCTATAACAGATTTACTTTAGAATTGAGATATCCGATTTCAATGAATCAGACAGCTAAGATTTATGCATTGACGTTTGCTGAAGGAGGTAATGTTTGGAATTCTTGGGGAAATTATAATCCTTTCCAGCTGAAGAGATCAGTAGGAGTAGGGGTAAGGGTTTATATGGGAGCATTTGGATTGATTGGATTTGATTTCGCTTATGGATTTGATAAGACAATTTCCGGAACAGACCCATCAGGCTGGAAGACTCACTTCTTGATGAACCAAACATTATAATTATAAATATGAAAAACTTTAAAGTAACTTTCACATTCGTATTGCTTTTATTGTTTGGGCTTAATAATGCTCAAAAAATAGGAGTGGTGGATACTGATTATATTTTAAATAAATTACCTCAGTATAAAGAAGCCGAAGCAAGATTAAACTCACAGATCGATACATGGCAGTCAGAACTTCAAAATCTGCAATCAGAGTATGAAAGAAAGAAATCTGCATTTGAAAGTGAAAAAGTATTATTGATAGGAGATCAGTTAAAGCTAAGAGAAAAAGAAGTAGTAGATCTTGATAAGAATGTTAAAACAACTACCAGTCTTCGTTTTGGCGCCAATGGTGAAATTACAAAGCTGAGAACAAATCTTGTTTTACCGTTCCAGGATCAGATATGGAATGCTATTAAAACAATGTCTGAGAAAAATGGTTTGGGCATAGTTCTTGATAAAAGCAATAACATTAGTGTTATTTTTCTCCAGAAAAAATATGATTTTACAGACAAGGTCTTAGACATTTTGTTGAAAGGAACTGATAAGAAAGAAAAAACGAATAGCAAAAAATAAAAATTAATTATCAAATTAACTTTTGCTTAAATTTGAAGTCTAAAAACAAATTAAATTATTTATTATACCAGTTATGAAAAAATTAAGTGTATTATTTGCAGCAGTAATGATGGTTGTATCAGTAGGTATGGCAAAAGCTCAAAAAATTGCTACTTTAGATGTGATGGGAGTTCTTAATGCAATGCCTGAAAAGAAAAAAGCAGATGCTGATATCAAAACATTCTTGGATACTAAACAAGCTGAGATCAAGAAAAAAGCTGATGCAGGGCAAGTAAAACTAAAGCAGTATACTGAAGAAGCTCCTAAAAAGACTGCAGACGAAAACAAAGCTAGAGAAGCTGAATTACAAAAAATTCAGGAAGAAATAGCTCAAATGCAGGATAAAGCTCAAAAAGATCTACAAGCAAAACAAGATGTAGCTTTCGCTCCTATTGAGAAAAAACTAAATGATGCAGTAGAAAAAGTAGCTAAAGCTAGCGGATATGATTATATCATGGATGCAAATTCAGCAGCATTTGTTTACAAAGCAGGAGCAGATGCTACTGCAGCTGTAAAGAAAGAATTGGGAATTCAATAATTTCTGCGAATTAACAAAGATTTATAAAACTAACCGCCTCTTTTAGAGGTGGTTTTTTTATTTTTGCGGAATGGAAAAAGAAGTATCAACCACGGTTAAAGTTAGATTTAGTGATTGTGACCCAATCGGACATTTGAATAATGTAAAATATTTGGACTATATGTTCAATGCAAGAGAGGATCATGTAGAAACATTTTATGGATTTACCTATGAGGAATATACTAAACAGACTGGCTGTACTTGGATCGCAATTCAAAATGAAATTGCCTATTTAAAAGAAGTAAGATACAATACCCAGGTTGTAATAAGCAGTAAAACAATAGAAATACAGGATAGAACAGCTAAAGTAGAAATTCTGATGAAAAGCTTGGACGAAAAAACCGTTCATGCTGTGCTTTGGGTAACGGTTATTTATTTCAATATTAAAACCAGAAAATCAGAAATTCATCCTGAAGATATCAAAGAGACATTCCATAAGTTTTATGTAGATTTAGAGCAGAAAGACTTTCAGCCAAGAGTTAAATTCCTGAGATCTCAAAACGCAAGGAATTCTTAAAATTGAGGATTAATCTTTTTGTTAATTTAAAATAATAATATAAATGAAGAAAATACTAGTAGTAGGAAGCAATGGACAATTAGGAAATTGTATTAGAAAAATTGCTCCCGATTTTGAAAATACATATGAATTCTTATTTACAGATTCAAAAACCTTAGATATTACAAACGAAGAGCAGGTTAATGACTTTTTTTACGATAACAAGCCTGACTATTGCATCAACGCTTCAGCTTATACAGCGGTAGACCTGGCAGAAAAAGAGAAAGAAAAAGCATTTGCTGTAAATGCTGAAGGGGTAGCTCATCTTGCTCAGGCTTGTACAGACTATAAAAGTATATTAATTCATGTCTCTACAGACTATGTTTTTGATGGAGATACAAATCTGGCCTATTCAGAAGATGATTTTACAAGCCCTATTGGGGTATATGGTCAGTCAAAAAGAAAAGGAGAAGAGCTTGCTTTGGAAATTAATCCCCAAACTATTGTTCTGAGAACATCCTGGCTGTATTCAGAGTTTAATAAAAACTTTGTGAAGACCATGCTGAATTTATTTTCTCAAAAAGATGAGTTGGGTATAGTTGCCGATCAGTTTGGGCAACCTACCAATGCCAATGACCTTGCTGAAGCAATAATGAATATTATTGAATCTCCGGTGAAAACTTTTGGTATTTTCCACTTCTCAAACTATCCGGAAACAACATGGTTTGAATTTGCCAAAAAAATTGCTGAGTTTTCAAAATCGTCAGTAAAACTAAATCCCCTGACAACAGATCAATACCCAACTCCGGCAAAAAGACCGGTAAGAAGTACCATGTCATTGGATAAGATAGAAGAAACTTACCATATAGAAGCTAAACATTGGGAAAATAGCCTGGAAGAATGTGTAAGCATACTTTCACAACAATAATTTATAGAGTATATGAAAAATCTAGCAATCATCTTTTCTATATTGTGCTTCCAGTTTTGGAATGCACAAAATGTTTACCTGATTAAGGTAGAAAAGACAAATGATAACCAGGATAAATTTCTATACCGGAAAGATGATACCCTATCAGAGACGATTTATTTAGGAGAAGTAGAAGTTCAGGGGTTTTCAAAAGATGACGCTGGAATTTTTTCATTGGTGTATAAAAAGGCAAAAGAGATAGGTGCTAATGCATTTGCACTAAAACCTTTTGAAAATGTTGATGGAACTGCTCAGCCCTTTAATCCAGCCAACTATAAAATTGCGCTTTATTATACACCCAAAGAAAAATGGGTAGGGAAGGACGGTATGCTGTATGTATTTGCTTCCTCAGAGAAAGCTCAGAAGATTAGTGTTAATCAGAAAAACTATACCTTACAACCCCGGACATTTATCAAAGTAAAAATTGTTCCCGGGGAAATCTATACCGTTTCAACGAAAAAACTTTTGGGTTCCACGATAAAAGTTCAGCCAAAAGATAATAAGGATAATATGTATTTTCAGATTTCATCTTTGAAAGTTAAATCAGATACTTCCGGAAATGGTGGTTTGAATCTTAAATCTGGTGATGTGCATGGTTTGGAGAAATCTTATGCTGAGTTCCTAAGCCTTATTTATAAAGATGATACACCATTAAAATAAACAATATCCTATTTAATTCCTGTTTCTAAATACTGGAAGGCGAAATTTTATATCTTGTTTAAAATTTTTAACCCTGCGCTCCAGTATGTTAGATTTAAATATTACATAATTGTAAATTTAAAGTTAAATAAACTTGTTTGGTATAGGTAAGTTGGCTTACCTTTGCCCCACTGAAAAACGAAAGAGACTCAGTAAGCGCAGAAGAGCTTTTAGCTAAGCAGAAACGACATACTCAAAAAGATAATAATTCTAAAAAACACGTTCAAAACTTTTTAAAAATAAAAGTTGCGAAAGTGAAAAAGATTTGTATCTTTGCAGTCCCAATATGGGAGCGCAGGAGTAGATGGATTGAGGGTTTAGAGAAGG
>NZ_FWXM01000007.1:0-299752 GCF_900176315.1 Chryseobacterium sp. YR221
GCTCTTTACAATGCCATATCTGAGTTAGACCAGGTAATGGTTTTAAATCGTCATGCTAAATATTTATTGATTTCTATTTGTAAAAATGATATTGTCTTTTCTGAGGCAACTGTGGTATTTGCTCTCAATACGTTTTCAGAATTAGCCATATTAAATTCTTCTGTCCATGATGTCTGGGCATGGAAAAATAGTTCAACAATGGGAGCTTCTACATTACGTTATTCTGGTACGAACGCTTTTGAGACGTTTCCCTATCCGATAGTTAAATCTGAGAAATTAAATAGCTTGGGAAACGAGCTTCATCTAACTCGTTTGAAAATAATGAAGAATTATCAATTAGGTCTAACAGATTTACAAAATAAATTTCATGATATTTACCTTAATAATAAAGGTGAAATATATGATGATATAATTAAACTAAGAGAGCTATACAAATCGATTGATTCCGAAATCATTAAATTATATAAATGGAATGATATTGATTTGAAGCATAGCTTTTATGAATTAGAGAATCTTCCTGAAAAAGACCGAATAAGGTTTACAATACATCCAACTACTAGAAAAGAAATCTTAAATCGATTACTATTATTAAATCTTGAGCAATCAAAGTGTGATACTTTATATAAAATTGTTAATAAAAGATCGAAAATTGTTTCAAAAAATTCAAATACTTTGTTTCCCGAAGATTAAAATAACTTCGGGAAATTGTTTTCTTTCATTTTATTACCTGCCTTTTTATTTATAGGTTTAATGCTTTTTGAACCTTCGGATATTTCCTCTTTGTGACGTTGATGATTAAGCATCAATAACCGTTTTAATACTTCCTTACGGGCATCTGGATGAACAGAAAAACGTATCCTATCATTTTCTGGCAGATATTCAAGCTCATAAAAATCATGACTTAAATCTATGTCACTCCATTTATATGATTCTATAATTAGTTTATCCAGTTTTATAGCAATTCTCCTAAAATCACTAAAATCACTAACAATTTCATTAGTTTCAATATTAATTTGTACTCTTGACAAATATTTTATTAGGAAACTTAAGTGTTTATTTTTTAGATCTATTTCATTTTGTATTCCTTTAGAGTGATATATATTATAAAATCGAGTCAAGCCAATTTTATATTTGAGCATTATTAACTTTCTAACATTGTAATAATTCCTTCCTAAATCTTCAATCTCATTTCTCATATCTCGTGAAATTTCTTCTGGAAAAGGAAATGTTTCAAAAACCTGTGTTGGGGCATAACTTAAATCAGCTTTCATTGTGCTAGAATATTTCCAAGCCCAATATATGTGAAAATTTGATTGTAAAAAGGCAAACATTGTAAACGAATTATTTGCGAATACATTTAATTTAGCATCTAAAACTTTATTTGGTTTTGTGAAAGCAAATGCAGTAGTTTTAGAAACTTGGGCAATAACCATTACCTGGTCTAACTCAGATATGGCATTGTAAAGAGCTGGTCTTTTTTCACCATATATCCACCACTTTTGAGGTAAAGGCTTTCTTAATGCATACGTTCCGATAATTTCATTATCATTATTATCTCTTTTCCATCGTTGTCTTTCTGGCTTAACCAACTTCTCTATAATTTCATAACAATCAGGATAGGTCTTTGCTTTCTCTTCATCCCAATCAAAGAAATTAATAACCCATCTAGATGGTTTTTGTTCAGGATCATTATTTAAGTCATCACCATTTAAATAAGGGAAAAGTACATCCTTATTACGTGGGTCTTTTTTAATGAGTTTTTCGGCTTCTTCAGGAGATAAAACAAACCCTTTTCCAAGTACAATACTACCTTGAAAACTTTTCCCTTTATTAGCCGCTAGAGGCATAGGTTTTCCAATTTATGGCTTCTTTGTTGCACGGCTTCCTCTTTGAGCATAAACACCTATAATTTCATTATCATTATTATCTCTTTTCCAGCGTTGTCTTTCCGGTTTAACCAACTTCTCTATGATTTCATAACAATCAGGATAAGTCTTTGCTTTCTCTTCATCCCAATCAAAAAAGTTAATTACCCACCTTGAAGGATGTTGTCCAGGATTGTTATTTAAATCCTCACCATTGAGATAAGGAAACAGCACTTCTTTGTTTCGGGGATCTTTATCAATCAAAGCCAAAGCTTCTTCGGGTGTCAAAACAAATCCCTTTCCCAACACTATACTACCTTGAAAACTTTTCCCTTTATTAGCCGCTAGAGGCATAGGTTTTCCAATCTCCATAATTTGATTCAATATCTACTGATTTTTATCATTTTAAAATTATCTCTTTACATATTATGAATAAATTCACTTCACAAATACTTCAGTTACTATGAGCATACAGATAAGCTATCGGTTTGTACAAAAAAGAGAAAAAAACAAACAAGGTTTATATCCAATTTATTTAAGAGCATTTTTAAAAGGAAAAAAAATAGAAACAGCTACTCCTGTTACAATCCCTTTACGAGACTGGTCCTTGAGAAATCAAAGAGTCAAAACTCAAAATAAAAATCATGAAAGGTATAATATGATTTTAGAGGCAATAGATAAAAAGTCTATTAAATTATTGGTTAACAATTTTATCAATGAAGAATTCCCACTAACCCTAACCCAGTTTAAAGAACGATTACTATCATTAAATCACAATTCTGATGAAAAAAGTTTCACAGATTATATCTTAGACTATTTGGAAGAAAATAAGGCTAAATTCAAATCAGAAACCTGGTTTGGATATAAGTCTCAAATTACTAAAATCCTTAAATTTAAAAAGGAAATTTATTTTTCAGATATTAATGAGAAATTTATCAATGATTATAAGCAATACATGCTTTATACCCTCGGAAATAATGAAAACACAGCGAGTAAAAGTTTAAGGGTATTACGAACATTCGTTAACATTTCTATCCGTTTTGGATATATAAAAACAAATCCATTTCAGTATACTTCCATAAAAAAGGTGGACGGAAAGAGAGATTTTCTCTCAATTGAAGAGCTAAATACACTTACCGAATATTATTTAAAAGATGATTTTTCTGAGCCAATACAAAAGGAGATTCTTAGTTATTTCTTATTTGCCTGTTATACAGGACTTCGGTATTCTGATTTAAAAAGCTTCTCAGAAGACTCTTTAGTTAATGATTCAATACACCTTAGAATGCATAAAACAGGATACTTAGTAAATATTCCTCTCAGCAAAAAAGCAAAAAGTTTTATCCCAGAAAAGCCTTTTAGTGAAAATTACATTTTCAAAGTATACTGTAATAAAGTAACCAACAGAGTTTTGAAAAAAATTGGAACTACATTAGATTTTAATAAAAAACTTACATGCCATGTGGCAAGACATACTTTTGCAACAGTATCAATTTCATTAGGTATTCCTATAGAAGTAGTCAGCAAATTATTGGGACATACAAGCATCCGGACAACACAAGTTTATGCAAAGATTGTTGATAATGTTAAAATAAAAGAAATGGGAAAATGGGATAAAATATAATTTATGATTTTATTTTTTAATAAAATATTATTGTCTAAAAATTTAAGCCTATCTTATTATTCAATTACGGTAAACCATAATACAATAAAGCAATTTTCACTATTTTTATCTTAATTGTAATTAGCTTATAATTTTAACATGCTATTATAGTGATTAGCAATAGGAAATAAAAAAACAATAACCACATAAACTAAAAATCATGTCTGAAATATTACCATTTAAACAGATATTCCATAACAAAATATTTCGCATTCCTGATTACCAAAGAGGTTATTCATGGGAGGAAGCTCAATTAGATGACCTTTGGGCAGACCTTTCAAATATTCATTTGCAGAATAATGCTTATCATTTTACAGGAATACTTACTATCAATAATTTCTCAGATTATGATTTTGAAAATTTGTCCAAAGAAGGGTTTGAAAATTTGATTGATAATGAAAAAAAACAAGTAAAGCTTAATGAGAAATATTATCAAGCTTATAATCTAGTAGACGGACAACAACGTATAACAACTATATTAATTTTACTTTCTCAATTATGTCAAAAGCTTAAGGAATCTGAGCATCGTCAGAAAATAACTGAAGAATATTTTTTTATATATGATTCTGGAAGCAAATACTTATTTGGATATCATGTAGATGTACCCTCCCACAATTATTTAATTAGAGAAATATTTGAAGATGAATCCTATGGTACAGAAGATGTGGAGACTCTTTACACTCATAATTTAGATTTTGCTAAAGTATTTTTTCAACAAAAATTGAAAGATTGGTCGCAAAACAACGTTAAAGATTTCATTATAAAAATTACAGAACGTTTACTTTTTTCAGTGCTCAACCTTAGTGAAACAGAAGGAAGCAATCTTGATATCTCTATGGTTTTCGAAACTCTAAACTTTAGAGGCAAACAACTGTCTGGACTTGAAAGGTTTAAGAATAGGATTTTATACCTTGTATCAAAACAAAACTTTGGACAAACACAAATACTAGCCAAACGAAACTCTATCAATAAGACTTGGCTTGAAATCTATAAATGGCTTGGACGAAATCCCAATCCTAAAAAAGTAATGGATGATGATGCCTTTCTTAAAGCCTTTTGGTTACTATATTTTTCCCACGAAAAAATGGTAGCCAGTGATTTTAAGTCTTATCAAAAAATTCTATTTGAAAAAGATTTTGATTTGATGAATATTCATAATAATCAATACATTATGAACCCTATAGAGCTTCGAAAATGGTTAAATTGTATGAAGGAATCTGTCATATTATGGTACTTCATCCATAATCCATATGAAGTAGATCAGGATTTGGACTTTAGATATCATTACACTTCCAATATTCAAAGATCTCTATTAAGACTTACTAGCTTTCCTTTTGGTTATGGTAGGTATATGCTCAATCTAATATTAGCAATTTTAGTTCGTCTGTTGCCCAAAAAAGAAGACGACATAATCTCCGAAGAACAAGAACAAGCCTTATTTACTATAGAACAGTTTTTATGGGCTGCTGAGAGACATAATATTATGTGCTTTTTATTACATGGTAACAAAACTAATTATAATCAGGAAGCTACTTTTAGAGATATCAATAAATATTTTAGAACCGGAAATGCAGCAGAATCAGGAATTTCTCTTAAAGACCAATTATTAAAAAACAGAGTAAGCCATTTTACGTGGACAGATGTAAATCGCAATTTATCACTTGGGAACTATTTTTATACCTGGGATGGAATTCATTTTATTTTAAAGGAATATGAAGAAGATTTATCTGGAAATATGGTGGAGCGAGAAATTAGTGTTAATAGAATCTATCCTGAAGAAGAGATGAAAATAAGAACTTCTTATAAAGACATCAATCGTTTAGGAGTTGCAAAAAAAAGAAAATATTCTTATGCCTTAGGAAATATATTTATGTCAAATAATAGCCAAACATTAAGAGACTTCAATGCCCATAAAATCCGTATAAATAATGCTATAAACAATAATAATATTATTTATGAATCCGAAAAAGAACTTTTAAGTTATGATAGTTGGGAAACGATTAACATTGATGAAAGGAGCCAAAAAATTTTAAAATTCCTAATTAATAAATGGCAACTTCCTCAACCTGAAACAACATTTTGGTTAGAATATTTTCTAGGATAATTTCTCAAAGAATCTAACAAAAAGATGTAGAAATTTACTCTCAGAAAATTATAAAAGTATGATCTCAAAAAAAATTAGCAATAATATCCACCGCTTGTTTTTCATCAAAATTCAAAAGCGCTTCCATCCGAATTTTCAATACTTCATAAATTTTTTCCAGTAAGGATCTTAAATAATTTCTTTCTGTTCAAATTGAGAAATCTTTTTGTGGTTCCAGTCTTAATCCAGATTAAGAGCCAAAACCAATATTTTATGAAATTTCTTAAAGCATGTATAATGGAGGTTTATCAAATTTTACGTTTTCCCATAATCAGGAATTAAAGATTTTACTTATCATTGTGATCTATATCCATCATTCATGGGAATTTCCATGTCCAAAACTAGTAACGATTATAAAAAAAACAAATGGCCGAGCTTATATATAACGTCAAGAATTTATTTTCTACTGATACTGAAGGATGCTTATTGGATTATGATGTCCAATACTTTCATATAGCTGCTTATCAGCGAGGATATAAATGGGGCTCAGATAAAAATGGAGCAGTATCAATTCTTTTAGAAGATTTGTGGGTTGCATTCTGTAAATCTCGCGAAAGTAAAGTACCAATTGATTACTACTTACAATATATTACTCTTAAAAAGAATAATCAAACAGTTTATTTAGAAGTAATTGACGGGCAACAAAGATTGACGACACTTTCCATTTTACTTTCAACTTTTTCTTTCATACTTAATGAAAGTAATATATCAAATCTAAAATTGGATTATGCCGTACGCTCCAACTTTTTTCAGCAATATATTTATAATAAAGATCAAATTTCAAAACTATTTGAATGCAGTTGGGATAAGCAAAAGGGTTTGCTTGTAGATAATCAACCATTCAACGATCAAGACACATATTATATATTTTGTGCTCTGCAAAAATGTCATCAATTTATTAATGAGATACGTCAAGATGATATTAAGGATTTTTATGATTTTGTTTTAAATCAGGTACAAATTATTGTAAATGTTGTAGAGCATGTTAATAGTGAAAAAATATTTTCAAATTTAAATAGTAATAAAATACCATTAACCGAAACAGAGCTTATAAAGGCTCTGTTTATTACCAAGTATGCACGTCTTAATGAAAGTTTACAAAAAAAAACATTCCGAGAAATACAAGAACAGCGGCTTATTCTGGGAAAAAGATGGGACGAAATAGAAAACTGGGTCAATACCAAAGAAATAAAGTCTTTTTTCTTTGGTAAATTCATAAATCCAATGTTCGGTTTTTTAGTTTTAGTGGCTAAGACTATGAATACTAATCAACATTTCCAAGAAAATACAAATCATCACGAATTATTTAATTTCTTCAATCAAAAAGACATAAGAACTCTTCAAGAAGAGCTATATAATTCATTCTGGGGATTGAAAGATTGGTTTAAAACCCCTATTATTCATAATAGATTAGGCTATTTATTTTTTCACAGGGGCTCTAATTTATCTATCATAAACTTTGCTAACTATTTAAAGTGCCTATCTAAAAATGAATTTCATAAACATCTATTAGAAAAAATCATTCAAGTTATCCCTATAGAATTCGATGAGATAAATTATGAGGATAGTAAAGATGATATTCATAAAATTCTTTTAGCATTAAGTGTCTTTTCATCTGCTGAGAAATTTAACTTTTATAGTTATATAAATGAGAAATGGACATTAGAACATATCTTTCCACAATCTCCTGAAGGGAAAAAAAATGTATTGGCAGAAACAGATAAGGCAAATATTTTAGAAATGATAAAAGCTGAAGACAAAAATTATGTTTCAAAAGTTTTAAAAAAACCAGAGCGAACCAAGGAAGAAAAAGAAGTCTATACTGATGCAATCCAAAGATCTGGTTATATTCATCATTTAGGTAATATGTGCTTATTATCTAATGTTGATAATATCTTAAATGGATGTGGTTTTTATGATGAAAAAAGAACAAAAATTCTCAACAGAATAAAATCTGGCGGATTTATTCCTTCACACACTATTGAAGTATTTACAAAATCTATGTTCGAAACTGATCCTGATGATTTTACCAGATGGACAAAGACCAATATTGATAGTCATAAAATAATTATAAAAAATCGAATAATGGATTTGAATAATGATTTAAAAAAGCAACAATCAAATGAAAGCAGGTAAATACAATATTAAAGAACTTTTTACAAATAAAAATATTGAAGCCATAACAGTTCCAGAAATTCAGAGAGATTATGTCTGGACTCAAACTCAGGTGGAGGGATTACTCAAATCAATAATAGATGATTATTCAATATTTGAAAACAATAAAAATGAATTAATTGTTACAATTGATTCCGATAAATCTTTTGAAAAAACATTATTAGATTACTATAATTCTATAAAGTATAGTTCAAATATTGGATTTATATATGCTTATAGTGACCGCGAATATCCGGATAAGTATTTTCTGATTGATGGCCAACAAAGATTGACTACCATCTATCTGATTTTAGCCGTTTTAGCATCAAAAGATAAAGAATTTAATGAAATATTTCGCAAGTCGTTTTTTAACAATGAAAAATCATTTATAGAATATCGTGTAAGAGAAGCCAGTTTATTATTCCTTAATCATACTATATCACATATAACTCAAAATAAAGATATTGAATTAAAAGACCAATATTGGTATTATAATTTTTATGAGAATGATAAAACTATACAATCAATTATAAACAATATATTAGTTATTAGCAATTATATTGATATAAATATAGATGAAATAAAACCTTTCAAAGATTATGTATTAAGCAATGTTCAATTTTGGTATTTTGACACTAATATTAGTGAGCAAGGAGAAGAATTATATATTTATATGAATGCTCGGGGTGAGAATATGCAGTCTAATGAAAATCTCAAGGCAGACCTATTGATGAACATTGAAACTTTAGACGAAAAAAATCAATGGGGAGAGAAATGGGAATTATGGCAAAATCTTTTTTGGTTAATAAGAGGTGATCATGAAAATGCAGATATAGTATTTAATGAGTTTATATACTGTATTGCAGGTATGGAAAATTCTATAAACAAAATAGGAATACAGAAAGAACCAAAAGATAAAAAGTTTGAGCTCCCAACACATAATGAATTATTAGCTTGCTTTCAAGAAAATGGTCTTTGCAAAATTGAAAGCTATATCAATGCTATTACACTTTTAAATTCTGGAAAGATCGAAGGACATTGTAATCAAAAAAATATTTATTTAAACTGGATATTTCAATTAAAAAATGAAATCATACAACTATTAAATAATGATAATACAAATTGGTTTGCTAATGTAAAAGATAAAAATAGAAATACAGAAAGGAATAAAATGGTTTTAGCATGGTCTGTATTAAAAGTATTGGAGAGTTATAATCACAAATCTATTGATGATAATTTGATTTTTTGTTTACGTATATTTTATAATAGATACCACAATTTTAATAGGGGTGTGATTAAAAATATTGAAGATGCAATTTTATTTTCTAATAATGGTTTTGAAAATATTCTAAAACAAACATTTAAACAAGATGATGAAATCGATGATGAAGAAAAGGAAAATGAAGAATTTTTGAAATATAATTATATTACTAATATTCGTAAAGATTTTGAGAAAAATAATTTCTATGCTATCATATCAGAAATTTGGAAATTGGAAGATCATCCTACAAATTTGGATGGAAGATATGTTGGAAACACAAACAGCAGTCATTTAATTGATTATGAAGAACAGCCAGATTATGATGAAATAACTCTAATAAAAAATAAATTTTACGAGCTTATCCCTCTGGATAATTATGGTAAGGAAATTTGGGATAATTATGGTATCTTACTGAATTGTTTAATATCTTATGGTACTTTTTGGAATTCCAGAGTAACTAATGATTATGATAATCTTGATTTCAATAATGAAAAAAGAATTATCCGGGATGTAGACTCTAGGGAGGATAAATGTTTTAAAAGGTTCTTTCAAACTTATGTCCAAACTAAAAACCTAAAAACACTAGCAGACACTATTATCACAGAAACACCATATAATTATAATACAGAGAGTTGGCTAGAGGTAATACAATGGTATAACCATCATTTAAAAGAAAAGCTATGGGACCAAGGATATTATATTGCTGTTGGAAATCATAATTACAATAAGATAGATAAATATTTTACAAATTTCCAACAATTCGTAAATACAAAAGGAGATTTCAAAGGAGGTTCCCCTCAAATTCTTTCTAAATTAGTAAAAATTAAGACTAAATAAGAGTGTTATAAAAAAATCATACGAAGATATTAAACAATAGAAAAAAAATGGTATCACTTGTAAAAAATAACTTACTGACTATCAAAAATTAAAAACATTAACAAGTCTTTTCTATATAGTAAGTAGATACTTCATAAAATTGATAATTATTTCTCAATTAAAAATATTAAAAAACAATTTGAAAAGAAAGATAATTGCATTGCTGCTTATCACGAAGTGTTTAATTTGGGAATAAATTTACCCCATACTATAAAAGTAAATAGACGATCACTTGTAAAAGTGGTCGTCTTTATTTCCCACTTTCTACACTTCTAAGTTCATTATTTATCTAACTTCTAAGCCAATCATAATACTTTCATCTACATTCTACGGCATTCTCATATAATTTTTGTTCTTTTGCAAAAAGGTTTTAAATTTTAAATAATTGCATGTCGAAGTTTGATGAAATCCGGTATTTCCATGATCAGGAGGTGAATGAAGCGTTAGGGAGTGTATCCCGCGACCCTATGATGAAAGCGCTGATGAATTTTACTTTTCCAGATACGGATGAGCAAATTTGGCTGGAACAGTTTAAAAATATTCATTCCATCAGTGATTTTCAGAGGCATTTTATAGCACAAACCGTTCGTCAGATCCTTACGAAAAGTTCTGACGGTTTGACGACTTCAGGTTTCGATCAGCTGGATAAAAATACCCCTTACCTTTTCATTTCGAATCACAGGGATATTGTCTTGGACACTTCCCTACTTAACCTTGCCTTACTGGAGAGCGGCCACATTATGACCGCTTCGGCCATTGGTGACAACCTTGTTGGGAGAAAGTTTCTGAATGTATTGGCCAAACTGAACCGTAACTTTTTAGTTCAGAGAGGGCTGTCGCTGCGTGATCAGCTTAAAAGCTCACAAATCATGTCCGAGTATATTGAGCAGCAATTACACCAGGAAAAGCGTTCTGTATGGATTGCTCAGCGTGAAGGCCGTGCTAAAGACGGTAATGATGCTACTCAGCAAGGCGTTTTAAAAATGCTGGCAATGGCAGCGGGAGATCAGTCCCTGACGGATTATTTTAAATCTTTAAAGATTGTTCCCATCTCCATCTCTTATGAATATGATCCTACCGATTCTTTAAAAATGCCCCAACTGCTGGCCAAACACAGAGAAGAGGAATACATAAAAGGTAAAAATGAAGATTTTACCACCATGCTTAGTGGTATATTGGGTCAAAAGAAAAGAATTCATCTGCATGCCGGTCATGTCATTGACAAAGAACTGGATGATATTGCAGCTACCATTGAGAATAAAAATAAGCAGCTGCAAGCTGTTGCTCAGATCATTGATGATTCCATTATCAGGAATTATAAGCTATGGCCAACGAAATTTATAGCCTATGATCTGCTTCATAATACCCAGACCTATGCTTCACAGTATACCGAACAGGAAAAACAACTGTTTATCCGAAGACTGGAAATGCGTATTGATCCTTCTGATCCCGTTTCTAAAGAATATTTCCTATCGATGTATGCCAATCCGTTAATCAATAAAATAAAAATTGAAGAAAGCTTTTCAGGATAACAGACTTTAGTGGAGCATTGTTATTTTGTCAATTTGAAAATCTTTTTTAAACCATAGATTTAGCATATTTTTTTGCCATTTTTAAAACATACCCCTTCATTTCAAAAGAAAATCAGAGGGTTTCAACAAACTTATGTGAACTTCTCAGCAGTTTATTTGTAACTTCATTCTCCTAAAGTGTTCCTAAAACTTTTGTGCCTTTGTGGTTATAGCTTTCTCCCGGCAGCTCAGGTAAAATTGACTCTATACCGCTCGATTTTAATGGAACTGATATTTTTTCATACAGCTTATTCAGCGACAAAGTCGCCCTACTTTGCATTCTTACAATAAAGCACTCAAATCACTATTCCTTTGCGTTTAAAAATCCATCCAACTTTAATTGAATACATAAAGTTTTTTAACGCAAAGCTTTAATTTTATTACGCTTACTATTAAGTGAGCTAAGAGTAAATCGATTTCCAATCGATTTTGACGAAGCTTACATTTCAAAAGAAAATCAGAGTATTCATTTAACTTCGGAATCATCTAAATATGAAGTTATTCTTTCTACTGCCTTATTATCTAAAATAATTTTATCTTTCCATTCACCTTTATGAATGGTAATTAATGAAACTTCTACTGCAGCCTGACCTGGCCACTTCATTGAACGAATAGCATGGTTAATCACTCCATTACTTGAACAGATGACATCCAAACCACCTTCTCGGGCGGAACCTTGTGCAATAGTATTGGTAGAAATTAAAGATTGGAAGCCATTGATCTTAATAACATCAAAGATTCTTCTGAAAAAATAAGTTACTAAATCTACTGCACCAATCGGCCGGTATGTATATTTTATATATTCAAGGAAATTAGTTCCATAATTTCCACTTAACTTTTGCCCACCTAAAAACGGTGGATTTCCTAAAATACAATCAAATCCTCCATTTTGAAAAACTTCCGGAAATTCTAAAAACCAGTGAAAAAACTTCTTCTGTTCAGCAATTACCATACTGATACCACGATCTAAGATTTGTGCTCCGGAATTAAGATAAGTTTTATATTGGCTATAAGTTGTTAGTTTGTCTTTATTTTCTACTGTTTTGGGAATGAAAAATTGTGCAACTTGCAAATCAGCCAATTGTTTAAGTCGATACCATTTCTTGCCATTGGTTAAATCATAATACATTTTGGATTTTTGTGCAATCTGTTCAGAAGTATGTTCAGGCAACTGATTGAATTGCTCCATGGATTTTTGTATATCCGTAAAATCGGTATCTACTGTATTTAAATCAAATAATTCGCTTATTTGAAGTTTACGTTCTGTATCATTACGTTTTTTTAAAGCAGATGCTATTGCCTTATCATCACCTGCTAAAGTTTTGAAGGCTTCACTGGCAATACCTTCGTGAAGATTTTCATAACGAGCCAATCCTATAATTGCATTTCCATTTTTGATGTGGTGATCTAAAAAGTTTAATGGTTCACCTGGATCGTGAGCTTCCAACCATAGGGCTACTTTACAAAGTTCTACAGCCAATGGATTTAAATCAACCCCGTAAATACAATTTTTAATGACATCTCTAATTGCTGTTCGAAGAACAGATGGTGTCGGTTGATCTTCATTACTTCTTAAACGTGCTAATTCGAATCCAATTTTTCTGGCAGCAGAAAGTAAAATATGTCCACTTCCACAGGCAACATCGCATACTGTAATACTTAATAATGCTTTTTCTGGATCGGATTCTCTAAGCTTATTTGCTATAATATGATCTAACGAGTGAGTAATGAGAGGTTTTACAAGTTCTTCAGGAGTGTAGTGTGATCCCGATGCAGATCGATCATTTCCTTGTTTAAATCTGAATTCTCCATTTTCTATTACAGGCTCAAATTCTAGTAATCCTTCATACACAGAACCAAATTCTTCTACATCCAGATCTGCATAGTTTACCCGAATGGTTTGTTGATTTTCATTCTCGAAAGTAACTAAGTATTTAAAAACATTGAGTACATATTTATTATTTAGTATTGTTTTTTCAATACTACCGATTGCATGTTGATTAAAGATACCAGACCCAAGAGCATCAATTCCCAATTCTTTACCATAGTGACTATCTTCAAAAAGCCTAAATGTAGTTAACAATGACTGCCAGAGATCTGTTTTTTTCGGATCAATATAAAGAGATTTGTTAACAAGATAGGTGAGACGTTGGATACTGTAATATTGGTAGTAAATATCTTTAAATTTCTTTTCACTTTCTGTGAGGTTTTCTTTATAAATAAGATTTCGTTCCTCTATGACTAAAAGAAATAAAATACGATACACTGAACGCAATATATGTAGATAATATTCTTTTGCAGATAATTTTCCTTCTTCAATAGTATTTCTTAATTCAAAGTTTTCTTGTTGTGAAAGCAATCCGTTTGCTAAAGTTATTATTGACTGCTCTACAGCTAAACTTAGTCGTTCACGAATACGAGACCCAGATGCTAAGGAATCGTTATGATAAAACTCTAGGATAGAATCTTTACCATCTTCTTTTTTATCGTTAATACGAGAAGAGTGAAGTAATCGATAGAAAATTGCAAATTCTGCATAATGGCCTTCTTCCATCATTTGTTCAAGATTGAATTCAAGATAACTTAATCTTGAAAGCCTTGTAGCATCACGGAGTACACGGAAATGGTTCCCATTGGTTACAAAACCATAAATATGTTCGGTAGAATTGATATATTCCTGGATCAGTGAATGTGGTGAAAGCCTTGGACCATTTTCTGCCTTTTTATCCATAGATTGTTCACTTCCAACAATATGTATAGGGAAATCATCTTTATTAGAGGCTCTATAGGATACTGCAAAAGACTTTCCGTTCACAATTTCGGCGTTAGAAAAAGCGACCTGATACCCTAAAAGATTAAGAAGCGGAACAATCCAGTATTTTCGGGTCTCTGAAATTCCTTTATCTGTCTCTGAAAAAGCATTCTTCTTTTGTTTAAAAATTTGCCAGTGAGTATTTAGCAAGCTCCATGCATTGCTTATTTCATCCCTGACCTGTTCATTTGGCTTTAAACCAAAATCTTGTGGTTTCTGGAAGCTAATGTCGTCCTGACGTATTTTTTCCAGAATTTCACTTGTGAATATATTTCCTTGTATATTTATTGTTGTTAGTTTCATGGTTTAAAAAAGTGCTTTAGGTTTTGGCAAGAGGATGTAGATGCCCATAATATCAGGAGGTAATACTGGAGTAGATTTTTCATAGCTTCGTCCCCCAATTAATGTTTTGAATCTGCCATGTGCTTCTACCAATTTATCTGCACGTTGAGTTGCTAGTTCTATAAATGCATCTTTCTTAGTCTCAAATGACTTTAATTCTGCATTTAAAAGTTGTTGTTGCTGTTCCAATGCCATATTGCTCAAAGGTATTGCCTTATTCAATAAATGTTGAGCTTTTGTAAAGTCTATAGGCTGTAAACCTTCTGAATTCTCGGTATATCCCCACAAATACATTTCTTCAGCTACCGATTCATTTTTAGAACGCACTTCTTTTACAACATTTCTCACTCTAAACATTACTAGAGTTGTTTTACTTTCAACACTGTCGGTTTGGATTACACTTGTTCTTGCTAAACCATAAGGATTGCCCTGTTCTTCAAAAGCATTACTTATAATATAATGACAAAGTTGCTCTACAAAGCGATGATTTCTTCCTATATATTGATAATTCTTAGGAGTAGGTGAAATAAAAGCAATTCGGGTTTCTGTTTTACCTTTCAGCTGTTCTGGTTTAGATAATAAAGCAACTTGTAAGTGCTTTGGAAGATTTGTTGTTTGTACTTTATATCCTTCTGAATCAATAGCAACTGATGCTCCTAATGCCTGTAATGCAAATAATGTAAAATTCTCTACAATCTTGGGATCTCCAATGGCTTCATCTACTTCTTGTAAATCCTTTTTAATGGCTTCAGCATCCACAGATTCTTGAGCAAAAATGGATCGTAAGTTTTCCCCCTTTTTACGAGCCATTTCTAGTTCATTATCAATTCTTATTTTATCTTCTACAAATAGTGTTAATTGTTCTGCTTCTGATTCAGTCTTCAAAAGTTTTTGAGTCAACTCAGTCATCAATGACTTATTATTTTCTCCGATGGGAATAGTAACACCTATACTTTTTTGAATTTCACGGACTTTACGAATCAATACTTCCAGAATAAATTTATCCATAGGATTATTTTCGCCATAAAGCATATAGGTTTTAATCTGTGTAGATGTCTGTCCGAAACGGTCAACACGACCTTCCCTTTGTTCAATTCTATTGGGATTCCAAGGCAAATCATAATGTAGAACAGCATTGAAATAATCTTGTAAATTTATTCCCTCACTTAAGCAGTCTGTTGCTACAAGAACTCTTTTATCATGTTCTCCCATTCTTTGAATCTCTTCCTTACGTTGTTCATCTGCAAGTTCAGAAGTAATAGCCTGTACTAATATATTTTTAGGAAGTGCTTCTTTTAGCTTTTCTTCTACATATTTTGCTGTAGAAATATAATGACAGAAAATAATCGGTTGAAAGCCTTCTTTTAACCATTTTTTGACAATATCAATGGTATGCTTTATTTTAATATCTGCATCTGTATTTTCATTCAGATATTCTGCACTGTTCAATAACTTAGTAAGTCCTTCCAGTTCTTTTGTCTTATAATCAACCGCATTTAATAAATCAGATCTGGAGAAATCAACTCCAAAGTCATTTTCTTCGAATAATGTATATTCTAGAGCTTCAGGCCCAACTTCTACAGTTAAGTCTTCTATAGTAAGTTTTGCTTGCCGTTTCTCCAACATTTCTTTAGCCATACTAGGACTTGACATAGCCCCTTTAATTAAAGCAATTGCAGCCCAGGAGCGTAGGAGCCTGGTATTCTCATTGTCTGTTTCCACATCTGAAATTCCCCTTGCAAAAGCTACCAATTCATTATAGAAAGCTTTTGTTTCTTCTGAAAGTGTAAAACCTATTTCTTTAGAATCTCTTTCAGGAAATAAAGTATCTTCATTTAGCCATCTCCGAATATTTTCACGTTTTCGCTGTATAAAATATTGAGCAATTTTTCTTCTGTCTGCCTGTTCAAGCCTTTCAAAATTCAAATGTTGGAAATTAGGATTTAATAAACCTAATAAAGAAAGAAATTCTTCATCCTTACCGCTGTGTGGTGTAGCGGTAAGTAAAACAAGGTGACGACCTTGATTTATAGCAACATCATGAACCAAATTATATCGTTGTTGTTGGTTCTTTGAAGAGGCTCCTTTGGGAAGTGTACAGGTATGGGCTTCATCTACAATAACTAATTCAGGACAGTTATTTAAGAAAATACTTCTACGCTTATCAGTTTTGATATAGTCAACTGAAATTACCTGATATGGAATATGGTAGAATACTGAATGATCATCAGCTACCATGCGATCTAATCTTGATGCTGTACTGGAACGAATAATCTCAGCATCAATATCTAATTTATCTTTTAACTCTTGCTGCCATTGTTCGCACAAGTGTGGTGGACATATTACAGCAAATTTTTTAATTTCTCCTCTTTCAATAAGTTCCTTGATGATCAATAAAGCTTCTATGGTTTTTCCGATACCCACATCATCAGCAATCAATAATCGGGTAACATCCTGCTTTAATGCCATTACCAATGGAACCACTTGGTAGGACCTGGGTCTGAAAGATAGTTTTCCCATACTTCTGAATGGTCCAGCTGCATTTCTTAAAGAAAGCCTTGATGCATTATAAAGTAGTTTTGCCGTTTCAAAGTTTCCGATTTGATTGGAAGTAGGTTCTTTAAAAGTAGCTTTTTCTATCGCTTCAATATCTTTTGCTAAGGGCAAAAAAATACCTGTAGTTTCTTCATCAGAACCACCAAGAGGTTTTACCAGTATAATCTGATCTTCATTGGAAGGAAGAACCATCCAATCCCGATTACGGTATTTTATTAAATTTCCAGGATTATATGTTTTATTCATTGTTTTCTTGTGTATTACGTGCTATAAATCACGTGCTGATTATTGTACTTTTCTGAAAATATCTTTCCGTCTTTCCATCAACTCTTCCAAAGATTCTGTATGATGCCACCGAATAATATCATGTGCCCCTTCTTTTAGTATCTGATCAATCATTTCATCACGTTTTTTTATTTTGTGAAGATCATGAATAGTACCATCACAGAATATCAATGTGAATCCAAAATTATTTTTAAATACAAAGTCTGCATTAATGTAGTAACTATCTAAATTTACTTGTGCTTTATCAGGAAGTGTATATCCATTTTCATAAAGATACTTTATAAATTTAAATTCAGTACCACTATTTTTATCATAAGCATTCAATAAATATTGGTATTGTTCTTCTCTATCATTTTCACCACCTTGTATTAACTCAATTTCACAATCCATCAAATACTCTAAGACATCTTGAATAATATAGCGACTAAGTTGTTTATGATAGATCTGGTTATAATAACTTAATAGATCTTGATAGGTTGCATGAGGAAGGTTCTTACCTTTATCAGTCTCTTCTCTGGTTTCAGGATCAAAATGGAGTATTTCATAACTGGCCTTAAACCACTCTTTCATTTTTATAGGTTCGGAAATTAACTGCGATAAAATACCAAGAGACCCTTCTGATGCCTCATGAATAAGAATGTTGGGTTTTTCCCTATCTCCCATAGTGCTAACTGCTATCTCATTTTCTTCTACAAGAAACAATTTTTCTATTCCTCTTTTAAGTGCATAACTTAAGGAAATAACCTGATCTGGGCTTGTTCCAATATTACCGAGTGGCTGAATGTAAAGGATATCTGCAGTTTCTTTTGTGTAAAGCATTACATCTCTGGAATTTTGCTGCAATTCTTGATTATTATTTAAGTTACGTTCTCGTACCCAAACTCCATTTCTTTGGTCAATTGTAAACCCCTCTTTTTTAGATCTTCTGGCTTTTTTATTAACCTTAATAAGATTTGCAGTTTTGCTAAAAAATAATTGTAGAAGTTTTTCACCTCCTTTTTTTAAAACAACAGATTTTGCATTTTCAATTCCATGAGGAAAATTAAAATATGATAAGATTTCATATCCGGAGCGATTTCTTTCTTCTTCAATACAAGATATTTTTTCTGATGGTATGCCTTCACATTCAGAGAAATCTAAAACATTGGTATACATTTCAATAGCATCACCTTTTAACTGGCTTTTACTAATAGGATCGATATTAGCTATTTTAATATCATCGTTGAGATAAGCATAGCCAGTTTTATTAGATACAAGAATTTTTTCAGTAGCATTTTCGATGTCTGGCACAATCATCCTGTTGATTTTAAATTTACTACCTGAATGATAAACCATATTAGCAGGTCCGAATTCAGCTAAGGCTAATGAACGTGGTCGTGAAAGTACTTCAACATCGTCACGATAACTTTTACCTAATATTACTCTAACAGGAAGACGAGTGAAGTTGTAGCCAGGCAAAAATCCTTCAGCAGCTAAATACCTAAATATATAAAATTCTGAATTGGTTGAGTTTTGTTGTTGTTCATTTTTTAACAAAGCAATTTGTTTTCTTGCAAATCGTTCTTGTTTTGCAGCTTCTCTCTTTTCTGTACTATCAGCTTTATAAGTATGATTATCTAGGATTGCCTGCGCTTTATTTCTAAGAGTACATGCACTTTTAAACATTCTAATCCAACGGGTGAATGATTCTTCAAATAGTGTTGGAAATTTTTCTATTCTGTTTAATATCCATTGTTGAGTAAACCAATTGGTTTTATTAAGCTCAGGTAATAAAGAATAAGCTATTTTTTCAAATTCTACTGCAAAGTTATTTTTTGAATTAGAAATTGAATGTTTTATACTATTTAAAATATTATACTGAACAATTACATTTGTTTCATTTGATAAATCTAATACCTCAGCGACGGAAGTTTTTAATTCTTCTATCTCGAGTTTCATTAGAAGAAAGGCATTTAAATGAGTAATTATCAATTCTTCATTAATCAGATCAATTCGTGGAGGTTGGACTACACCCGCAACCATTTCTGCAGAATTCTTAAAGTAGTTTACATCATGTGGTGACATTGTAGAGCAATAAGTAAAAACTAATGCTGTTTGTCCCCCTCTTCCTGCACGTCCGCTTCTTTGTGCATAATTGGCTGCATTAGGAGGAACATTTCTCATATGTACAATATTTAAATTAGCTATATCTATACCTAATTCCATTGTTGGAGAACAATATAATGCTGATATTTCTCCTTTTCTGAATTGGTTTTCTCTCTCAATTCTTTGCGTAGCATTAATTTGTCCTGTATGTTCTTTTGCTATTAACTCTTTCTGAAATTTTGTAAAATCTGTTTTGTACAAATTTTGAAAATACCCGTTTGGAGTTAACTGAGGAAGTTCTACTTGAAAGTTGAATCGTGTATTATCCAGTTTCACAGTTTTTTGATCTCCTTTTGTCCATAATAATTGATCTGCCCTTAACTTATAATAGTATAAATCGACATCCTTTTTATCCTGTTCACATGTAAGTAAGTTTGTGCTAGTAAGTAGTGTTAGCAAATTTTGAATAAATTCCCGATATTGATCTCCCTTCAATTTTTGAGAACCTGACTCATCGCTACAACGATTAATATATTTTCCTAAATTGGATCGGAGTCCCATTGACACTAGATATTTCCCTTTTGGTCTTTGAGAGGGAATGGTAATAACCATTTCGGCAGGTTTATCTAAATTTTCATTATAATCAAGAGACCATAATGAATCAGAAGATAGTCTATCCCGCATCAAATCTTCTATATTGGCTATTTCTTTAAAGAATTTATGATCAAGAGCAAAATTGGTTCTAAAATAATCAAGTACATTTCTTAAAAACTCTTTTCTATATTCTTTAGATTGATATCTCAGGAAATCAAGAGTTTCAAAACGATCATCCAATCCTGAAAGTTTATCTAAGCTTTTATAGTTTATATCTAAAAGTGCTACTTGCTCTAGGTTAGGTAATGTATATCGCCATCCTCGTTTCAAATCTTGAAATATTCTATATTTTAAATAGTTTTTTAGAGCTTCTATATTTCTATCATCTGGAAAATCATCATCTTGTGAAGGATATACTGCATAATCTCTCTCTTTTAGTTTTAATATTTTGAATAATGATTCGGCTATTTCATGTATTTCAAGAGGAGTTTCGTTTTTTTCTAAAGCCATGTAAAGTGCCGATCTTAAACGTACAGTAGTATAAAAATCATTAAAATGTCCTGATTGTAAGGATGCATCTTGCCTATTATCTGTAAAGCTCAAAAGTTTTTGATCCTGTAATTTTTCTTGATCTTGAAGACTATTAATTATGGCGTAAGAAATTACTGAAGTCGCTGTACTTCTACCTTCAGATCCTAATCTGGAAAGTTTAGTGAATTCATTTACTTTACTATCTTCATAAATAATTTGAGCTGTTGGGTCAATTCTTAGTTTTGCAGGAATAAAATAACCTTTAATAGGAAACTCTGGCTCAAAGGAAAATTGCCCGTCACTATTAAAATATATTTCATGAGGCATCAACATTTGATAGTAAGGAAGTAAAGCTGTGCCTTGCTTGTTCCACCATTCAGGAGGTACTAAATCATTAAAATCAACATTCCAAAAATCTTCACCTTCGTCTAATATTAGGTATCCAAACTTAAAGTCCTCCAAATCTGGATTTTTCTCATTAACCTCAGTTCTTTTCTTATTAACAAATTCCTTATCAGGAATAGCCGGTATAAGTTCATTTTGATGAAGGTTTAATTCCACACACAAAAATTCATACCCTGAATAACGAGAAAAAAGTAACGGATACAATTTTTTTTCTTTATCATTTATTTTCAGATATTGCTCATCTGAAGAAACGATTTGTCGTGTATCTCTTGGCTCTAATGTTACTGAAATGGAACCGGTTTGAGAGATAAATTGATGAAAACGAAATGGTAAAAAGGATTGGCGTTTTCCATTTTTTCTACTTTCTTCATTAATCCTTTCTGCCCATTTTAAAAGATCATTTATACTCTTTTTAATATCATCTGTAAATAAAGAAGTTTCTTTATGTATTAATTCTACTATATTATCTATATTTCTTGGTATACCTCTTTCTAATACTCCATGATTAGATTTTAAAGCAATATTCATTTCCAGCCAATTTGCCAGATCATTTTCTTTAAAATTCTCTTCAGTACCATTTGAATTAACGCCATTTCGGATAGCGTTAGCTAGTTGAAATGGGTTAACCTCTTTGGCAGAAGTGCAGGGTTCAAGATATTCATTGATAATATCATCAGTTGAAAATTCTTTACCAAATATTTGTGTAGCCACTTCTGCTACTTTTTTCTTTTTTTCCTCCGGTGTACCTTGGGAAGCCATAGTTGCAGAAGTTCCGATAAAAATTAAATCATTTTTTGAAAGTGCCTGAACCCTGCGATTTAATAAACTTACATCTGCTCCTTGCCTTCCTCTATAGGTATGTAATTCATCATAAACAACATATTTGAGATGGGTTTCTATAGATTTTCTTAACCAATCTTCAGTGTATCTGGTCATTATTAATTCCAACATCATATAATTGGTCAAAATAATATCTGGTGTAATATTTTTTACCTGATCCCTATCAATTGTGGATTCCTGGCCAGTATATTTTGCAAATGTAATAGGAAATCTTTCTGTTGATAAGCTTTCTAATTCATTTATAATTTCATCCAGTGTCTTATTTTTCTTTTCAGCTTCAGGAAGGGTAACAAATTGCTCTAAATAACTAATTTTATATTTTTTTATTTCCTCTTCTTGGGAATTGATTAAAGCATTCATTGGATATACCAATATTGCTTTAACACCCTCCTTTTTTTCTAATCCTTTTTTTAAAAGATCATTAAAAATAGTAGCTAAAAAAGTTAATGATTTACCTGATCCTGTACCGGAAGTTACTATAAATCCTTTATCTTGAACACCTTTTTTGATTGCTTCAACCTGATGTCTGTATAATTTATATGATCCAAAAGCTCTTGGTAAATCTGGATGTACTACATTCTCTTGAATTAATTCATTAAAAGATTGCCCTCTTTCAAAAGAGGGATTAAATTGTATAAGTGGTTCTGGTAGAATATTATTGACTAATGTAGATTCATTAACAAAGTCTGAGATTCGCTTATCTTTAATATTAATAAATGATTGCAAATATGATTTATAGTCATTTATTACTTGTTCATGAGTTTTAAAGGCATCCATCGTTGATTATCATTTAGTTTTTAGTATAAACTGTAAATATAATCAATGAATCTGAGTTAAAAAAAGGTAAACCGTAAACGATATAATAATCCAGGATTTTTCTATTATTATGTTTTTGTATTTTTAATTGCTTCTTTAGTTTATATATAATGATACTTGGTATTTCATGAAGGGAGAGCTTTTTTTTATTAAAAATATTACTAGGAAAGAATTTTCCCCCTCCTACACATCCACCTCCTCAGTCTCCACACCGGCAAATACACAAAAATCACAGACAATATCCCAGCCAGTGTCCCAACCACCACAGCCATTGCCGTAGCATCCAGCTTATAATCCTTTGAAAAATTATATTGTCCTAGAAAAAGCATAGCTAAAACCAAAGAACAGGTAATCACGCCATGCAGAATACTCAGCTTGGTCATCAGTTTTTTTATATTCAGCTGTTCATCTACGGTAAACTCAATGGCGCCTTGTCCGGCGGCATCGGTGACTCTTTTGATGATATCTATGGTGAGGACAACGGGGAGAAATAGGGCCATGGGTAGGGTAAGGCGGGCCAGATTCTGTTCGCCGGAGAAAAAATGGGTGTAGCCTAATTCTTTGAAGCTGGCATAGGCGATGATGAAATTGAAAAAAACATTCGGAAGGACATAGTAAATCGTACGCTTCATAAGAAAGCGTTTAAGGGTTGTTTTTTTGAGCTTTTTAGGTGGCTTCGGCTTAAATTTCAATTTCATGAGGTGGTCATTAGCGCTATGGCTTTCTCTTTTATTTTAGCGGCTTCCGCTTTGGGAAGGAAGTCTTCGTTGGACAAAAATATAAAATCCATCTGATGATTGTACGTACTCGCTACCAAAGTATTTGAGTTCAGCCATGGGAAGGCTACCGTAGGGCTGAAAATGGTTTCAATGTTGAAGTTTTTGTAGTCGTTCGGGATGTTGATCCTGCCCATATTGGATAGGGTTACATCATGACCGCCATTGCTTGATTTAAGCATGGAGATCATACGGTCAACAATCGGGTGCATCTGTTCACCCATCCACAGCAGTTCGCGGGCTTCCATTTTTCCTATTTTCTGAACAAGGTCTTCTTTAATCTGCTTGGCATTGTTCAACAGATCAGAATTTCCTTTTTTAATAGCAAGGTCAACGGTTGGTGCAAAGGCAAATAAATGATCCTCTTTGATTTCTGGAATAAAATGACGCACATCCACCGGGCTGATCACTTTTCCTTTGGCTTCTTTCCCTTTTACTTCCTGGAATGCCTGCATGAATGCAGAACAAAGCAAAGCATGTACGGAAACTCCATTGGCTTTACATCTTTCAGTAATTTGAGCCGTAGTTGTCGGATCCAGTTTTTGGTGAAGAACATAGTCTTTTCCAAGGTTTCTTTTTTTGCTTTTTTGCTGTAGCATAAAGAAGAGCCTGGCAAAGGTCAGATAAAGTTTGGCTTTGAATTTTTTACTTTTTACATTAAAGTTGGAAGGGAGAAATTCATCTACTGAAGTGAAAGCCTCATAAGGTTCTAATTCCAAAGCAGGATTTTCCAAAAGCTGAAGAAGCTCCTTCATTAAAGTTACTCCGGTGGTTCCGTCTGAAATGCAATGGGGGATGGCCCAAAAGACTTCAGAAACATCCTGTCCTCTTACCCAGACGACACGGGCTAGTGGTGTTTTTTCTTCCTCAAATAAGATTTTCCATTCTTTTTGAGACTCTGTCAGCCAGTCCTGGTCTGTTTTTCTTTCTACGATGCGGAGCGGGATAGGAGCAATCTCTTTTTCTTCTATAAAAAATGGGTATTTCTCACTTTTAGAGTCTATCACCACTCTTAATAACGCATGTTTCTGCTGGATTTTTTCCAGAGCAGTTTTAAAATTCTGCTCCAGAAGTTCTCCTTTTATTTTGGCTGCAAATATACAGTTTACGGGGGTTTCGGGATCCACATACATGATCCTTTCCACCATCATTAGTTTTCTTCTGATCATGATACGGCGATATATTCCAGTTGTACTTTGATGATCTGCATCACTTCATCACGGATGGCCAATGCTTCGGTATAAGGTAGATATCCTTCACTTCCCACAAAGGAAAAGTCCATTTTTCCACGGTAGGTAGAAACCACCATCGTCGTCGTATTCCCTAATGGTCCGATTACCGACGGACTGAAAATAGTATCTACCGAAAACTCTTTATACTCATGAGGAATCTGGATGCGTCCCAGATTGGAAAACATACAGTCGTTGGAGGATTTTCCGTTCTTTAGAAGCTTGGTGAAATTATTCAAAGCATCATGTCCGGATTCCATCACCATCATGGTAATATAAGGATTGAGCTTGGACGTTTTACGCTCTACAGAAGCCTGCATGGAACGTAGGTTTTCCAGAAAACTCATCTTTTCATTGGAGGAAACCACAATCATCAGCCCAAAAGCGAAGATGTGGTCATTTTTGATCTGGGTGGCAAAACGTCTGATGTCTACAGGGCAGGAAATCTTGTTAAAGGCTGCTGATCCTTTTACTTTTCTGAATGCCTGAAGCAATGCCGCACTTAAGAACGTATTGACGGTAACTTCATTGGATTTGCAATAGGAAATCAGCTGCTGGCTTACCGCTTCATCCACTTTCCAGTTAATCAGATAATCGTCCTGCCGGTCAACAGCTTTTTTACCTACAGGGATAAACCTGATGGCTGTTGCTGCCAGTCTGCCAATAAATTTAGCCTTCAGCTGCTGCTTACGGCTGTTTAAAATATGGGCGGGAACGACATCCTGAATTCCCAATATAGGGTTTTCTGTTCCAATATCAGTGGACGGATTATCGAGTGTTTTTAAAAATTCATCTAAAAAAGCCATTGCAGAGCCACCATCACATAAACAGTGATGGAATGCAAAAAGCATATCTGAAACTTCTTCCCCTTTGATCCATACAAACCGGATCAGGGGAAGTTTTTCGTAATTGAACAGGGTATGCCATTCTTTCGTGGATTCTTCCTGCCATTGGTTTTCATGCTGGCGGGGTATGATCCGCACCGGAATGGATATAGAGGTTTCCTGTACATCAAACCATGGAATATTTTTTTCATCATGGGTGATGAGTGCCCTCAACCATGGATGTTTTTTTTGAATCTGAGCCAGGGCCCGTTGGATGTCTGCAAGCTTAAAGGTTCCTCTCAGCCTGAAAGGAATCACTGCATTGAAAGGTTCTGTTCCGTCTCCCAATAGCATACGTTCTCCGAATAACAATCTTCTTTTCATATGTAGATGTCTATCTTTTTTATTAGGTCATATGCAATCGCGTCGTTTTTATCAGTGTTGAGTCTGTAAATTATGGCGATTTCATAGGCTATACAGAAGCTAATGTGGAATGTTCCTGTACAAAGTTTTCTAACAATTCTACTGCTTTATCGTTACCGCCCGCGGTATGGAAAGTATGCTGAACTTCCATAGCAGCAGCTCGGTATTTTGGATTTTCCAGTAATTCAAAAACAGTCTCACGAAGCGCTTCCACACGAAGTCGTTTGTATCGGATACTGATTCCGCAGCCTGCCTGTTCGATTAATTTGGCGATATGAAAATGATCATAAGCAATAGGCGTAATCAGCATAGGCAGTCCGTTTCTGAATGTATCGTTAACGGTATTGAAACCACCATGGCAGATCACCATATCCATTTGCTGCATGACTGCTGATTGAGGGACGAAACTGTTCACAATAAAGTTTGATGGCCATTCTTCAAAGATCTCCGGTGGAGTAGCCGCAATCACTGTAACCGGCTGGTCAGCAAATGCAGCAATAATCTTTTCAAAGAAAGCTTTTCTGATGTCCACTAATAAGGTACCTAAGGATACAAAGATCTTTGGGGTAGTAGAAGCATTCAGCTTATCCCAGTCAAAAGGAGCATCATTGGGACGGCCTTTTACCGGACCTACAAATTTCATATGGGCCGGAACGGTTTCAAAACCGGCAAAAGCCTGTGAAGTAAACACCATATTTAATTTATGAGAATGGATATAAATGCCTTCCTCATGGATGCCTACTTCTTTTTGTAGATCTTTAATCAGGTTTTGTTGCCATTCCCAGATTTTTGGGGCGGACTTTTCCGTGTCTCCCATCACATCCGGTGGAACAGGGGTTGTGGTGACACAGGGGATATTATGTTTATGAGCGAAAAGGGCTCCTCCAAAACTAATACAGTCATTCACGATGACATCAGGTTTCCAGCTTTCTGCAAGGCGGGTTAATCCCGGCATCATCATCTTGGCAAACGGGACATAGGTTTCTTCCAGTGCCAGTTTCATCACTTCAGGTCCGGAACATGCCGGTCCGTCGTCCTGTCTTTTTAAAATACGGGCGATTTCATCCTGATACGGAATAAGGTCTTCTTCAGGATAATAATAAGAACCTCCTTCCGGAATATGTTTGCTGTCTAAAGGGGTAATCCCAAACCATTTTACTTCATGACCACGCGCAATCAGACTCGCTCCTACACTTAAAGTAGGGCTGACGTGTCCGAAAAATGGAGGGACAACAAATAAGAATTTAGACGGTTTCTCAGGTTTTGAAGCCCTTAATATAGCTTTTTCCAATAAATCTGCTGCAGTCTCTGAACCTCCCGCTTCCACAAAAGACTGTCCCACTTTTTGGGCGGCTTCCCGGTAGCCTGGATTATGTAAAATCTGATGGACGGCATCTCTCAGGTGGTTGGCTTTGAATCGGTTGAAGTTAAGACGTTCCCCTGCTTCTGTACGCACAACGCGTCCTGCCACATGTGACTGGTCGTAAGCGATAGGAATGACTACTAAAGGAATACCATTGGATAGCGTTTCGGAAACAGTGTTGTGACCGCCATGGCAAACCACACCATCCAGATGAGGTAAGAGATCCAATTGAGGAACCTGCTGATACACCATAAAGTTTTCAGGCCACTGCTCGAAAAGTTGCGGATCGGAAACCACTACAACCGTTAAATCTTCATCTTTAAAAGCATCAATAACCTTTTGGAAGAATGCTTTTTTATGATCGTGATCGAAAGTAGTTCCGATGCTTACTAAAATCTTTTTGTTGGTAGCGCTTTTTAATCTGTCCCAATTGAATTCACAAGAGATACGGCGCTCTGTAAGAACCGGACCTGTAAATTGATATTGAGAAGGCAGATCCTCCATGTCACCAAAGAAATAAGTGGAGGTCAAAACAAGGGTCAATAGGTCAGAAGTAGCCAGGGAACGCTCTTCATTAACGCCAAGTTCTTTCTGTAAATCGATGATCTGATTCACTTCCCATTCGTGTACCTTGGGCAGCTCATTCATGATTTTAATGGCAGCCGGAGCAGTAACAGAAGTGGCATAAGGAATTCCCAGTGCCTTTGCAGCAATAGGTGCCGCAAAAAGCTGATGGTCTCCGATAATCAAATCAGGTTGGTATGTTTTAAGTAAGGCCACGATACCTTTATAGCAATGTCTGTTTAGAGGAATAAGGACATCTTCGTAAAGAAACTTGATGCTGTCTATTCCGTAGACTACTTTTTTTGAAATAATATCAAGATATTGTTCGCTCTCTTTCTTTTCTTCGTCAGACTGATCGTATTGGATCAGTAATAATTCTCCTCCTGCAGGAAGCTTAGCCTCCAAACTAGGGTCAAGGCTGATCCAGGCCACCTCATGTCCTCTTTCCAGCAGCGTAGCCCCGATGCTTAGGGTTGGATTGACGTGCCCGGTCAATGGTGGAACTATAAATGCAAATTTAGCCATGGTTTTGTGTTAAAATTTTAGATAAAAAATGAACGATAGTTTCTGCGATGAGATGAGGTTCCTGTATCGGGATATTATGATCACCAGGAATCAATTCAAGCTCTGAAGTGCTGATCTGTGTCTGAAGCCATTCTCCTGTAGGCCTGCAGTTGGACTCCGCACCATACACTAATAAGGTGGGAACTGCCAGTTCGGTAAGAGGTGCCTCACCAAGAAAATGTTTTTCCTTGATCATATCTGCCTTAATGCTGGTCTGATTAAACAGAAACTCATACATACGATGGTTTTTTTCCATCTGTCTTTTCCCCATCTGCACTTTGGTGGTATCCGTAAAATTGGCTACATAATGCTCAAGAAACTCTTTGCTGTACTCATCAATAATATTACGTGCCTTTTCGTCCTGAGGATCCGGTGCTTCCATAACGGCCAGCTGGTTGATGCGATTCGGATATTCTAATGCTGTTTTCAAAGCGATAAGACCGCCGAAACTGTAGCCTACCAAATGTACTTTTTCCAACTGAAGGTGATCTATTAAACTAATCAGATCGGATGACATGGTATCGAGATCATATCCGTTGAGAAAACGCTCACTCATGCCGTGGCTTTTCAAATCGTACATCACTACATGGAAGTGCTTTGCCAGGATAGGGGCAATATTAAAATAATAAATGGACAGGTTGCTGAACATCCCGTGGATCAGCACCACGGTTTGTTCGGCATCTTTGTTGAGTTCCTGTATATGAACTTGCCTGTTATTGACAGTGATTATTGGCATTCGTAGATATAATTGATGATCATACTAAGGTCAAGATTGATCAGCTGGTCTAAGTCCATAGAAGACAGCCAACCGGTAAAATCAATCTGATCGCCAAAATGCGCTTTGATTTTTTCAGAAAAAGAGACAATTTCTATGCTGTCCATTTCCAAATCCTTGGTGAATGAACTTTCAGGAGTGATGTCCATTTCTTCTACAAATTCTGCGCCTATCACTTCAGTAATAAAACCTTTTAAAAGAGTAAATAGTTCTTCGTGGTTCAATTTTAATGTTGGGTTTACAGTGTCCATCCGATAATATAATTTTGATGTTTAATAGTTTTGATTTCAATAGTGTTGATCCATAAGTGATCATCTTTTATAAGTTCGACTTCGAAGGCTTTAGGATTTCCTTTCAGTCCTGTACCCAGGAACTTTCCGTATGCTTCCTTGGCTACCCAGAAACGGGTCGTCCATTCAGCCTGATCTCTGTCTTTTAATAATGCTAATTCCTTTTCGGTAAATACCATGTCGTAGAATCCGGAGCTGCGTTCTTCAATGAGCTCCATATCAATTCCTACCGATTTTCCATAACGTGCTATTCCTACTGCGTCTTTTCCTTTATGAGCCAGTGAAATATGAATGTTTTCTGTAAAATCACTGATGAGGTAAGGTTTCCCCACTTCATCGGAACGGATTTCAAAGGTAATCGGGAAGCAGGCATGATCTTTTTCCTTGCGGAGAAGATTTCTTACGGCATCTTTTACTGCTACGCGGCTTACCATCCAGTTTTTCTTTTTGTTAGGCAATAGCTGTTGCTGAAATTGTTTTTCCGTTTGGTTGAAATATCTTTTGAGGATAAAATCCCACGAAGCCACTCTGGTATATGCCTGGTGGAAAAAGAATACTTCAGGGGCAATTTCCTCCGAAAGACGGTTATGCAGTGGTGACATGGAAACATTCCATAACGCAGCATCGATTTCCAATCTTCTGTTTTGCCAGCCGGTAATGGCACACCAAACTTTTCCGTCTCTTGTAAGGACGATATTGGCTGTTGCAAATTCATCATTAAGCTCGGTAAGCATACAGGTACATTCGAAAATACCTTCCTGGTCATGCATATCGCCAAAGAATTCAATATCTCTGATCTTCACCGGGAATGCAATACGGTCTTTCACTAATGTAAGCTGCAGCCAAAGTCCGAATAGCTGTCCTGCATTGTCCAGTAAAGAGCCTTTACCACCATTTCCTTTGATCTTTCCTACGATACCTTTAGTTCCTACTGATGAAATTTCAGTAATTCCCTGATATTTTTCTCCGTGGAACATATGCATATCATAAATTTCTTCAGGAGTTCTTTCGATAGGTAAAAGATCACCTACGGAAAGGTTGAAGTCAGGGGTAGGTACCGGAGATGATTTTAAAATCACTTCTGCATTCGCAAAATTCTCGATATCCAGGTAAGCGTGGTGAGATGAACGCCATTCTCCCTGTACTGTTTTTTCAAAAGGCTTGGCTACATTCATCCACTGGAAAACACTTACATTCATAATTTTATGAACCAGTGTTCCCGGAATTTCTGCTTCAGCAATTTCTGCCAGCTGCTCAAAAATCATGGTCATCGGGATGACCGGTTCCATATCAGCGACATGAGCCCATCCTTTAGGCTGTCTCAATAAACTGTGATCGATAAGATAAGGATGACTTTCCAGGGTAACATACAGATCTTTTGAGAAATGGGTACTTCTCGGTGCTTTAGCAGCTACAGGAGCTGGACGCTGGATAGTAATTTCCGGGCGGTTCTGGAAAAGGGTTAGCACTTCTTCCTGCATACGGATCATATCTGCAACATTGTCCTGGAAGGCCTGTACAAGTGGATGACCGCTTTTTGTAGCAATAGGCGAAGCGGTATATTGTTTGGAAGCTTCAAAAGAAGGAACCAGGCTTTTAATTTCTTTGAAATTACGGATAATAGGTGACCCCAATTCCAGTTTGATCCCTTTTCCTGATGTTTTTTTTGTATGATTCTGAATCTCCAGAAAGTCAAGGGCAATCGTCTTTCCTTCCACAAATAATGAAGCTACTACACGCTGCAGCTGAGCCAGTGCAGATCGGGTAGGAACACTGGAAGCGATGGTACTGAATGCTTTTCCTTTTAAGGTATCATCAATGAAACCGATCAGTCCTCCGGTACCCACCTGGATAAAGAATCTTGCTCCTTCTTCGTAAAGTCTGTCTGTCAGTTCACGGAAACGAACCGGCTGAACAAGATGCTCAGCGCTCAGCTTTCTGATGGCTGCCTGATCGCCCGGATAAGGTTCCAGCGTCGTTGCAGACCATAACGGGATCTTGGTCTGTTGGAACTCTGCTTTTTCCATTCCGGCAAGGATCACATCCAGTTTATCAGCGATAAATGGAGAGTGGAATCCGGATTGGAACGGCAGGATCTGGTGGAAGATCTGCTTTGATTTTAATACCGGAACCAACTCATCCAGTGCTGCATTGCTGCCGCAAAGGATCACCTGATTAGGGCAGTTGTCATTGGATACGTATAGATTCTGGATTTGCTCAATAAGAGGTGAAACGGCATCAATACCGGCTCCGATAGCAATGAATTTAGAATCTTTTAATTCAAAGGTTTCAGGATTCAATACATCGATTAGAGCTTTTACAGAATTGGCTTCTGCTAATTCTGAGGAATAACCTGCCAGCCATTCTCCCAAGCTGTGTCCTGCATTCATATCCGGGATGATTCCCAGCTTTTTCAATGAATGATCAAGGATACTGCAGTTGTTAAAGATGTTTAAGGCATCGGTTAAAAGACCTTCCCCTTCGGTTTCTATAGGAGCTGATAAACCGAAATAACGGCTTACAGTATCTACTTCACCTTTAGCCAGACCATCTAAGCCCGGGAATACAAAGGCCACTTTTCCGCCATCTTTTAATAATGGGGCAGAGGTATACCAGATATCCTGTTTATTTCTCCAGGTGATGTTCTTGGAGACTATTTTAAGTGCTTTTTCTATTCTTGCAGGGGTTGGATCGAATATCGCCACCCTGAAATTTCCTTCGCCTACTGTGCTGTCATTATTTTGTAATGCAGCAAGTAATTCTTCATGGGTAGGTCTTGCCAATAGCAATACATTATCTTTCTTCGGCATATTATAGCCTTCAAGAACAACATGTGCATTGATTCCTCCGAATCCGAAAGCATTCACTGCGGCTACTTTTGGTAGTCCTGTTTTTGACCAGTTTTTTGCTTCCTGAACAGGTTCGAATCTTGTGTTCTGCATATCTGCAGTTGGATTCTCACAATATAATGTAGGAGGCAGAGTATCATGATATAATGCGAGGCAGGTTTTAATCAGTCCTGCGATTCCTGCAGCCGGCATGGCATGTCCGATATTGGACTTTACAGATCCTATACCTGCCATAGGAGCAGTCTCTTCTTTTCCAAAGAACTGCGCTAAGGTCTGAAGCTCTGTTTTGTCTCCAAGTGGAGTTCCTGTACCATGGGCTTCAAGGTAACCAATCTGCTTTTCATCCAGTTCTGCATGGTTCCAGGCCTGTTCTAGTGCTTTCAGCTGACCTTTCACAGAAGGACTCATCACACTGGTTCCGTTACCGTCACTGCTTACACCTACTCCTTTAATGACCGCATAGATTTTATCCTGATCACGTACCGCATCTTCCAGTCTTTTTAAGACAACGAAACCACAGCCTTCACCGATCAGTAAACCGTCAGCATCACTACTGAACGGTTTGATCTGCTGTTGATGCGACATCGCTCCCAGCTGGGCAAAAATACTCCAGAAAGCAGCATTTTGCCCGGTGTGTACTCCTCCTGCGATCATCATATCCGAACGTCCCCGCTGAAGTTCTTGTACGGCATGATCCACCGCAATTAAAGCGCTGGCACAGGCAGCATCCACCGTAAAGGCAGCCCCGCCCAAATTGAAGCGGTTGGCCACCAGTGAAGCGACAAGGTTGGGAATTAATCCCATGGCGGTATCCGCCGCAAAACGTCCTTTGCGTTCCTGGAAAGCGTGTTTTACTTTTTCAATATCCGCAGAAGATACCTGAGGTAATAGCTCCTGCAGTAACGAAGAGATTTGTTCTCCGGTTCTTACAATTTCGATGGCACGGGTAGCTCCAGGACCGGTATAGTTTCCTTTACCGATGATAATTCCCGTTTTTTCAAGGGAAGCCTTTTTTTGAAAGACCCCGGCATCCTGCAATGCTTTCTGAACCAAATCAAGGGTTAATAAATGATCAGGTTCTGTTCCTTCCACAGCCAATGGCAAAATGCCAAATGCCGTAGGATCGAATTCATAGTCAGGAATAAATCCCCCACGCTGACAATAAAAGCGGTCAACAGGGCTTGTGGCATCACTAAAGTGAACCGGATCTATCCTATCAGCCGGAGCCAATTGGGTAGAGTCTACTTTATTGACAATATTCTGCCAAAAAGTGTTGGCGTCCTGTGCCCCCGGAAAGACACAAGACAAACCAATTACAGCAACATCCGTTTTTTTCATACTTAGTTTATACAGAGGGTTACCAATTATTTCCCGACATGATCAGCACCTGGCTTTCAGTTCCGTATTTTATTTCATTAAGGAAGATCTCCTTACCTTCATCCAATGGAATTAAAGAAATACCGCGACGTTCATATTCTGTTTCCAGCGTTGATGAAACCATTCCGGCACCTTTCCATGGTCCCCAGTTGATGGAAATTACTTTTCCTTTTAATCTTTTATTCAAAGCATTGGCGTAATCATCCAATACACTGTTGGCAGCAGCATAATCTGTCTGACCTTTGTTTCCATATACGGAAGCGATACTGGAGAAAAGGACCACAAACTGACAGTCTGTACGAAGCTGTTCTGCCAATACACGTAGAGGTTTTACCTTAGTGTCAAATACACGTCCGAAAGAGCTGGTTGTTTTCTGCTTGAATAATTTATCTTCTAAAAGACCTGCTCCATGAATCACTCCATCCAAACGGTCATATTTTTCATAAATACCATTGATCAGGTTGCTTAGTCCGTCTTCATCACAAAGGTCTAAAGACTGGTAAATTATGGTATTTCCAAGCAGTTCCATATCGCGGATGGTACGAAGGATCTGATTGTTTTTGAAGATTCTTACGGTCTCTTTTTCTACTTGTGCAGGAGAAGTGAATGTTGCAGATTTAATAAGATGGGCTCTTATTTCCTCTTTTGTTTTCATTGCTTCAAATTCTTTCAGATCCGAAGCTTCCTCTCTTGGGTCAGCGGATCTTCCCACCAGAATATAGGTACAAGGATAGGCTTGTGACATGTGTTTGGCGAGTTCGGCTGTGATTCCCTGTGCCCCTCCGAGAACTAAAACAACAGACTTTTGATCCAGTTGAATATGTGCTTCTTCCAGGCTGGTGGACAATGGGGATGGGATGATATCTACTTTGTGTCGTTGTTCATCTTTGTAAATAACTTCCGCAGGTTTATCATTGGTCAGGATTTCCTTTAAAGTGATCTCTGCAATCTGATTGACTGCCTGGGGAGTGCTCAGACTGATCAGTCTGCAGGTCGTATGATCAAATTCACGGGCTAAACTTTTGAACAGACCCGGATATCCCTGATGGTGACGTAATATACGGGCATCATTGATTTCCTTAAGGTGTGCCGGAATATCTGAGATAAGGTACACCCACTTAGCTTTATCGAAATCCAGTTTTTTGATAAGATCTACATGATCAATAATGCTGTGCTTCACTTCAGCAGAGAACATATCCAGCATGATCAGTCCGTCAAAGCCGGAAAGGTCTTTTTCTGTATCTACTAATTCTGCAATCGCACCATGTTTTTCTAATGCTTCTTTGATTGCTGAGGTCTGTTGGCTGTTGTCCTGAGTAATTGCAAAACGTTTTCCCTGCAATACTTCTGTATTCTGCAATAAAGAAGCATCCGTTGGAGTGATATCAAAACGAAGACGGGATAATATATTTTGTGCCGGCTCAGAAGCGACGGCCTCCTTAGCTTCAGCTTTTGTCTCATGGGTATCACCACTCATATCGCTGATCCAGCTTGCCAACCCGCGAAGTGTTTTAATGGCAGCTAATTTTTCCATAAGATCATCAGCCTGCTCCAGATTTTGACCAAATCCGATTTTGGTTTTAAGGTCTCCGATAATTTCCATACGCTTAATGGAGTCAATACTAAGGTCTGCTTCCAGATCTAAGTCTAATCCCAGCATTTCTTTTGGATATCCGGTTTTCTCACTGACAATCGTCAGAATGGCATTTTGAAGATCTTCAAGAGATAATGCAGACTGAGCCTGAGGTTTTGAAGCCGGCGCTTCCGTTGCTGCTCCGTTTTTTTCTGAAACAGATGCTGCTCCCGCTCCTGAGTACTCGGTAAGCCATGAAACCAAACCACTCAGGGTTTTTATTCCTGCTAATTGCTCCATTACAGTATCTTCGTTGGTATTGCCATTAGACAGGGTACCCAGTTCATTACGAAGTGTTCCTATGATTTCAACTCTTTTGATTGAATCAATACTTAAATCCGCTTCCAGGTCCATTTCCATTCCCAGCATTTCCTGTGGATATCCTGTTTTATCGCTTACTACCTGTAGTAATAAAGATTTGATATCTCTTACAGGAGCCTGTTTTACCTGAGCCACGGCTGCCGGAACCTCCTGACGAGCAGGCTGAACAGGGATTGCTGCCATCTGTTGACCGGCAGGAGCCTGAATCGGTGAAGTATAAACAGGTGCCGGGTGTACCTGAGGATTCTGTCCCATAAAGGAAAGCATCACATCCCGTTGCGCCTGTATCATTAGTTTCATGCTATTTAAATATTCCTGCAGCATACGTTCAGCTGTTGATAAGCTTTCAGTGGCAGGAGCTTGCTGATTATTCGTAAAATTATTCATGGCAATAGGAGTTAAAATTGGTAGTGCACCATTGGAAGGCAGTGTGCCTGTAGTTGGATGTGCAGCTTGTCCATTAACCCTCCAAATGGCAGGGTTTTTCTTATAAAGTTCAGGCTGATCAATGTCGATAAGTTTAACGTTACGACCATCGAAAAGCTTAGTGATATTAAAGTTACGTCCTGTACCCAGGTATTGGGCAAGCATGCAAAGCAGGTGGGTGAATTTATTACGGCTGCTGTCTTCAACATATAAGGTCAACTGATCTTTTTCAAGACATGATTTTGCCAATCCAGTAAGTACTTTTCCTGGGCCTACCTCGATGAAGATCCTTGCTCCATCATTATACATAGCTTGCATCTGCTCGACAAATCTTACAGGCTGTACCAAATGTTCAGTCAATCTTTCTTTAATGTCTGACGGATTCGATGGATATACTTCTGCTGTCGTATTGGACCATACAGGGATCTGCATTTCCTGGAAAGGAATGTCTTTTAATACGTCAGCATATAAACCTTTAGATTTTGCCAATAATGGACTGTGGAATGCACATGCCACTTCTAATTTTTTAGCAGAAATACCTTCCTGTTTTAGGACTTCCAGTAATGCATTGATTGCTGGTGTACTTCCTGCGATAACACACTGGGTAGGTGCATTGAAGTTAACCGGATAACATCCTTCCACTTTAGCGATGATTGGCTGTAAGCGTTCGTGAGTGCTGCTTGCTGCTAACATGGAACCGGGATCTCCACCTTCTACTGAGTCCAGAATAGACTGAGCTCTCCGGATACTTAAGTCAACCAATTGATCTTCTGCAAATACACCTGAGAAACATAAAGCCGGTAATTCACCATAGCTGTGACCAGCCAGCATATCAGGAATGATTCCCAATGATTCTAAAAATTTGGCCAATGCAAGATCAACAATTCCTAAAAGCGGCTGTGCTAAACGGGTGTCTTTAATGGTTTCTTTCTGTTGTTTTAAATCCGCTTCGTTAAATGTTGTAGAAGGGAAAACCACTCTTTCAAGCTCCGGATAGCTATCGATAATCTTACGCATTGCCGGGAAGACTACGAATAAGTCACGAGCCATATTGATTCTCTGGCTTCCTTGTCCGGGGAATGTAAAGGCTACCTTACCTTCTTTTTTATTAACGGTGAAAGTATCTTTAGTTTCGATTCCTAATAAGACCAATTCAAGCTTCATCATTAGATCTTCAGCTGTATCTGCAACGATACTGAACTGAATAGGTTTTTCTGAACCGATGCTTAAGCTATAAGCAATATCTTTTAATGGAATTCCATCATTGATTTCCAATAAGGTTTTGATCTGGCTCGATTGTCCTTTAGCTTCTTCATATGTATTCCCACGGAATACAAATAGTTCTGAAGGCCATGACTGCATTGCGATAGAGTCATCTTGTTTTGGATGATTAGCAATTACCGTGTGGAAGTTCGTTCCTCCAAATCCAAAAGCACTGATTCCTGCATACCGGTTTTTCTCAGTCCATAATCCTGTTTCAGCATGGAAAGAGAATGGGCTGGTTTGTGCATTATAATAGGCATTAGGTTGCTTAAGATGAAGGGTAGGAGGTTTCACCCCATGGTAAACAGCAAGGGAAGCTTTGATTAAACCAGCTAATCCTGCAGCACACTTGGTGTGGCCAATTTGTGTCTTCACAGAACCCAAATGAGTCTGTCCCGGTAGTGCGCCTGAACGGCTGAATAAGTTTGTTAAGGCACTTAATTCTGTTTTGTCACCCACAACAGTTCCTGTACCGTGAGCTTCTACCAATCCTACAGATGCGGCACTGATTCCAGCCTGAGTGTAAGCACGTTCTAATGCTCTTACCTGACCTACTTTTCTAGGAGCAGTTAATCCAAGGGCTTTACCATCACTGGATCCACCAACACCTTTGATTACAGAGTAAATACGGTCTCCGTCATTGATGGCATCTTCATATCTTTTCAAAACAAGGATTGCAATTCCTTCTCCAAGGGCAATTCCGTCTGCTTCACCGTCAAATGTTGCACATCTTCCTTTTCTGGAAAGGGCGTGGGTACTTGAGAACATCAGGTAATCGTTGATTCCATTGTGTAAATCTGCACCTCCGGCAAGAACCATATCGGATTTTCCTAATACAAGTTCCTGGCAAGCCAAATCTAAAGCTGCCAAAGAAGAAGCACAGGCGGCATCTACGGTGAAGTTTCTTCCACCCAGATCTAAACGGTTGGTAATCCTACCTGCGATTACATTGGCCAAAATACCCGGGAAAGAGTCCTCTGTGGTATGAGGGAAGGCTTCTTTTACTTCTTCATGGAGCTCTCCGAAAACCTGTTTGTAAAATCCTCTGAAACTGTAGCTGTTGGCAAGGTCATTACCTCCTTCAGCTCCAATAATTACAGAAATATTTTCTCTGTTAATATGTTTTTCTCCATATCCGGCATCTTCCATTGCTCGTTTGGCTACCAACAGGGTGAGTAACTGGGTAGGCTCAATAGCGGCAAGAGATTGCGGCGGAATTCCAAATGAAAGGGGATCAAAGTCGATTTTCGGAATAAAACCACCCCATTTGGAATGAGATACATCCGGTCCGTCAGAATCCGGGTGGTAATAAAGTTCTTTATTCCATCTTTCATCCGGTACTTCTGTGACACTGTCTTTTCCTAAAATGATATTTCTCCAGTATTCTTCCAGGTTTTTGGCACCCGGGAAAATACATTCCATACCAACGATAGCAATGTCCAGTGGTTTTTCGCCGGATATTGGCGCTTCCGGTAATGCTGCAGATTGAATATGTTCGTAATTGTCAATGACATTTTGATGAAGGGCGGCAAGTGAAATAACACGGTTATGCATGGTGGCAATCTGTCCGATCATATACATCCCCAAATCCAGCTGTTCGCTTTTGGGAATCGTAACCAACCGGTCTCCCTGACGCTCTATGCCTTTGGCGGCAATTCTGAGACGGCCTACATTTAGTTTTTCAAGCTGTTCCCAGACTTGCTTTTTATCTATTCCTGCTGCCAGAAGTTTGGTTTTTTCTGTATTAAAATGGTGAGCAAATGCCGTATTTAGACAACGGGTTTCGTGTCCGGGAGCGGTTTCCAACAGGACAGTGTCTTTTGCCTGCATAGCCTGCAACTGGAATTCTTCCTGGATAGCTCCGGTAAGTACTGCTTCCTGAGTATAGAGATAAGCCGTTCCCATTAATACACCAATTTTTACACCTCTTGCTGCAAGTGGTGCGGCCATAATAGAAACGAATGCTGTTGAAAATGAATTGTGGATTCCTCCTGCAAAAAACACACTGATATTTTCAGGATGTTCTTCTTTTAAGATACGTTCAATTTGTTTTTCCCAAAGGACCATGCTTGAAAGCGGTCCCACGTGGCCTCCACATTCACGTCCTTCAAATATAAAATTCTTTGCCCCTTCTTTCAGGAAAATATCCAGCAGGGCAGGAGAAGGAACGTGTAGGAAACTTTTTATTCCTGCTTTTTCAAATATTTTAGCCTGGGCGGGTCTTCCACCGGCAATAAGAACTACAGGAGGTTTGGCCTCCAATATATAAGCGGTTTGCTCTTCTCTTAATTCTGGTGGGGCAAATCCTAAAATCCCTACACCCCATGTTTTTTCACCCGCCAGTTTTTTGGTTTCCATTACCAAAGCCTTTGCCGACTCACCTTTCAGTAATGATAAAGCTACAAAAGGTAAGGCTCCGGCTTCCGCTACAGCATTGGCAAATAAAGGAACATCACTCACACGGGTCATAGGTCCCTGAGCGATAGGATAACGTAAGCCAAGTTCCTGAGCCAGTGGATTGTCCTTATCAATAACCTGAAGAGCTTTTGCTTGTTTCAAATGGCCGTACATGGCTTCTTTGAACCCAAAAACCATTTTTTTAAGTGTTTTAAAATCCTCATAGAGATCTGTTGCCAGCGAAATATCCTGTCCCATAGGGATGTAGCTCTTGCTGAGGTCAAAATCGATAAAATATTTTCTAAGATCTTCGGCGGTAATATTTTCCGGTAATACCGGAGAGTTGGGCCTCACCAATACACGGTGGTTGGCTATAATTCTTGTTTCTGTTCCGTTCAGTTTTGAACAGACCTCTTTGATATCCTGAGGTACCGAGCTTTCAGGGAAAAGGGCAAGCTGGCTATCCAGTATAACACCTGTGGCTCCCAGTGCTTTTACAGCTGCTGCGGTGTGGAGGCCAATTCCTCCCTGTACCCATACCGGGATGTCCGTGATTTCTTTAATAACACGCTGAAATAATACAAAAGTAGATTCATAACCTACCTGGCCAGCAGCTTCATTTCCTTTGACGATAATTCCTTTTGCTCCTGATTGTTGAGCTTGTAGTGCTTCTTCCAAACTGCTTACCTGATACACGACAGGCAGTTCTGAAGAGAAATTGATGGAGGTTCCGAATGGAAGAATGGCAAATCTCACTTTTTCCGGAATCCTGAGAGAAGTAAAAGTAGTATTAGAAATGTAAATACCATAAGAAGGTATATGGGTCTGCTCAAGCTGGTTCAATGCTTCCTGGGCGGTGATTAATTCATGCCCTAAACTTAGGACAGGAAATGCGCCTGCGTTATGCAATTTAGGCATAAGGCTAACATCCGGTTTTTCAAAAGGAGTTAGTCCAATAATGGTTAAGTTTTTCATTGCTTTGATGATATTAGCATGAAATTCCATAACAAATTTGCTATAAACCTATTGGTATACAAGTAGTTGTTTGTTATAGTGGAATTTAAAGTAGTTAGTTTTTGTAATATTTTTAATTATAATAGTGATCTAATGATAATTTACTAATATTGAGTGAGTTAGTCATCCGGAGACTGCCAACCAAAGATTGGGTCGATGTAAGATTGTTGGTGTCCAGCTTTGCGAGGGGCTTCCGCCCAAAAATAGTCAAGTTTTTCATAGCATTTATGGTATTGAAATATGGATATAGATTTTCATAACAAAACACTAAAACATATTGGCATAATGAGTGTTTGTTTATTATGAGGGAATAAAAGTAATAAATTTATATTATATCTCTAACCATAAATACAATTTGATAATAATTTTTTAACAAAAAAATATTAATTGTTCAAATGCTATTAAAGTATACAATTTATTTTTTTATTCTCGAAAACAGGCTGGTACAATCTGAGAATACACAATTATAATCATTTATAATTGTAATAATGTCAGGCAAAGATAGCAATAAAAAATAAAATATTTCAATAATAAGAGATTTGTTTTTTTTATATTACGAAAAGATAATATAAATAATAAGCCCGTAAAATCCACGAAAATTTGATGTTTCAAAAGAGAGAATGAAACAGTATATTTTGGTCGAAAATGAATTTTATGGCTCTATCTTCTTATTTCAGAATGCTTTGGGTAATTGGTTAAATAATTATATTATGATATGACAGAAATTAAAAGATAATGCAATTTTGTGATATAATAATGAAACTAGTCTTGGGATAGGAATAGTATATATAAAAAAAGCGGCCAAATGCCGCTTGATTTATAAAAAATATTGAATGATTATAGTCTTGTAAGGTGAGCTGAATTATTGCTTTTTCTGTCACCTATTTACTTGTTATTCAGGACGTAAGTGTTACGCTAAGGTTATTTAAATTTTAACGTATGAGGAATTGATTGAGTAAAAAATTAAAATAACCTTAAAATATACTTAAACCATATTGTTTCACCAGATCCAGGATCATATGATATCCTGCCAATGAATTTCCATGTTGGTCCAGTGCAGGGCTGAAAACACCAATTCCCATTTTTCCGGGAACACTTACCGTGATTCCGCCGCCAACACCTGATTTACTTGGCAAACCTACCATACGGGAATACTCTCCACTAAATTCATACATGCCGGCAGTGAGCATTTGGGATTCTACTAATTTTGAAATTTCAGCATTTTTATGAGTGGAGTCGCCATCAAAGCGGACACATTGGTTGGCAAAGAAATACCCGATCTTAGCCAGGTCTTCTGCAGTGAGCTCAATGGAGCACTGTTTAAAATAATTATCAAGCTGATCTTCATTCCCTGAAATCAGGCCGCTGTTTTTCATGATATAGAACATTCCGCGATTACGGTGTCCTGTAGATTTTTCGGATTCATACACGGATTTGCTGTAATCAATGTCTTGATTTTTAGTAATATATCTTACCATGTCCAAAATTTTAAGGAAAGGCTTCTCGCCGTCACCTGAAATTAAAGAAGTAGTAAGAATTGCTCCTGCATTCATCATTGGATTAAGAGGTTTCCCTGTTGTTTCCAGATTGGAAAAATGGTTGAAAGGTCTGTCGGACCCGAAATATCCCATTTTATCAAAAACATTGGTTTCCCCTTTTTCATTGACAGCAATCATTAATGCGATGATTTTAGAAATGCTCTGCATGGTGAATTTCTTTTGGGTGTCTCCTGCATTAAATATCTTCCCATTTTTCTCTACCACAGAAAAAGCAATTGCTTTGGCATCCATTTTTCCTAATTCAGGAATATAATCAGCAACTTTTCCCTGTGCGTAATAGGGTCTGTTTTTTTCAAGGATACTGCTTAGTGTTTTTTCCGAAATGGTTGAAATATCTGCTGTTTTTTGAGCGTAAACTACTGTATGTAAAGAAAGAAGTGTTGCCGTAAAAATTCCTTTTGCAGAAAATAAAAAGCTATTTTTTTTCATAGAGAATAAATGTTTAGATAAGTCTTGAAAAACAAAGATAAAGTATTTCATCTTCGTTGGCAATTCTTCTGAAAGTATAGCCTTTCCGGTAAGAAGGGAAAAAATACGCCTTAGTTTTGTTTCCGGAATTCAATATTTATAATAAGCCCTGGTGACCCACAAGACTAATATAGGGCATCCTGGAATGGAATATCTTTGGTGAACCAGGCTATCTATTTTCTGCTTGCAAATTCAACGGTGGTTTTTTGAAAAGTTTTCTGCGATATAAACAATAGAAACAGGGTTACATTATAATCTGATTTTTTAGTCTTTTTTCGGGACAATAATCTGTTGCCAGCTCGTAGATGCGGATTAGTGATCATATTGCAATTATTGTTAATATATGATTATTAGTTAAATAGATATAATTGTTTATATTATTCTTAAATAATGAAAAAATAATGAATGTCGTAGTTTTACGACAATTTTTAAAATACTGCCTATTTCATTTTGAAGTGAATCTTTAAGGTGATAAATTGCAGTACCAAAATCAATAAAAAAACTTATGAAAAAATTCAAAACCACTGTGAAAAACTGTGGCTGTTAATCGCAGGAAAAAGAGTTTGAGTTCTCATTAAACTCTGAAAAAGACATCTCAAAGCGGTCTGAAGATAAGCTGCTAAAAGACCAATGCAACTTGTTGACTGTCATTTGAGGCGATTGGTCTTTTCTTGATATGGAAGAAATTCCCATGTAACCTATTACAATTCATTATCATGTTTAAACCAGAAGAAAACTTTCCCAAAAAGGGAATAGATTCACCCCATAAAGATATTCTAAGTAAAGTAAAAGAATCCGTAGATATTTCTGATCCCCAGAAAATGGTTTCTGAGGTGAAAAACTTCACTCATTCGGGGAATCAGCTCCTGAACAAAACTATTTTACCCAATACTCCGTCAATTGTTGAAGAAAAACTTTGGGTAAAACAACCTACATCCAAAATATTCAATGCCCAGAACATTCCTGAAAATGCCATTGCAGGGATTAACAGGGTGGTGAAACTGGAAATATTTATTGAAGGTAAAGAAATCAAATTTTTTAAACATTTCAAACTTAACCAAAGTGCGGTAAAACATCATCAGTTTGATTTGACCTTAGCCCATGATACTTTGGGAAGTACGGAAAACCATAATTTGGAACAGGCTCAAAGCTTCCTTGGAAAAAGGATTACCATTGTTTTCAAGTATAAAGATGTTGACAATGGTCCGGAAAGAAATTTTGTAGGAGTGATCACCGAAGTAGGTTTTGAGCAGGATAAAGGAAGTCTGGGAAATATTATTCTTACAGGATATAGTCCTACTATTTTATTAGATTCCGCTCCCCATACCCAAAGCTTTGGAGGAAAACAGGAAATAAGTCTCAATAATGTTGCCGATCAGGTGATAAAAGAAGGCTTGGGAACAAGTAGATTTGATATCAGGGTAGATGCTCAATATGGAAATGTCTCTTATAGCTCTCAATATAATGAAACGCATTACAATTACCTGGCAAGGATTGCTGAAGCTTATGGAGAGCAGTTTTTTTATGATGGTGAAGTTCTGCATTTTGGAAAATTACCACCCCAGGAAAAACCAATAAAACTTACTTACGGAAGCAACGTTGCAGATGTAAAAATTAAGATGAAAGCCCAGCATGTGAATCCTTCTTTCTATGGATACAATAGCAGTAAAAATGAAAAACTGACTGCCGGAAATTCAAAAATTAACCATACTTCGGATATTGCTAAGCGGGCTTATGAAATTTCTGAAAAGACGTTTATCACGCCCTCGCTGAGTATAGCTCCTATAAAAGCTTCAAAGATCATGGATATAGATGCTTCCCAAAAAGGGGCGGCAGGAAGTAATTCTGTAGATGTATTTACCACTTCAGGATCTACTTCTGTTCCGTTTTTATATCCGGGCTGTACTGCAGATATTGAAATGAGAAAACCGGATACTAATGAAACCTCTTACTTTACAAAACTGATGATGACGGAGGTAAGACATGAAGTGGATGCAAGAGGACATTATACAGGCTTTTTTGATGCCATTGCAGCTGATACCGGATTTATGCCCAGACCGGAATTCCATTATCCTAAAGCAGAGCCGCAGTTTGCAAAAGTAATTTCCAATACAGATCCTTTAAACCAGGGGCGTGTTCAGGTACAGTTTGACTGGCAGAACGGTCCCGATACCACTGAATTTGTTCGTGTTATGACTCCTGATGGGGGAAGTAGCGATAAAGTAAGTAAAAACAGAGGTTTTATGGCTATCCCTGAGGTAGATGACCAAATCATGGTCAATTTTGTTCACCAGCATCCTGACCGTCCATTCGTCATGGGAGGAATGTTTCATGGGGGAGCCGGAGGAGGTGGCGGCCAGGGGAATAATGTGAAGAGCCTTAGCAGTAAAAGCGGTCATATTATAAGCCTTGATGATGGAGGGGGAATCACCATCAAAGATAAGACATGCGGAAATACAATTACAGTAGATGGTAAGGATACCATTTCCGGAGTGGCCAGTAAAAAAATCTCATTGAATAATGGGAAATCATCTATTGTTATTGAAGATGAAACCATTACCATTCACGCGAAAAATATTAAGATCACAGGGGATACCATTATTTCTATGGGAAGTGGTAAAGCTGGTGTAGAGCTGAGCTCGGAAGCTAATGTGGCTGCTGTAAGCGGTGTTACTGTAACGGCTTCCGGCAGTAAAGAAGTTCAGGTGACCGGAAAAGAAACAAGCATCAGTGGCAGTAAGGTTTCTATGAATGGAGAAGGGGAAACAATAATTACAGGAGGTTTAGTTAAACTGAATTCATAATATGGAAACATCCTCAATAGCACAGGAATATTATAAACTTAAAGAGTTATGGTCTGTTGCTGAAAAAAAGGAATCCTGGAAGCTGGCTGTTTGGGTAGCACAGTATCCGGATGTTGAGATGATTGATAAATTCATGCAGATCGAGCAGTCTCCTGTTGGAGAATCTAATGACATCTTTTTCCGTTTTGAAGCCGAATATCATGGTGATCAACAATTATTTGAAGAGCAGTTATGGAATGAATTCGTAACCTGGTTTACTCCTCATCCTAAAAAAGATAAAGATCTGCACCGGGCACTTTGGGAGAATAATATCATTAAAGAAGCTTTTGTTCCTGATGACAGCCTGCTGCCCAGTGCGGCCAGCCTGTTTAGTGAGCTGGAGCGCTTTAAAAGAAGTATCACAGATCAAGGGGAGCATTTTTATTTCTGTCTGTATTTCCCTCTGGTAGCCCATGCGAAACAAAATATAGCCCACTGGTTTCAACAGGTTATTGAAACGGTTCCCGATTCCTTACGTCTGGTGACGATGGATCTGGCTGAGGAAAGACGTATAAAGCTGCAAGGGAAAAAAGATAATGAAGCTCTTTATCATTATATATATCCAAAGCTTAAAATGGCAGAGGCAATCAAAAATGAGATGTATAAAGCAAGTGACAATTATAATACGGTAGATGCTGATGCCAGATTCCGGAAGCAGGTGATTGTAGTGATGGATTCTACGACTCAGAAAATAAAAAACAGGACTGAAGTAGAAGTGAAACGTCTGATAACGATTACCGAGGAAATAGGCTCTGTATCTTCAAAAATAGCAGGTTTGCTGGTGGCGTCACAAGCCTTTTTTGCTGTACAGAATACTAAAAAAAGTGAAGAATATACCGATAAAGCATTGGAAGAATCATCAAAAGCAATGGTACATGATGATGCTACAGGGTATCCGGTTTGGAAATCCTGTATGCTTCTAAAAGCAGCTTTATTATATGGTAACAAAAACAGGGATGCTGCCTTGCTGGTCTATCAGGAATTATCAGAAAAAGCATCCAAGCGCCAGGATGTCTACTATATTATGGAGACTAACAGGCTTATAGCACATATTTATTATGAAAAAAATAACCTTCAGAAGGCCTTTGAAAGCATTCTTTTTTCTTTGGCTGCCGGAGCGTATTTAGATATCAGTGTCAGAAGGCAGTCTACTTTTCTGCATGCCGCTTTTATGGGGCTTTATTTAGGAAAGCAGATCAAGACAAAAGAAGAAGTCAATGAAATAGAACTACAGTTGGCAGACTGGTTAGGTGATGATTGGGAAAGTTTATTAGCGCAGGCAGGTGTTGATTCTGCTTCGTTAAAAATGGAACAGTCGGTTTGGAAAGATCAATTATCAAAACTTAAAAACTAGCCTATGTCAGATATTATTGGAAAAGTAGTAACATCACCGGCTCCGCGAAAAGGTTTTGGTGAACTTTTTGGAGAGGCTAAAAATAAACTGGACCATTTGCAGAAAGATATGGCCAGTATTTTACCGGCTATGCCCGGGATGCCTGTAGGGAAGTATTTTGATCTGGCTATTGGTATAGATTTCCATGAAACCATTTTTCCGCCAATGCCTTTATTGCCGGTTCCTCACATCGGAATGGTTTTCGATATTATGAGTGCCATCATGAATGCTATTTCCAGCGTTTTGCCGGAACCTCCTGCTCCTCCTGCTGACGGATCTGAACCTCCAACAAGTTTAGCTTCGGTATGTACAGCAATTGTAAACGGTATGAAACCTTCTGTACAGGTTCATGGGCAGTGGGTGGCGAATGCGGGAACAGGAATTCAGCATTTACCGGGAATTTTCTTACATATTCCGTTTCCTATAGTAAAACCTATTGCAAGTTCAGAAATGTTTCTGGGAAGCAGTACTGTTTTAGCAGATGGCGGGCCATGCAGTACGCAGTTCCACCTTGCTTTGTCATGTAATTTAATAGGAATCCCTGCGCCATTTCGTATTACAAAACCTAAACCGAAAGTAGCATTAATGGCTCCTACTTCCATGCTGCTGATCATGACATCAGCAGGGAAGCCTGTTTTGGCAGGAGGTCCCCCTACCATCGACCTTTTTCAGCTGGCGATGAGCCTGGGGCTGAAAGGAATGGGGAAATTATGGAAAAAAGCAGGAAACAAACTACAGGACGCTATTGACGGCATTAAACCTAACAAACCTAAGCTGGCAAAAGTTTTACAGCCTGTAAAATGCCGTTTGTTTGGTGAACCCGTGGATGCTGCCACAGGAAGAGTATACTCCACAAATACAGATGTAGAGTTGCCGGGACCTATCCCTTTTGTATGGCAGCGAACCTACTACAGTGATGCCGAGGTAAATGGGCCGTTAGGTTTTAACTGGCATCACAGCTATCATATGGGATTGTTTGATCTGGGAAATAATTTTGCTTCCTTACGCCTGTCAGATGGCCGTGAGGTGGTTGTTCCGCTGGTTAGCCATGGTGAGAAATATTTTAGCAGAAAAGAACAGCTGACCTTTAGTAACGATGAAAAAGGATATCTGCTGACAGATTCCAATAACCTTCGTTACAGGTTTAATGGAGCTTTGAATAAAGAAGGTTACAGGATGCTTTCTTCAATTTCCAGAGCAGACGGTTTTATCATGGAATTTCAATATCATCCCAATGGATGTTTAAAACAGATTATAGACAGTACAGGTAAAATAATAAAAGTCGAAAGTGATGCTGATCAACGCATTACCCGTTTATATACCATTTCAGAAAATAGAGAGATCACCTATATTCAATATAAATATGATGAATTGGGGAATATGATCTACAACAAAGATGTCATAGGAGCGGAAAAACACTTTTATTATAACCATCATTTACTCATACAGCTCACCAACCAGACAGGACAGAACTTTTATTGGGAATATGAAGGCAAAGGGGATGGTGCAAAATGTATTCATACCTGGGGTGATGGTGGGGTATTGGAATACTTTACAGAATATAATCCGGGACAGACAATTACGCGGAATAGTTTAGGCTTTACCACAGAATATTTTTATGATGATGATAAGCTGATCTATAAAATAATAGATGAAAACGGAGGGGTTACCCATCAAAAATACAATCAGTATCAGGAGCTTGAATTAACCGTAAATGCCGAAGGTCTTACGAAGAAATACCTCTATACTGAAAATGGATTGTTGAAAACTGTTGAAAATGAGAATAATGAAACAACTCAGTTTCAATATGATGATGTTTTTAACCTGACTAAAGTCACAACGCCCGGAGGGACGGAAATAGAATGGAGCTACGATGATCTTCACAGGATTATAAAAAAGAAACTTCCTTCCGGTGAAAAACTGTTTTATCAGTATGAAAACAGGCATCTTAGAAAAATCACCGATAGTAACAACCGTTCTGTGCATTTTTTCTATGATAAATTCCACCGCATGGTACAGGTGATTTATCCCAACGAAACCTATAACAAATGGGATTATGATGAGGTGGGAAATGTAATTTGTGAACGTGACGTGCGTGGCAATCTGACGTATTACAAATATGATGATGCAGGAAATACGGTGTATATAAAAGAGCCGGATGGAAATGAGCATTATTTTGAATATGATACTTCCTATAACATCATCCACGCGAAAGATGATTTACATGAAGTCCGTTTTCGGTATGGAAGCCTGGGAGTTTTACTAAGCCGCACACAAAATAACCGTACCGTAAAATTTGCTTATGATACAGAGTTACAGCTGAAAAATATCAGCAATGAAAAAGGAGAAGTATACCGGTTTGCATTGGATGGAGTGGGAAATGTAATCAATGAATGGGGATTTGACGGGTTGCACCGGCAGTATGAACGTGATGCAGTAGGCAGGGTGAAAAGAGTGATACGACCCGATAACCGCTGGACCGAATATGATTATGACGGCACAGGGAATGTTATCATGGAGCAGCATAGTGACCTTTCATTTACAGGATATCATTATAATAAAGATGGATTCTTATCGGGAGCACTCAACCAGGATATCACCATAAAAATACAACGTGCTAAAGATGGCCGTATTCTTAAAGAGCAGCAAGGCCAGCATTGGGTGAGTACCTTGTTTGATGAGGAGAATAATTCCTTACAGACCCAGAGTTCTTTAGGGGCCGATATTACCAGCCAGTATGACCATTTCGGGCAGGTAAGGGAAATGGAAAGTGGAAACTGGAAAGCTCAGTGGCAGTATGATGCTACGGGGCTGGAGATCCAAAGAGAGCTCACGGGAGGAATCAGCCAGCTTACGGAAAGGGACCAGCAGGGCCGTGTGATACGAAGCAGTATTCACAGTCATAATGTAGAACAAAACCGTACCCGTTATTTCTGGGGTACTGCCAACCGCCTGCTGAAAACGGTTAACGAAATTACAGGAGCCAGTACCTCTTTTAATTATGACTCATGGGATAATCTGGTAAGCGGCAATTACCAGAGCCGCCAGCAAACCGAAACCATTTATAAAGCACCTGATGCTATAGGAAATCTGTTTGAGACTCCGGAACAGTCGGATCGTACGTATGGAGCCGGAGGAAGGCTTTTAAAAGATATTCGCTATAATTATTACTATGATGCCGAAGGAAACCTGATCTTTAAGGAATTCAGAAAGAGCAGCCAGCGTGCAGCAGTATCTGCTTCCACAATAGAACATAAATACGGAATCAGCCTTACGGGAAGCGGTATCGGCTGGCAATACGAATGGAAAGGAAATGGAATGTTGACCAAAGTAATCCTACCTAAAGGCAATGAGGTCGTCTTTTTTTACGATCCTTTAGGACGGCGTATTGCAAAACAATATAAAAATAAAGTGACCCGTTGGGTCTGGGACGGGAATGTTCCTCTGCATGAATGGCAATATGAAGGTAGTTTTCCACCAGAACTAACCATTGATGCCGAAAATAATGTAGAAGAGGCTGTAGAATCTGCAGAAAATGTAATAACTTGGCTGTATAAGGAGGGAAGTTTTACCCCTTGTGGTAAAATTACAGGAGAACAACAGTTTAGTATAATCAGTGATTATTTAGGAACCCCAACCCATGCGTATAATCGTGATGGTATTTTAATCTGGGAACGGGAACTGGATATCTATGGTTCTTTGAGGAAAGGAGATCATACATTTGTTCCTTTTTTATACCAGGGACAATATATAGATGAGGAAACCGGATTGGCTTATAATCGTTTTCGTTATTATGATAATGAAAGTGGTAATTATATCAGCCAGGATCCGATCGGGCTGATGTCTGGCGAACCTAATTTATATGCTTATGTAAAAAATGTAAACTCGTTTATTGATATTTTTGGGTGGAATACTATCATTCCTTCCGAAAACCTAAAATCAATTGATCTTACTGATCCTAATTGGAGGAATCTGAGCTTTGATGGTAATCAAAAAGGGATTGTATATATTTTAAAAGATGCAGATACAGGCGAGTTTTTAAAAATAGGTAAAAGTGAGGTGGGTACTTTTAAAGGAAGATTTGAAAAGTATGCAACAGCCGGAAATAAAACCGGAAGAAATTTATCTTTAGATGTATTTACCGTAGATAAAACAGCGTTAAGCAGTGTGGAAAGCATTGAAAAATCTATGAGGGAAGGGTTGGAAAAAATGGGCTACTCATTACCTTGGGACAATACTCTTAACAGACTTGGAAGATCAGGTCCGGGAACTCCGTTTACAAGATTAAATAAAAAGCTGAGGGCAACACATGAATGGGACGCTAAAGGGAATTTAAAACCGAAACATGTACATTAAATAAATTATATAAAAAATGGAAAATATTGAAACATCCGAATGGTTTTGGTCTATCATAGGAAGAGCAGATCTTAATAGGGATAAGCTTAAAGAAATTCTGACTGGTTTTTCTAAAGAAGAAATCATCAAATTTCAGGAAGAATTTGTTGATGCATCGGTTGAATTGCAGGATGAGCCTTTTATTGATTATATGGAAGAATCTGAGGATGGGGTAGAAGATATAGCCAATTGGGTGGTGAGTAACGGTAAGGAGCTTTATTTTCAGATTATGGATAATCCTGAAGAAATACCACACAGCGTCAATGATGTAACAGAACAAATCCTCTATGGAGTAGCAGACGAAGTTTGTGTAGAAAAATATGGGGAATCAACAGGTGTTTACTAGTTGCTTTAGACTATACAGCTCTACATAAAGAATAATACATTGGCTTTCCCAAACATGGAGAAAGCCAATTTTAGTTTTTATACCAGCGAGGATATGTCAATCAGTTGTGGTCATAAAAACAAGTCTGATCTTAGCGTGATCTTCTTATGTATTGTTTATTTTTGCAAAGAATTAAACGGCTAAATTGTTTACTTTAAACTATGGACAAGACATTTTCTGACAACAGTCAAATTGGAGTAGTCTCTACTTTTTCCGAACTTATCAATACTGATTTTCATGGAACTATGAATGCTATCTGCTGGAACAGAAATTTGAATGGGGATTTTAAAGAAATTGTTTCTAAACTTCAGCTCAAGGAGAACGTGACAGAAGTATCTGCCGAAGACCTTTTAGTCCTGACACTTTCTGAAAAGGGGAGTATTGCACGAGAAATAATCTTAAGTGATCTGCAATTATTAACCGATTTCGGGGCATTGCCTTCTCTCAATTTACTGCAATGCTATGACCGTGATGACGAGTTGGATTTCTTCTCCACAGACGTATATTCTTATCATGTAGATCGTTCACCTATTGGAACAGATACTTTTTTGTGTACCTATCATGGAGCTGCCAGTGAGATCTTACCTAACGACCAGACTGTACAGAAAATCCTGATTCCTGAAATCCGTGAAAAACTTAAAGAACTCCATGACGGTCCGGAAACCACATTTGAAAGCTTTCTGGAAGAATATTTCTTCGATCTGCATTATCAGCCTAAACCAGGAGCAGAACCTACCAATCTGGGAGTAGGTCATCTTTGGCGTCTGGCAGTAGATCACCCTGCGCAAGAGGTTTTACCTTGTGTTCATAGAGCCCCTGTTGAAAATGATGGTGAATACAGATTGCTGTTAATCTGCTAAATCATATACCTTAGTTTTATTCAGACTTAGCAGAAAACAAATTAATGAAAGCTGTTTTTGTTGTCTTTTTATATATTTTTTGGTACATTGATCTTCATTATTATAAATTAATAGATAACCCACATGGCTGATACAGTTATATTATCTGAAGGAGCAGAATTTGATCACGTTATACAGGAAGTTTCAAAACACATCCACCTGTATGTCATGGCATTTGAAAAAAGCGAGCGTACCATTATCCGTATAGATAAACGTGAAAATATGTATGGCGGAAAAGGAATTGTATACATGATCCAAATGTTTGATCATAAGGAATTGGCTAATAACCGTCTGGCTGCTTATATGGTTTTATTGAATAACGGTGACGAATCCGGATTCCATACCCATAATGAAAAGAATGAAGAAGAATTATATGTGGTTGTACACGGAACAGGAGAGTATCGTGAGAGAACCGGAACGGAAGGAGCTGTACGTCAAAGAACACTTCAAAAAGGAGATATTACCGCTATCAGCTCCATCGGATATCATTCCATTGAAAATACAGGAGATGAACCCCTGATTATGTTTGTCATTACTACTAATAATCCATAATACCCGGTTATGGTATATAAAGTGCCAATATGTAGATGAATGTATATAGATTGAGTATTATTTTGAGACTGTAGTTTTCTTTTAGAAATTATCTTATCTAACCAACGTTTTTGGACACTTATGAAGACCTATCAATTTCGTTTTAATAACAGCAGTAAAACCTTAACTATTCTGATTTGGTTTTTTACGACGTTGGTGACTATTGCATTAACGGGTACTATTTTAGTGATACCATCGGGATCCTATTTCCCGACCTGGCTATTGCTGATCTCTTTGCCATTAATGCTGATGGCTATTTATAAGCTGTTTAAAGTAGCATCCAAAAGACAGTCGGTAGAAGTCATTACCTTAAGTGAACTAGGGTTTACCTGTTCCTGTTTCGGTGCTGTTTTATTTTCCGATATAAGCTCTATCAAAATTCCTGCCCGGGAAATATCATTATTGGGAGGACACAAGTACGATTATTACAAACAATCCGAAGCAAATATTCCTAATCCTGTAGTTTCAGTCACGCTTGACAATGGCCATATATTACGTTGGGTTTTGGGTGAGTGGGGTGGACTTTACAACTCAAAGGAAGATTTTTCAGTTTTCTTTGCCTTCCTTACAGCGCTAACCGATCAGCTGTATCAGCTTTACCATTCTGATGAACCACCTAACAGCTATTTACAAATTCTCGATGAAAATGGTTCCTGGGAAAAGAAAAATCAATACAAAATATGATGATTTGTAAGTGATTACTTGCTGATACTAGCTAATATTTTCAAAAATACTGACTGCTTTAACTTTAAAAACTCTTGTCAATACAGGAATGTTTTTAAAGGGTTTTTCAATCTATACCGGGATGACAATTTCATTTTGTAACATATTTATTTTTTTGTTTAATGGTGTTAACAGTATAATATTAGATATATCAGCTTTCCAATTTTTCAAAAAAGTATAGGTTATCATATTCAGTGTACAGTCAGTAAATTGGATGCGTTTCCAACTATTCTAAAAATTGGGAACAGGGAACTATGAAATGAGAATACTATACTTTATTCATCATCAGTTACTGCTTCAAAAAAGAACTATCATCTTACACCTCCGGAATTTTAAAAAAACAAGGTTCAGAATTATAAATCAGAACGTAGTCTTGTATTTAAATATCTTATTTTCAATTGATTGAATTGTAGTTCGTATTTATCTTACGGAACATTCTAAACCTTTCTCAGTCCTAATTTTGCATCATAAATATTTTTATTATGAATGTACCTTTCAGCCTTTCAATATGTACCAATAGAAAACCCTAATAAAAGAAGTCATTATTATTTAAAAAATAAAAAACAATGAAAACAATAAAAGCATTTCTGTTTTTTTCGATAATGCTGAACAATTATCTTCAAGCAAACATTACAACATTAATTACCAAAGAATATCTGAATTATTCTATTATAAAAGACGATAGAACCATTGGTAATATCCGCGTAGAACGTTCTTTGAAAGACGATATCACGGAATATCTTTTTGAATCCCGGGCCAAAGTGAAAATCCTTTACAGTATTGAGATTTACGACAAAATGGGTGTTACTTTTAAACAGAATATTCTACAGCAGGCTAAACTTTACCGAACAATGAACGGGAAACTAAAAGTGAACAACACGGCTACCTGGAACGGAAATTTTTACACTCTTTCGGACAAAGATGGAGCTAATGGTTCGCTAAAACAGTCCATTTTCAGCTCTACTGCAAGCCTGTATTTTAATGAACCCGGAAATATAAAATCTGTTTTTTCGGAGAAATTCCAAAAAATGATTCCTATTCAGAAGATTAACTCCCAAAAATACAGGATCAATCTGCCGAACGGAAACACTACTACTTACACCTACAGCGACGGAATTTGCACCTTAGTTGAAGCCAATACGGATTTTGCAAACCTAAAGTTTGTTCTTGATACAACCTCAAGTAAAACCCATTAAGTATAATACTCCCCAATAATAGGGCAATACAATAGGCTAATGCTGTATTTTTTTATCTTCTTGTGCAGAACCTGAAGAGAAAAATAAATCTGCTTAAGATACATCAAGTAACAATAAGATTCATTAAGCGGAGTAATTGCTCCCTGGTTTCAAAAAGTAAAATATAACCAGTTTGGGAGGTGACTAGGCACAAAAAAAACCAACTTCTGATAAACTATTACAAAAACATGTGAATTGTAAATGGTTAAATCAATAAGTTGGTTTTTTGTTATTCTTTTTTCCTTAATTATTTCCCGATACAAAATTTTGAGAAAATATTTCCTAATATTTCGTCATTAGTGACTTCCCCTGATATTGTTCCAAGGTGTTCCAGGGCATTTCTCAGTTCATACGCCAGAAGTTCTGTAGAAATCTGAACAGAAATAGCTTCTTTTACCTGATGTACAGCGTCCAGTGATTTATGCAAAGCTTCAAAGTGACGTTGGTTGGTAATCACTACATTGCTTTCTTCCGTTTTTAAGTGCTCAACGTAAGATGATAATTCATTTTTAAGATCCTGAATGTTTTGATTTTCAACAGCAGAGATCTTAATGAAATCAAACTCATGGGTGAATGCATTTCTGAAGATATCTTCTACCGCTTCATATTTAGTAGGGATTACTTCATCAATTTTGGTAGCACAGATGATCAGCTTAAGATCATCTCTCAGCAATGAGGTGATCATTTCAATATCTTCTGAAAAGTCTTCTGTAGCAGCATCAGCCAGATAGACCAGGATATTGGCGTTTTCAACCTTTTCTTTGGCTTTCTTTACTCCGATAGCTTCTATTTCATCTACCGTTTCACGAAGTCCCGCAGTATCAATTAATCTGAAGGCATTTCCTTTGATATGGAGTACTTCCTCAATGGTATCTCTGGTGGTTCCGGCAATATTGCTTACAATAGCTCTTTCTTCTTTTAATAGAGCGTTAAGAAGGGTAGATTTTCCGGCATTCGGTTTTCCGATAATAGCAACGGCTGTTCCGTTCTTAATGGCATTTCCGTACTGGAAGCTTTCGATAAGAGAATTGAGTTTCAATTCAATTTTATCCAGCAGTCCACTCAACGCGGTTCTGTCGGCAAATTCCACATCTTCTTCAGCGAAATCAAGCTCCAGTTCGATGAGAGAAACAAAATTCAGAAGATCGGTTCTTAAGAATGAGATCTCGTTGGTAATTCCTCCCTTCAGCTGGTTAATGGCAACCTTTCTGGAAGCTTCATTTTCTGAAGCGATAACATCGGCAATTGCTTCTGCCTGGGAAAGGTCAATTCTTCCATTGATAAAAGCACGAAGGGTAAATTCTCCGGCTTTAGCCATTCTTGCTCCATTTTTAATCAGGGTTTCAAGAATACGTTTTCCAATATGTGGTGAACCATGGAAGGCAATTTCCACTGAGTTTTCTGTGGTGAAACTTTTCGGAGCCAGAAAAATAGAGAGCATCACTTCATCAATTGCTTCTTCACCATCCATAAAATATCCGTAATGAATGGTATGGGACTTCTGTTTTTCCAGTTTTTTACCCGGAAAACTTTTCTGAACTATAGGTAATGCTTCATCTCCCGAAACTCTGATAATGCCTAAAGCACCTATTCCATTGGCTGTCGCCAGTGCACAAATGGTATCGTTATTCATGCTGCAAATTTAAGCTTTTTACGGCAGATTTTTAATAGACTCTATCATACACATTATCTATTATCTTGTTGGGCTTAAAAAGGCATTGTATAGAAGCTGTAAGTAAAGGTGGTATGGATATCATGAGAAATGTCATTTTATTATTTTATGATATTGTTATTGAAATTTTAAATAATAAGGAAATATTTAATAAATGTATATAGGTATTTTTAATCTTAATATATTGTTGTTTAGTTTTTTATGTCTTATTTTAATCTCTTTTTGTTGAATTATTCCTTTGCGGAATTATAAATTTCATCGCAGAATTATAATAAATATTCTAATATCAGATTTTAGTTTGGTATGTTAATTGTAAGTTAGGCCCTCAACACATTAAAAAAAATTACATATTAATTATTAAAATATGTAAAATGTGTTAAAATAGCTTAAAGTCATATGAATAATTTAAATTTTATCGGAATTAACAAGAAAATATTTTTTCTGTTAATTTTTGCTTTCTACGGCATGGTCAATGCTCAGTGTATTCCTTATACAGGTCAGGCAATACTTACGGGTAATACCTATTGCCTGAATGGAAACCTTACGGTGAGCAGCAGTATTGCAATTCCCAATGGGGCAACACTTATTATACAATCCGGTCAATTGCAGTCTGTTGATATTCAGGTTAATGGAGAATTGGATATCCTGGATGGGGCAAGTGTTAAATCTACGGGATCCATTACGATTGGAACATTCGGAACTCAGAAAAATTCAAAAATTAAATTAGGAAAGAAATCCTTTCTATCCCTTACCGGGTCTGTTTCTCAAGGGGATCCTTCTTTTATGGGGGCATTTCCCGGAACTAACTCTGTTATAGAAATGGATGCAGGGAGTGTTGTGGAAATATGCGGAACATTTACCCAGCAATCAACAACCTATCCTTCTGTTAAATATATAGGAGCTCCCAATGGAAAGGCTTATTGCATTGCAAAAGCTGATGTAAGTGGAGGAGGTCCCGGATCTGTTATCAGTGATGATAGCCAGATTGTAGCCATTGCTATGGGATCCGTTAGTGATCTTGGTGCCGGTGGTTCAAGTTTCTGCGGTCCAAATGCCACACAGGCTACATGTCCGTCTCTATGGCCTGATGGATTATCAAATGATAAAATGAGTTGTGGTAACGCCCCTACCATTATCAATGAAATTGATGATGTTTGTACAAAGCCTGGTGCTTTAGGAACTCCTGATGGTTTTACTAAGTTTGGAATTACTGTACAACAGAAAAATACGGGGTGGCCGGAGAATATTCCTAACGGTTTCATTGCTCTGGAATCTCAGAATAAAGGTTTTGTGATTACAAGAGTGCAGCATGTAAGCCAGATACCACAACCTGGTGATGCTATCGCTGACCCAAAAGAGGGGATGCTTTTATATGATATTCAGGATAAATGTGTGAAGCTTTATAACGGTACAGAATGGAAATGTATTGAAAAAAGCTGTAATGACTAATCTAATCTATAATATACACATGAAAAATATAAAAAATATCAGTATCGCAGTTGCTCTTATCATTTTTAATTCCTTTTTTGCCCAGGTAGCTATTGATAAACAATCCGTAGACGGAAACAGTACAGTGTTGGATTTTAATAATGTTTCCAGTAACACAAAAGGATTAATTCTGCCGGCAACCTCCGGGCTTTCCACGGGAGCTTTGGTCAATGGAACTTTTATCTTTGATGTAAGTGATAAAAAAGTAAAAGTATATGAAAATGATGGGTGGAAAGACTTGTCAGATGCCGGAAATTCAAATGCTGTACTTGTCAATAATTCAGCAGAATCAGGAAAAGGTGTCGTGATCGGGGCATCATCCAGCTCTGCAGACGGAGTTTTGGTGCTGGAAGCTCAGGATAAGGCAATGATCCTTCCAAAAGTGACAATACCTCATATCAACGTTAAGAATCCATATCCTGGCATGATCTGTTATGATACAGCCAGTAAAACATTGGCCATATTTGATGGATCAGTTTGGAATTACTGGAAATAAACCCTACATCATAAAAACAGATCTTAAAAAGATCTGTTTAAAACAGCTGTATAATTTCTATACAGCTGTTTTTTATGAAAAATGAACGTACTAATATTGTTGGGTAGTTTTGTTATGAATGAAGGAATATACTGTATCAGGGATATAGCCATCTTTCAGAACTTAAAAAAAGGTTCCCCATTGGTATGGGGTAACCTTTAATAAACAAATAATATAAGTTGTAATATCTTAAGATCGATTCATCCAGGAAAATACTTCCCTATGGGTTGTATTGTAAGATATTATTTTTCATCATAATGTAATGTGTTGATAGGCTTCTTTTCTTAGTTTGTGTTTCTACTTGACATTATTTGTTTAATTTTTTAAAAAATCCTCCTCCTTTTAGTTTCATCATTTGTGTTCTTATCAGTTGTGTTGTGTTTTTTACTTTTACTAAATCTAAATCACTTTAAAGGAGGAGGCTTGCAATTCACTTTCTACTTTTTCTATACTAATTTTAAGGTCTGTGGTTTTATTTTTTTTCCAAGTTTATATTTTTCACATTGCAAACATATCTATTAATGATAAATATTTCCAAAAAATAGCATACGACACAGCTACACTATGTATGTGTGTAGTTTGTTTAGTTGTTGATAATCAGTTAATTAATTTTTTATTGTTTTTGATTTGAAAATGAAATAAAAGAAATAGAAAATGATTTTTAACGTGAACTATACAAATTATTACCTCCTAATTAGGTGATTTTTGAATGATAAAAAACACCAAAAAACATAAATTTTATGTTTTTTATTATAAAATAAGCTTTTGGGAAATTGTGTTTTTTTCGAAAAAAATAAGATGTTTTTATTGGGGAGCTACCTGGGAATTAAAATTTTAAAACTGAAATATGATTCTGTAGGAAACAAGAAAAGAGTATGGATTAAAATCTTAAAATAAGTGAAAGTGTTTAATTTTTTTTATGCAGTTCCGATATCTCTTTATCATCTTTCGGGGGACCCGAAAATGAAGCTGATTATATGCTGAAAGAACTAAAGAATTTGAGCGCTTTCTTTGATGCTGCTCATCACGAAAATACTTTTTGTCTGGCCAATTCCTTCAATTTCTGATAGCTTGTTTACAAAAAACTCATGAAATTCATCCATATTGGGAGCCAGAATTTTCAACATAAAATCAAAATCTCCACTGATGTTATAGAATTCAACAACTTCCTTCAGTTTTCCAACCTCCTCAATGAATTTTCCTGCTGTTTTTTTATTGTGAACATTCAGGGCAATCATACAGATGACCATCATTCCCTTATTCACTTTTTTACGGTCTACTACTGCAGTATATTCTTTAATAATCCCTAGCTTTTCCATACGCTTAATACGTTCATGAGTGGGAGTGGGGCTTAGATTGATCCTCGCTGAAATATCCCGGACACTCATTTTAGCATCCTTTTGGAGAAGACGGAGAATAGACAGGTCTTTTTCGTCCGGAGTATAATTTTCTGTTGGCATTTGTTCTGTTTTTAGCGTAATATTTTGTCGATACAGATGTTTTGTTCTTTAATTTTGCATCTGTTTATATTATTGTTCCAAATTTACTGTAAAATTTTCACATATGTTCTGTTAATTTTAATTTTGCAGGAAATTTGAATATATGGATACAAGGAAGAATGTAATATTAATTTTAGCATCGGTGGGAACATTTGTAGAGGCTTTGGATATTGCCATTATTAATTTGACGATTCCTTCTATTCAGGAACAGTTTCATATTGGTGCAGGCACCGTTCAGTGGTTGCAGACCCTCTATGTGCTGTTTTTTGGAGGTTTTCTGATCATTGGCGGAAAGCTTTCCGATCAGCTGGGAAGAAAGAAAATGTTTTTGTTGGGAGCTTTCATCTTTATGTTGACATCATTAGGTGCCGGATTATCTGAAAACTTTGAATCATTAGCTGTATTCCGTGCTTTGCAGGGATTGGGAGCGGCTTTTGTAATGCCATCAGCACTGTCTATTGTGACGAATACTTTCAGAGAGGAACAGGAGAGAAACCGTGCCATTGGAATTTTCAGTTCTTTTGCAGCCATAGGCTCCGGAAGCGGTCTTTCTGTAGGAGGGATTATCAGTACTTATTTAAGTTGGCATTGGGTATTCCTGATCAATGTTCCGATTCTTTTAATAACACTGATCCTGTCTTACTACTATTTGCCAAAAGATGAGAAAAGCGAAACCGTGCAGAAAACGGATGCTGTTTCAGGGATTCTGATGGTATTAGGTCTTTTAAGCCTAACCTATGGAACACATGAGCTGATTCATATTAAAGAGCAGCCTTTCCTGGTGATAGGATCTTTAGTACTTGCCGTGGTACTTTTAGTATGGGTCTTCTACCGATTGAGGTCTGTAGCTGAACCGTTAATTGATTTACAACTATTTAAATATAAGTCATTGGTGGTTTCTAATGCGGCCTTCTTTAGTCTTGGAGCATTCTTTATTGGGTTTTTATTTCTGATTTCGTTAATGCTCCAGAAAGATATGGGGTACAGCGCTGCTTCAGCAGGATTGATGCTGGTTCCCTTCAGTATTGTATCTGCTTTGACCGCTAAATTTATTTTGCCTCAGGTTTCTAAACGATTAAATTCTTCCCAAATGGGAATTTTTGGATGGTTATTTATGCTGACGGGAGGAATATTATTATTGGTATCTGTCTATACGGGACACCCGTTAACACTAATGTTATTGGGGGCTGCGTGTATTTCAGGAATTGGAATGACCTTCTGTTTTACAGCTTTATCCGTCATGGGAATTCAGGATGTTGAACCTTCCAATTACGGTGTGGCATCAAGTTTGAGTTCTACAAGTTACTTCTTGGGAGCTGGGATTGGTTTATCCTTCATGACTTTAATGAGTCAGATTTTTCCATCAGAATTTGCGGTGGGAAGTCTGAATCTGATTATTCTGATTGGTTACGCTGTTTTAGCACTGGGAATGTTATCCTATTTTATAATAAGAAGCTTAAAAGTGAAACGTGCTGAGATGGCAGTTTCATCATAAGCGGCCTTAAAATGACACAAACTATATGAGAGAGGAATCGGTACTGAGTGCCGGTTCTTTTTTATTGGAAAAAAGTATTCATGGTTTACATATTAATTTGTTCTTTTTATTTTTGCAGCATGAGAATACAAATCATTAGCGATCTTCATCAGGAATTTGGAAGTACTGAACTGTGTTTTGACAATTCGGATGTTGTCATATTGGCTGGAGATGTAAACTTAGGAACCAAAGGAGTAGAATGGATAAAGTCTAAGATTCCGGATAAGCCGGTAATTTATGTTCTTGGTAATCATGAATATTATAAAGGAGCATATCCAAAAACGCTTTACAAAATTAAAGAAGCGGCTCAGGGCTCAAATGTTTTTGTACTTGAAAATTCTTCTGTGGATATTGGCGGAATCCGTTTTCATGGAGCAACATTATGGACTGATTTTTCGATTTTCGGGAATGCTATGGAGTACGGAATGCTATGTCAGCCTAAAATGAATGATTACAAAATGATAAAACGTGATCCGTCTTATTCAAAACTGAGAACGGTAGATACGTTTAAGATACATCAGTTTTCAAAATTATGGTTGCAGGAAAGTCTTGAAAATTCAAAAGGACTTAAAAATATTGTAGTCAGCCACCACGCACCCAGCATTCAATCTGTACCTGAAAATTATAAGGAAGATCCACTGACTTCCGCCTATGCTTCTAATCTTGAGAAATTGATAATAGAGCACCACCCATTGTACTGGATTCATGGACATATTCACGCTCCTTGCAGGTATAAAGTGGGACAAACCGAAGTCATCTGTAACCCACACGGATATATTGATGAAAAATATAATGGGTATGACAAGGAATTGATTATTGAGGTAGTATAAAGGGCAAATAGGTGGTTGTACCGATTTGTCTATTTTCATTGTGCTGTATATTTTCTGGTTGGAGTAGGGCTGGTGGATAATGCAATGCTTTATCAATAATTGAGTAATCATTTAGCCAAAACATAAAAACAATATTTTAAGCGAAAAAGTGAGACGTATGCCCGTTAAAAATAACAGTCATCCTTTTTACCTTGTATTCCTTTGTTCTATTTAACCTTCGAAATTTTTTTATTTACTACCTTCGTGGCCTAATCTATCTTTGATGGCTAAAAAAAAACAGACAGAACCTGATTTTGTTTCACAATTGGCTTTTGATGAAGTTCTGGAACAGGTAGAATTTGATCTCAGGATCAAAGAATTTGTTGTCATGGAAATTGACAAAGCAAACTACATCATACAACCTAATATTCCTTACCGTTCAGACTATTTTTGTATTTTTTTAGTACAGAGGGGAAGTGTCAGTTTTCGACTCGATGATACCAGCTATGAGGTATTTCAGGGAGATGCTGTTTTTTGTCCAATGGCAGAAACTTTTTGGGTAGAAAATATCGCTGAGGATTATAGTGCTAAATATATCTTCTTTTCTGTAGACTTTATTTCTCAGGCAGGATTTAATTATAAGTCGAATAATGTGTTAAAAAGCCTGTCATCAGACCCTACTCATATCATCAGGAATGAGCCTGATATGTACAGAAAGCTTCAATTTCATCTTGATGAATTGAGAGTGCTGAATAATAAGGAAAAAGACAATTATTATTTCAATGAAATGATCTGGCATCACTTTTCGCTGGTGATCTACGAGATTGATAATTATTTCAAAAAAATAGAAAAACCACATTTGGTTACCCATAGAGAAGATGAGCTTACCACGAGTTTTTTTATCCTGGTTCAGGATCATTTCAAAGAAGAGCATAATGTTCAGTTTTATGCTGATAAATTATGCATCAGCCGGAAATACCTTACCAAAGTCATTAATAAAACGATGTTTAAATCTCCCAGAGAAATTATTCATCAGGTATTGGCTGTGGAAGCCAGGCTTTTGCTTAAAAACCCTAATTTAAACATCAATGAAGTCGCTTTGCAGCTGAAGTTTTCAGACCAGGCCTCTTTCAGCAAATTTTTTAAAAAACATACGGGCAGGTCTCCTTTGGAATATAGAAAAGATGATTTATACTGATAATGAATGAGTTATATTTTTTTTGATGTCTTTTTGCTAAATTTAAAGTATAATTTTGATTAAAAATATGAATATCTCTCATTTAAATTACCTATGAATGATATTTCTCATGTTTTTAAAAACTAGGCGTCTTTCTGACAAAACAAGAAGTTTTTTGAATAATCCTATTGAATTTTTTTCGTTCGAATTTTGTGCGGTAAATTTAAAAGGAATATTGTTATGCAAAGATTTTTAATTCAGAAATCAACCATACTTTTCCTCTCGCTTATTGTCTTGGCGGGATGTAGGAAAAACGATCAAAATCAATCTTATCAGCAGAAGGCGCCGGAACTTCCTGTAGAAACAGTGAAGCAGGGAGACGCTTCTGTTTCCAGGGAATACGCAGCATCTGTAGAGGGAATTTCTAATGTCGAAATCAGACCTCAGGTAACGGGATATTTAAGTAAAATTTTTGTGGACGAAGGAGATTTTGTAAGAGCGGGGCAGCCTCTTTTCAAAATTGAAGATCAGGTCTTCAGGGAGCAGCTTAAAAGTGCTCAGGCAGCTTTGATTACTGCTCAGGCAAACCTTTCCACTTCTAAAATTGATCTGGACAGAAAGAAGGAGCTATTCAGAAATAAAATGGTTTCGGAAATTCAGGTAAAAGAGGCGGAAGCATCTTATAATGCTGCAAGAGGAGCGGTAAGCCAGACCACATCTTCTATTGAATCTGCAAAGATTAATCTTAATTTTTCTGTGATCAAGGCACCGGTAAGTGGGTTTATCGGAAGGTTCAATTACCGTTTGGGAAGCTTAATGACCCCCGGAAATCAGGATCCTATCACGCTGCTTTCAGATATTCATCAGGTGTACACTTACTTTAGCCTGAGTGAAAATGATTTTAATAATTTTCAGAAACAATATACGGGAAGCAATATTGATGAAGTGATCAAAAATACACCGGCAGTTTCTTTATTGCTTTCGGGTGGTGAGAAATATGCTGAAACAGGAAGAATTGATGCTGTAGAAGGACAGTTCAATAAAACTACAGGTTCTATTACTTTAAGAGCGAAATTCAACAATCCTAACCATATTTTGAGAAGTGGAAATACTGGAAAAATAGTGCTGGATCAGTTTTACAGCAATGTTGTTTTACTTCCTATCGCTTCTACAAGAACGATTCAGGATAAAGTTTTTGTATTTACCATCAAAGATGGAAAGGCAGCCATGCTGCCCGTTGAGGTCAATGGAAAAGCAGGAGATCATTTCATCGTATCTACCGGGCTTAAGGCTGGCGATCAATACATTGTTTCCGGTTTCGACAGATTACAGCCGGGTACTCCTGTAGTGGCTCAGAAGAAGAATGCTCAACAGAAAAAATCGTAAGAAGAAATCATGTTAAAGAAAATTATAAAAAGACCCGTACTGGCAACGGTAATCTCTGTATTGCTTGTTATTCTGGGGATTGTGGGTATGGTAAGTCTGCCGATCACAAAATTTCCGGACATTGCACCGCCTACCGTAATGGTAACCGCGGCCTATCCGGGAGCCAACGCTGAAACGATTGCCAGGTCTGTAGCTCCACCCCTGGAAAATGCGATTAATGGAGTGGAAAATATGGATTATATTACTTCTACAGCAAGTAATGACGGGACATTAAGTATTACGGTTATTTTTAAATTGGGAACAGATCCCGATCAGGCAGCCATTAATGTTCAGAACAGGGTAGCACAGGTAACCAACCAGCTTCCTGCCGAGGTAATCCAGGCCGGAATTACTACCGTGAAAAGGCAAAACAGTATGATTGCCATGGTTTCCCTGACGAGTAAAGATGGTTCTATGAATGATCTTTTCCTTGAAAACTATGCCAAGATCAATATTGTCCCTGAATTAAAAAGGGTAAAAGGAGTAGGAGATGCCATGGTATACGGAAATAAAGATTATTCAATGCGTATATGGCTGGATCCGAATAAACTGACCTCTTACAATCTTACTCCTGCAGAGGTTTCCCGTGCTATTCAGACCCAAAACCTTGAGGCCGCACCGGGAAGATTGGGAGAGAGAAGTAAAGAGGTAATGGAATATGTACTTCGTTACAAAGGAAAATTCACTGAGCCGGAACAGTATGAAAATATTACGATTAAAGCACTGAACGATGGTTCTGTCTTAAAATTAAAGGATATTGCCAAAGTAGAATTTGGAGCTTACAGCTATACGGTTTCTTCCAATTATAACAAAAAGGCTTCCGTAACGATGGCTATTTTCCAGATGGCAGGATCCAATGCCAATGAAGTGCAAATTGCCCTTCAGGAAAGAATGAAAGAACTGGAAAAATCTTTCCCTGAAGGAATGGCTTATGAAATTCCCTATGCTACAAAGGAAGCGTTGGATCAGTCTATAGAACAGGTGATTCATACTTTAATTGAGGCGTTTATCCTTGTATTCATTGTCGTGTATATCTTCTTACAGGATTTCCGCTCTACTTTGATTCCGGCCATTGCAGTTCCGGTATCTATTGTGGGAACCTTCTTTTTTATGAAAGTTTTTGGGTTCTCCATCAATATCCTGACCTTATTTGCTCTGGTGCTCGCCATTGGTATTGTAGTGGATGATGCCATTGTAGTCGTAGAAGCTGTGCATGCTAAAATGGAACATAAAAAACTGAATCCGAGGGCGGCAACGATGTCTGCCATGAGCGAGATTACAGGAGCTATTGTATCCATTACTCTGATTATGTCTGCGGTATTCGTTCCGGTAGCCTTTATGAGCGGTTCCACAGGACTGTTTTATCAGCAGTTTGCATTAACCTTAGCTATTGCCATTATTATTTCTGCCGTGAACGCACTGACACTGAGCCCGGCATTATGTGCACTATTCTTAAAACAGCATCACGGTGGTGCTCATGAGAAAATGAATTTTAAAGACCGCTTCTTTGCCGGTTTTAATGCAAGCTTCAATAAACTGACATTCCGTTACGGAAAAGCGGTATTATTCCTGTTGAAAAAGAAATGGATTGCTTTCATCCTGATCTTTGCATTCGGAGGACTGTTTGCATGGATGTCTATGACCACCCCTAAAGGGTTTATTCCAGATGAAGATCAGAGTTTCATTATTGTTACAGCGAATCTTGCTCCGGGAGCATCGAAAGACAGAACATCAAAAGTAGTGTCCGATACAGAAGACCTTCTGATGAAAAATCCGGCTGTAGATAAAGTGATTTCTGTAGACGGGCTGAACTTATTCAGTGGTTCGATGTCTTCTTCTGCAGCTTCTATATTTGTTAAATTAAAAAAAGCAGGGCAGAGAGGAGCTGTCAATAATATCAATGACATTATAGGGCAAACCCAGGGAATACTTTCTCAGGATAAAAGAGCAAACTTCCTTGTGATCAATACCCCAACGGTAGATGGTTTTGGAAATACCAGCGGAATGGAGCTTGTGCTTCAGGACCGTACGAATGGCGAACTTCAGAATTTAGGAAACATATCTTATGGAATGATGGGTGCTTTGATGCAGAGACCGGAAGTTGCGGTAGCATTTACAACATTTGATGTTACCTATCCTCAGTTTGAAGTCCTTGTCGACGAAGTGAAATCTGCTCAGCTGGGAGTCAATGTTTCTGATGTATTAGGCGTAATGCAGGGGTATTATGGAAGTATTCAGGCTTCGGATTTCAACAGATTTGGAAAATATTATAGAGTATTGGTACAATCCACTCCTGAGACAAGACAGGATAAAGAATCCCTGAACGGAATCTTCGTTAAAAATAACCTGGGCCAAATGGTTCCTGTCAATACATTGGTAAGCTTAAAACAAGTGACAGGAGCTGAAGTGGTAGACCGTTTTAACCTTTTTAACTCATCTAATTTAACTGTAATGGCAGCTCCGGGATACAGTACGGGACAAGCCATGGCAGCTATTGATGAAGTAAGCAAACAGGTACTTCCTCCGGGATATACATATGATTATAAAGGAATGAGCCGTGAAGAAGCAGGATCCAGCTCACAGTCGGTGATGATTTTCGGATTGTGTATTGTATTTGTTTTCTTCCTTTTATCAGCTCAGTATGAAAGCTATATTCTTCCATTGGCAGTATTGATTGCTATTCCGGTGGGACTATCAGGAGTATTTGTCGGGATTACAGTGGCTGACCTGTCTAATAATATTTATGTTCAGATTGCACTGGTGATGCTGATCGGGCTTTTGGCCAAGAACGGTATCCTGATTGTGGAATTTGCTATACAAAGACGTAGAGCGGGCAAAAGCCTCATTGCTTCTGCCGTTGAGGGGGCCAAAGCCCGTTTGCGTCCTATTTTGATGACCTCTTTAGCATTTATTACCGGATTACTTCCGTTGATATTTGTAGTAGGTCCGTCAGCGTTGGGTAACCATTCTATCGGATATGCTGCCATTTCAGGGATGCTTTTCGGAACGATCTTAGGAATTTTTGTAGTTCCTGTTCTTTTCGTGGTATTTCAGGCTTTACATGAGAGAATCAATGGAAGAGTGGTAACGGATGCTGATTGGGAATATTAATTCAAATGATTTTAAAAATGAAAATTAAAAATATAGCCTATATCGCATTCATCTCAGGAACAGCCATATCCTGTAAAGTTCAGAAATATGAGCGCCCTGAATTGAAAATGCCTGAGGCTTTCAGAAGTGACAGTATAGTTGTAGAACAGAACGAGAATATCGCCAAGATCAGCTACAAAGATTTTTTCAAAGATCCTGTTCTGGTAGGATTGATTGACAAAGCGATGGTTCAGAATAACGATCTTCAGCTAGCCTTAAAACAGATTGAGTTTGCTTCGCTGGCTTACAACCAGAGTAAGTGGGCAAATGTTCCTACCGTAAGTGCTGCTGCCAATGCAAATATCAACCGCCCCTCGGATAACAGTATGAACGGGATGATGGCAGGGCAATTCATGGGGAAAAGATATATGGAAGATTATACAGCTTCTATAAATCTTTCCTGGGAAGCGGATATTTGGGGAAAGATCAAAGGAAGAAAAGAGCAGGCACTGGCCGAATACCTTAAAACCCAGGAAGCTGGAAAGGCTGTGAAAACACAGTTGGTGGCAGCGGTAGTGCAGGGATATTATAATGTATTAATGCTGGATACTCAATTAGAGATCACAAAATCCAACCTGACCTATGCAGAAAATACCCTGAAGTTTTTGACAAAACAGCAGGAACTTGGATTGACCACAGCGCTGGCGGTACAGCAACAGGAAATCGTAAGGGATCAGATCTTAAAATCAATTCCTGCTATTGAAAGTTCCGTTACCACGCAGGAAAATGCACTAAGTCTTCTTACGGGTTCAATGCCCGGTAAGATTGAAAGAAGTGCGAGCCTGAATACGGTGCAGTCTCCGGACCATATTGCAGCAGGTATCCCTTCAGAGCTGTTAAGCTACAGACCAGATATCAAAAGTGCTGAACTTGAGGTAAGGAAAAGTGCTGCGGCTATCCATGTAGCTAAAATGAGCATGTATCCTTCATTGAACATTACTGCTCAGGGTGGAGTGAATGCTTTTCAGATCAGCAAATGGTTCAGTGTACCGGGCTCTCTTTTCGGGATGGCTGCCGGAGCTATTGCACAGCCTATTTTGAATGGTAAGCAGCTGAAAACCCAGTATGAGCAATCGAAGGTGTTGGCAGATCAGGCTGAAATTACCTTTAAACGGTCTGTTTTAAAAGCAGTGGGTGAGGTTTCTGATGCTTTGGTACAAATTAAGAAGCTTGAGGAGCAGCAAAAAATAGCGGAAGGATTGGCTTTAAAATCTAATGAAGCGGTGAAGAAAGCTGATATTTTATTTAAATATAATTCAGCCACTTATGTAGAGGTAATCATTGCACAAACCAATAAGCTTCAGGCTGAGCTGGACCTGGCTTCCCTGAAAGCGCAAAGACTGAATGCAATAACGGCACTCTATCGTTCTGTAGGAGGCGGATGGCAATAAAGTAAAATTGAACCTGCTTCGTCTTTACCGATGAAGCAGGTTTTTAATCCATTATCATTATGAAGAATACAAATATACAAGAGGGAATCATTCTTATTCCGGATTTTAGCGGATTTACAGAATTTGTGTTCAATACCAAACTTTATACAGGAGAATATATTGTAAGACAACTACTTTCTACACTGATCGATGTGAACGGTCGCTATTTTGAAATCTCAGAGATTGAAGGAGATGCCATTTTATTTTACAGATATGACGAAAATCCTTCCTATCAGAATATTTCAAAAATACTCATGAAAATGAGGAATGCCTTCAATAAAAAAATAGAAGAACTCAGTAGAAGCTTAAGTACTACTATAGCATTGTCCTTGAAGTTTATTGTGCACTACGGAACATTTTCGCAATATAATATCGGAAGTTTTAGAAAACTATACGGTAAAACTATTGTAGAAGCCCATCAGCTTCTGAAAAATGGGCTTGCAGAACAACCCTCGTATGCGTTATTCAGCAATTCCTTTTTAGAAAACAGCAACAATCAGGAGACTGATCTTAATAAAGATAAACTTCGCTTACCGGAAGTAGGCGTTATCCAGTATTTTGAAAATATAAACTAGCATATTTTTTAATTTTAATCCTTGTAAATTTGCTATTGCTAGCGGCCCGGGTGAGAGAGACCCGGGCTTTTTTTGTTGAGGACAGAACTATTAAATTATTTTTAAGGGAGAAGTGAAATTTGGAATAATATATAATTTCGAATAGTTTGTTGCAGATGTGATGGGTATAAGTTGATTTTATTGTTGTTTTATCTTGTTTTTCTGATTTTCTGCCAATTGAAAATAGTGTATGTTACTAAAAACTAAGTATTTATTTCGCCTTTTTCAATATTGGGTGTAACAAATACCTCCCCATAGTGGTCTTATAGAATAAACTATAATTTCAAATGAAAACAATTTTATTTCCAATAGCATTATTAGCGGGTTCTTTGACCCTGGCTCAAACCCAGGTTGTGAAGGATACGGTAAAGCAGAAAGAGATTGAAGCCGTTACGCTGGTAGCCAGAAAGCCGACGGTAGAATCCAAGGTAGACAGAACGGTATTTAATGTTGCAAACAGTGCTATCCTTGCTGGAAATACAACATGGGATGTTCTGAGAATGACTCCTTTGGTGAGTATTGATAATAATGATGATGTAAAAGCTGAGGGACAAATGGTTACGGTATATATCAATGACAGGAAATCTGTTTTTACAGGTAAGGAATTAAAAGAATATCTTAAAACAATTCCTGCCGATAACCTTATGAAAATAGAGGTGATTACCAGCCCTTCATCACGTTATGAAACCTCAGGGTCTGTTGTCAATATTGTTCTTAAAAAAAGAGATGACGAAGGGTTGAAAGGAAGTATATCACTCAACAACAGACAAAGTACCAAAAACTCACAGTACACAAATATCAATTTGAACTACCATAAGAAAAAGTTTACACAAACCCTTATAGGAGGTTATAATAGCGGTAATTATGTGCAGAAAACCCAAACTTGGGATAACCGATATGAGAAGAATAGGCATACCGAATTCAATCTGGAGAACATAATGAGAAATGAAAGTCCTTCTCTTTCTTCTACTTCGGAATTTGAAATCAATGATAAAAATAATTTCGGCCTTGTGATGGAGTATTCACAGAGCAGGAATTTACTTTCAGCAGCATCTGATGGGATGACTTCACAAGATGGAGATCCCGGTGAATCTTTTCACCAGATTCAAAATAACTGGGGATTCAGACGTAACTTGGGGACTAATGCTTTCTATAAATACTATGATAAAGAGAAAAACAGGATTTTAGATATTAATATTGGAACCAACTATTCCAGTGATAATAACGACAATTTGATTGACAAGCAGATTAATAAGCAGGGTGTGAAAACAGACCAGCAGCTGGGGGTGATCAGTACAAATCAGATGCGTAATTACTATCTGAAAATAGATTATACACAGCCTTTTGGTAAATTAGGCGGTACGATGGAAGTGGGAGGAAAAACTGAATTAAATAACCATGTTATTCCCAATAGCCTCTATGGGTTCAGTATTAATGATCCTTCATCCGATTATTCTAATCTCTCAAAAAATGACAGATTTCATTATGAAGATAATCTGAGCTCTTTATATGCCAATTATAGTAAAACATTTTTCGAAAAACTGGAAACAAGGGTCGGAATACGATATGAATATATTGATTATAAAGTAAGACAGGATGTGGCGGGTACAGAGAGAAGAGATTCTTATGGTACTTTTCTTCCTAATTTGTTGTTGAAATATAGTTTTTCAGACAAATATGATCTGAGTTTTACCTATAACAGAAGTATCTGGAGACCATGGTATTCTGAATTTAATCCTTTTCTGATGCCTGAAATTAACGGTACCTATTCCAGAGGGAACCTTAACCTGAACCCGAACCCTAATGACAGGCTTTATCTGAAGTTTGGAATTCTGAAAAAATACTTTATCTCTGCAAGGTATATGCATACCAATCAGGATTACTGGACGACTTATGTGACAGAAAACGGAAGAACGGTTTCATTACCGGGGAATTTCGATGGAAAGGTTGAAAAATATTACCTTTTTGCCAATACCAATCAGAACTTCCTGAAAAATAAGCTGAACGTAAATGCCGGATTTGGATGGTATTATATTAATAATAAAGATTTTAACGAGAAAAACAAACTGGGAGCTAAAGATTATATCAGCTACTGGGGAGCCTCTGCCAATCTATCATATACCAATCTTTTTAATAAAAACATTAACCTGAGTGCGTGGGTGGAGCTTGCCAATCAGAATAACGGAAATTCATATGCTAATAATACCAATGTTTTCCACAATATTTCTGTCACCAAAATATTTCCAAAAACCCAGATGGAACTAAGCATGCAGCTGATGAATATTTTTAAAAGACCTTACGGTGATAACACCACCTATAGCCAGGACGGAACTTTCAGAGAGTATTCAAAATGGGACTGGTACGGAGTTTCTTTGACGTTTGTAAAGCGTTTTGGAAACCAGAAAGTAAAAGAAAATACCAAAACCGATGTAGAGAAAAACGCTGGCGGAGGAAAGTAATATACTATTTGTTAGATCAATACAAAAGCAGGTTCTATCGGGAACCTGCTTTTGTATTTCCTGCAGGAGACCTTCTCAACAGCTTATTTATAACTTGATTTAACTGAGGTGTCTAAAAAATATTTTGTGACTTTAGGATAGGTAGAAATAATATTAATGGAAGGAGAAGAGATCATATTCGAATGGTGGTAAAAAACTGATATGAGTTAACCACCCCGTCAAAAATTCTTTGAATTTTCGCCACCCTTTCGGAGGAGGGGAATAATAGTCTGCTTTTTTAACTCTTAGGTTGAGAATTGAAAGGTTGTAATATATTATTGGGTAAAATGAAAAAGAAAATCAGAGATTTTCAAACAATTTATATGAACTTTTCTGTGGCTTATTGATAACTAAGTATTAGTAAGGTGTTTTCCAAAACTTTTGTGGTTTGTATGCTCTCTCATAGTTTAGAGTAACACAGGTCTTTTGAGATTTGCAGAAACAAATAAAAAGCAGGTTCCGATTGGAACCTGCTTTAATTAATTCTACAAAATTAATTTCAGAAGTTAACTATTCAATACTAACTTCCATATTTCTATTTTAAAGTAAACTTTACCTTTGTTTTAATAGCATCTGAAGAGTTTCCGATCAGTGCTTCGAAATCTCCAGGTTCGGCTACCCAGTCGTGTTTACCGGCGTCAAAATAACTTAATGCAGTTTTGTCGATGGTGAAGGTTACTTCTTTTTGCTCTCCGGGATTTAAATATACTTTTTCAAAACCTTTCAGTTCTTTTGCAGGACGGGGAACAGATGATTTTAAATCACTGATGTAAAGCTGGGCTACTTCAGCACCGGCTTTCTTTCCTGTATTTTTAACACTAACTGTAAAAGTAATGGAGTCATCCTGTGAGATGACCGTTTTATCCGCTTTTGCTTTTCCAAACTCAAAAGTAGTATAGCTTAATCCATGTCCGAAACTGAATAGAGGCTTGATATTTTTGGTGTCATGCCAACGGTATCCAACGAAAATTCCTTCGTTGTAGGTAATATTGATCGGGTTCTTCTGGTCTTTTCCTTTTCCTGCAGCAAATTCTTCTTTTTGTCCCGGATATTCTCCAAGTTGGTGAGCTGAATTATCTTCCAGTTTTACAGGGAAAGTAAAAGGAAGTTTTCCGGAAGGATTAGAATCCCCTGCGAGAACGGAAGCAATAGAATTTCCTGCTTCGGAACCCAGATACCATGCCTGTACAACACTTGGAACCTCCTTAATCCATGGCATGGCGACAGCATTTCCGGATACCAGTACCACGGCAAGATTTTTATTGGCTTTTGCCAGTGCAGAGATGACATGATCCTGGTTGTAAGGCAATCCATAGCTTTTTCTGTCATTTCCTTCACTGTCCTGGAAGTCTGCTTTATTGAGTCCGCCTACAAAGATGACGTAATCTGATTGTTTTGCCAGTGCTACAGCTTCATTCAATAATTCGGCTTCAGAGCGGCTGTCTTTTAAGTCCTGTCCGGATTTTACACCGTTGTACTCTCCACCGATATCTCCTACATAACCTCTTGCATATTGAACGTCAGCCTGTTTTCCAAATCTGGATTTGATTCCGTCCAGAGGAAGGGCTTCGTATTTTACCTTTAATGATGATGAACCACCACCCACAGTCATAATTTTAATAGCATTTTCACCAATCACAGCAATTTTTTTAGCTTTATTAAGATCGATGGGAAGAACATTCCCCTGGTTCTTTAATAAAACAATTCCTTCCTCACCAATTTCCTTGGCTACAGCCTTATGCTCTTCGGAAGCAATATTTCCAAAAGGCTTGTTCCTGTTCATGGTGGTCTGATAAGCAAGACGAAGCAGTCTGGTCACTTTATCATCAAGTTCAGTAGTTCCCACTTTTCCCGATTTAATCAAATCAAGATAAGGCTTTGCCAAAAAGTAGTTGTCATAAGCATTTTTAGTTCCGGCAGAAAGTCCATTGGTCCATGTTCCGAATTCAAGATCCAACCCGTTATGGATGGCTTGTTCCGTATTATTCACGGCTCCCCAGTCGGACACCACCACTCCTTTATATTTCCATTCTTTTTTCAGGATGTCATTCAGAAGATATTGATTCTGGCTGGCATACTGACCTTTATACATATCATAAGCCCCCATAATGGTCCAGGAATCTCCTTCGGTTACTGCCGCTTTGAATGGAGGAAGGTAGATTTCATAAAGCGTTCTGTCATCCACGTTCACGTTACTGGTATGACGGAACATCTCCTGGTTGTTAAGGGCAAAATGCTTTACAGAAGTGGCCACCCCATTAGATTGTACCCCCTTAATATAAGGAACTACCATTTTTGAGGTCAGGTAAGGATCTTCTCCCATATATTCAAAATTTCTTCCGTTCAGGGGAGTTCTGTAAATATTTACTCCGGGTCCTAAAAGGATATCTTTTTTCCTGTAACGGGCTTCTTCTCCTAAAGCCTTACCATAGTTCCATGACATTTTTTTATTCCATGTAGCAGATAAAGCCGTAAGGGCAGGGTAGGCGATGATAGAGTCATTGGTCCATCCTGCCTGATCCCATTCGTCCCACATGACCTCAGGACGTACCCCATGAGGACCGTCAGTAGTCCAGAATTCAGGAATTCCCAATCGGGGAACACCCGGTGAGCTGAATTTCGACTGGGCATGCAGCATAGCCACTTTTTCTTCCAGTGTCATTCTGGAAAGAGCATCCTGGATACGTTGTTCTACAGGTTTGGATTCGTCTAAATAAACCGGTAGAGTATTATTTGTCTGAGCCATATAAGAAACAGAAATAAGGGTGAATAAACTTACAATGGCGGTTTTCTTTAACATAATGCCTTTTTATTTGATTGTAAGCAAAAATAGCTAAAATTTTTATTATCTCAAATTGAGAAAATGAAAAATAATCCGTAAAAAAACTGTCTACATAATTGTTTGACAGTTTTGTTATCTGTTTGAAGCTGAAAATGAAAAGTGAGATAAAGATAATTCACTTTTGGCTTCAGATTCTCAAATTCAAGATTACCATCCTTTCACGGCTCCTCCTTTGAAAATTTCTTTGGCTTTCTTCTCTACTTCATCAGATTCATAGGCTTTAACGAAATTTTTTACCTTCTGACTGTTTTTGTTGTCCTGTCTGGCAACCACTACATTGACGTATGGAGAATCTTTATCTTCTTTGAGGATACCCTGTTTTTCAGAATCCAAACCAGCCTGAGCTGCAAAATTATTATTGATAATACCCACCACCACATCTCTGTCATCCAAAACTCTTGGAATCTGTGCGCCTTCAATCTCCATAATTTTCAACTGTTTTGGATTTTCTGTAATATCGGTCACTTTTGGAAGCAGTCCCACACCTTCTTTTAATTTTAATAAGCCATTTTTCTGTAGCAGAAGCAGTGAACGTCCTCCATTGGTAGGATCATTAGGAATGACCACAGTATTTCCATTCTGCAACTGACTTATATTTTGAATTTTTTTTGAATATGCTATAATAGGGAAGACAAATGTATTTCCTACCACAGCCAGATTATATCCTCTCTGTTTGGATTGTTCGGTAAGATAGGGAACATGCTGGAAAGCGTTGGCATCAATATCCCCGGTGGTCAAAGCTTCATTGGGAACCACATAATCATTAAAGGGGATCAATTCCACTTCAAGGTTGTATTTTTCTTTCGCTACTTTTTTCGCTACTTCAGCAATTTCCTGCTCCGGGCCATAGGTAATTCCCACACGGATAAAATTAGGATCATCTTTCCTTCCGGAACATGCCGTGAATAATAATACGCCGGCAGCAAATAAACTTAAAATCTTTATTTTTTTCATTGTCATTCTTTTAAATAAGAAAAAAGGAATCGTAAAAGGACCACTTCTGCTCCTTTACTCACACACTTTCTATCTGTGATCAAAGCTTTTTGACAGCCGATCTCCTGCAAACTGTATAATAAATACCAACAGAACAAGTAAAACCAATACCGTATTCATGATTACAATATCATAACCAATATACCCGTATTGATAGCCAACCTGTCCCAATCCGCCGGCACCTACCGCACCGCCCATCGCAGAATAACCTACCAGAGTAATCAAGGTGATGGTGGCATTATTGATAAGTGAAGGAAGGGCTTCAGGAAGTAATACTTTTCTGATAATCTGAAAAGGGGAAGCTCCCAACGCTCTGGCTGTTTCTATCAAACCATGAGGAACTTCAATAAGGCTGTTTTCCACTAATCTTGCAATAAACGGAGCAGCTCCTATACTTAAAGGAACCAATGCTGCGTTAACTCCAATGGACGTTCCTGCTAAAATTCTTGTAAAAGGAATCATCCATACAATTAATATAATAAAAGGAATGGCACGGAAAATATTCACCAAGATGGAGAGTGTTCTGTGATAAACCGTATTTTCCAACAGCTGACCTTTTCTTGTTAAAAACAGTAAAATCCCAACCGGAAGACCCAAAACGAATCCAAAAAATCCGGATACGAATGTCATATAAATTGTTTCCCAGGCTCCTTTTGCTAAAAGAGCAATTACCGTATCACTAAGCATATCCTTTTACTGTATTTTGAATTTTGTTTTGATTGAAATAATAGATGGCCTGTTGATTTTCGTCTTCTTTTCCCTGAAGTTGAAGCAGCAGTTTTCCAAAGTTGGAGTTTCCAAGATATTCTACATCAGCCTTCAAAAGTTTATAGGGAATTTTATATTGAGTATATAATGTTGAAAGAAGTTCCTCAACACTTATATTTTCGTTGAGTTCTATTTCGACCAGCGGAAATAAACCATCCTGTGGTTCTTTCTGAAGTCTGTTATTGAGTTCCTGTGGCAGGGTCATGTTATCTGAATTTATAAATTGTCGGATTACCGGATTTTCCCGATCCGAAATAATCTCACTTAATGTTCCTTTTGCTAATAATTTTCCTTTGTCTATCACGGCAACGTGGTTGCAGACTGCTTTGATAACCTCCATTTCGTGAGTGATAAGGAGGATGGTAATTCCCAGTCTTTGATTGATATCTCTTAACAGCTGTAATATAGACTGCGTAGTGGCAGGATCAAGAGCACTGGTGGCTTCATCACAGAGTAAAAGATGAGGGTCATTGGCTAATGCCCTGGCAATGGCAACTCTCTGTTTCTGGCCTCCGGAAAGGCTTCGCGGATAATCATGGGCCTTATCCTCAAGGCCTACAATTTTAAGAAGCTCATTTACCTTTCTATTAATCTGATCTTTATTTGCATGATCCAGCTCCAAAGGAAGAGCTATATTATCAAAAACAGTTCTCGAAGAAAGAAGATTGAAGTGCTGGAAGATCATCCCAATTTTTTTACGCTCTTCAGCCAGTTGCTTTGAGCTTAGTTGAGTGAAATCTTTTCCGTTAATAATAATCTGTCCTTCGTCCGGTCTTTCCAACAGATTTACCGTACGGATCAGGGTACTTTTTCCTGCTCCTGAAAATCCGATAATTCCTACGATATCTCCTTTCTCTATAGTGAGGCTCACACGATCCAGCGCCTTGAAAGATTGCTTTTTCTGATGGAATGTTTTTGATATATTTCTGATTTCTATCATTCTGATGTCTTATACTATTTAAATAGGCTGGTATCGTCTGCCTGTTTTATTAAAAAATCGTTTCACTCTTCTTAACTTCACTTTTGACCGTTTTGAAAGTTTAAAATATTTGGTGACATTTGTCAACAATACTCCCAGCAATATGATGGATAAACCATACAGCTGACCTCCATTGATGCTCTGATTGGCAACAATCCAGCCTGCAATAACCGTTACAATAGGGTTAATGTAGGTGTGGGTGCTTACCAAAGCGGCGGGTTTTACGGACAATAGCCAAATGTACGACAAATAAGCGACTATAGATCCAAAGAAGATCAAAAACAGAACACCCAGCCATGCTGATAATGGGATGGCGGAAACTGAAAAACTAGTCCATTCTTTACGTAAAAATGCAATAAGAAAAGAGGCTAATCCAGCTACTATAAGCTGTTGAGCAATATTCATAAAAGTAGATTGCGAAGCTGGGTTTTTCTTTGAATATAAAGAACCCAATACCCAGGCTATAGAACTTAATCCTAACACAATAAAAGCGGTGATGCGGAGATGACCGTCAGTGGCTGCATGTGCTGCCGTTGAATTGACACTTCCTTTTAAAAATAATACCAATCCTACAAAACCAATCACCAATCCTATCGGAATAAACTTATCTGAAAAATAATATTTCCAGTTCTTTCTGTCAATGGCAATAAACCAAAAAGGTCCGGTTGCAATAGAAATGGCCGCTTCCGGTGCCGTTACATACTGCTCTCCCCAAGCCACAAGACCTGTTCCTCCGGTAAGAATTAAAATACCGGTAATTGCATTTTTTTTCCAGTTGATTAGTGTATTGGCCTTTTCTCCTTTGGACAGGAGATATCCTATCATCAGAATTCCTGCAACCAGAAATCTTAATCCCGAAAGAATGAACGGAGGAAAACCTTTCAAACCAAATGATATGGCTAAAAATGTAATCCCCCATATTACATAGATGTTGGTAAATGCCAATGGGACCAGCCATTTGTTTTTAGAAGTGCTCATTGTTATTTTTTTAATGTTGTTTGTTGTTAATAAAAAAGGCTCTACAATGTTGTAGAGCCTTTAAAAAATATGTTATATAAAAGTAAGGTCATCCACAGTATTCTTGATGTATAGGCATACAGATACACAACATCATGTTTTTGATGGTATGTTTCTTTATTGAATTATTTTTTAATTCTGCCTTCATTTTATTTTATTTCCTGAATACGATTGCAAATATATAATATAATTTTTATTAGTCCACAAAAAAAGTAGACTTTTTGAATATTAATTTATTGTTAATGGTTTAATTTACTGTAAATGAGTATTTTGCATGTATGTAATTTTTTATTATAGGTTTTGTTTTAATAGTTTTTAATTCATTTTTTGTGGAAATGTGAGGGTAGGTTCTGTTATGAAATAATTAAAATAAGGTTGATATTTTAAGAATTACGTAAAATGTAAGGAATGGCTATCATCTTCTTTTTCTGTTGCTCTTTCACCTTACCAATCAAAAGAGAATAATGTTTTAAATAGTTATTTATCAGATTGTTATATAAGTAGTGGTAAATTTAACATTATTTATGACTAGACATTGATGATTAGTCATTAATTTTGGAGTGAGAATTTTATTAATTTAAAAAACAACTTATTATGAAACGTTTTGAAAACAAAGTAGCGTTTATTACAGGGGGAAACTCCGGAATAGGTAAAGCTGTGGCTGTCTTGATGGCAAGAGAAGGCGCAAAAGTGATGATTGCTGACATTCAGGAAAATAAAGAAACATTGGAAGAAGTTCTGAAAGAAGGGACTGATGCCAGATTTATTACCTGTGATGTTTCTAATCCGGAAGATGTAGAAAAAGCTGTTGCAGAAACCATTGAAATATTTGGAAGTCTGGATATAGGGGTAAATAATGCAGGAATTGTAGATGCGTCTCCCATTCATGAAAAATCAATAGAAGAGTGGCAGCGTGTGATCAATATCAATCTGAGTGGTGTTTTTTATGGCATGAAATATCAGATTGCCCAGATGAGAAAGCAGAAAACCGGAGGGGCGATCGTGAATATGGGATCTATTATGAGTCAGGTTGCGGAATTTGGAATCGGCTCCTATGCTTCTTCAAAACACGGTCTGGTGGGACTTACAAAAGTAGCTGCATTGGAAAATGGCACGAATAATATCCGTGTTAATGCTATTGGCCCAGGCTATATAGAAACCCCTTTATTAATGGATAATGCTGCGCAGAATGTTGAATACAGATCCTATATGGAATCTAAGCATGCAATGAAAAGATTAGGAAAACCTGAAGAAATTGCAAAAGTAGTCTTATTTTTGGCTTCAGATGATGCAAGTTTTTGTACAGGAGCCTATCTTCCTGTAGATGGCGGCTATCTGGTACAGTAATTTATAAATAATACAATGGAAAAAGATCTTCAGGAAATACCTCTCCGCCGGAAACTCGGCATCAGTATGGTAGAAACTTATAATAGTGTTTATGAGCAGTCTCAGGAATTTTTTGCAAAATATGGACTTACTTCACAGCAGTATAATGTACTTTCTATTCTGTATGATGCAGGAACGCCACTGTCTACGTCAGCTATATTAAAGAGAATGCTGGAGAAGAATGCCGGAGTTTCCAGGTTGGTAGATCGTCTTATAGCTAAAGATCTTGTAGAAAAGAAGGTGAATCCGGAGGACAAACGTCTGATCGATGTACAACTTACGGGTAAGGGTGAGGTTTTATACCATGAGGTTTTTACGGCACTTCCGGATGTGGATGCAGTATATAAGAATTTGACTGATACTGAAGTAGAATTGCTTATGACTCTTTTGTCAAAGATTAGAGAGAGTTGATATCAGATTCAGAATGATGAACACTTCTCAGGTTGTATAGAAAATACAGCAATAACAATGATCCGGGAACCGGACAAATCACTTAGTCAATTACTTGAAATTTTTTGACTCCTGAAAATTCAGCTCTATGCTGGATTTTTTTTTACATTTATTAAACTAGTTAAATGTACAGGATTTCTATGGTCCATAATTTAGCATCAAAATTAAAGACATGGACAATAGAATATTAGGTCTGCATCATATCACAGCTATTGCAGACAACGCCAAAAGAAATTTAGATTTTTATACCCAGGTTTTAGGGGTAAGACTGGTCAAGAAAACAGTCAATTTTGATGATCCGGGAACGTATCACTTCTATTTTGGAAATGAAAACGGAACACCAGGAACTATTCTTACTTTCTTTCCCTGGGAAGGAATTGGTCAGGGTACCAATGGAAGGGGTATGGCTACTCATATTGGATATTCAGTTCCGAAAGGAAGCCTGGAATTTTGGAAAAGCCGTCTTCAAGGTTTTAATGTAAATCTGGAGGAAGGGGAAATCTTTGGGGAAAAACTGATCTCTTTTAAAGATCCGGATGGCCTGCAGTTACAGTTTATAGAACCATCCGCTGAGGATCACCGGAAAGTATGGACTACTGATGATCTCAAAGAAGAGCATGCTTTAAAGGGATTTCATAATGTCACTTTAAGTCTAAAAAAAGCTGATCCTACCCTTAAAGTTTTAACGGATATTTTAGGATATGATCTGCAAAAACAGGAAGGGGAAAGATACAGACTGGCAACAGATGCTATCGATACAGCCAATCTCGTAGATATTATTGAAAGTGACAGCATTCCATCCGGAAGGAATGCTGCCGGAACCAATCATCACATTGCTTTTAGGGTAAAAGACGATACTGTTTTAATGGAATACCGTGAAAAAGTATTATCGGCAGGCTTAAGTATCACTCCTAAGATCAACAGAGATTATTTTTACTCACTCTATTTCCGTGAGCCCGGAGGTGTATTATTTGAAATTGCCACAGACAATCCGGGGTTCACTGTAGATGAGCCACTGAATGAACTGGGTACTCATCTGAAACTTCCTCTACAGTATGAAGGAATGCGTGATAAAATAGAAGAAGCCTTACCGAAGTTATCATAGATCATTACTTAAGTCTTATAAACACCCTAATTTTGACATTCATAATAATTCTATAAATAATACAAAAATGGAAAGAACAGAAATAGTTTTAGAAGGAAGAAAAGGAGAAATTCAACTTTTCTCTGATGATCTTAAAGCAGGAAAAATGGACATTTCAGTAATTGGAAAAAAACTGACGGTCTACCATACTGAGGTGAATACGGAATATGAAGGGAAAGGCTTTGCCAAAATTTTATTGGAAAGACTGGTTTCTTATGCGAGAGAAAACGATTTGAAAATTGTACCCTTGTGTCCCTATGTTCATGCACAGTTCAAACGTCATCCGGAAGAATATAATGATGTGTGGATGAAAGAAGTGTTGTAATGAATGACGAGTAGGGGATAGAAGAGATCTCAACTTAGCGTATTTACCAATTTGCCTGATCGTCATTTTCCCCTTTCTTCCTGCGTTGGAATAATCCGGAAATAGATTTGGAAACTTCACATTACAACAATCAGTCAATAATTTTAATTTTCAATTTTCAACTTTATGAAACTTATCACAGGATTGCACCATGTTACGGCTATTACCGGCAATGCTCAGGAAAATATAGATTTTTATACCGGAGTTTTAGGACTTCGATTGGTCAAGAAAACAGTCAATTTTGAATACTCTGATGTTTATCATTTCTATTTCGGCGATGAATATGGAACGCCGGGAACTATTTTGACCACTTTTCCTTATGGTAGAGATCTGATTAACGGAAGACATGGCAAAGGAATGCTGAATACTACTGCTTTTTCGGTTTCTATAGATGCATTGGAGTATTGGACAAATCGTCTGGATCAGTTTAATATTCAATATAAACAGCCACAGCAAAGATTGTCTGAAGAAGTTTTTATTTATCTTGAAGATTTTGACGGGTTAGGATTGGAGTTGGTTTTTAATGATAAAGACCAAAGAAAAGGATATAACAACGGCTATATTCCCAAGGAATATGCGTTAAAAGGAATTCACCATGTGGAAATCTGGCAGGATGCCTATGAAAGAACAGCTGCCCTTTTAACGACTCAGATGGACCATAAAGTTATTATTGAAAGTGCTGACAGACTGAGACTGGGAACAGAAGATCTGCCGGGACACTATGTGGATCTTTTGTATATGCCTAATGCATTAAAGGGGTTGGCAGGAAGAGGGACTGTTCATCATGTAGCTTTTGCCACTCCCGATGCACAGTCACAACTTGAGATGGTAGACAGGCTCAATGCTTTCGGTTTGGAACATACGGAAGTGAAAGACCGGAAATATTTCACATCAGTATACTTTAAAGAGCCCGGTGGTGTGTTGTTTGAAATTGCCACTTCAGGTCCGGGATTCGATGTCGATGAAGAAGCTGCATCATTAGGGGAAGATTTGATGTTACCGAAACAATTTGAAGAACAGAGAGAACGTTTAACACAAGTTCTTCCAACAATCAATTATCCAACAGAAAAATTCAGATCGAAATAATGAGCCATATTTTAAACATAAAAACAGCAGGAATACCATTAAAGCAGGCAGAAAAAGCCTTGATTATGATTCACGGACGCGGTGGAAGTGCTCAGGATATCCTGAGTTTGTCCCAACATCTGAATGTAAAAGACTATGCATTACTAGCCCCACAGGCTCTGAATCATACCTGGTATCCTTATTCGTTTATCGCACCGGTGGATCAGAATGAGCCCTGGTTATCATCTGCCCTGGAAATGGTAGGAGAGACAGTAAAAGTTGCCACAGATGCAGGGATTAAACCCGAAAATATTTATTTTTTCGGATTTTCCCAGGGAGCGTGTCTTACATTGGAATTTTTGGCCCGCAATGCACAAAAATTAGGTGGAGCGGTGGCTATTATCGGAGGAGTGATTGGTGATAAGATCAATCGCGATCACTATAAAGGTGATTTTGCAGCAACGCCGGTTTTGCTAGCAACCAGTAATCCTGATTTTCATGTTCCTGTAGAAAGAGTCTATGCTACAGCCAATATTTTAAGAGAAATGAATGCTGAGGTTACCGAAAAAGTGTACGCCAACTTCGGACATTCCATTAATCAGGAGGAGATGGAACTGGCGAATTCAGTTATATTTAAATAAATTAAAAGATAGTATTGTCGAAATTCAGTAGAGGTGGGCTTTAGCCCACCCGACAATATATCATCAATCCATAGGCTTTAGCCAAAACTTATACCCTCTAAAGAAGATGCATGAACAACTACTTTTAATACTAGCACTTTTATTACTCGTTATGATGCTGGTGATGCTGGCACAGCGCATAAGGATTGCTTATCCTATTTTTCTGGTACTTGCGGGATTAGGAATCAGTATGATTCCGGGAGTACCTGTTTTAAAGCTGGATCCCGATATTATATTTTTAATCTTTTTACCTCCCCTTTTATATGAGGCGGCATGGTATACTTCATGGAATGATTTCTGGAAGTGGAAACGCCCCATCAGCTTGCTAGCCTTTGGGCTGGTTTTTCTGACCTCTCTGGTCGTTGCTTATACTTCACAGCTTCTGATCCCCGGTTTTACCCTGGCATTAGGCTTTTTATTGGGAGGTATAGTTTCACCACCCGATGCTGTTGCCGCAGCCACTGTATTAAAAGGATTAAAGGTTCCCAAACGCACCCTTGCCATATTGGAAGGTGAAAGTCTGATCAATGATGCCTCGTCACTGATTGTTTTCAGATTTGCTTTAGCTGCGGTAATGACCGGAGCTTTTTCAATGCATGAAGCCACCGGCCAGTTTTTTCTTGTGGCAGGAATGGGTATTGTTGTAGGAATTATCGGAGCTCATATTTTTTACGCCATTCATAAGTTTTTACCTACCACCCCGGCAATTGATGCTGCTATTACGGTAATTACGCCTTATATTTTATTTCTTTCCGCAGAGCATTTCCATTTTTCAGGAGTGATGGCTGTGGTAAGCGGAGGACTTTTTATGTCATTTCGTGCCCATGAGATTTTTAAAACCGGAACGACAAGAATTAATATGACGGGAGTCTGGAATACGTTAATCTTTGTAATGAACGCTTTGGTCTTCGTATTAATAGGACTTGAGCTTCCGGATATTATCAATGGTTTAGGAGAAACCTCTTTAATGGAGGGCATAAAATATGGTTTGATTATAAGCGGTATTGTCATTGTGGTTCGTCTGTTATGGATTTATCCGGTGGCTCATCTTCCAAGATGGTTGAGTAAAAAAGCTCGACGTGATCCAAGCCCGGGATGGAAAAATCCTTTGATCATCGGTTGGGCCGGGATGCGTGGCGTTGTTTCTCTGGCAACAGCCTTATCTATTCCGGTTATGATGAATGAGCAGTCTCAGTTTCCCATGAGAAACCTGATTATTTTTATCACGTTTATTGTTATTTTTGTGACGCTGGTTTTCCAGGGACTTACCTTGCCTTTAATCATTAAATTAACTAAAATAGAGGAAATAGATCCTATTTTACCTTCTCATGAGCAGCAGGCAGGAATTCAAATGAGACTTGATCAGCTGGCAATTGACAGGCTGAGTAAAGAATATGAACCTACGGTAAGCAGTAATAACCTGGTAGAGAACCTAAAAAAAGCATTGGAAAATGATATTAAACTCCACCAAAACCATCTGAGCTCTATTGAAATGTGCACGAACAGACAGAATGATATGAAGGAATATCATAAGATCATGCTCGATATTATTGCATTACAGAGAAAAGATTTATTCAAAATGAAACGTGAAAAATTATTCAGTGATGATGAGATCAGAAAAACCGAATCCCAGCTGGATTTGAATGAATTGAAAATAACGGGGAATAAACATTTGTAGAGGAATTGAGAGTTAAGAGTTGAAAGTAAATAACTACGAAAGTAAATTACTTATTATCCTTACACTTTCCGGTTTCATACATTACATCACTTTTAGCTTTAAACTCTCAATCATCAACTCTTACCCAATAAGAACCATAAATCCTAAACTTAATGAAAACATTACATTTTTTAGTCATCGGAAAGAATCAGGAAATTCTGGATGTTTTACAACGCATTATAGGAAATAACGAGGGCTGGACGTCTGAGATTCAAAGTGATGAAAATGCCAGTTATGACTATATAACAGAAAATAAGGTAGATATCGTTCTTTTAAGTTCCGGATTATCTGATGACTTTGAGAAAGAGATGAAGATATTCTGTGCCCATTTAGATAAAGATGTTAAAGTGATTGACCATTATGGAGGAGGAAGTGGACTGTTAAAGAACGAAGTTTACAGTCTTTTTCCTAATTTGCAGGGGTAAACTTTAATTTATGTTTGAAAATATCATCAGAAATATTGAACGATTCATCACTATAAGTCCGGAAGAAGGGAAAATTTTTACAGATGCTCTGGTTTGCCAGACATTTCCCAAGAAAACCGTTTTATTAAGAGAAGGAGAAATCTGCCAGTTTGAAGGATATATTCATAAAGGATGTGTAAGAATGTACTGTTTGGATGATAGCGGTTCTGAAGTGACCTTATTGTTTGCCATCGAAGATTGGTGGATCAGTGATATTGCTTCTTTTCATGAGCAAAAGCCCTCGAAAGTATATATTGAAACCCTGGAGGATTCAGAAATTTATATGTTGAATCCTACGACCAAAGAGAAATTATTACAGGAAATTCCCAAGTTTGAAAGAGTTTTCAGGATGTTGGTACAGCGGAATTTAACGACCCTGCAGAGCCGCCTGGTGAATACCATTTCAAAGACTGCCTCGGACAGATATATTGAATTTATCAAAGTATATCCGTCCATACCCCAAAGGGTTGCCCAGTATTATATTGCTTCCTATTTAGGAGTGTCAAAAGAATTTGTAAGCACGATCAGAAAACGCTTGGCTTCAAAAGAGAAGTAAGCAGGACAGGTGAATTTTTCACCACAGATTACTCAGATGAACACAACTGTTTATATCTAAACCGTAAACTCTGTCAAATTATTTGATGTGTATCAAAATCTGCGTCATCTGCTCGAAAAAATATCAACCACAAATCGAAGATTATCTCCTTTCAGTCGATGAATGTTATTTCGACGTAGTCAAAAGTCACAAAAGTTTTAAACACTTAAGATTTATAAAGTGACTATCACACTGCTGAAAAGTACACTTAAGCTTTTCAAAATCTATAATTTTCGTGGTGAATATAGTGAATATTACAATGGAAGCTTCTATATTCCCCTCCTCCGGAGGGGTGGCGAAAATTCAAAGAATTTTTGACGGGGTGGTTAATGATGTAAATTTTTTTTTAACCATAGAATAGTATGAATATTTCTTGGTGAAATCTACTTGAGCTGCTCAATCTGCGAGATTCATAAAAAACTCATCCCTTACATTGGAAGTCAACAATTTTATTGAAGATAAAATCTTTAAACCTTTGCGCTATACCAGCTGCCAAAGCAGTGTATATACCGGATATTTTTATATCCGGATTTTTTTTGCTGAAAAGTGATTTATTAAACTAGTTAAATGTGCAGGGTTTTTCACCACTGTACATTTGTCCTATCAAAAACAAACAAATAATAACTCGATATGGACAGAAAAGATTTTTTAAAGAAAGGTTTATTAGGAACAGGAATGTTTGTAGCATCAGCTTCTCTTGGAAATACCATGAAAAATGAGATTGATGAAATCGAACCACTAGAACCTATCGGATACAATCATTTACCGAATACGGAATCAAAAATTAAAGACAACTCTGTCATCCATAAAGCAGATTCACGGGGAAAAGCGGATCACGGATGGTTGCTAAGCCAACACACTTTCAGCTTTGCCAACTACCATAATCCTGAAAGAATGCATTTCGGAGTACTGAGAGTTTTGAATGATGACAAAGTAGAAGCGGGGAGAGGATTTGGAACTCATCCTCACGACAATATGGAAATCATCAGTATTCCTCTGGAAGGAGATCTTGAACATAAAGACAGCATGGGCAATACAGCCGTTATCAAAAGCGGGGATATCCAGGTGATGAGTGCAGGAACCGGAATTATGCACAGCGAATTCAACAGAAATAGTGATCAGCCGGTCAAATTTCTCCAGATCTGGGTGTATCCCAATAAAAGAAATGTACTCCCAAGATACGATCAGATGACATTAGATAAAACAAAAAGCCAAAACCAATTTCAGCAGATCCTTTCTCCAAATACCAATGACGAGGGAGTCTGGATTCATCAGGATGCATGGTTTCATCTGGGAGTTTTTGAAAAGGATAAGACAGTCAATTATCAGATCAGGAAACAGGGAAACGGAATCTATGCTTTTATCCTTAAAGGAAGTGCCGAAATCGAAGGCCAGCCAGTAGAAGAAAGAGACGGGTTCGGAATGTGGGATATCAAAGATTTAGATATTAAAATAACCGGGGAAGAAACGGAAATCCTATTGATGGAAGTACCTATGACTTTATAAAAATAACTCAATAACAAACAACATTTAAAGTAAATATTATGAAAAAATTAATCCTATCATTTGTAACAGGTTTACTCTCGTTAACAGCAACAGCTCAAAATCCTGGAAAATCATTATTAAATCCTGGCAACCATGCCTTGGTACTTATTGATCACGAAGGGCAGATGGCTTTTGCAACCAAAAGCATAAGCATGGAAGAGTTGAGAAATAATGTCGCCCTGGTAGCTGGAGGATCAAAGATTTTTAATGTGCCTACAGTGGTAACAACTGTGGCTGAAAAATCATTCAGCGGACCTGTTTTTCCTGAAATTTCAGCAGTATATCCGGAAGCAACAAGCGGATATGTAGACAGAACAACCATGAATACCTGGGAAGATCTGAATGCTCACAAAGCCATTACCGGAAAGAATAAAAAGAAATTGGTTTTTGCAGGATTATGGACCAGTGTATGTATCGTAGGACCTGTTTTATCCGCAATAGACGAGGGATATGATGTGTATGTCGTAACGGATGCTTCAGGTGATATTTCTAAAGAAGCCCATGATCAGTCGGTTACCCGAATGGTTCAGGCAGGAGCACATCCAATCACTTCTGTTCAGTATGTGTTGGAATTGCAGAGAGACTGGGCAAGAAAAGAAACATACAAACCGGTAAATGATCTGATGAAAAAATATGGTGGAGCTTATGGTATCGGAATTCAGTATGCTCAGGAAATGCTAAAACATTAATGGTATCTGCTGCGGCAGGCCGAAAGTCTGCCGCATTCTTCAAACTTAAATAATATGATAATGAAATTACTGAATACACTTATACTTTCCGCCGTCTTAGGCACAGGAGTCTTACATGCTCAAAAAGCGGATATGATTATTACCAATGGAAAAATCACAACCATGGATGATAAAAATCCTGAAGTACAGGCTGTCGCCATAAAAGACCATAAAATTTTACAAGCGGGAACAAATACCCAGGTTTTAAAATTAAAAGGTGGCAATACAAAGGTTATTGATGCCAGAGGAAACAGAGTTATTCCGGGATTGTTTGACAGCCATCTGCATGTGATTCGTGGAGGAAGATTTTACAATACAGAACTTCGTTGGGATGGCGTGAAGTCTTTAAAAAGAGCATTGGAAATGCTGAAAGAACAAGCACAGAGAACACCGAAAGGTCAATGGGTAAGAGTGATTGGTGGTTGGAATGAATATCAGTTTGAAGAAAAGCGACTTCCTACATTGGCTGAGATTAATGAAGCGACAGGAAATGTACCCACTTTTATCATGTATCTCTATGGGAAAGCCTGGTTGAACAAAGCCGGATTAAAAGAACTGAGCATCAATGAAGATACGCCTAATCCTGCACAAGGTTTAATTGAGAAAGACAATAATGGAGATCCCACAGGATTGCTGGTGGCTGAACCCAATGCCTTCATTCTTTATTCAACACTTGCCAAATTACCGGAATTGAAAGAAGAAGAAAAAGTAAATTCTACGCTTCAGTACATGACCGAGCTGAACAGACTGGGGGTAACAGCTGTAATGGATGCAGGAGGAGGATTCCAGAATTTCCCGGATGACTATGGAACAACAGATCAACTGAACAAAGAAGGGAAAATTACCGTTCGCCTCCCTTATTATTTATTTGCACAGAAAAAAGGTTCAGAGCTTGAAGATTACACCAAATGGGTAGGAATGGTTGATATTGATGACCATAGTCATAACGATTTCAATGAAATAGATTATCATGTTAACGGAGGAGGTGAAAATCTGGTATCAGACGGAGCCGATTTTGAAAACTTCCTTTTCCCAAGACCGGAACTTCCTGCTACCATGGAAAAAAATATGAAAGATGTGGTACGTCTTCTGGTTAAAAACAAATGGCCTTTCAGAATTCATGCGACCTATAATGAAAGTATCACAAGATTTTTAAATGTCATTGAAGAGGTTAATAAAGAAACTCCCTTGAACGGATTGATCTGGTTTATTGATCATGCCGAAACCGTAACCGAAGACAATATGAAAAGAATTAAAGCTTTGGGAGGAGGAATTGCCATACAGCACAGAATGGCTTATCAGGGAGAAAGCTTCATCCACAGATACGGTAAAAAACCTGCTTTAGCTTCCCCACCTGTGAAAAAAATGCTTGAAATGGGAATTCCTGTAGGCTTGGGAACAGACGGTACCCGAGTGGCGAGCTATAACCCATGGGTTGCCTTATACTGGATCACAACAGGGAAAACAATCGGAGGAAATCAGGTGATGGCTAAAGAAAATACCCTGGACAGAAAAACGGCTTTATCACTTTCTACTTATCAAGGTTATGAATTAATAAAAGACTCTCAGAAAGGGAAAATACAAAAGGGATATTTTGCAGACCTAACCATTTTAGATAAAGATTATTTTATGGTTAATGATGAAGAAATTAAAACCATTACTTCAAAACTCACCATCGTTGATGGCAAAGTAGTCTACGGAGATGAAACTTATAAAACAGCTGCTCCGGCACCGCTTCCTGTCATTCCGGACTGGTCACCTGTGAAATACTACGGAGGTTATCAAACAAAATAATTTTAAACCACAAAAGCTACAACCACTTCAACTGAAAGGGCAAAAATTCCCCTCCTCTGGTGGGGTGGCAAAAATTCAAAGAATTTTTGACGGGGTGGTCAACCCAGCATTAATACAGTCACGACAATCAATTTAATCCATAGCCAAAAATTATTCAAATCATGAAAAAAATAATCCATATCATCACCAATACAAATCCGGGAGAAAAATTAACCGATACAGCACTTTTAGTGTTCAGAGTTTTACTTTCAGTGGAATTAATCGTAGCCCACGGATTAAAAAAATTAGGAATAGGTGTTTCAGAAGCAGAACAGGTTCCGAACCCTCTGCATCTTCCGGAAGTATTCAACAGTCTTTTTGCCGATGCTGCCAACCTGGTATTTCCTGTATTTGTAATCCTGGGCTTTTTCACAAGAATTGCAGTATTACCCATTCTGGCGGTGACACTTACAGGTTATTTTATTCTCCATTGGAATGATGCATTACTGGTAAAAGATACGCCCTTTATGTACAGCTTGTGTTATCTGCTTTTACTGTTTATGGGTTCGGGGAAATATTCGGTGGATAATTATTTAAGAAAGATATCATCATGAGAAAACTGATTGCCATCGTACTGTTTCTGCAGACTTTTATTCCCGTTCAGCTTTCTGCCCAGTTTAAGCTGATGAGGTTTGATGAAGATTATGCTGCCTATAAAGACTCTGCAAAGACCTTTTACAATTCCATAAAATATATTCCCCTTACAGAAAAAACTAATAATTATTTGTCGCTGGGAGGAGAAGCAAGACTGGAATTTGTTGATTTTAATAATGAAGATTGGGGAAGGATGGGAATTGGAAGCAATCCTTTTCTGATTCAGAGATATAATGTACATGCAGATCTGCATCTGGGCTCACGGGTAAGAATTTTTGGACAGGTGAGAAGTGCATGGGAAAATGGAAGAAAGAACGGTCCAAGGCCTATTGATGAAGACCATTTGAATATTCAGAATCTTTTCATTGATGTTGATGTTCTGAAAAATGAAAAAGAAAAGCTTACAGTGCGTCTGGGAAGACAGGAACTGGATTATGGAAGTGGAAGACTGATCTCCGTGAGGGAAGGTCCCAATTTAAGACTCTACTTTGATGGATTGAAATTCATGTATAAAAGAGGAAACTTCAGATCTGATGCCTTTATGATGGCAGCCAGCGAAATCAGTCCGGGAGCATTGGATAACAAATCTTCAAAATCAATTAATCTTTGGGGAAGTTACAATACATGGATTATTCCCCGAAGTGGAAACCTGGAGTTGTATTATTTGGGAATTCACAGAAAAGAGGTACGCTTTGAAGATGGGTTTTCCGATGAAAACAGGCATACTTTCGGAGGAAGGTTCTGGAGATATGGGGGAGGTTTTATTTATAATTTTGAAGCGGCCTATCAATTCGGGAGCTTTAATAAAGGAAATATCAGCGCGTGGACGGCTTCTGCAGACATAGGGTATATGTTTGAAAATGTAAAAGGAAGACCAACTATTAATTTTAGAAACGACTATATCTCTGGAGACAGCAATAAAGGGGACGGAAAATTGGGAACATTTAATCCTCTCTATCCGAAAGGAGGCTATTTTGGATTTAATCCTCAGATTGGCCCTGTGAACTTAATTGATATTCATCCCTACGCCACCATTGATCTAAGTAAAAAAATAACAGTGCAGGCAGACGTAGTTTTCAACTGGAGGTATTCTACCCAAGATGGGATTTACAGACCCAGCGGAACATTGAATCTGCCATCCTCCAACTCCAAAAAGAAATACATTGGAACGGCCTTTTTAGGAAGCTTTAATTATAAGATCAATCCATTTTTAACCTTTAATACAGGAATACAATACTTCAATACCGGTGCATTTATCAATGAGGTGATTGACAGCCACAAAGACGGTCTCTTCATTAACTCCAGAATCGTATTTAAATTTTAAAAGAGAAATATATCATCACAAAAAAATATAAAATACCCGACAATCCTTAACCCAGTAGCTCGGATCCCGAATCTCGTAACCCACAATGAAATTATCCCACATCAATGTCCATCTTCACCACAGAAACTACCTTTGAAAAAGAAATAGCCGGAGCGAAGCGACTTGCGTCTTAAAAACATAAACCTTAAAGAACTTAGCGCCATTGCGTTATCCAAAAAACAAAAAACAAACAATAACTAAAAATAAATCACATGAAAAATACACTAAAACAATCACTGGTAATTGCAGCTTTAGCATTATCTACACTCAACTTTGCACAAACCACAACTGCAGCTCCTGCGAAAACAACAGCCATCGGAACTTCCAAAACCTGGGGAACCGTAGACGGAATTTCCATGATAGGATTGGTACAAGGTCCATCATCTGCTGACGCCCAGCTTCAGGTAGCCTGCGTTTTTGAATATACGGAAGGAGATATTTTTAACGCTCAGGCTTTACCCGCTAAATTAAATGGATTGGTTCACCTGGATGAAGCTTTAAAAGGAGAATTAACCAATATCAGAAAATTAGGCCAGTTTCAGGGACATTCTTTAGAAACCCTTTTGATTACCCCACCGGCAGGATCGATGTCCGCAAAGAAATTATTGCTGATCGGTTTAGGTGACCGTAAAAAATTCACACCCGATTTAATGACTTCCGTAGGAGAAGTGGCAGCCCGTGAAGCTATGAGATTGGGCGTTACCAATTTTGCCTTTGCCAGTGACCTGAAAGATGCAGGAATAGATTCTCCAACCGCTTTGGTAGCTGGAAACGTAGTCAAAGGAATTGTTCATGCTAACCGCTCTGAAACTTATCTGAAAGAGCATAAACTTTCCGCTACAAAAAAATTAGAAAAAGTATATCTGCTGGCGGGTCCTGCTTTCTTTGAAACTGCAGGCGGAGGAATTACTGATGCCATTTCAGAAGTCCAAAAGAAATAATGAACTTAGTTTCATTAATATTGTTGATCCTGCCCCCTTTTGATAAGGGGGCTTTTTGTTATATTTACTTTTTAAGAAATGATATGGGATTAGGACTTGAAATAAGTTTTCTGTTTGATAAAGAGGAGCCTCTATGGCAATATCTAGACCTGAGAGATCGATGCCATTTTGACGGAAGAGAAGGCTTAAATCTGGTGATGACCGGTGATGGTATGGAAGATGATGACAGGTTATTGTGTCAAATAGAAAGAGTCTTACATATAGACTTGAAGATATTGGATTTCTGGAATTTTTATGAAGAATATATTGATCTGGAGGTTTTAAAATCTAATCTGGTACAATTGAAAAATGCATTGAAAAACCAACCTGATTTCTATAAAAAGATAACGTATGGACATGATATTGAAGAAGGTTATCTGAAGGAGAAGTTTGTTGAGGACGTGAATTTTCTTATTGAAAGGTTGGATCTGAATATAATAAATGGTGCAGAAAAAGTAATGTTTGTTAGTTCATAATTATTAATATTGCTGGCAGGTTTGGGATACTCGTGCCAACAACTTATCAAAGATCAGCTCCCAACTAAATTAGCTAAATCCAAAAAAAATCCCGATTTTTGCACCCCTACAATAAACCCGAGTTCATGAAATTATGTATTGCCGAGAAACCCAGTGTTGCCAGAGATATCGCCAAAGTATTGGGCGCTACCACGCCTAAACAAGGTTATATGGAAGGAAACGGCTATTGCGTAACATGGACGTTCGGACATCTTTGTACCTTAAAAGAACCTCACGACTACGGCCCGCAATACAAATCATGGAATTTGTTTCTGCTGCCTATTATTCCCAGCAGCTTTGGGATAAAGCTTATTCCGAATAAAGGCGTAGAAAACCAGTTTAAAGTTATTGAAAGATTGGTAGAAGAATGTGATGAGGTCATTAACTGTGGGGATGCCGGGCAAGAGGGAGAATTGATCCAGCGTTGGGTACTGCAGAAGGCAAAATGCAACAAACCGATCCAGCGTTTATGGATTTCTTCACTAACGGAAGAAGCTATCAAGGAGGGTTTTGCTAGCCTGAAACCCGCTGAAGATTATAAAAACCTATACCTGGCCGGAAATGCAAGAGCTATAGGAGACTGGCTGTTAGGAATTAATGCGACGAGGCTTTTTACCAAAAAATTCGGAGGAAACAAAGCCGTTCTTTCTATAGGAAGAGTGCAGACTCCCACACTGGCTATGCTGGTGCAGCGTCAGAAAGAGATCGATGCCTTTACTACAGAAGAATATTGGGAGCTGAAAACGAAATACCGTGATGTTATTTTCAATGCTGCGATTGACCGTTTAAAAACCTTGGAAAGAGCTGAAAAAGGGCTGGAATACCTTAAAGTAAACCCTTTTGCAATCGTTTCTTTCGAAATAAAAGAAGGAAAAGAAAAGAATCCAAGACTTTTCGATTTGACGGGACTTCAGGTAGAGGCCAATAAAAAATATGGATATTCCGCAGAAAACACGCTGAATTATATCCAGAGTCTCTATGAGAAGAAGCACGTAACCTATCCTCGTGTTGATACCACCTATCTATCCGAAAGTTTATATCCGAAAATAGGAGGGATTCTTCAGAAAATGTATCCTTATCAGGACCTGATTGCTCCATTATTAGAAGCTCCGATTCCAAAATCGAAAGCTGTTTTTGATGATACCAAAGTAACCGATCACCATGCGATCATTCCTACAGAAATCCCACCTTCTCAGAATCTGAGCAGGGAAGAAAAACTGATTTATGATCTGATTGCGAAACGTTTTATTGCCGTATTCTATCCGGAATGTAAAATTTCCAATACTTTGGTGGAAGGAAAAGTAGGAACCATCCCTTTCAAAACAAGTGGAAGACAGGTTCTTGAAGCAGGATGGAGAGCTGTGTATTCAAAAGAACCTAAAGAAGAAACCACAGATAAGGACAAAGAAAAAGAGGAAGAACAGACCATCCCCGAATTTATCGTGGGTGAAACAGGACCTCACGATCCAATGATCCACCAAGGGAAAACGACGCCTCCCAAACCCTATACCGAAGCAACATTGCTGCGTGCGATGGAAACTGCAGGGAAACAGGTAGAAGATGAAGAACTGCGTGAAATGCTGAAAAACAACGGAATCGGAAGACCATCTACCCGTGCCAACATCATCGAAACCCTTTTCAAAAGAAAATATATCGAAAAGAAAAGGAAAAATCTGATTGCTACCCAAACCGGAATTCAGTTGATTGATACCATCGAGGATGAACTTCTAAAAAGTCCGGAACTGACAGGTGAATGGGAATCAAAACTTCGTAAAATTGAGAAAGGTGAATATGAAGCCAATCTTTTTAAAGAAGAACTGATCCAGATGGTAACGGAACTTACCGAAAAAGTGGTATATGGTAAAGGAAAAGTGATTACCCTACAGGAAGAAGAGAAAGAAGAGGTGAAGGAAAAGAAAAAAAGAGAACCTGCACAGAAAAAAGAACTTCAGTCCTGGGAAGAAACAAAATGTCCAAAGTGTAAAGAACATAATCTGATTAAAGGAAAAACAGCAGTTGGATGTTCCGATTTCAAAAACTGTGGTTTTAAAATTAGTTTTGAAATTTTTGGAAAAAAACTGTCTGATAAGCAATTGATGGATCTGGTGTTAAAAGGGAAAAGCTCAAAACTAAAAGGCTTCAACACTCACCCGGAAGGATTAACAGAAGGAGTTCTGACTTTAAGTGATGATTTTAATGTATTGCTTTCCTAAGGCTTATACAAAATTTCCTTCAGAATTATAAATAACAGATTTTGTCTGTCCACTCATTTTGTCATTCCGTAGGAATCTAAACATAGAATATTAGCATAATAAGAAATAAAAATCTGCTTAATCTGCGAGAGAACATATCCACCACAAATCGAAGATTCGACGTAGTCAAAAGTCACAAAAGCTTTATACACTTAAGATTTTATAAAGTGGCTAGCAAACTGCTGAAAAGTACACCTAAGCTTAATGAAAATCTTTGATTTTCTTCTCAAGTGAACTTCTTATATATAATAATTTTTGCTCTTTCTCAAGTGAACTAAAGTGTTAGAAAAATATATCGTTTTTAGAGTCAATATCAAGCTGAGAAATACACCTAATTTTTCATGAAAATCCTTGATTTTCTTGTGTATACAAATCTAGATTCCTTCAGAATTATAAATAACAGATTTTGTCTGTCCACTTATTTTGTCATTCCGCAGGAATCTAAGCATAATAAGAAATAAAAATCTGCTTAATCTGCTCAATCCGCGAGAGAACATATCCACCACAAAAGTCACAAAAGCTTTATACACTTAAGATTTTATAAAGTGACTGTCACACTGCCAGGAATTCCACTTAAGTCTCTGAAAATCTACTACTTTTGTATTTGATATAATGAATATGACAATGGAAGTTTCTATATTCCCCTCCTCCGGAGGGGTGGTGAAAATTCAAAGAATTTTTGACGGGGTGGTTAACTAATACAAATTTGTTTTTTTACTGCAATTCGAAGATTATCTCCTTTCAGTCGATGAATGTTATTTCAACTTAGTCAAAAATCACCAAAGCTTTATACACTTAAGATTTTATAAAGTGACTAGCAGGCTGCTGAGAAGTACATCTAAGTTTCATGGAAACCCTTGATTTTCTTATATATGTTTAGATTCCTACGGAATGACAAGGGGTGTGGATAAGCAAAATATTCGCCTCAGGAAGGTTAGCAAAAATTCAAAGGATTTTTGACGGAGTGGTGATCTAGCCACAAAACACCTGTCATATTTCTATCAATTTAAAAATTATCTGAACAGCCTGTCATACCATCCACTAATGTCTTTTTTAATAGACTCATGGTATTTGCACAGGACCTGAGCCAGCTCCAGATCGGATCTTTCAGACTTATATGTGTTCAAGGTAAGATATCCGTAAAAATTTCCATCCTGATCAACAATAGCCGGAGGGTAGGAGGCATAAGAGTTCCAGGGAGAGTAGGTGCTGTATGGACTTCCATAATTTCCGTAGGTATTCCAGATTGATTTTGAACTGTATACATTTCCATAGTCCCCGTAAGTGTTCCACACCGAATCCTTATTAAAAGTATCACAGTTTAAACATCCCAGGTATTGGTTTTGATCGGAACCTCCATATAAAGATAAGGTCTGGGCTTGAAAAGCACAGTACATCAGAATGCTTACGAACAAAAAAAATCTTTTAAAATCCATATGACCACCGCTTGAGTACAAAGCTAAACTTTTTATCTCGTAAAAATAAACCAGCCTAATAGGTTTTAAAATCCGTAAAGTTTAATTTATATATGTATTAAATACATTACGGTTTTCATTCCGGGCAATTTTCTTCTTCACAAAACATTCCCCTTACAATAATTAAGAATCCTTTGTTGCTGGAAATAAATATATACCTATCATTCAATTTTTAGCCTTTTCATTCTTTACTTTTTAAATCAATCTTTACATTTACATCCAAATTCAAAAAGCAATGACTCCAGAGAAAACAAAACTTATTACAGACAGCTTCAACCGGTCAGAAACATTGAAATTCTACAGGGCAGAACTGCTGGAAGTGGAAACTGATTTTATTTCTATAAAAATTCCTAAGATGGAAATGATGACCCGGAAAGCGGGGATGTTCAACGGAGCAATGATCGCTTCTTTAGTGGATGTTTCTTCAGGATATGCAGCGGTGAGCCATTACAAAGAGGATTGCTATGTGGTGACGGTTGAGCTAAAGGTGAACTATTTACGGCCTGCAATGGGTGATGCCCTGATATCAAAATCATATGTCATTAAAGGAGGGACCAAAATCAGTGTGATCAGAACGGAAATTTATGTTCAGAATGAAGGTTTAGATTCAGACAGCCATGTGGCCACTTCATTGGTGACCATGATGAAAATAAAATAAAAGCTTTACGGTTGTAAAAGGCCAAAATATTCTTTAAACAAAGGGATTTTATTGGATTATTTTTACCGGAATGGAATGGCTTTTGCTCCATAACCCCCATAAACATTAAAAAAATAATAATATGAACTTAATTATCAGATTATTTGTTACAGCGATAGTTGCCTATCTTTTAACAAAAGTTTTACCGGGAGTCCATTTTGAAGGATTTTCAACGGCCCTTATCTTTGCCATTGTACTGGGAGTCCTGAATATCTTTGTGAAACCTATTTTAAGTCTTTTCGGACTTCCTCTTACCATTATTACATTAGGCTTCTTTGCCCTGGTAATTAATGCGGCAATTATTATGCTTGCAGATTATTTTATAGACAGTATGGTGGTAGATGGTTTCTGGTGGGCATTTATATTTAGTATTCTATTGTCCATTGTCACTTCTTTGGCAAACTCAATGTTCTCAGATGGAGAGTAATTGATTAACAATACAAATGAAAAGGTCCGTTGGTTTTTACTGACGGACTTTTTTTGTGGGTACTCCCGAGCCATGGGATTGTGAGACTCCTGTTTAACCATTTCCCTCCTCCGGAGGGGTGGCGAAAATTCAAAGAATTTTTGACGGGGTGGTTAAAAGGTATTTTCACACTTTACATACAGAATATACTAAGATATCTCATAAATACTAAGAGAATATAAATTTTAGTGTTAATTATTTCGGTCATTTTTATTTTAAATATTAACTTTGGCAATCTTTGAATCTAATAAAAGGATTTTATGAAACCATACCGGTTTTATATATCCGTTAAAAAATGAATATCAACATATGAAACTTAAGTACAGTCTGCTGGCTCTGGCAGCTCCGCTTTTAATGAATGCACAACAACTAATGACGCCTGAAATTCTTTGGACTTTGAAAAAAGTTGGAGTACAGGCCGTTTCACCGGATCAAGCTTCCCTTATTTATAAAGTAGGACAGGTAGATCTGAAAACAGAGAAAACAAAAAATGAGAACTATTTTCTGAATGTTCTTAATAATCAGTCTTCTAAAATAGATTTCGGTAAAAAAGCCCTGATTCAATGGGATAAAAATGGAATCTATGCACAGGAAGGTGACATCATCTATCTTTCAAAAGATGCCGGAAAAACCTGGACAGAATTTTATACCATAGGTGAGGTGGATAATATCGTTATTTCTCCCGATGGTAAAAGAATCGCTTTCAGTAAGCAGGTTCTGGTTGAGAAACTGATGGGGAAAGATAAATACAGTGATACTCCCAAAACAACCGCTCAGGTTTACACGGACCTGAACCATAGACATTGGGATTATTTCAATGAAGGGAAATACAACCACGTATTTGTTGTCAATACTTCCGATAAAGTAGATGCTGCTAAAGATCTTTTGGAAGGGAAAACCTGGGATTCTCCTCAAAGACCTTTCGGAGGTGCTGAAGATTTTATCTGGAGCCCGGATTCTGCACAGCTTTTATATGTGACCAAACCTAAAAGCGGTAAAGAATATGCTACAAGTACCAATACGGATATTTTTGCTTACGATCTGGCTTCAGGTACTACAAAGAACCTTACAGAATCTAATAAAGGATATGATCTTAATCCAAAATTCAGTCCGGATGGAAAATCATTGATCTGGCAGAGTATGGCCAGAGACGGGTATGAAGCGGATAAAAATGATGTAAAGATCATGGATTGGAAATCAGGTAAGACGACGAATCTTACAGCAGGTTGGGACGATAGCGTTTCAGGAGACGTGCTTTGGGGAGCTGATTCAAAAACAGTTTACTTTACGGCAGCCTACAGAGGAACAAAACAGCTTTTCTCTCTGGATTCAAAATCAGCGAAAATACAGCAGATTACCAAAGGAGATTTTGACGTTAATGAAATCTTTACAGACAATAAAACTTCCCTTTTAGTAGGAAGAACAGATGTAAATCATGCTACAGAACTTTTCTCAGTAAATCTTAAAAACGGAGAAATGAAGCAGGTTACTGAAGCCAATAAAGAAGCGTATGCTAAGTTGGCTCAAGGTAAATCTGAACTTAAAATGGTAAAAACTTCGGATGGTAAAGAAATGGGAGTATGGTTCCATTATCCACCAAATTTTGATCCGAATAAAAAATACCCAACATTGGTATATTGCCAGGGTGGGCCACAGTCTGCACTGACACAGTATTTCAGCGTAAGATGGAACTTTGCTTTAATGACTGCCAATGACTATATCGTAGTGGCTCCCAACAGAAGAGGAATGCCGGGATGGGGAACAAAATGGAATGAGGAGATCTCCAAAGATTGGGGTGGACAGCCGATGAGAGATTATCTGGCAGCAACTGATTATGCAAAAACATTACCGTACGTAGATGGAGATAGAGTAGCTGCTGTAGGAGCAAGTTATGGTGGATACAGCGTATTTATGCTGGCAGGAATTCACGAAAACAGATTCAAAACGTTCATCGCTCACGATGGATTATTTGATATGAAATCATGGTACCTGACCACTGAAGAACTTTGGTTTGCAAACTGGGATATCGGTTCTCCATGGGAAAAACCACAGCCAAAAGCTTATACAGAATTCAACCCAAGCAATTTTGTAGAAAAATGGAATAAGCCAATCATGATCGTTCAGGGAGGAATTGATTTCCGTGTACCTTACGAACAAGGGCAGGAAGCTTTCCAGGCTGCAAAATTAAGAGGTCTGAAATCTAAACTGGTTTATTTCCCGAATGAAAATCACTGGGTACTTCATCCACAAAACGGATTGGTATGGCAGAGAGAATTCTTCGATTGGTTGAAAGAAACATTATAAAAGTAATAACAATTACATATCAATAGAAACGGGCTTTGGCCCGTTTTTTTTATGGTGAAATTTTCCATGGCATTGAGTCAAAATTTATATATTTGAGTATGCAAAACCGTATTTCCTCATTTTTACCGCTTATCGATATGCAGTCTGAAATTTTAATTTTAGGTTCTATTCCGGGAGTGAAATCATTGGAAAAACAGCAGTACTATGGCCATCCACAGAACAAATTCTGGAAGATTATTTTTGAATTACTGAATGAAGAATTTACAGAAGATTATGTGGAGAGAATCAATATTTTAAAGAAATACCATATCGCTCTCTGGGATGTTATTGATTCCTGCGAAAGAAAAGGAAGTCTGGATTCTGAGATAAAAAATGAAGAAGCCAATCAAATTGCGGAGCTGTTGGAAGAATACCCTAACATCAGAGCTATTTTCTGCAACGGAGGGAAATCTTATAAAAGCCTGCAGAAACTCTTAGGGAAAAACTATAGGCTCCCTGTATTTTTATTGCCATCTACAAGCCCGCTCCATACCATTTCCTTTGAAAAGAAATATGAAGAATGGGAGAAGATCCTGGAATTTCTGGATCGATGATTCAATGCTTAAAATTGAATAGGAAGGATAACGATCTCCATTGAGATTCCTTAAGAATGACAAAGTGCGTGGATAGGCTACTTATAGTATTTGTCATTCCGTAGTAATCTAAATATAAAATATTAGCATAATAAAAATCTGCTTGATCTGCTCAATCCGAGAGAGAACATATCAACCACAAAAGTCACAAAAGCTTTATACACTTAAGATTTATAAAGTGACTATCACCCTGCCGAAAAGTACACTTAAGCTTTTCAAAATCTACGATTTTTATAATGAATATGACAATGGAAGCTTCTATATTCCCCTCCTCCGGAGGGGTGGCGAAAATTCGAAGAATTTTTGACGGGGTGGTTAATGATGCAAATTTGATTTTTGACCACAAACCGAAAATCCGATTTAATCAAAAGTTCAATGAAAGTCTCTGATTTCCTTGTGTATACGTGTTTAGATTCCTACGGAATGACAAGAGAATGGGATGATCCACTATTATCTTTTTCACGCCATAGGAATAGAGAAAGTATCAGTATTTCTTACTATATCAACAATCTGATCAATCTGTTAGACTGGAAATCAATCAGCTTTCAGATATCTTCTCAATCCTTTTAACAGCTTTAGCTGATTGCGTGTTCTGTTGAGATTATGTTCAGGATACTGTATAGCATAGTAAGTACTTCCACTCAGATAGTCGGTCAGAAAACGAACTGCCTGAATATAGATCACCACCTGGGCCGCATAATCAAGATGCTCAAGTTCTTTGAATACCAGCTTTTCTTTTAAGTGAAGCAGGAATCCGTCTTTTACCGCCCTGTATATTGATGGACTGAAGTTTTTCAGAGCACTGCCATCATCTTCATTTGTTGTATTGGTGTAGGATCTGGCAATATCTCCAAAATCATATAATAAAGTAGAAATCATGATGGTATCCAGATCAATAACAGCCAGAGGACTGAAGTCGGTATTAAAAAGGATATTTCTGACATTAGGATCTCCATGTATGATTCGGCGGGGAAGCGCATTATTTCTTTCCATTTCAATCCAGTGCTGAGGTAAGAACAGTAAATCATTGACCTCTTCAATCTCGGGAGAAGCTTTTTCTATCAGGGCTACATCGGCAGCCTGCAATGAATTCCTGTAATCTGTAATTCTTTTTTCAAAATTGATAAAATCAGGAATGGGAGCCTGGATATCCGGAATATCTCCTGTATTAATGGCATTAAGAAAACATCCTATTGCTTTAGCAGATTCATAGGCAGAGGCTTGGTCATGAATTTTAAAAAGGGTTTGTGCATTTTCTATAAAACTGGATAACCTCCAGGAATCCATATGGTCATCATAGACGATAAAACTTCCTGCCAAAGAAGGGATGGGCTTGATCAGCTGCAGAGGATAATTGCCATTTTCTAAACGTTGATTGACAATAATATGATTGTTGATGATGATCTCCGGCTGTTTGAAAACGGCATGATTGATCTTTTGCAGGATAAACTTTTTCTGCTGGTCTTTATCTTCTAAGAGATAAGTGGTATTGATCAGTCCATCTGTAATAGGGGAGATGTTATAATTATTTGTACCAATGAATTGATTGACAATGCTGTTTAGTTCCATAAATCTTCCGGGTATCTGTTTTTTTGAATTTCTGAAGTCAGAAAATCTTTAATGCTCTTTTTGTCGTCTGCGTATGTTACTCCCATCCATTGGGAAGGGGAGGTTTTCACTTTTACTTTCACCTTTTTTTCATCTATCATTCTCTGTAGGGCAGAAGGAATATAAAATTCCTGAGTAGGCATCGGACCTGACTTTATAAAATCATAAAAATAGGTTTCCAGAGCACTAAAAATACCGGGATGGAAAATGAAAAAATTCATGGATACTAATGTGTCGGGAGCTATTTCTACCGAATGTCCGTTTTCTGTATACGTAATTGAATCATTTACCTTTTGAATAGACGTCTGTTCTTCTACTTTGATCAGGAAATTGTCCGGATCTAAAGTGCAGATTCCCCTTGCAACAGTTCCGTTACCACTTAATGTAGTACTCACGGGATAAGCTGCCATAGCCAATCTTACATCGGAAATATGATGAAGGTCAATTTCGTCAGCTGCCAGCTGATAGGCTTCTTTTCCGTAAAAATCATCTGCATTAATCATGACAAAAGGCTCATATATAACGTCTTTTGCACAAAGAACAGCATGAGCGGTTCCCCAGGGTTTCTGCCGTTCTGAATAATCAAAATGTTGAAGAGGAATACGGTCGATTTCCTGATACACCCAATGCAGCTCAAACCCTTTTGTTTCGGATAGAGCATTGAGCCGTTCAATATAACTTTTGGGGATCAGCCTGTTGACAATAATGACTACTTTACGAAAACCCGCCTCCAGTGCATCATAGATAGAATACTCCAAAATCGGAGAACCGTTATCGAGTATTCCATCCACTTGCTTGAGACCTTTATAACGGCTGCCTAATCCGCCGGCTAATATGAGTAATGTTTTTTTAGAACTCATCGGTCATTCCAAATACAGGTTTACGGGTCTTCCATTTACCATTGGTGAAATCAGGAATCTCAACAACCTGGCCGCCCTTGGCAATAGATTCTTCACTAAGCGGCGTAATGGAGTACCATAAAGCAAGGTCGTAAACATCCATCGGAAATTCTATATTGCGTTTGATACATTCAATAAAAGTATTCATCACAAAGAAATCCATTCCGCCATGTCCTGCACCTGCTGCTGTATTTTCAAACTTCTTCCACATCGGATGATCGAATTCTTTCATCCATTTTTCCGTATTTTCCCAACGGTGGCTGTGGTTCATTGTTTTTTCAAAATAAATATTCCCCTGGTTGAAATCTCCCCATCCGAAATCCTGCCACAATCCTTCAGTTCCCTGTACACGGAATCCAAGATCATAAGGTCTCTGTAAGCTGGTATCGTGGGTTAACAGTATTGTTTCCCCATTGGCACAGGCAATTTGTGTAGTGACGATATCACCCTGATTGAATTTTACCTTGGCATTCGGATGGTTTTCTCCACCTTTAGCATGTTCTACGATATATTTATGTAATCCTACAGATTTTGAAGAGAATGAGGAAAGTCTTGTTAAACGGTTTCCACGGTTGATATCCATCATCATGGCAACCGGCCCTAATCCATGTGTAGGATACAGTTCTCCATTACGTTTTACATAATGTTCAGTTCTCCATTTTGCTTCACTGAAGCCTTTTTCTCCAAATTCAGCCCCGGAATTATAAGGGTTTACTCCGTCATTGAAAAGGACTCCTCTCAGATCGTGCTGGTAGCCACCTCTTCCATGAACCAGCTCTCCAAACATTCCTTTACGGACCATATTCAGAATAGCCATGATATCTCTTCGGTAGCATACATTTTCCATCATGAAAATAGGAACCTTTGTTTCCTCATATACTTTCACAAATTCCCAGCAATCTTCAAGCTTAATAGCTCCGGAAACTTCCATTCCAACAATCTTTTTGGCGCGCATAGCTTCCACCCCCTGCGTAAGATGCCACTCCCATGGAGTTGCAATAACAACCGCATCTATTGTTTTTGATTTTAAAAGATTTCTATAGTCATATTCTCCGTTTGAAAACTCCTGAGCAGCCGATTTATTATTGTCTTTTAATATTTTCTGAGAAGTTGCGAGCATTCTTTTATCAGGATCTGCAAATGCTATGATCTCTACATCATTACGTTTTGCCAGTAGTTTTACATGTTCCTGTCCACGAAGCCCAACACCGATAAAACCGACACGGACTTTTTTATCTGTTTTAAAATCATTTGAATAGGCAAATAAAGAATTGGGTACGACCAATGCTCCAAAGCTCGCCAAAGCTGCTGTTTTTAGAAAGTTCCTGCGGGAAGTACTATTGTCCATCTATTTTTTTTCTAAATATATTAAAACTTTTGTAAATCACAGCGAAGAGAGGGCGGTAATAAGTTGTGGTGAGAAGGGGTTTGAGAGTACTAGAGTAGGAGAGTGGAAGAGTATTAGAGTTTGAGAGTGGAAGAATATAAAATAGTTTTAGGCGTACATATCTGATATCTAGTATCTGACATCTGAAATCTAATATTATCCCCTCTTACTGCCCCAAATAAGCCGTAATCAATCTTTCTCTCATTTTATTCAAATATTTGATGTCTTTTGTATTGGATAGAATAATTAAGGTCAGATCATTTTTATCGGCTAGATGTACCCAGTTGGCACTGTGTCCATAGCCTTCTCCCTGACGTTCTACAAAAAGGGTACGTACAGAACCGAAATTTTTAGGGTACACCCAAAATCCAAGTGCTGTATCTTCCAGTTTTTTATCCGGAGTAAGCATGGTATTCAACGTGGCTTTATTAATCAGGGTATGGTTGAAGAGAGCCTGATCAAAAATGAGAAGATCCTTGGGCGTAGAATACATGGCTCCAGCAGAATAAAAATTGTCGATATAGGTGTTGGTAGGAGTGTGGAGAGCAAAAACATTGGTGTCATCAGCAGTATAGCCCTCATCAATATTTTTAATGATGTCATTATGATGAAGAAATCCTGTGTTCTGCATTTTCAAAGGAATTAATATCTGTTCTTTAAGGACGTCTTCAAAAGGCTGATGGTATATTTTTTCAATAATCTTTCCAAGAAGGATAAAATCCCCATTGTTATAACTGAATTTCGTACCGGGCTTATCGATCAGTTTTTCAGAGAGAAAAGTACTGATGAAATCATCAAGATCCCATAACGTATTATCATAAGCCTGATGAATGAGCTCAGGAGAGCTGATGTCTTTATTTTCTCTTCCACTGCTATAGGTGAGGAGATTCCTTATGGTTGCTTTTTTTGCTGCTTCCCCTTTGTATTCAGGATAATAAGTGGAAATAGGAGCGTCTAAATTTATTTTTCCTCTTTCATAAAGCTGCATGATCAATGCTGCAGTAAAAGTTTTGGTAAGTGAAAAGATATGAAATCTGGTTTCATCTGAAAAAGGAATATTATAATGCCTGTTTGATAACCCTTTATAGGTAAGTAATTCAATTCTGCCACCTTTCGCAACCAATACACTCCCATTGAAATTATCTTTTTTTACACAGGAGTCAATGACTTGCTCAACTTTCTGTATCTGCGGATAGGCCAGATGAATCATCATCATCAGGATTCCTGAAAGTATTTTTTTCATGGAAAATATATTTTTAGTTTAGTATCGAATTACTTACGTTAAAAGTAATCAATTATTTATGTAGTACAGATCAAATTATATTAAGTATTTATTGGCCTATCCATGCATTCCTTAAAGCTAACTGTTTTGAATCGGGGTTGGAGGAAAGACTCATTTTTCCGGTAGTTTCATCATAAGTAAAACCCACTTTGGCCAGATATTCTTTCAAAGGAACAGGTTGGGTCCCTTCAATAAAGTCCCTGAAAAATGTACGTATTTCCGGGAAAGTCATTTTGGTAATTTCATCAAACAGTTCATCATCATTAAAATATTTGCCTTCTCCATATTTTTTCATCAGCTGCAACATCAGATCCTGGGTACCCATTTTTCCTCCGGAAAGCTCCCGTAATCTGATATCCAGACACATGCCCAGTAATGCTCCTTTCTGATAAAAATTCATATACTGGTCCTGTCTTTCCATGGCATTTTTGCTGATCTCCGTAAAAGATAACGTGTTGTCAAACTCTTTCATGCCCTTTATCTTTTCTTCCAGGGTTTTTTCAAAATCCTCCAGGCTTATCATTTTTTGTTTTATAGGCATGTGGATGGTGGCATATTCTGTCATTCCCTCATATAACCACAGATGTTTGGATAGGGTAGGATTTAGAAAATCATAATGCTGAATCTCTCCTGAGTGAATGTTGAGAGGCGTAATGATATGAAAGAATTCATGGGAAGCTACTCTGTTTAAAGCAAAAGGAATAAAATTCATACTCCCGGAGCGGTACAGGCAGACTGTCGAATGAGAATGCTCCAGCCCATCTCCCATAAATCCCTTTTCATTAGCAGATTCATAATAAATCAAAAAGGCATATTTCTTTACCGGTAGCGACCCTCCCAGATAAGCTTGCTGGTTTTTCAAAATGTTCTCTAGTTCAAGAGCTATTTTTTTTGAATAATGTCTTTCTTTCTTATTATAAAATGAAACAAGAACCTCAGTATGGCCTATTTTCAGCCAGGTGGTATCAGGAACACAGTATAAAACGGGAGAGTCTACCAACTGGCGGTAATCTTTTGCCCATACTATATCGGTGTTTTTATCTTTCTGTTTGTAATCCAGAGCAGAAGAGGCATAAAAATCTTTATTTTTTGTAATGTTGATTTGGTAGGGAATATCTTTCATTTCCTCAAAATATCCCACTAAAGAATTGTAATTGATGACAAAAACACTGTCTTTAATAAATGTGCTGCCGGCAGATTTGGCTTCATGGGTATCTTTTTCTAACGAGTCCCATCCGTCTGCGACCTGATATGATATTTTGTTGACATGCTTAAGGTCATGTACCATCCAGCTGTTTTTGTCCAGACGTTCGGTAAGTATCTTTTTCCCTTTTTTATCCGTGGCAACAAGATTGGAGACATACTGCCCAAAATTCATAGCCTGATAAAATCCGGGAACAAGTTTAGGAATGATAAACTTCCCTTGTGTAAGATTGTTTTTGGGAGGGGTAAAAGAAACTGTGACTTCATCATTCGATACATGAAGAAGATCGATATGGTATGTATAATTTTCCTTTGATGCCTGGGCAATAATTGTAGAAGGAAACAGAACCAGTACAAAAACTAATTTTATCAGGTTATTCATCTGCTTTTGTTTTTTAACTGATACGAAAGTACAAAAATTGCCCAAGGTTAAGGAGCTTTATTTTTCTGTAAAATACACTTCTTCATACGGTTGGATCAGTACCCATCCGTTTCCTGAAAACTTCATTTGGAATTCCTCTCCGCTTCCTCTTCCGATAAGACTTTTAAAGGAAACATTTGTTTTCAGCTCCGGGCTTAGGTTTCCGGACCATGCCACAGTAGCATTAGGATCTGTGAACACAGGAGTGTCAGGAGTAACCAGTAAAGTCAAAGGATCACCATGGGTAGTTATGGCAATATGCCCGGTTCCCGAAAGTTTGGCCTGAAAAAGACCTCCCGACATCATGCCAGCAACACTTTTAAGCATCGTTATGTCACTCTTTACACTTTGCTCATGCGCTAAAATATCATTACCATTCACGCATACAGATTCGTTATTTAAATACAGAATACGGACTTTTTTCCCCGAATCTGCTACATACAATTTCCCCGTTCCTTCAGCTTTCATTAGCCTGGCACCCTCACCGCTGATCGCTTTCTTTAAAAGATTACCAATACCTCCGGCCAGCATTCCCTGTCTTTCAAAATTGATATTGCCCACATAGCTTACCATGCTGCCTCTTTTTGTCCATACAGCTTGGTTATTAAGATTGATCTCTAAAAGATGTTTGGTCTCCAGCTCAAAATAATCTCTTTGTTGTGGATTCTCTTTTGTTTCATTGATAAAAGCTTCAATTGAATATTTGCTCATAATTGTAATTATTGATGTTTCATGTATGGGTGAGTATGAATTGTATATTTGTGATAAAATGAACAATTCAGTACATAACTTTTTTATCTGAGACTAAATTAATCTTTTTTTCGGTTAAAAATTCCCGTGAAATCACGGTTTTATATTTCATTGTAAATAATACTTGACAAAGGGGTCTTGAATGTCGTATATTTGCACTCCGAAAATTACACCTTGTAATTTCAATAATTTTTAAACCGTAATTTAAAATGAAAACATCAGATTTTAATTTTGATCTTCCTGAGGAATTATTAGCAGAGCATCCATCAGAACACAGAGACGAGGCTAGATTAATGGTTCTTGATAGAAAAACAGAAACTATCGAGCACAAATTATTTAAAGACGTTGTGGATTATTTTGATGAGAAGGATTTATTTATTTTTAATAATACTAAAGTTTTCCCTGCACGTCTTTATGGAAATAAAGAAAAAACAGGAGCTAAAATTGAAGTTTTCCTTTTAAGAGAGCTTGATAAAGAAACTCGTGTTTGGGATGTATTAGTAGATCCGGCAAGAAAGATCAGAATTGGTAACAAATTATTCTTTACTGAAGATGAATCTTTAGTAGCTGAGGTAATAGACAATACCACTTCAAGAGGTAGAACTTTAAGATTTTTATTCGACGGTTCTTACGATGAATTCAGAACAAAACTAAAGGAATTAGGAGAAACTCCACTTCCAAAATATATCAAAAGAGCAGTAGAACCTGAAGATGCTGAGAGATACCAGACGATCTATGCAAAAATAGAAGGAGCCGTAGCCGCGCCTACAGCAGGTCTTCACTTCTCAAGACACCTAATGAAAAGATTGGAGATCAAAGGGATTGATTTTGCTGAAGTTACGCTTCACGTAGGATTAGGAACATTCAACCCAATTGAGGTAGAAGATCTTTCTAAACACAAAATGGAATCTGAAGAAATTATTATTGATGAGAAAAATGCTGAAATCATCAATAGAGCTGTAGAAACTCACAGAAGAGTTTGTGCCGTAGGAACTACTACCATGAGAGCATTGGAAACTTCTGTTTCTTCAAACAAAAAAATCTCTGCTTTCAACGGTTGGACTAATAAATTCATTTATCCACCTCACGATTTTGGAGTAGCTAACTCAATGATCACCAACTTCCACACGCCAAAGTCAACATTATTGATGATGATTGCAGCATTTGCAGGAAGAGATTTCGTAATGCATGCTTATGAAGAAGCCGTAAAAGAAAAGTATAAATTCTATTCTTACGGTGATGCAATGTTAATTTTATAAAAAGATATTAGGTTATAGGTTGCAGCTAGACTAATAGCTGCAGCCTGTCATCTACAACCTATCACCTGAAATGAAAGATATCCGTATATTATCATTAGACCAGCTTAAAGACTACTTTGTATCTTTAGGAGAAAAACCGTTTCGTGCGAAACAGGTCTATGACTGGCTATGGAGTAAAAACCTCCACTCGATTGATGAAATGACGAATCTTTCGAAATCACTTCGTGAAAAAATTTCCGAAGAATATACCATTAATCCCGTTTCTGTAGACCTTCTTCAAAAAAGTACAGACGGAACAATCAAAAACGGAGTAAAACTCCATGATGGATTATTGGTAGAATCTGTTCTTATACCAACAGAAACAAGAACTACAGCTTGTGTTTCTTCACAGGTAGGCTGCTCACTCAACTGCGAATTCTGTGCTACGGCGAAACTGAAAAGGATGAGAAACCTTGAAGTGGCGGAGATCGTAGATCAGGTAGCCCTGATTGATAGCCAAAGTAAAATGTATTTTGAGAGACCCCTTACCAATATCGTATTCATGGGAATGGGAGAACCAATGATGAACTACAAAAATGTAGTGGAAGCCATCAGAAAGATCACCCAGCCGGAAGGTTTAGGAATGTCTCCAAGAAGAATTACCGTATCTACATCCGGAATTCCTAAAATGATCAAAATGCTTGCTGACGATGAACTGCGTGTGAAACTGGCATTATCCCTTCACTCTGCCATCGAATCAAAGCGTAATGAGATCATGCCTTTCTCAGATAAATTCCCGTTAACGGATATCATGGATTCACTTCAGTACTGGTACCAAAAGACAGGTTCAGTTATTACGTTTGAATATTGTGTCTGGAAAGGAATTAACGATGGGGATGAGGATATTAAAGCTTTAATCAAATACTGTAAACAGGTTCCTTCTAAAGTAAACCTTATTCAATACAACCCGATTGGAGACGGAAAATATGATCAGTGTAACAAACAGGCGGAAGAAAACTATATTCGTCAGCTTGAAAATGCCGGAATTACGGTAATGGTCAGAAGAAGTCGTGGTGGTGATATTGATGCTGCCTGCGGACAATTGGCCAATAAAGCTACCGATTAAAATTTCCTTAAAAAAGGTTAAAACCCCCTTTACTACATTGTCTAAAGCCCTACCTTTGCACAAATTATTTTGTGATGATGGACTTTTTTATGAATGAAGATGGGTTAGAAAATGTATATGCATGGTCAATTCCACTTCACGCTACAGTTATCTTGGCTGAAATGATTTACAGCCATATTTCTGAAGCTAAATTATACAGTGGGAAAGATCTTGCCACCAATGTTTACCTGGCATTGATGAACTTCGGCCTCGATCTTATTATGAAAGCTTTTGCAATGGGGGTAATGTTTTTCTTTTACCATCACAAGCTTTTCTCATGGGATTTTAGCATCTGGTATTTTTTGATCTGTTTTATTGTGACAGACTTCGCCTATTATGTGCTGCATTATGTGGATCACCGTTCCAGAGCATTCTGGGCTGTTCATATTACACACCATAGTTCAGAGTATTTTAACCTGACAACAGGATTCAGAAGCCCTGTGCTGCAGCCACTTTACAGATACCTATACTTTTCTCCTCTGGCCTTTTTGGGCTTTAATCCCTGGCATATTATGGTGGTTTATGCCATCGGACAGGTATATGGAACCTGGGTGCATACACAGACCGTGAAGACTATGGGAATCCTGGAATATATTCTGGTAACCCCTTCTCACCACCGTGTACACCATGCCTGCAATATTAAATACCTGGATAAAAATATGGGAATGTGCCTTATTATCTGGGATAAAATATTCGGGACCTTTCAAAAAGAAGATCCCAATGTTCCTATTAAATACGGAATCTATCCAAAAATGCCGGATAACCGACCGGATACCGTTCTTTTCTATGAATGGAGGAAAATCTGGAAAGACCTTAAACAACCGGGATTAAAATTCACAGACAGAATCAATTATATTTTTAATTCTCCGGGATGGAGACATGACGGCACTGGAAAGACCGTAAGACAATATCAGAAAGAGTATTTTGCAAGACAGGCTAAAAAGAAAGAACAGCCGCAAAATCAGGAAACACAGAAAATTGCTTAACCTATAAGTTAATTTTAAATAAAAATCTATCATGAGAACGGGCTTTTTAGCCCGTTTTCTTTTGAGCTCATCCCGTCCAGTCTCAGATTTCCCACTCCTTTTCGGGGAGTAAAATGATCATGCATTAAACTGTGGTCTTTCTATACAATAAATCAATGAGCAAAATGTACTTATTTTTTTATCCCACGAATCTCAACCCCCGTCTTCTCTCCGTTTAAACTTAAAGCCCTATTTTTGTCTTATGAAAAAAATCCTTCTGGTTACTAGCCTTATCATTGGTCAGTTCGCATTTTCACAGCAAACTGATTTTCTAAAAATAAAAAAATACAGAGTCAGTTATCTGGATCATAAAATTGAGGAAACTTCAGGATTGAGTATGTTCAATGGAAAATTATATACTTTCAATGACAGCGGTAATGCTCCGGAATTGTTCGAGATCAGCAAAACATCAGGAGAGATTTTACATACTTTAAAAGTAGATGCTAAAAACACAGATTGGGAAGCTCTTACCAATGATGGCACTCATTTTTATATAGGAGATTTTGGAAATAATGACGGAAGCAGGAGGCATCTTAAGATTTTTAAAGTGCCCGTACAGAATGATAGCCTGCAAAACAGCAGCCTAAAGGAAATTCTGTTTCACTATCCGGAGCAGACGGACTATATATCCAGCTATTATAATACGGATTTTGATGCAGAAGCCATGGTATATGCTCATGGGAAAATTCATCTTTTTACAAAAGAATGGGCAGCGAAAGCCACCACACATTATACAATAGAGCCTGAAGTATATGAAAAGCAAGGAGCTGTAAAGACAGAATCTTATAAAACCAATTTTATGGTAACGGATGCCGCTTACTTTGATAAGAAACTTTATTTGGTAGGCTACACCAAGAAAACAGAGGTTTTTCTGGATGTTTTTACGGAAACAGAACCGGGGGTATTTTTTAAAGAAAGACCCAGGCATTATTATCTTGGAAGTGCTACAGCCATTGGGCAAATAGAAGGAATAGCAGTAGATGAAAGCGGAATATATTTATCCGGTGAGAAATTCAGATATTCAGTAGTGAGAACAAAGCAGGCATTTTATTTTATTCCTAAAGAAAAACTCAAAGATTAATTTTTCTTAAAATTGACCGAAAAAAATTATCTTTGTGAGAATAAATAATTATTCACCCAGCATTCGCAGATTGTGGCAAACATTGTAGAAGACATTAAGCAACCGATCAATGAGGAAATGAAACTTTTCGAACAGAAGTTTTATGAATCAATGCAAAGTAAAGTTCCCTTATTAGATAAAGTAACCCGCTTTATTGTTACAACCAAAGGGAAACAGATGCGACCTATGTTTGTATTTCTTTGTGCTAAACTGGTGGGTAATGTTAATGAAAAGACCTACCGTGGAGCTTCTATGATTGAGCTGATTCACACGGCTACCCTGGTACATGATGATGTAGTGGATGAAAGTTTCAAACGTCGTAATTTCTTTTCTATTAATGCTTTATGGAAAAATAAAATTGCTGTTTTAGTGGGGGATTACCTTTTGTCAAAATCAGTATTATTATCTACAGACCATAAGGATTACGATTTACTGGGTGTCATTTCCAGAACAATCCGTGAAATGTCCGAAGGAGAGCTTTTGCAGCTTGAAAAAGCCAGAAAGCTTGATATTACAGAAGATGTTTATTATGAAATTATCCGTCAGAAAACAGCGACTTTAATTGCTGCCTGCTGTGAAATTGGAGTGCTTTCCAATAATGCGGACGAAATACTTGCCAAAAAAATGCAGGATTTCGGTACTTACACCGGGATGGCCTTTCAGATTAAGGATGACCTTTTTGATTATTTAAGCTCTAATGTAATTGGAAAACCTGTAGGAATTGATATTAAAGAGCAGAAAATGACGCTTCCTTTGATTCATGCTCTGGAAACAGCCAGTGAAAAGGATAAGAAATATTACTTTGATACCATAAAACGTTATAACAATAATCCTAAAAGAGTAAAAGAGCTTATAGAATTTGTTAAAAGTTCCGGAGGATTAGAATACGCAGTAAAAATCATGACAGAATTTCAGCAAAAGGCTAAAGATATTCTTAATGAGTTTCCGGACTCTGAAGCGCGAAACTCTTTACATAGTATGCTGAGCTATGTTATTGAAAGGAAATTTTAAGAATAAAAATACATAATAAAAAATCGGAGTGCTTATCGCATTCCGATTTTTTCTTTTAAATTTTCTGAATCGTTACGTTGGTTACATTTCCACTTCCGGTACTTCCGGTTTCCGTCGCCAGAACTGTACAGTTTTGATTAGGTGCAGCTGTAAAACGGATTTGATAACCGGCAGTTGGAATGACCAGCATGATGGTATAATTCATGAGCTCTCCTACGGTTCCGGAAGTTGCTGTAGCATTATAATGACTTCCCCTTCCCAGATAATTGGCATCAGGAACAGGACGTACTCCCAGAAGTAGCTGGGTTCCGGCTGCCGCATTTGAGAAACTGGCCTGCAGGGTAATCAGGTAATTTCCTGGCTGGTTGAACGTCAAAATTCCCGTACTTGTATTATAGGAATAAAATGGCGAAGTTGCTAATGGAGTAGAAAACAGTAATGTGGTAATAGAAAGCGTCGTAAGACTTTGGCTGGCCGTAAGACGGGCATGAAATAACGAATAATCCGTAAAATTGATGGTCTTTAATACTCCGTTTGCATCGGCTACTACAACCCTGTCGTTTCCTCCCACCCCAATATTGGAGTTAATATTTCGAATTCTGACATTTCCTGAACTAACATCCAGTTTGTCCGTAGGTACAGTAGTTCCAATACCTATATTTCCTGTTCCCGTTACAACAAAATCATTAGCCTGCTGCAGTACAGAAGGACTTCCGGTTGTCGGATTATCTTTTGCTGCATCCACGTGGAAGGCAGCCTGGGGATTACTTGTATTGATCCCTACCTGTGCAATTGTAAGCGTAGGTAATGCCAAAGCATTTACCAACGCCAATAATGTAATTTTCATCTGTTTTTTTTTTTGAGATATGCAGGAGTGAAATTACAAATATGATAGTGAAAAAACAAATATATCATTATGTAGTGACTTGCTTGCTTGTTTAGGTGTTTTTTATTTATTAATTTTAATCTTTATTTATTTAATTAGTAATTTTAAACAGATTTTAAAGCGATAAATAGGATAATATTAATTAAAGTATTTTCATGGTTACAATAATAACAGCTAGAACTATACAAAATAAGGCGAATAAAAATAAATAATCCGCAATAGTCTCAAACTTGCTTTCCTTCTTTTCTGCTTTTGTTCTGATAGCCAGAAAAGAGAAAAAGCAACTGCATGCGAAAAGTAGGCAAGCTAGCCCTGCAAATTCGTCCAAATATGTATTGCGACTGATTTTACTGATTTTCAGTGAAGTAATAATGATCAGTGAGAATCCTAAAAGATTGCTCGATGCATTAAGAATATGAGGTGACTTTTTTTCCATCTTTACAATTTTTTTCAAAATAAAGCACAATTTTTTTTATTATCAAATTTTTAAAAAAGATTATTAAAAATTAAAATTAATTTAAAAAGTGTATATTAGCAAAATACTTGAAGAATAAAAAACTTTTTTACTTAGCTATGCAAACAACCTATATTGAAACACAGCAAATATCCTTTCAAGATTTTAAAAATCAGATACTTGGAGATTACAAGTTAGGAAGGATCTCTCGTGAAATGTCTTATCTCGGAAGAAGAGAAGTTCTCACAGGAAAAGCTAAATTCGGAATTTTTGGAGATGGTAAAGAACTTCCTCAGTTGGCAATGGCGAAAGTTTTCAGAAATGGTGACTTCCGTTCAGGATATTACAGGGATCAGACTTTTGCATTAGCAGTAGATGCTTTAACAGTAGAAAGCTTCTTTGCACAATTATATGCTGACACCAGCGTAGAAAGAGAGCCGGCTTCAGCAGGAAGACAAATGAACGGACACTTTGCAACAAGAAGTTTACATGAAGACGGAAGTTGGAAAGACCTTACAGCACAGAAAAATATTTCTTCTGATATTTCTCCCACTGCAGGACAAATGCCTAGATTGTTAGGATTGGCTCAGGCTTCTAAAATCTATAAAAGCGTAACCTTTGAAGGTTCTGAAAAATTCTCGAAAGGAGGGAATGAGGTTGCTTTTGGAACCATTGGTGATGCCTCTACAGCAGAAGGTCATTTTTGGGAAACATTGAATGCTGCATGTGCACTTCAGGTTCCTATGATCGTATCTATCTGGGATGATGGTTACGGAATTTCAGTTCCTACAAAAAATCAGAGAGCTAAAGCAGATATCAGTGAAATGTTAAGTGGTTTCCAGAGAAAAGAAGGAGACAACCAGGGTTGTGAAATCATCCAGGTAAAAGCTTGGGATTATCCTGCCTTATTAGATGCTTATGCAAGAGCAGAACATTTTGCAAGAACAGAAAGTGTTCCCGTAGTAGTGCATGTAGTGGAAGTTACTCAGCCTCAGGGACATTCTACATCTGGATCTCACGAAAGATATAAAAATGAAGAGCGTCTTGTTTGGGAAACGCAGTTTGACGGACTGGTAAAATTCAAAGAATGGATTTTGAACTATTCTATTGAAATTGAAGGAAAAGACGAAGTCATTGCTACCGTTGAAGAACTGGATGCTATTGATGATGAAGCTAAAAAAATAGCAAAAGCAGGTCAGAAAGTGGCTTGGGACAGCTATCAGAAAACAATTACAGATTTGGTGCAGTCTATCTTGCCTTTAGTGGAAAATCTTAAAGGTCAGAATACTGAAGTTGAAGCTTATATTTCTCAATTCAACAAGCTGGTTTCTAAAGCTAAAAAAGATGTTTTCCACTTAATCAGAAAATCTTTACTGGCAACAAGAGGAACTCATTCTGCAGAAAGAAATCAACTGATGCAGAAGTACAATGAAGTTTTTGAAATTGAAAAAGACAATTATTCTTCTCACCTGTACTCTCAGTCTCAATGGAAGGCTGAAAATGTAAAGGAAATAAAGCCGGTATACTCGGATAGCTCTGAAGATGTAGACGGAAGAGTAGTGGTAAGAAATAACTTTGATAAAATTTTTACAAAATATCCTGAAACTTTAGTATTTGGTGAAGATGCCGGAAATATCGGTGACGTTAACCAAGGGCTTGAAGGAATGCAGGAAAAGTATGGCGAATTGCGTGTAGCAGATACCGGAATTCGTGAAGCTACCATCCTTGGACAGGGGATTGGTATGGCAATGAGAGGATTAAGACCTATTGCCGAAATCCAGTACTTAGACTATGTTCTTTACTGTTTACAGGGAATGAGTGATGATTTGGCTACCGTACAATATAGAACAAAAGGGGGGCAGAAAGCTCCTGTAATCATCAGAACAAGAGGCCACAGATTAGAAGGAATCTGGCACTCAGGTTCTCCAATGGCGGGGATTCTGAACCTTTCAAAAGGAATCCTGGTATTAGTTCCAAGAAACTTAACAAAAGCTGCAGGGTTTTACAACACGATGCTTCAGACGGATGAGCCTGCAATTATTGTAGAATGTCTGAACGGATACAGATTAAAAGAAAAGCAGCCTGATAACTTAGGTGAATTCACTGTTCCTGTAGGTAAAATTGAGGTTACTAAAGAAGGGAAAGACGTTACATTGGTAACTTATGGTTCTACCTGGAGAGTAGTTTCTGAAGCCGCTAATGAATTAGAGAAATTAGGAATCTCTGCAGAGGTTATTGATATCCAGTCATTAATTCCTTTCGATTTATCTCACGAAATTGCTGAAAGTGTTAAGAAAACAAACAGATTAGTAGTTATTGACGAAGATGTGGAAGGGGGAACAACAGGATTTATCCTACAGCAGATCTTAGAAAAGCAGAAAGCATTCAGATACCTGGATTCAGATCCGTTAACGATTTCTGCCAACGATCACAGACCAGCATATGCAAGTGATGGAGATTACTTCAGTAAGCCGTCTACAGATGATATGGTAGAAAAGATCTATGCTATGTTCAATGAAACAAATCCTCAGAAATATCCTGCGATATTCTAATTGGGATTTAAAATAATAAAACGGCGAGCTTTCAGAATTCTGAAAGCTCGCCGTTTTTTATCATAATCATAAAAAGTAGATCTGAAATTTTAATCTGCTTCAGCCAGAGTGATTCGCAGCGTATTCAGCGTATTCATTAAAGTGATACTTGCTGTCAGCTCTACAACTTCCCGCTCTGTAAAATGTTCGGCCAATTTTTCTTTGATCTCATGCCAATCATTGGTATGGTGAATGACAGCCTCTGCCCAGCTTAAAACAAGCTTTTGCTTAGCATCAAATGCATAGGTGTGTTTCCAGCCCGGAAGCTTATTAATAACATCTTGTTCAAAGCCAAAGCGGAGGAGCTCGTTAGCATGGTAACTACAGCAATAGGGACATCCGTTAATCTGGGATATCCGTAATTCTACCAGAGCAATAAGCTTTTCGTCAATACCGGATTTTCGGATACTGGTGTGCGCTTTATACAGGTGGCCAATGGTTTCTTTAGCTATTTCTTTATAATTCATAATGGAAATTTTATACAAATTTGAACTATAAACATATCAATAGCTATATACTTACTTTTTCGTGTTATACTTACCCTTTTGAAAGTATCCCGGATAAGAACTCTATATATTAATAAAATTGCGTCACCGTCTCAATAGCTCCAGTTTCAGGATCAGCAAAGAGATAGACACCTCCGTTATCGTGGAATATATCACCGTTCTTAATGGCTATTTGTCCTAAAAAGAATAAAGGTTTGTTGTTTTTAATCGGCCAATTGGGATTTTGTATCCATTGAGGAGGTTTCGTCTGATATTTAAAAAGCTCAGCATACCGTTGTTTCATGTACAGCTTTTGATCAGTTTTTGAAAGGGTTTTATCTTCCGGTAAAATGTATTTTTCAATAAAGTCTGGTTCTGCATCGATATATTTGGGACTTGTACTTAGAATCAGATTATACTCATAGGAGTATTGGGTTGAAGAAGTGAATTCAACTCCTATTTTTGAAAGAAATAGCTTTACGGTCCCATGGGCGTTTAATTTTCCGACAGAACTCTTATAATCCTGTTCTGCTAAATATAAAAATGGATTGGTATCCTGTAAATAAGTTCCTTGCCAAGTAATGCTAGGGTCTGAAAGAATTTTTTCTAAATCCGGATTGGTATAAAGCTGTTGTTCAAAATCTTTTTCAGAAATTGTATTCTCAACAAAGTCTTTCAAAATCTGTATCCCGTCTGCCATCTGAAAATATAGTTTGTCTTAAAAATTATTGCTACAGACCAAATGTACGTATTATCCGGCTGTGCTTTATGTTGCATTATCTTATATATTTGTTTATTAGAACAGAAACCAATTTGATAATACGCAATAAATGATGAAAGAGATCCAATCATTTTTAAAAACCAGAAAAACAGCATTAATAATTTCTATCTTATACGTTGGTACAGGAACTTTGGCAGTGTCCTCAATTGCAGGGAGCGATCCTTTATATGGAGAATGGTCATTTTATGCTTTGCTATTTACATTCCCGGTCACATTTTTCAGTTTTATATATAGATTTGCCGAGCCGGATTATGTAATTCCTGTATTATTGATTCAGTTTGTGATGTTTCTGATTACATTTTTTATCCTGTCATTATTGATGAAAAAATAACGCTAAGAAGTAAGGTAAGCCAAATTTTTCTCCTTTAAAGAAATCCGAATATATCCGAGTTGGAAATAAAACAAAAGGCTGTCAAACATTGACAGCCTTTTTACTTTCTTTATTCAGTATACTACAATCTTTTGTTTGTAGTCCTTTAACCTGGTATTTTGCTTCCCATTCCTCAAGCAGGTATAGAATAGGCAGTAAAGCCAGTCCTTTTTCCGTAAGAGAATATTCTACCCTTGGAGGAAGTTCTTTAAATTCTTCACGGATCACCAGACCATCACTTTCCATTTCCCGTAACTGGTCAGTCAGAACCTTTCTTGAAATAACATTAATACGTACAGCAAGCTCTCCAAAGCGTAATTTCCGGTCTTTGATCACCAGTACAATAATGGGTTTCCATTTGCTTCCCAATGCGGCCATTGCCTTACCCAAAGGGCAGCTGTATTGCATTAATTCATTCTTTTTCATAGGGAGATATTTATTTTTTAAGCACATATAGAATTGAGATTCCATATGTTACTTTGATGTTACTAATGTAAGTTACTGCGAAGTTACCACTATTTTTTTAATAAGAGATACAAAAATGAACTATTATTAGTTACTTTGTGTAACAATTATAAAACAATATTTAAAAATGAGCACATCGTCATTATTTAAACCGTTTCAATATAAGAATTTACAGCTTAAAAATAGAATTGTAATGGCTCCTATGACCAGAGCACAATCTGATAATGGAGTTCCTACACAGAATATAGCAGACTACTATGGGAGAAGGGCAGCTTCAGAAGTTGGATTGATCCTTTCTGAAGGAACTGTCATCAACAGACCCGGATCGAAAAACTTACAGAATATCCCGGATTTTTACGGCAATGAAGCCCTAAACGGATGGAAAAACGTCATTGATACCGTACATCAGAATGGAGGTAAGATGGGTCCACAGATCTGGCATGTAGGGGACACAAGAATGTCTGAAGATTACCCGCTGGTTTCTATGGAAAAAGCTTCTACAATGACCATTGAAGATATTCAGGATACTATTGCCCAATTTGCGGCATCAGCGAAATCTGCAAAAGATCTTGGTTTCGACTGTCTTGAAATTCATGGAGCACATGGCTACCTTATCGATCAGTTTTTTTGGGAAGTAACCAATACCAGAACAGACGAATATGGCGGTAAAACATTAAAAGAAAGAAGCCGATTTGCCGTGGAGGTAGTAAAAGCCATCAGAGCAGCAGTGGGAGAGGACTTTACGATTATCATCCGTCTTTCACAATGGAAGCAACAGGATTATAAAACAAGGTTAGCATTTACTCCCAATGAAATGGAAGACTGGTTATTACCTTTAAAAGAAGCTGGAGTAGATATTTTCCATTGTTCGCAACGCCGTTTTTGGGAACCAGAATTTGAAGGTTCTGATTTAAATTTTGCAGGATGGGCTAAGAAAATTACCGGTCAGCCAACCATTACGGTAGGTTCTGTGGGATTAAACGGAGACTTCCTTAATGCTTTTGCCGGTCAGGGGACAGAAAAAACTGACCTTACAGAACTGATCAGAAGACTTGATCATGAAGAATTTGATCTGGTGGCGGTAGGAAGAGCAATTTTACAGGATCATCAATGGGTCAATAAAATCAAAGAAGGAAATACAGCAGAACTTCTTGATTTCTCAGCAGAAAGTATGGGCGTATTATTTTAAATGGAGTGGTGAATAGGGGATGAGTTTCGCTGTCAATTTTTAACAGCATATTTTATTCACTGCGAAGCAAAATTGACGATTCACCATTCAGTTTATCATCATAATTCACTTTATTTTATATTTAATTTTTTCACCTATTTATTAAAGAACCGGCTTTCAGAATTTCTGAAAGCCGGTTTTGATTCTAGTTCTGGTATCTCCATGCCGTAACGGCAGATTCGTAAATCCAGTCCATTAGCTTTCCAAAATATGCAGCAGTTTTATGTTGGATGGATTTTGCAATATGTTGTGAAATAAATTAATATATGTTATCCTGTTTGTATAGGATCCTGCACAAAAAATACTGGGTATGAGAAGTCAGGATAAAACAAACCCGCTCCCGGATTTTCCGGGAGCGGGTTTTTAACAGATTTAAATATCTAAAACTGCCTTATAGCGGCAGAAGTGATTTCCTATAAACCAATATTTTTTGTTGGTTTCAACTGCTTCAAAATACTTTTTGGAATTGCATTTTTGTGAACCAAAATAGCAGTTGATTTGTATTCAACATAAGGTCTTGATACATAAAGGTATCCTGCAAAGTCATTGGTAACTCCCCAAGAATTTTTTACCATATAATATTCTTTACCGGTCTGGTCTTTGGCTAAACCTACGATATGCATACCGTGATCATCTGTTGTAGAAAGGTTGTTTAGAGCTTTCTGACGCATATCTTCAGTAATTGTTTTATCCTTTTTAGGCTCTGTAAACAACGTCTGCTTATTTTCAGCCGTAATTTGCTCTAAGTCCATATCAGGAACATAAGCTACCCCATTTTTGTAAGAAAAATAAGGCTCAGAAACATCAGTTGCCCACCCGATAGAATATCCTTTATTCACAGCATTGTCGATAATAGCTGTAAAATCTTTCATCGGAACATTCCAGTCAGAATCATGGCTCCAGTTATCAGGAATTGGAACTACGAATTTCTGATAATAAGGATAATCTTTGTAAGATGATAATTCTACATAATCTTCGGGATTAATTCCTACCACTTCTTTTGCGAATGTTTTGGGAGTGTAGTTTTTCCCTTCATACGTAAAATTAGCAGGTACTTTTCCTAAATATTCATCAAGAATAGCATCCACAGAATCCATCCAGTTATCAGAAAGCTTTCCTTTTGAAGAAGCCTGAACCAGACTATCCAATACCGGCTTTATTTTTCCTTGCATTTCTTTGAAGTTGTTCACTGTTTGTCCGGCTTTTAATCCAGAATAAACATCTTGAGGAACAGCTCCATACTTTTTGTACATATTGATTACATCGTGAAGTTCTCCACCGTCACCCCAACTGATAGCTCCGTTATTTAAAACATATAACTTCGCTTTATCATGATAAGAATTTCTGGCCGTGAAAATTTCAGCAAGATCTACAGGCTTTTTGCCCATTCTCTGCATTTCAGATTCAAGGAAAGAATTTCCTGAGTAGCTCCAGCAAGTTCCTGATGAACCCTGGTTCTTTACAGAAGTAGCACCAACGTCTTTTAGCGTTGTGAACTGAAAATTAGCATTTTGTGAGTGGTTATTTTTTAACTTATTGATTAAGTCATCTTGGGCAAACATCATACTTCCTGCAGACAAAACAAAAAGCAATGATGCGATTTTCGCATTTTTCATTACTATAAAAAGATTATTTGTATTAATAGTCGTTGATAATAGAGATTTGTTACAGAGGGAAAAGTTAAATGTAAAATGAAAAATTTTTCATAAAAAACTAAAAAAAGTGAAAAAGCTAAGAATAAATTTTATGATTCAGAATGAAAAACAGATTCAGGATTAATCAGTACATTCATTTTAGAGCTTCCCCGGATCCGCTTTTCTGCTTTCTCAGCGGTCTTTGCCTATTCATATATTTACTCTATTTTAGGAAAAAGTTTACCATGTTTCCAACCTACTCAAAAATTTCTGCATCTATCCTGATATAACTCCTGACTATGGAACGAAAATTATTATTAGAATGCCAGCGTAATGACCGCAATGCCCAGCGGAAGGTTTACGAGAAAATGGCGGGCAGACTGTACGCTGTCTGCAGACGCTATCTGAAAAATGATGAAGATATTGAAGAAGTATTGGCAGATACCTTTTACAAGATCTTCACAAAGATTGACCAGCTTCAGAATCCTGAAACCTTTGAAGCCTGGGCAAGGAAAATTGCAGTGAATGAATGTCTGCAGAAACTAAGAACCAATAAAGTCATGTTTATTTCTTTAGAAGACAACTTTAGCCATTCTTCAGAAGGAACGGCTGAAAATATTTCTTTTGAAAAAGATATTATGAGCCTGCTTAGTTTTCTTCCCGAAGGATGCAGAGCAATCTTTAATCTTTTTGCCATTGAAGGCTATCCTCACAAAGAAATTGCCACAATGCTTTCCATAAGTGAAGGAACATCCAAATCTCAGCTCAATTTTGCGAGAAAAAAATTACAGGAACTCTTGGTGAATCAAAACATTTAAACTTTTACAACAATGGAAAATAATCATATAGATCAACAATTCAATGAAGCTTCGAAGCTTTCAGAAGAACCTACGGTTTTTCCTGGTTTTGAAAAAGTCTGGGGAAAAATTGAAGAGAAATTAGACCATAAAGAAGAGAAAAAAAGGACGATCCCTATTTGGTTCCCTTACGGAGTTGCCGCCAGTCTGGTCATAGGGTTAGGAGCTTTATACTTTCTGAATACAAAAGATGCATCAGAGTCTGTACAGCAGTCAATAGCAGATATCAGCACTTCAAATGAATCTGTTGCCAGTACTAATATTGCCCAAATCGACAGTATAACAAAGATGAACATTCAGAAAGATAAAAATAATGCTGAACCTGCTGTAGAAAAAATAGCTGTTCATACAGATCCGGTTCCGGGGCAGCCTTTTGATGTGGCGATGCCGTTACCTGTGCCTGCTCCACCCATACCATCAATTCCTAAAATCCAGGTGGCAGCAAATGAATATTATGTGCAAAATGCCAAAAATATTGAAGTTTCAGACAGAAGAAAAGGGGTATATCCACCAGATGGTTATTATACCCAAAATAAAAACGCTGGCGAATATACCCAGCCAATTGAGGAGGTTGTACTGACTGCAATGGGGGTTAAAAGGTCTAAAGCTTCCACGGCATCAGCATCGAGTGTTATTACTTCAAACAGTATTGCTCCTCAAACCTCTGTTGTCAGTACTTTACAGGGAAGAGTTGCAGGAATACAGATAGGATCATCAACAAACAATCAGGTAAACATCAAGGGGGCGGCATCTGTTGCTCCCGGAAAAGATCCTTTGTACATTGTGAATGGAAAAATTGCTGATGCTGATGATTTCAAAGCGTTGGAACCCAGTAAAATTGAAAACGTAGCCGTATTAAAAGATGCAGCAGCCACAGCATTATACGGAAGCAAAGCCGCTAATGGAATCATTGTGGTTACCACCAAAAAACTTTCAAGAAGGGAAAGAAAAAGAATAGAAAAACTTCAGGAAGAAATCAATAAACAGAAACAGATTTCTCCTGTAGCCAATGATGAAAGCTATGATGCTTTTATAGAGAATCCGTTTGAACTGACCCAAAGTCAGCCATTATCTACATTTTCTATAGACGTCGATAATGCTTCATATTCCAATGTCAGAAGAATGATCAATAATGGAGAGGCTGTCAATAAAAATGCAGTACGGGTAGAAGAGATGATCAATTATTTTACATATGGTTATCCACAACCTAAAAATGCAGATCCTTTTTCTATTAATACGGAATATAATAAAGCACCATGGAACCCTGATCATCAATTGTTGAAAATAGGACTTCAGGGGAAAAATATTCCAATGGATCGTTTACCTGCTTCCAATCTGGTTTTTCTTATCGATGTCTCCGGATCAATGGATGAACAGAATAAGCTGCCGCTACTGAAATCATCTTTTAAGGTACTGCTGAATCAGCTCAGACCTAAAGATAAAGTAGGAATTGTAGTATACGCAGGAAGTGCCGGAATGGTCTTACCTCCTACATCAGCTGGGGAAAAAGATAAAATTATTCAGGCTTTGGATAGATTACAGGCTGGGGGAAGTACAGCAGGAGGGGAAGGAATTGAATTAGCCTATAAACTAGCTCAGGAAAACTTTGTAAAAGACGGAAATAACCGTGTGATCATTGCAACCGATGGAGATTTTAATGTTGGAGAATCATCTACGGCAGATCTTCAGACGCTTATTGAAGAGAAAAGAAAATCCGGAGTTTTTCTTACCTGTTTAGGCTTTGGAATGGGCAACTATAAAGATAATACCCTGGAAACCTTAGCAGATAAAGGAAATGGAAATTATGCCTATATCGACAATATGCAGGAAGCCAATAAGTTTTTGGGAAGAGAATTTGAAGGAAGTATGTATGCCATTGCCAAAGATGTAAAAATTCAGATTGAATTTAATCCGGAGTTTGTAAAATCCTACCGATTGATCGGCTACGAAAACAGAAAGCTGAGAAATGAAGACTTTGTGAATGATAAAATAGATGCCGGAGAACTGGGAAGTGGGCATACGGTTACCGCTTTGTATGAGATCATTCCTGCCAATGTAACATCTGATTTTCTTCCTAAAGAGAGTGGATTAAAATATACACAGACTATTTCTTCAAAGAAATTTGGAGAAGAGTTGGCTACGATCAAATTCAGGTATAAAAAACCGGATGAAGAAAAGAGTCAGGAGATCAGTCAGGTTGTTAAAAATTCTGACCGTAACATCTCTTCAGCTAGTCCGGATTTTAAGTTTGCTTCTTCTGTAGCATGGTTTGGATTGGTACTAAGAGATTCCAAACTGATTAAAGGAAAAGACTTACATGCAATTGAGAGTTTAGCCAAAGAAGGGAAAAGTAAAGATGAAGAGGGATATAGAAGCGAATTTATAAGGTTGATAGAGATTTATAAGACAATTCAAAAGTAATCCATGAAAAAAGAAATTTCCTCGGAAGTTTCTTTTTTCATATTTTTAAGCATACTAATAATCGATGAAAAAGAATTATCTGCTGTTATTACCCTTTACGGTTGGCCTATTACAGGCACAAAATTCAAAATTATATTATTCCGGAAAATTTTTAACGTCTAAAAATAAAACACAGAGCTTTCTAAAAGTCTATAATAAGAACAACGGTACTTATGAACTGACTGATGAAGAAGGCTTTGCAATCATTGCTGCAAAACCTTACGACACGCTCGTATGGAATCAGGGGGAAAGTACTCATGTTATTTCTTCTTATGAGGTTAGAGAATTAAAAGCTATTCTTGAAGGCCAGACGGAGAAAAAAAGTGTAGAGAATACATACAGCAAAGCCTATGATAGTATGGTTTCAAAAGAAGCTGAAGATGAGTTCAGTATTGAAAAGGCTAAAACATTTTTAAGTAAAAAATCCAACAATAATTTTTACAACATAAGAAGGTTAAGGCAAAAAAGTGATAGTCTTTATACCCTAAAAGGTCTTAATCAGAGAACGGTGGTTCTGAATGGAAGCTTTACTAGCTCTCTTGATATTAAAAGCAGAAATGCTGTTCCCAGAATTCAAGATAAATATGTGCAGGGAAGATCAGAAAATGGAAGTCTTATTTGGAATGGACCTGAGACCAACGAAATGTTTAGCTTTGGACCGGATATTTCCACTTTGGGATTTAGCGGATTAGCTTATGAATACGATCAGAATGGAAAGTTGATTCCATGGGCTAATGGACTTCCTCATGCAAAAAAATATAATAACGGTCTTTTTAAAACAACAGTAGGTTACAATAATCAATTGAATATAAGTGCTTTTATAAAAGAAGGAAATAATGAAAAAATCCGGCTTTCATTCAATTTGGGGCAGCAAAAAAACCAGATGTATTTCATAGATCAGTTTGATATTGCCAATACATTTAAAGCAAAGCTGAATACAATTTTTGGTGGATATGCTGTAAATCTTGCTTTTAATTACGAAGAAGATAAAGCAACCAATACCAATAGAATAGGACTGTTCAACAGAGCATATCAGAATTCACTGTTAGCACCGGTTTCTTTTTCAAATGAGCAACAGGTTGTATTGAATAACGGTTCACAGAGAAGTTACAGTATATATGCTGACAATCCATCATTCCTTTTTGAACAGGATAGTAAATACCGCTATCAAAGCCTTCAAAGACAATTCAGCCTTAATATTGCTAAAACATGGGGAGATTTTAGATTAAATCTTAGCCAGTCTTATGAAAACAATAGTATCCAGAACCGGGATCATTATAAACCTTCTACATATGGTTTCAACAACGGATTACTTAATGAAAGGATGCAGAATAACAGTTTATACTATTCTAACGTGCTGGGAACCTATATATTGGGATATGATGATTTTAAAAATACATTCAACCTGAATTTTATTTTAAATGATAGAAAATCAGATGTTTATAATAGCCTGACTGATCGAAATTCTCTTTATCAGAGAACTTCACAAGATTATATTTTTAACTATAATATGGACATCCGTGATTATGATTTTGATGCAGGTTTTAATCTTGGAAATTCATTTTATATTTCCAATACATCTATTAAAAATAACTACTGGCTTCCCAAAGCTAATTTCTATTTGAAATTCAGTGAAATCTTTAATTGGATTAATTATAGTTTTAAGTTGTTTGGAAGCTATACCCAATTAAGCTCTGAGCCTGAAATTACAAGGTCATATGCATCATATGCTACAACGTTACTGAAGGCAGAAAATTATAATCAATATTTCCCTGCACAGGAAGCAGAAAGGTTTAAAGATTTATCCAATATTAATACCAGAGAATGGAAATTAGGAGGTAAACTGAACTTTAGCTATAATATAAGTATTGAAGGAGAGTATTTCAACAAAAAAACTATCGATGATGTATTTCCTGTATTTGAAAACAATCAGCTGAAACTGAAAAATATGGCAGATCATACTTACAGCGGATATGAACTCAATTTTGCTTTTGACCGGTTACGTTTGGGGTATGATGTTTATATGATGCACAAAGTTTCATTTTTCAAATATAAAGATGTTGTAAACCGCATAGCCCCCGGATATCAGAATATGGCCGTTTCGGGGTTTAAAGACATTTATAAAACATTGACAGAAGGACAGGTGTTGGGTGTTGTAATGGGAAGCTATTTTGAAAGGAATGCGGCCGGACAATTAATTATTGATGAGTATGGATTCCCCAAAAAGGCAGCAGGAATGAAAATTATTGCAGATTCTACACCGGATTTCGTTATGAAGTTCAGTCATAGTTTTTTCTACAAAAGACTTTCTTTGGACATCAATTGGGAGTGGAAAAAAGGCGGTCAGCTCTGGAATGGAACACAGGCTGTTCTAGATTATTACGGTCGTTCTTACGATTCAGGAGATGAAAGAAACATAAAAAAATATGTTTTTCAAGGAGTACAGGCTAATGGAAATTCCAATCAAATTCCTGTAGATTTCTATGATCCTGGCCGTAATGTTCAGGAAAACAGATGGACCAGATATGGTTACTTGGGAGTGGCGGAAAACTATATTCAAAATGCAGATTATATAAGGATCAGCAATATTTCACTGTCTTCCAGTTTTCCGATAAACTATGGGAAACAGAATGTTAAGCTTACTTTTTACGTGAATAATCTGATGCTTTGGCAGGCCAATAAAGGAGTAGATCCTAATCAGAATTTTTATGATATGGATAACGGAAGAGGTTTGGACTTTTTCAACCTTCCTTCTTTTAAAACATTTGGCTGTATTGTTTCACTCAAATTTTAACCTATGAATTTCAAATTTATATCACCCTATATCATCTTGTTGAGTGTACTGTTTTCAACTGTTTTTATGAGAGCACAGCAGCCATTTCAGGATTTTGAAAAAGAAAAAACCTACATTCAGACCAATCATGTTTTTTATAAACCTGGTGAAGGCATGTATTTTAAAATCTACGTTGTAAAGGGGAGCAATAACCTTCCGGTAGAAGAAAGTAGGATTGTTAATTTTGAAATCATTGATCCGGCAGGCAGCGTTTTAAAAAAATTAAAATATGAAATTACCAATGGATACGCCCAGGGCTATTTTTATTTTGATGAAGATATGAAAGGTGGGGAATATACAGTCAGAGCCTTTACCAACTGGATGCAGAATGAGGAAGTAAAAAATGCTTTTGAGAAAGAAATTACTTTACAGAAAATTGTATCTCCAAGGATTTTAATGAAACTTGATTTTCCTAAAAAAGGATATGGTCCTGGAGATGAAGTGACAGCCGATTTTTCAATGAGAAGCCTGAACAACCTTCCAATTCCTTTTTATGAGGCAGACTATATGGTAATGCACAATGGAGAAACCATTTCAGAAGGGAAACTTATCACCAATAAAGAAGGTAAAAAGCAATTAACGTTTAAACTCCCTGAAGTTTTGGAATCCTCCGATGCTCTTTTGAATATTAAAGTGAATTTTGATGGGTTTACAGAATCTATTTCGAGAAATATTCCCATTGTTCTGAATAATCTGGATGTGAAATTTTTACCTGAAGGAGGAACTTTTATTAATGGAATAGAACAAAATATCGCCTTTAAAATTTTGAATGAGTTTGAAAAACCTGTAGACGCTGTTCTAGCTGTTTACAATCAAAAGCATGAAAAGATAAAAGAAATTTCGGCTTATAATTTTGGAATGGGAAGTTTCCGTTTTACCCCTAAAAAAGGAGACACCTACTATGCAAAAGTTTTAAAGCCGGAAAATATATCCCAGACTTTTAATTTTCCGGTGGCAAAAAATGATGGACTTGTTTTAAACATTCAAAATAAAAACAAAAACCTGACTTTTACGATTATTTCAACAGAGGAAAAAACGATTGTTTTGAAAGGAAGCTTCCGTGGAAAAGAAGTGTATAACAAAGTTTTCGCATTAAAAAAAGGAATCAACTCACTTGAAATTGCAGAAAAAGATTTCCCGATAGGAATCTGCAGGTTCACCGTTATGGAAAGCAATATTCCTATTGCAGAACGTATTGTTTTTACCAATAAAGAGAATCAGCTGAATATAAAAATTAAACCTGTAAAGAAACATTATCTACCCAGAGAAAAAGTAATTCTGGAGATTGAAACAACAGATGAGAACAGCAGACCAATTCCTGCGAATCTTGGGTTGAGTGTAGTAGATGATAAACTTTGGACGTATGCCGACGATAAGCAGAATCATATCATTTCATGGCTTCTGATGGACGCTGAGTTGAAAGGGAAAATTGAAAAGCCACAGTTCTATTTCGATAAAAAAGAAGAAAAAGCAGATAAAAGTTTGGATCTTGTTATGTTAACGAATGGTTACAGATATTTTGAGCTTATCCCGGAAATCATAAAAAACAATAAATACAAATACCTTCCTGAAAAGAAAAATACAGTCTATGGAGTAGTAGAAGATGAAAACAAAACCCCTGTGAAGGCAGAAGTTTTTCTTTTGGATATATATGATAAAAAAATTCTTAAGCAGGCCGTAGCAGAAAATGGGAAGTTTTATTTTTCAGATTTAAATGCAGGTAGTTCCTATAAAATTATTGCCAAATCTTTACAGCCTAAACATAAGCTGAAGATTAGGGTGTTGTCTTATAATCTGGATATTAATCCTTTAGCAAAACAGAAACTTACCAATATAGATGTGGAAGAAATCATAAATGAAGGAGAAAGAAGGGAAGAAACAATAAAAGAAAACAGAACTAATAAACAACAGTTAAATAAACCAGGGCGCTCAAGAACTGATACCATTCAGAATAAAAAGATTGAAGAAGTAGTCGTTGTAGGCTATAATGTCAATAAAGATAAAGCTTTAGCTACTTCTACAACAATACTATCCTCTACGGAACTTCAGAATCCCAATATAACTTCATTATTGAGTGGAAAAGTAGCAGGTATAATTGTAAAATCTTCAGAACAGGCAGGGGCGGGACCCCAGATCAACATTAGAGGAGCTGCTTCCATTCCCAATAAAAATCCATTATTTATTGTTGATGGAGCTCCTGTAGAAAACTTTAATACTACCATAAACCCGAATGACATCAACAGTATAGTCATTCTCAAAGATGCTGCTGCTACAGCTATTTATGGTAGTAGAGCCGCAAATGGAGTAGTGATTATTAGCTCGTCCAGAAACAGTAATTCAGAAATCAATTTTGATATCACCCCGAAATCATACATTGCTGTGGAAGCTTTGCCACATGGAAGATTTATTTCATATGCTTCATCTAGAGAATTTGTCTATCCTGAATATAAAACAACTAATACATCCTACCGATTTGATTACAGAGAAGCTCTTTACTGGAATCCGGTTGTGGAAACGGATAAAAATGGAAAAGCAAAAGTGGAATTTTATAATTCAGACGCCAATTCTACTTTTAGGATTATGGCAGAGGGTATTTCTGCAACAGGACTTTTGGGAAGAGATGAAAGCACCTATGCTGCGCAGAGCATTATTTCAATAGATGCTAAAATTCCGCAATATCTCACAAGAACAGATATGATGACCATTCCTGTCATTATTAAAAATAACTCGCCGGAGACTCGCATAATGTCTATGGATGTGATGGTGCCCAATTATGTAAAGCTGGTGAAGGCTGATACTCTTATTACCCTCAAACCATTGGAATCAGGAAGGTTATTTGTTACAATACAAACCGATGAGTTGGTGAATTCTGATATCCAGTTTACTGTAAGGTCCGAAAATTTTAGAGAGTCAATGATTCTTCCATTTAAAGTGGAAGAGAAGGGGTTTCCCTATCATTTTTCAGTTATCAATAATAAAAAAGAAGAGATAAAAATAAATATTCCAGAGTATATTAACGGAAGTTTGTACTCTTCTTATTATATATTTGAAAATAGGGCTCTGCAGATGTTTGAGGATATAGAAGGGTTAAAGAAAGAACCCTATGGATGCTTTGAACAGCTTTCTTCAACGGTCTATCCCAATATTTTTATTCTTGATTATTTAAAGTCGACTAAAAAAATCGATATCGTTACAGAGAATCTTGTCATGAAGAACCTGAAAAAAGGTTTCCAAAAAATGCTGAGCTATAAAAATAAAGACGGAGGTTTCGGGTATTTCAACGATACTGAATCAGATGTAGCGCTTTCTGCATTTGCCCTATTAGAATTTACAGATTTAAAAAAATATGTATATCCAGATGCTAAGATGATTCAGGGACTTTCTTCATTTATTTTATCCAGGAAAAATGCAAACGGATTATTTGAAGTAAGAAGATGGTATGAATCAAAGAATACCTATACAGAATCCTCGTGGTCAAGAAATATGTATGTTGTATATGCTTTATCTAAACTAGGCTTTAAAAACGAAATTGAAGATTCCTTTAACGTAATGATGAAAAGGGCTTTGGCCACTAAAGATTCTTACCAACTTGTTTTACTTGCCAATGCTTCTGCAAACCTTGGAAAACAAAAGGAATATGATGATCTGATGAAGATTCTGGATCAACAGTATGAAACAAAGAATGCAAAATCCAGAATTACATTTACAGGTTCATGGGGACGTTCTGCTGATGCAGAAACTCTTTCATTGTATATGATGGCGCTTCAAAAAGATGAAAAACTGAACCAGTTGAAAATTGCGGAAGCTGCAGATCAGCTTATGGGCTTTAATGGATATTTTGGGTTTGGTTCTACTCAGGCAACAACGCTGGCAATGCAGGCAATGTCTGAGTTTTTGTCCAAAAATGAAAAATTATACGGAACTGAAAAACCGGTCATCACGATTAATAAAGCTCAAGCCTTGCCTAATATGAGTTTCTCATCAGCATATAAGACAGGAGAAAATAATATCCATATTTATTATCCGTCTCAAAATGGACTGACTTACAAGCTGGAATATCAATATCATACACTGCAGGCTCCGGTAAGCAAAGATGTTCCTCTTATAATGGAAACAAAACTAAAATCAGGAGTGTCTAAAGTAGGAGAGACAAACAGAATGACCATTGCTATTAAAAATAAAATAAACGGACAGTTGCCAATGACCATAGCCAAAATTGGTATTCCTGCAGGGCTTAGCCTGCAAAATGCTTTACTTAAAGATCTGATTGATAAAAAACAGGTTTCTTACTATGAGATCTTTGATAATTATCTTGTATTGTACTGGGAACATTTTAATGCGCAGGAAATAAAGACAATCAATCTGGACCTTAAAGTAGAGTTTGCAGGAACGTATACCGGGAAATCAAGCAATGTTTATCTCTATTATATGCCAGAAGCAAAGTATTGGAATCAAGGAATAACGGCAAGCATTGAACCTTAATTTTAATTTTTATAAAACGGAACAGGCATCTACAAAGGATGTCTGTTTTATTTTAAAATTAGTTTTCAAAAATTATTGAAAATTCAAAAAATATAATTAGATTTGTAATAGAAATTGAAAAGCTAAACACAATGCAACTTTCAGAAGCAAAAGAAAAATATATTCAAACCTGGGGAACCTTTGCTACCAATTGGGGAATTAACCGTACCATGGCACAGGTACATGCCTTACTGTTGGCAAGTGATAAACCTTTGTCTACAGATGAGGTAATGGAGCAGCTGGAAATTTCAAGAGGAAATGCCAATATGAATCTGCGGGCTTTAATGGACTGGGGGATTGTAAGAAAGGAATTTATTAAGGGAGACCGGAAAGAATATTTCGTAGCAGAAAAAGATGTATGGTACCTGTTCAAACAAATTACCAAGGAGCGCAGAAAAAGAGAAATTGAACCTGTCATTTCTTTCCTTGAGGAACTGAAGAATATTGAAGATAAGGATACGGAAGGGGCAAAAGAATTCATCAAGTTAATGGAAGATTTCAGCTCTGTCACCGGAAAGATCAACAATATTATGGATCTGGCGATAAAAAGCGATGATCATTGGCTGGTAGGAAAAATTACTAATTTATTGAAATAGAAAGAGGATGAAAATCCTTTTTTATTTCAGATAAACTTTCAAAAATTACTGAAAGTTTTAAATAAATAATAATTATGAAAAACTTTATCATTCATTTATTTCTGATTTTGTATTTCAGAAAAAGAGGAACCCATTAAAAATAATGACCATGAAAGAATTTACAAAAAATGATTACTACATCCAAGTATTCTTTATTATAGCGGGAATTGTTATTTCAATTGCAGGAATGAATTATTGGGGATTTATGGCATTTTATTTCGTAGTTGGCATTTCACAACTGATAAGCTTCCTGATCAGGCTGTTTATAAAATCAAAAAAAACGATGGCCTATATCATTTATGGAATAGCAATACTACCGGTTTGGATTTCCTTATTGATGATCGTTCTACTTAGTCATGATAATAGTTCTACCAATTTCTTTGGCTATATTTTAATTGGTGCACTGTTATACAGCCCGGTAATGGCAGGACTTTATGTGTACGACTGCTACAAAACATATCAATTTTACAAATAATGACCATGAAGACCTTAAAAAATCATACGTTAATCTACGACAATGAATGTCCGATGTGTAATCTATATTCCCGGGGCTTCACAAAATCAGGGATGCTTGATGAAAACGGCAGAGAAGCTTTTACAGAAATCTCATTAAGAAATAAAGACCTGATAGATGTCCATCGGGCAAAAAATGAAATTGCATTGGTAGACCATAACAGTAATGAAGTGATCTATGGATTAGACAGTCTACTTCTGATTATTGGAAATTCTTTCCCACGGTTGGAAAAGATAGCAAGACTACAACCTCTTTATTGGTTTTTCAAAAAACTCTATTCTTTTGTCTCTTACAATAGAAAACAGATTATTCCATCAGCAGAAAATGGTGCGGAAGATGCCTGTGTTGCTGACTTTAACTTAAAATACAGACTATTGTATATAGCGTTTGTTGCGGTTTTCTCTGCTTGGATTTTAAGTGTGTTTTCCGGAAAGCTGGGGGTAAACTTGGACCGTAATTTCTTAAGAGAGTTTGCTGTTTGCCTGGGGCAGATCTTCTGGCAGGCTGTTTTTCTAAGAATCTATTTAAAAGATAAAATCTGGGATTACCTGGGAAATATGATGACGGTTTCTTTAATCGGAACCCTACTCCTGATACCGGCTTTGTGGACAGATTTTGAGTCTGTTTTTTACATGATTTATTTCGGAATTGTAGTCTTTATCATGTTTCTGGAGCATTTTAGAAGGTGTAAAATACTAAAGCTCAATTATATTCCTACTATTTCCTGGATTCTATTCAGAACAATAGCGTTGGGTATCATTATTCTGACAACTCTTTAAAATAAAAACAATGAACCACCTGGAACTTATCAGACAAGTAGAATGGAAAGATCTTAAAAAACTTTCTGTTAAAGAAATGTTGATTGAAAATAATATCAGCCTGCCATGGCTTTTTATTTCACTGATTTTAGCGTATCATGGGTATTATGGGATCGCATTGCCGTTTTCAGGATTTTATTTTCTGACAGCACTGAGGCAGGTACATAACGGTTTTCACAACTCATTGGGAACCGGAAAGTTGCTGACATGGCTGTCACTGTACCTGAACAGTATTTTAATGATGGCTTCTATTCATGCGGTAAAGTTCAATCATATCAGACATCATAAATTTTGTCTGTCTGAAGAAGATTATGAAGGAAAATCTGCTTCTATGAAATGGTATGAAGCTATTTTATACGGACCCCAACATATGTTTTTGATTCACTGGATTACTTTAAAGAAAGCAAATACAGTGTATGTGAAAAATATGATGGTAGAGCTGCTTTCAATAGCTGTTTTTATATCTGTCGTATTTTATTTTCAAATCCACTTTCTGATGTACCACCTACTGATCATGCTTTTTGGTGAACTTTTGATGGCCTTTTTTGCGGTGTGGACAGTTCATCACGACACTCATGAAAATCCAAATGTAGCAAGAACTCAGCGGGGATTTTGGAAAAACAAACTGACCTTCAGTATGTTTTATCATATGGAACATCATCTTTTTCCCGCTGTTCCCACCATTAAACTCCCGGAATTGGCAGAAAGAATAGATAAAACCTTACCGGAATTACATAAAAAACAAACTTTTTGAAAATGTCTGACATATATTTAGAAACACTAATTGATGCTGATATACACCATGTTTTTGATCTGGCAAGAGATATTGATCTGCACCAAAAATCAACTTCAAGATCCAATGAAAAAGCAATTGCAGGACGGACATCGGGCCTGATTGAAAAAAGTGAAACCGTGACCTGGAGAGCAAAACATCTGGGGGTCTATCAAACCCTTACCACTAAGATCATCAGTATGGAAAAACCACATCAGTTCACCGATATTATGCTGAAAGGCGCTTTTAAATCTATGCGGCATCAGCATATGTTCAGAGATGTAGAAGGAAAAACCCTGATGACAGATCGTTTTGAATTTGAATCTCCATTCGGAATCATAGGAAAACTGTTGAATACAATCTATCTCACTCACTACCTCAAAACCTTTCTTCTGGAAAGAAATGAGTTAATAAAAACCATCGCTGAAGAATCCGAAATGAGGGACTGAACAACCATTTAATCCGGGATAGGTTACAAGTTTATTAAAGATATAACGATCAAAAAATACACGATTATGAATTTTTTAAAAGCCGAATGGCGGAAATTAGCCATCATTAATTACGAAGTCGATCCTGACGTATTGCTGACCTATTTACCTCAGGGGACTGAGCTGGATTTTTATAAAGGGAAGTGCTATGTAAGCTTGGTGGGTTTTATGTTTTTAAATACAAAATTATTAGGCTTTCCTATTCCTTTTCACAGAAATTTCGAAGAAGTAAATCTTCGGTTTTATGTAAAGAAGTATGAAAACGGAATTTGGAAAAGAGGAGTGGTTTTTGTCAAAGAAATAGTCCCTAAACCGGCTTTGAGTTTCGTAGCCAATTCTATTTATCAAGAAAATTATCATACAATGCCTATGAAAAATAAGATTTGTGAGAGTGGCAATGAGCTGCTGATCAAATATTCCTGGAAAGACAAAAACTGGCATTCCATTCAGATTACAGCGGACAATACAGCGCAACCCATGGAGACTGATTCTGAATTTGAATTTATCACAGAACATTATTATGGTTTTACCAAAAAAGATCATACAACTTCAGAATATGAAGTCTGCCATCCAAAATGGGAGTTTTATCAGGTGAAAGATCATGAACTGGAAATTGATTTCGGAACAGTCTACGGTCAGGATTTTGAATGCCTGAACCTCCAGAGACCTATTTCTGTAATGCTTGCGGAAGGTTCTGATATTAAAGTGAAAACGAAGAAATATATAGGGTGAAAGAAACTTATTGGAGAAGACATCATATAAACATTGTAAAATCCAATACCTTATACCTCAAATTTTTAAACCTCAGAAAATGAAAATTATCATAGCCGGTGGAACCGGATTTCTCGGCGACAACCTGGAAAAGTATTTTACTGAAAAAGGCGATCAGGTACTCATCTTAACCCGAAAGCCCAAACGTAAAAATGAATTGTACTGGAATGCAAAAACTGTAGGGGAATGGAGAAATAGCCTTGAAAAAGCAGATGTTCTGATCAACCTTACAGGAAAATCCGTTGATTGCCGCTATACTGAGAAAAATAAGCGGGAGATTTACTCTTCCAGAATAGACTCTACTCAAGTATTGCAGGAAGCCGTAAACAATTGCCTGGATAAGCCGAAAATCTGGCTGAACGCAAGCTCTGCAACCATCTATGTACATTCAGAAAAACATTTGAATACTGAGGAAAATGGAGTGATAGGCGATGATTTCTCAATGAATATCTGTAAGAGTTGGGAAGAAGAGTTCTTTACCGTTAAAAATGAAGAGACCAGAAAAGTAGCACTCCGTACCTCTATTGTTATGGGGAATAACGGAGGGGCCTTTCCAAAATTAAAACTGATTACAAAGTTGGGCTTGGGAGGCAAGCAGGGACGAGGTCAGCAAATGGTAAGCTGGATTCATATTGATGACTTCTGTAAAGCTGTGGAATGGATTATAAATAATGAAAATATTCAGGGAGCAGTCAATGTAACCGCTCCAAATCCTGTATCCAATGAAGAGATGATGAGAAAATTAAGAAAACAGCTGAATATTCCTTTTGGACTTAATGCACCGGTTTGGCAACTGGAAATAGCCTCTATCCTGCTGAAAACAGAGACCGAGCTGTTGCTCAAAAGCCGGAACGTTTATCCTGAAAAACTGAGTAAAACAGGATTTGAATTTTCTTATCCCGGGATAGATGAAACTATAGATCATCTTTTGAAAACCTGATATTGTATTTCATGGAAAGATAATTAAATTAGCCAAAACGATTTCCATATGCCAGCCAGACAAAAAACAAAAGTTATTGTTCTTTCTTCATTTTTGATTACTGCAAAGCTTTTATCTCAAGCCCATAATGTTTCTGAAGGGTATCAAAAGCCTGTAGATCCTGTTGTTGCAAAAAATGTAGAAGAATGGCAGGATCTGAAATTCGGTTTGTTTATGCATTGGGGAACTTACAGTCAATGGGGAATTGTCGAAAGCTGGAGCTTATGTCCTGAAGATGAATCCTGGACTCAGAGAAAACCCAAACATGGAAAATCGTATTATGAGTATGTGAAAAACTACGAAAACCTTCAGACCAGTTTCAATCCTGTAATGTTTAATCCTCAAAAATGGGCGGATGCCACAAAAAAAGCAGGAATGAAATATGTGGTTTTTACTACAAAACACCACGATGGCTTTGCCATGTTTGATACAAAACAGTCCGATTATAAAATAACATCAGCAAAAACCCCGTTTTCGAAGAATCCGAAAGCAGACATTACAAAAGAAATTTTTAGTACATTCAGAAAAGAAGGTTTTAAAATCGGAGCTTATTTTTCGAAACCTGACTGGCATTCAGACGACTATTGGTGGTCTTATTTTCCACCGAAAGACAGAAATGTAAATTATGACCCTAAGAAATACCCTGAAAAATGGAAAAGCTTTAAGGACTTTACTTTTAATCAGCTGAATGAAATAACTTCCGGATACGGAAAAATTGATATTCTCTGGCTGGATGGTGGTTGGGTCCGCCCTTTCAATACAATAGATCCAAAGGTAGAGTGGCAGAGGACTATCAAAGTGGAACAGGATATTGACATGGACAAAATAGGTGCAATGGCCCGTAAAAATCAACCGGGGATTATTATGGTAGACCGTACCGTTCCCGGAAAATGGGAGAATTATATAACCCCCGAGCAGGCTGTTCCGGAACAGCCTCTTTCTGTTCCTTGGGAAAGCTGTATCACTATGGGCGATTCTTTCTCCTATGTTCCCAATGACAATTATAAATCAACTCAAAAAATCATTGAGACCCTGGTGAAAATTATTTCCCGGGGAGGAAATTATCTGATGAATATTGCACCGGGCCCCGATGGTGATTATGATACCGTGGTTTACGAAAGGTTAAAAGAAATTTCCGGTTGGATGGAGAAAAACCAATCGGCGGTGTTTGCAACAAGAAGCGTAGCCCCTTATCATGAAGGGGAATTTTATTATACCCGAAGCAAAGATGGCAATACTTTAAATATTTTCCATCTGGATACCCAGTCAGAATACCGGGCTCCATCAGAGCTTACCTTTGCTATTCCAGAACAATTCACTCCAAAGTCACTGAAAATTCTGGGTATTTCTTCTCAAGTTCAATGGAAGAAAAACGGAAATACAATTAAAGTACAGCTTCCGCAAGACCGGACAACATTAAAATATGCTGCTGTCATTCAGATAAGGCAGTAAATACAAAATAAAAAAGAGCAGAATAGATCTGCTCTCATGAAGTATAATATTTTAAAATCTTTAATATTTTCTGGCCAACAGAAGGTTCAGTAAGAAGGTACCGGTCCAGTTACTGTTGTTGGTACCATTAGCTCCAATAAAATCTATACGGGCAACAGATACAGTAAGTCTGGTTTTTCCGCTTGTTCCGTTATTAGCAAGACTTACAAATGATGCTGTAAATACATCAGGAAAACTTGAATTATTTCCTGCTGTAAGAATAGGGTACATATTGGTTACATTGAAGGGTGCTCCCTGATATTCATAAACAATAGTCATTCTACTTGTATTGGAGTAAGAAGCTGTATGGGCATTGGTTACTGATGTTTTACTGATAATCCACCATAGATCCGTTCCTGATCCTGTATCATAAGAAGTATTGGCATGGTTTGTCCAGTCTCCAACTCCCGGTGATCCGTTTCCATGAGGAGGAATAGACAACTGAGAACCGTAAATCTCCACGTTGCTTGGCTTAGGAAGAACCGTAAAAGAGAGATCCCACGTTCCACCAGTGGTATTCGCATTGTTCACTACTTCCGCATAAGCTCCTACCGGTACTACAAAAGAAGGAACAGGGACACTGTCTATTCTCAAAGTATTACCTCCGGAAGGTTGAATGGTAAGGTTAGAGGTAGAAATATTTTTAATTTTATAAATCCTACCAGTATAGCTGCTTGTTCCACTTCCAATAACCGGAAGTGTAAAAGTGGTATTACCTGTCCCGTTGTAGGTAATATAATGATCAGTAGCGGTAATAGCATATGTGGTCGTTGTTACTTCCTTGTAGCCCGCTCTCAGAGATCCGTTTACTGCTAAAGTACTGTTGGGTGTCGAGGTATTAATACCAACCTGTGCATTCAGCGTAAGTGCCCCGAATAAGAAAATCGAAATGTATTTTTTCATATTTATTTTTTTATTGTTTCTGCAAAAATATGAAAAATTCATACGTAAAACATTTTATGTTGAATATTTTAATATTTTATTAAGGTAATTCTCTTATAAGTGATATCGTGTTTTTTAGACTTATTCTTACTCAGGTCCATAAGGAACTTCAATTTGTAAGGTCATAGGTAGAAGACTAATGCAGACAATCATTGGCAATGATTAATCCATTTTTATACTCTCTAATCGATACTATAGGAGAGCATTTTTGTTTTTTTTGCTGTTCATTTGCTATTTTCTTTCCCAAAATAATTAGATATTTTTATAATATTATTATATGATGATAGAAATTAATTGTAAAGGAATTATTGTTGATATATTTTAATGATTGCAAATTCTGTATTGTGATTTTTGATCATGGTACGATATGTGTATTTTTATGGTAAACCAAAATGAATTTAATTAAACATAATTAATTTATTAGAATCATTTTAAAAATATAAATATCATGAATAAGTTATTTATTTCCACGTTGCTGGTACTAGGTTTATCAATGAATGTTTGTGCCCAAAAACATCCGCCTCTTCCGCCACACCCATCAAAAACTGAGCTGGTAGATGCTAAAATGCGTGAACTTGATAAAAGATACAATACTGAAAAGAAATTGATTTTGAATCATCCACTTGCGACCAAACAGATGAAAAGAGATCAATTAAAAGCTTTAAATAAAAGATATCAAAGTGAGAAACGATTGCTTAGAAGTCTTAAATAATATGGATTTCTTGCACTTATTAAAATAAGATAAGTCAAATTTCACATATTTGATTTTGTGAAATTTGTAATTCTCTATATGATTTATTGAAAAAGGGCGCTATTGTGTGCTCTTTTTTTTGTTTAAAATTAAATAGAATAAGCTTGATAATGCATTTTCAGATCAATTTCCAGAAACATGAAACATCCAATATTTTTCCTTAAATTCGCATAAAAATTTTTAAAGTAATGAATTACGATATTATTGTCATTGGAAGTGGTCCTGGTGGATATGTTACTGCGATCAGAGCAGCACAGTTGGGTTTCAAAACCGCAATTATCGAGAAAGAAAACTTAGGAGGGATTTGCCTTAACTGGGGATGTATTCCTACTAAAGCTTTATTGAAATCTGCTCAGGTTTTTCATTATATTAACCATGCTGAAGATTACGGATTGAATAAAGTGGAAGCAAGCTTTGAGTTCCCGAATGTTATTCAGAGAAGCCGTGGGGTAGCCAGCAAAATGAGCAAAGGAATCGAATTCTTAATGAAAAAGAACAAGATTGACGTAATTCTTGGTACAGCAACTGTTCAGAAGGGTAAAAAAGTTTCTGTTACAGATAAAGATGGTAAAGTAACTGAATATTCAGGAAGCCATATTATCATTGCTACAGGAGCTCGTTCAAGAGAATTACCAAACTTGCCACAAGACGGTAAAAAAGTAATCGGATACAGACAGGCATTATCTCTTCCTGAGCAGCCAAAATCTATGATTGTTGTAGGTTCTGGAGCAATTGGAGTAGAATTTGCCGATTTCTATAATACAATGGGAACAAAAGTAACTGTTGTAGAATTTATGCCAAATATCGTTCCTGTAGAAGACGAGGAAATCTCTAAGCACTTAGAGAAATCTCTGAAGAAGACAGGAATTGAAATCATGACCAACGCTTCTGTAGAAAGTGTGGATACAAGTGGAGAAGGAGTAAAAGCTACTGTAAAAACAGCTAACGGAACTATTACCTTGGAAGCTGATATCTTATTATCTGCTGTAGGTATTGCTGCGAACATCGAAAACATCGGTTTAGAAGAAGTAGGAATCCAAACGGATAAAGGAAGAGTTTTAGTAAATGAATGGTACGAAACTTCAGTACCGGGTTACTATGCGATTGGAGATATCATCCCAACTCAGGCATTGGCTCACGTAGCTTCAGCAGAAGGAATTACTTGTGTTGAGAAAATCAAAGGATTACACGTTGAAAAAATCGACTATGGTAATATCCCTGGATGTACTTACTGTCACCCTGAAGTAGCTTCTGTAGGTCTTACAGAAAAGCAGGCTAAAGAAAAAGGATATGAAATCAAAGTAGGTAAATTCCCTCTTTCTGCAAGTGGTAAAGCTACTGCAAACGGAAATACAGATGGTTTCATCAAAGTTATTTTTGACGCTAAATACGGAGAATGGTTAGGATGTCATATGATTGGTGAAGGAGTAACTGATATGGTTGCTGAAGCTGTGGTAGCAAGAAAACTTGAAACTACAGGTCATGAGATCATCAAGTCTATTCACCCTCACCCAACTGTTTCTGAGGCGATCATGGAAGCAGCAGCAGCAGCTTACGGTGAAGTGATTCACATTTAAGACATAGAAAAAGAGCAAAACTCTTTATTAATGATATAAAACCACAGATTTTGTCTGTGGTTTTTCTATTAAAAATACCTAATTTCGGTAAAAAATTAACATGAGGAATAAATCTATCATAGCCGCTTTTGCTTTAGCAGGAACACTCTTCTCTGCACAGGAAAAAAATGAATTTGTAGCTCCCAATGAAAACCTTGTTGCACAAAATATTCTGCCAATTCCCAAAAGTTTAGGCCAGAGTCTTAAAAAATATTCTGAAAGCAGAAATGCCTCTCTGGCAGATATACATCCGAACGGAAATGAAATTATTGCCGTTACCCGTTTTGCATCTACCAATCAGCTGTATAGAATTGCTATGCCTATGGGGGCCAGAAGACAGATCACCTTCTTTGATGAACCTGTTAATATTGCTTCTTATGAGCCCACAAAAGGGGAATACCTGGTCTATTCAAAAGATACGGGAGGAAACGAATTCGGACAGCTTTATACATTAAACCTCAAAACATTGGAATCTAAACTGCTTACCGATGGAGGAAGAACCCAAAATGGTGGTATTACCTGGAAAAAAGACGGTTCAGGATTTTATTTTACCTCCACCAAAAGAAATGGGGGTGACCGTGATATTTATTATATGAATCCCTTAAAACCTGAAGAAACCAAGCCTGTTCTGGAACTTAAAGGTGGTGGATGGGGAATCAGTGATATTTCTGATGATCATAAGAAGCTGCTGATCACAGAATATGTTTCTGCCAATGATTCTTATCTGTATATCTACGATACGGAAACAAAAAAATTAGAACCCGTTACAGACAGAAAGGAAAAAGGAATAGTTCAGCTTAATGCTTCTTTCGGTAAAAATTCTGATGAAATCTACTATATTACAGACAGAGATAATGAGTTCAGCAGACTGGCTGTATTCAATCTAAAAACAAAAAAGATCAGCTATCTGACGACTTCTATTCCATGGAACGTAGAAAATTATGATCTTTCTAAAGATAAATCCAGGCTTTCTTTCATTACCAATGAGAGTGGGATCAATAAACTGTATCTAATGAATACAGATAACAGGAAATATACACCTGTAAGCGATATTCCGGTTGGCCTTATCGGTGGAGGGAAATTTTCAGGAGATGGAAAATCCCTGTATTTCTCGCAGTCGGCAGCTAATTCAGGATCAGATATCTATAAAATGGATATAGCTTCTCAAAATATTGAAAAATGGACAGAAAGTGAGCAGGGAGAAATGCAGCCTGCAGATATGGCTGTTCCAAAACTGATAGAATGGAAAAGTTTTGACGGTATGAAAATTACAGGATTCTACTATCCTGCGCCAGCAAAGTTTACAGGGAAAAGACCGGTTCTGATTTCAATTCACGGAGGTCCGGAAGGACAGTCTATGGCTACATCACTTGGGCAGGCCAATTATTTCCCCAATGAAATGGGCATCGCAATGATTGTACCTAATGTAAGAGGATCTTCAGGCTTCGGAAAGACTTATATTGCAGCAGATAACGGATATTTGAGAATGAACTCTGTGAAAGATATCGGGGCTTTATTAGATTGGATTGCAACGCAACCCGAACTGGATAAGGACAGGATTATGATCACAGGAGGAAGCTACGGAGGATTTATGACGTTGGCTACAGCATATGAATATGCAGACAGAATCAGATGTTCCATGGATGTAGTAGGAATTTCTGACTTCAATACATTCCTTAAAAATACTGAAGAATACCGAAGAGATCTGAGAAGAGTAGAATACGGTGATGAAAGAATCCCTAAAATGGCAGAATTCTTCACCAAAATTGCTCCTTTAAATAATATTGATAAGATTAAAAAGCCTATGTTTATCGTTCAGGGAACCAATGATCCAAGAGTTCCTGTATCAGAAGCTATTCAGATGAGGGATAAGCTGAAAGCTCAGGGAAAAACCGTATGGTATCTGGAGGCAAAAAATGAAGGCCATGGCTTTAGAAAAAAAGAAAACATCGATTTTCAACGCCTTGCTATGATCAGATTTATGCAGGAATATCTGTTGAAATAAAATATTATTTTATCTGAAATAAAAACACTCCCGTAAATTTTATGGGAGTGTTTTTATTTACAATGAAAAGGGGATAAAATAAAACGATACAAATAAATTAAATGAACCTATAAACCGGAAATACCTGTTATTTGTTAAAATAATTTTAAAATCAACATATTTATAAAAATTAATCTGATTTTCTCAGCCTGATTTCTTACATTTATTCTATGAATTTTGAGAGAGTAGGACTTGTTTTATCAGGAGGTGGTACGAAAGGAATCGCCCATGCGGGAGTATTAAAATTCTTGAAGGAAAAAAACATAGAAGTAGATATCCTTTCATGCTGTAGTGCAGGATCTATCGTAGGATGTCTGCATGCTGTTGGCAAAACACCTGAAGAAATTCTCGAGTTCTTCAATTCAATTTATTTTTTCAACTGGAAACATTTTACCTTCAACCAGCCAGGATTGGTTTCTTCGGTCATTTTCAGGAATTATCTTAAACCTATTTTTCACGATATGAAATTAAAGGATTTGGATATTGAAGTGAAAATTGTAGCCACAGAGCTGGTTTCCGGAACGCAGAAAATTTTTGATGAAAACTTTGAAATAGTAGATGCTATTATTGCCTCTTGTTCGATTCCCGGAATCACAACACCTTATATCATTGATGAAGAAATGTATTGTGACGGGGGAGTGCTCAATAATTTTCCGGCAGACATTATCAGGGACGAATGCGACAAGCTTATTGGAGTTTTTGTATCACCGCCTCATGATACCAATATTAATGATTTAAAATCAATTAAAGCCATTGTTTCACGTTCTTATGACCTTCTTTCCTATAGGATCGAAAAAGTGAAGTTTGAGTATTGTGACTGGTTTATTACTTCACAGAAGCTGTCAACGTACGGAATGTTTGAGCGTAGAAAAGACAGGCTGGAGGAAATTTTTGATATTGGGTATAAATCCGCTGCAGAAAGTTTTGAAGCCAGCCAGTATCAGACGGAGCTCAAAAAATTAGGAACATAAAAATAAATCCTGCATTCATCATGCAGGATTTTATATGATACAACGTAAAAGAAATACAACCATGCTTTATGGATTGAAATCCACGTTGCATCTATTCTTAGTTTTTAACTACCTGCCCGTCCTCACGTACAATTTCACGACCGTTTTCGTCATTTACAGTAAGGGTGTAGGGTGCTTTTTTAGGTGAATCGGTAAGATAGTTTCTCCAAACCTGATAACTGTACCCCTGATTGTTAAAGTCAATATAATAGTTCCCTCCTGTACCGTCAGGAACCAGTTCACCATCACTGATGATCATACTTGGTTTTGCCGTGATTTTAGCATTTGCATTCCATGACTGATACAAATACTTGCCATTGGGCTGTTTGTCAATTCTTATCTTAAATTTTTTTGTTTTAATAATGACCGTTTTGGGTACTTTTTGAAAAGTAGCATAAGAGGCTACACGGTGATCTTTAGATTCATTCGGAACTTCTTTTGCATATACAAAAGAAAACTGAGCCAGGCAGAAAGTCCCTAATAAGAAGCTTTTAATCATATTTTTAAAGGTTATTGGTTACTAATCAGAGTTTCATCAAATATAAAGCCATTTTTATAAAGATAAGTTATTGGATAGAATGGTGTCGTCTTTATGCTCTTCAAAAATCCGAAAATACTGAAAAGATGAGCTAGATATCGCAAAGAGAATTAGAAAGCTTAGACTTCTACAAGATAAGAGATAGAGAATAGAGTCTACCTATGGTATTGTTATTCCGTAGGAATCTAAACACGTATACGCAAGGAAATCAGAGACTTTCATCGAATTTTGATTACATTGGATCTTCGGTTTGTGGTCAAAAATCAAATTAACATCATTAACCACCCCGTCAAAAATTCTTTGAATTTTCGCCACCCCTCCGGAGGAGGGGAATATAGAAGCTTCCATTATCATATTCACTATGAAAATCGTAGATTTTGAAAAGCTTAAGTGTGTGATAGTCACTTTATAAATCTTAAGTGTATAAATATTTTGTGACTTTTGACTACGTCGAAATAACATTCATCGACTGAAAGGAGATAATCTTCGATTTGTGGTTGATATGTTCTCTCGCGGATTGAGCAGATCAAGCAGATTTTTATTTCTTATTATCCTAATATTCTATGCTTAGATTCCTACGGAATGACAAAATGAGTGGACAGACAAAATCTGTTATTTATAATTCTGAAGGAATCTAGATTTGTATACACAAGAAAATCAAAGCTTTTCATTAAGCTTAGGTGTACTTTTCAGCAGTGTCATAGCCACTTTAAATCTTAAGTGCCTAAATCTTTTGTGACTTTTGTGGTTGATATTTCTCTCGCAGATTTATCTTATCTAAAACTGTAAATTTTAGTTGGATAGAGCGGTATAGCTTGCAAAAGCCTCTTCCAGGCTGTCAAATCTACCCTTAAATTCATCAATAGAGCAGTCCTGAAGGATATTCCCTTGATGAATCAGAATAACACGGGAACAAAGAGCTTCCACTTCCTGCATGATATGCGTAGATAGTAAAACCGTTTTTTGCTGTCCGATTTCCTTTACCACATTTCTGATCTCAATAATCTGGTTGGGGTCAAGCCCATTGGTTGGCTCATCCAAAATTAACAAATCAGGCTGATGAATAATAGCCTGGGCCAGCCCTACACGTTGCTTATATCCTTTAGATAGCTGACCTATTTTTTTTGATTTTTCCGGAGTGATCCCTACAAGCTGAATCACTTCATCAACTCTGGCCTCAGAAATTTTATGAATGTTTGCAACAAACTGAAGATATTCCTTGATATACATTTCCAGGTAAAGCGGATTGTTTTCAGGAAGAAATCCTATTTTTTTCTTGCTTTCAATAGCATGTTCAGAAATATTTTGACCATTAAAAATAATTTCACCTTCATCAATTTTCAATGCACCAACGATAGATTTCATCAAAGTAGATTTTCCGGCACCGTTAGGACCAAGAAGACCGATGATCTCATTTTTATCAATAGAAATGTTGATATTGTTAAGGGCAGTTTGTTCCCCAAACTTTTTAGTCAAATTGATTATCTGAAGCGGCATAATAATGAATGTCTTTCTGCAAAAATAAAATAAAAAAACTCATTCGATGGAATGAGTTTCACAATATTTTTAAATAATATTTATTTTTTTGATTTCTTCCCATTACCAGTGGATGCCGGGGTTGCTGTAGAGGCTGTATTGGTACCTGATTTTGAATTTACAGCAGATCTTTCATATAATGCATATTTACCATTCGTTTTACCGAAAATTTTCTCAACCTGTTTTTGGGTTAAAAACTGAGATTTTCCGACATACTTTCGGTTTTTGTTGATGATCTGAATAAACTGGACCGTCGGCTGACCGTAGTTTTTTTCATAGTGAAGCTCAATAATATCATTAGGAAGTTCCAGGATGATATTTTCATCAGGAACAGCCGTTATAAAGCCTTCCATGATAAGTTTATAAAGTCCTGATACATCTCCATTCAGGTTTTGGAATGAGAAGGATCGGATGGTATTCAGGTTGCTGGTGTTCAAGTCCTGGTAATTGATTGTAAACTTATCTTCCTTTTTATATAAACCTACGGAATTATCTTTACCAATTTCCACTAAACTCTCATTTTTCAACACTTTAATTTGTGAGAAAACTGAAATGCTGAACATGCATGTAATAAGTAGAATTATTTTTCTCATGAATTGAATTTTAATGTTTTACAAATTGGTGTACATAAACTTACTAATAAAAAAGTTAAATAACAATTTTTATTCGTTAAACAAAAGTAACACTTTTTTTTGATATTCATAAGGAACTGCCTGTGGGAGCTATGGATTGGTGTTTGTTTGTAATAGTTTGTAAATCACTTATTTATTGCTTTTTTATGAATGTACTCCTGTTTGAATCTCTGAAAAAAGCAGATCAGAAATTATAGGGTGTAATGTATTGAAAAACAGGTTAGAAATGAGTTTGCAGCATGTTGAATTAAAAATTATTTAAAATAAGTGTTGAATTTTATGATGATAAAAAAGAAATGATGGTGCAAATAGCATTTTTGGCGAAACCGATAATTCACCAATAAGCTTATAATAATCTGTTTTTTGATACTGCCAATATGAAAGCGTCAAATTCCTGGCGATAGCTTCTTCCAACAGGAATATGATGATTGCCAAGAAGCACTTCGGTGGTGTTGAAAGCACTAACGAAATCAATATTGATCAAAAATGATCTGTGAATTCTTACGAAACCTTTGGAGGAGAGGGTTGCTTGTAAATCTGTTATTTTATTCTTTGAAATAAAGCTCTCCTTTGTGGCCAAAACAACCTTGATATCATTTCCCTGGCTCTCAAAATAAATGATTTCCGAAAGAAAAATTTTGCGCTGCATTCCTTCTGTCCTGAATATGATGAAATCTTCCTGAGGAGCCGCTGTATTTCTTAGAATACGTTCTACCGATTTAAAAAAGCGTTCAAAAGTAATGGGTTTAAGAAGATAATCTACCGCTTCCAGCTCAAAACCTTCAATGGCAAAATCACGGTAGGCTGTGGTGAAAATAGTGGCCGGTTTCTGAGACAGTGACTTTAAAAAATCAATTCCGTTTAGGTGAGGCATCTGAATATCCAGAAACATCAGCTCTACAGATTGACTCTGAATCATTTTATAGGCTTCCATTGCATTGTCAGCTTTCCCGATCAGTTTCAAATGATCGATTCTGGAAATGTGATTTTCCAGTAACTTTGCTGCCAAAGGCTCATCATCTACGATAATACAGTTAATCATATTGTGAAGGAGTTATTATTTCAACTTTAAAAATATTGTTTTCCCGGGAAATTCTGAAAGTAAAATTTTCATCATAATGATGCCGAAGCTGTTTTTTGATATTTTGAAGACCAATTCCTTTCTCATTATCAGTCTGATCTTCATGGTAAGTATTTTCAATTGTAAAGACTGAATGTTGGGGGTTGGTTTCCATTTCTATTTTTATTTCTGTCTGCTGGATGTTTTTGCCTGCGCCATGTTTAAAAGCATTTTCTACTAAACTGAGATATAAAAGCGGAGGGATGGTATTGGAAGAATTTAATAGGACCTGCTTGCTTATCTGTAACCTGTCCGTATGGTAGCGGAGACTTTCCAGAGCGATATAATCTTCAATAATATCCAGTTCATCAGAAACGGATACCCATTTTTTCTGTCCTTTGTATAAAATATAATCTAAGATATCCGAAAGCTGGCTAATGGACTGGGAAGTCTTTTCAGAATGGCTGAGGGAGAGCGAATAGATATTGTTCAGTGTATTAAACAGAAAGTGAGGGTTTAGCTGGGATTTGAGGGCTTTCAATTCCAGTTCAGCTTTCTCTTTCTGCAGGTTGGCTGCTTTTTCTTTTTCATCTTTGTAGCGGATAAAAAACATCATTGAAATAAAAATGAAGGCCCCGCTGATGATCGGAAAAGTATAATGAATTAAAAGGTATTTCAGGTCAGTGAAAATACTGAAAATACTGTCTTTGGTTTCATTGATAAAAAAGGGCTCGGCAATATAAACAATAAAGAACCTGTTGATGACTGATAGGAGATAAAGGCTGATGATAAGAAATACTGAACATTCAAGGTATTTTTTCTTATCAAAAAAATGCCTGATGAGGATAAAATAAATAAAATTAGCGGCAATAATCTGGAAAATCCAATGACAGAAATTATAAATAATTATGTCTGAAGATAATCCATCGTATTCTCCGTAATTTCTTGCGGTTCCAAACAGAAATAAAGCTGTCCAAAAAAACAGCTGGAAATATAGGGTACGTCTGATATGAACCTCTGACTCATTTTTCATCTTCAAAAATATAAAATCTAAAGTAGAGCTGACGAAAAATGTTGCTGACGACGATCAATTGGAGATGAACAACCTTATTTGATATTCAGAAGACTTATTGTACTGTTGACATCAGTTGAGCTGTTTTCCAAATGTCACGGTAAAAAGTATTCCGGAATCTGATAACATTTGCAAAAAAATGAAATGAAAGAACAGTCGGAAAGGTTGTATGGGTTGGATCACCTGAGATCCGTGGCCATTGTATTGGTTTTAATGTATCATTATCGGGCATTCAGGCACCCGGCATGGATTGACAGTATTGGCCGATTCGGCTGGACGGGTGTTGATCTTTTTTTTGTTTTAAGTGGTTTTTTAATAGCAAGCCAGCTGTTTAAAGAAATAGAAAATAAGCAGACCATCAGTCTGAAAACATTTTATATTAAACGTTTTTTCAGGATTATTCCACCTTATGGGGTTACGCTGTTGCTGTATTTCATTTTTCCTTTTTTCAGAGAGAGGGAAGCACTGCCGCCTGTATGGAAGTTTATTTCCTTTACCCAGAATTTTGGATTGAATGTTATTGATCAGGGTACATTTTCCCACGCATGGTCATTGTGTATTGAAGAGCAGTTTTACCTTCTCCTTCCTTTGTCTCTTTTGATGGTAAAACGGATCAAGCTGTTTCAATATCTGGCTTTTTTAATTATTCTCCTGATCCCTTTTTCTCTGGTACTCAGATTCTTTATGTGGAATCAGTTTTTAGTTTCCGTTGATAGCAATTCTATGGAGTTCTGGCGTTTGTGGTATATGAAAATCTATTATCCTACGTATACCCGGTTAGATGGTCTGGGAATAGGCGTGCTTATCGGTTATTTAATGCGTCATTCATCGGTTTTTAAGAGGTTTGTTCATCATCATGGAAATAAACTTTTTTTCCTGGGATTGGTACTGCTGGGAGTTTCATTCTGGGTTTGTAATGAGCAGGGTTCAAAAGAAGCTTCTGTCTTTGGATTTACTTTGGTGGCTGTTAGTTACGGAATACTGGTAATGTCTGCTGTATCTGAATCTTCATTTCTTTCCCGGTGTAGATGCTATGCTACCACGCAGCTGGCTGCTTTATCTTATGCCATATATCTTTCACATAAAGGAATTATCCACATGGTACAAAGCGGCCTGGATAATTTGGGAATTCAAACTTCAGACAATATAAGCCTTATGATCTGTTTTTTTGCCTGCATTGCAGGGGGGGTGCTATACAGATTCCTCATTGAAAAACCATTTTCTAGACTTAAATACAAACTGTTGAATGCGAATTATCATTAACAATAAAAATCCCCAAATAGAAATACTTTTTTGGGATTTAATTTCTATAATGCCAGGAAAACAGCAAAAATTAAGACTTCAAATAAAAACAGTCCTATTCATCTGAAGAGATAAGTTTTATGGTAAGCCTGGCTTAAGCTGTGTTGGCGATATTCCATATTTCTTTTTAAAAGCAAAAGAAAAGTGGGAGAGGTCCTCAAATCCTACTTCAAGGAAAACGTCTTTGGGTTTTCTGTTTTTTTCTGACAGCTGGTAATAGGCCAGTTCAAGCCTTTTGGCAATCAGCCATTTCTGGGGAGTATTGTTAAAATGCCTTTTAAAATCCCGGTTAAAAGTAGACAGACTGCGACCCGTGAGGTATCCAAGTTTTTCCAAAGGCATATTGAACATGAAGTTCCGTTCCATAAAATTGATAAGGTCTATTTTTCCCGGGGCATCGAAATGGGCAAGAACTTTATCTACATCAGGATTTACCGATCTGAGGATGGCTATTGCTTCGGTTATTTTAAGGGAAGCAATATGTTCAGGAAAGGTTTCCTCCATTTCAAAATAAGGAAGCAGAGAGTTTAAATAACTTTTCAGTAGCGGATGGTTATTAAAACTGTAAATACATTGCTCCGGCCGTATGGGTTTAGGTAGATCAATTTTTTCATAATAATGCTTCAGGCGTTCTACCGAGAGATGGAGGACGACTGTTTTATGAGGCAGCCCGTCCTTAGGATAGTTGACAACTGTAGCCAACTGATTTCGGGGAATTAAAAAAGTATCACCGGCATGGAAGTAATACGTTTTGTCTGCCTGTATGATTTTGGTTTCACCTGAAATAAACCAGACCAGCATATGATCATCAAACATAAGATCTGACTTGAATAGTTTATCCTCATAGCAGGATAATTTGATCTCCTTTGTCAGGTATTTTGAAATATGATCCATGGCTCATGATATTTTTAGACTAATAAATATAATACATTTTGCAGTGTCTTTTTTGCCTTATTCAACGGGAAAACGGATGCCTGTTATTTTCTCACTCCAATCCCATAAACGGGTGGCACTGGATTGATCCAAAGAATAGGGTTTTACCCCTTTTGTTATTGCATTTTCAAGGGCTAATGGGGCAATATCCGTATCTTCACAGTAGACTCCTCCGATAGCATTAAGTTGTGGGCTGGTAGCACACCATACTGTTGTGGCAGCACCCTGAGGAATTGTTTTTAAGGTAGAGAGTATTTCCTCAGGAATGTTCCCGTGAGCGTCTGCCAATCCCATTTTTTGGAAAAGTTCCAGGGGAGCTTCTCTTCCCAGTTCTGTACCGGCAATTGATCCCGGATGTAGAGAATATACTCGTACTCCTGCTGATCTTGCCCGGTTATCCAATTCAAGAGAAAAAAGATTCACTGCTGTTTTAGATTGCCCATATCCCTGAAGAGTTTCATATTCACGGGTAAGGAAATTAGGATCTTCAAAGTTGAAAGGAGCAAACTGATGTCCTTGTGATGATACATTAACCACTCTGGCTCCCTGGGCATTTTTAAGAGCCGGCCATAGCCTTGCTGTTAACTGAAACTGAGCGAGGTAATTTGTAGCCAGCTGAGACTCAATACCTCGTTCATCTTTACGTAAAGGTACCCACATAATACCTGCATTATTGATCAGCAGGTGAAGAGACCTTCCGGATGCGAGAAATTTTTGGGCAAAATCATCAATAGACGAGGGGTTTATGAGATCCATAGGCTCGATTTCTACGTTTTCAATTCCCTTCAGGTTTTCTACGGCCTTTTGTATATTCCGTGCAGGGACAATAACTGTTGCTCCCGCTGCAGCCAAAATTTTAGTCGTTTCCAGACCGATACCTGTATTTCCTCCGGTAACGATGGCGATCTTTCCCGTAAGATCAATCCCTTTGATCACTTCTTCTGCTGTCGACTGTGCATTAAACCCTGAAATAATAGGCTTTTGCATTGTACCCTGATAATTACTGTTTTGCATTGTTTTGGTATTTAAATGTTATACAGCAAAGGTATTCCGGATTTATTCTTTTCATTTTGTTGTAAGCGTCAATTTACTTTGTTGTAACTGTCGTGGTATTAGTTTTCTGTATTCTGTCTGAATATCATTTTAGAGGAATTTTTACGTTATAACATGATCGGATTTAATAAATTAGCAAGTCAGATAAAACTCAATACATGATCACTATTACAATGAAGAATACATTAAGCAGGCTGTTAAAAACAGAATTATTCGGAAAGATAAAAACAATACGCACAGCAATGTTGTTTGCTTTGTTATGTATTTCTTTTACAGGGTTCGGGCAGACACCTGCTTCTGCATTTGATATGATATACGGTCAAATGAAGCAAAAGAATTTTTTTGAAGCTCGTACATCTTTTGCTGCGCATAAGAAAAAACTGCCTGTGGAATATCAGTATTTTACAGAAGCAGTACTTGATAATGCATTTAACAAACCTGAAGAATCTAACCTGAAAATTACAAAGCTGGAAATGCTGAAGTCTTCATTTCCGGATTCCCTGATGCTTAAAATAGGGCGTATAAAAGAAGATAACTGTATGAAACAGTATGATTATGCCGGAGCTAAAAAAGCGGTACAGGGAACTCTTCAACAATATGACAGGTTACTTACAGAAGATGAAAAGGATGATCTGAAGAATAATCTGAAAATCTGGACCGCGCTGGAAAATGAGCCCCGTCAGAAAATTGTCATGAACGGTTCAACCCGTTTGAAAATGGATAAAGATGCGGCAGGGTTGAAAAACCTGAAAGTGGATATAGGAGAAGGTACCATGAACTTTATTTTTGATACGGGTGCCAATATTTCTACAATTTCAACTTCAGCGGCCCAGCGTTTACATATGAAAATCATTCCGGCTGCTATTGATGTAGATGCCATTACCGGTATTTCTGTTAAAGCCGATCTTGCAGTCTGCAAAAAACTGGTTCTTGGAAATATTACCGTTGAAAATGCTGTATTTCTGGTGTTTGCAGATAGCGCACTCAGTTTTCCTCAAATCAAATACCAGATCAATGGTATCCTCGGTTTTCCTGTGATTGAAGCATTAAAAGAAGTTCAGCTGACTAAGGACGATTACTTTATAGTGCCAGATACAGAAACGAAAATAAATACAGTCTCCAATCTGGCTATTGACGGATTATCTCCCCTTATTTTTATCGATGGGAAACATTTTTCATTCGATACGGGAGCGGACCATACCATTTTGTATGCCCCTTTTTATCAGGAGAATAAAAAAAATATTGACAGGCAGTATCAGGTGACTAAGATCAGCATGGGGGGAGCCGGAGGTAAGATTGAATATGACGGGTTTAAGATCAGTCATACTTTTCATATCCTGGATAAGAAAATTCCTCTTGAGAATGTAAGTGTGCTAACAACCAAAATTAATAAAGAAACGGTTTACGGAAATATCGGACAGGACGTGATCCGTCAGTTTAATACAATGACCATGAATTTTGATCAGATGTTTATCAGGTTTGACTGATCAGAGGTAGGAAATTAAGAAGACTTATCATTATAATAGAATAGCACCATTTTCATTAAATGGTGCTATTCGTTTTAATGAACAGGAAAAACCTGTTCTAGATACAAAATATGATTGATATGAATGTGACTTTATTTACGGATTCTGGGTGATCTGTGGGTTGTTATTGATTTCTTTATTAGGGATTTGAAACCTGAATTTGTCCGGTGATAGATTAAACCTTCCGAAAGTATGGTTCGTTCCCGGGTATATCCTTTCTAATGGGGTATTTAATCTTTTCATATCAAACCAGGCGTAGCCTTCTCCCCAAAGCTCTATTCTTTTTTGAAGGATAATTTCACTGATCAGTTCATTTCCTGTTTTTGAAGAAAGGGTATATGCCTTATCTCTTTTGGATGAAATCTCAAATAATACCTGTCTGGCCTCGGCTTCTCTTCCCTGTCTGGCAAGGGCTTCAGCTTCTATATAGTAAAGCGAGGAAGCTCTGATATAGATATAATCGCCCTCAAAAAGACTAGGATCTTTAAACTTCCAGCTTACATAGGCAGGATAGTTTTTGGTTTTTCCATTAAAAGTATATGAAGCACTTTGACTGCCGTTGAAAACTTTTTTCCGGTAATCCGTTTCCGGAATAGCTTCATAAAGACGTTTGTCTATCAGTTTACGGATCTGCGCAGCTCCGGCATAGCCTTCATTGGTATTATCAAACATAGAGAAGAAAGAAGCATAATAATTCCCGATACTCATAGTGGATATGGTATTGTGGAATCCCCATATTGCTTCGGGATTGCTGACAGTAGAGAATCCGGTAGTGGTATAGTCGTTTTCTGTCATCAGGGCAATACCCTGTTTACTTTCTTCAGCATATTGGGCAGATTTAGCATAATTTCCTGTTTCCAAAAATACTTCAGCAGCAATAGCCTTAGCTGTCCTCTGATCAATCTGAGCTTTAGAAGGGCGGGCAAAAGTATCCAGAAGGACAATAGACTCTTCAATATCTTTAACAATTTGCCCATATACTTCTGAAACGGTTGATCTTGGAAGTCCCTGGCTTGGGTTACTGCTTGTCAGGACTAAAGGAACGCCGGGTTCCGACTGATGTTCTTTATAGCTGTTAGCATAAAAACGTACCAAATAAAGATAGGAATAGGCTCTTAATGCAAGCAGTTGCCCTTTAATAGCTCTGTTTTTGGTACCCGTATCATTTTTCAGATCATCAAGAAGCTTATTGATTACAAATATTCTTGCATAAAAAGTGGTCCATACAATTTCTGAGGCAGAATTGCTGGCATTGGTTGCCTCATAATTATAAAACATTCCCAAATGCTGATTGGTAGACTGTATAACATCATTGGACATCAGGTCTGCACCTGCTTTTATTCCCATAATCCCAAAATCGGAATGAGAGGTCGTTCCTCCGGCTCCATTGCTTCGGAGATCAAGATAGATTCCGCCCAATATTTTTTCAGGGCTTGATGAATCATTATTTAATTGCTCTCCGGATATATCGCCTTCCGGCAGCGTATTAAGGTCACTGGAGCAGCTATGGGCTATCAATCCGATGCTTATAGCAGTTATAAAGTATTTTATTGTTTTCATAAGTTCTTTTAAAATGTTAGTTTAAAGCCGAGAGAGACACTTGATAATGTAGAATATTTGTATGAATCTGAAACTCCGGTTAATGAAGTTCTGGGATCATATCCTTTTCTCTTGGACCATAGGTAGAGGTTGTTTCCTGTGAGGTAAACTTTTAAACCGGATAAACCAGCCTGTCCTGCAAAATCATCAGGCAGCTGATAAGACAGCGTAACATCCTGAAGGCTGATGTAATCTGATTTGATGAGATAGAGTGTTGAATTTCCATTCTGATTGGTTGATGTCAGGTCCACTCTTGGTAAAGCTGCACTGGGGTTTTCAGGAGTCCATGTTTTATCCAGATCAGTAGAGTAGTTAGAGGCATAGGTATCCGAATGGAATAAGCTTCTGTAAATATCATCATACCCATAGCCGCCAAACTGATAAGCAAAATTAACAGACAGGTTCAATCTCTTATAAGTTACATCTGTTCCAAAACCACCATACACTTTAGGAATAGCTGATTTTCCAGTATTGTAGTCTGTAGCCTCCTTATAATTATTGGTTATGGTTTTTTCTTCCTTTTGAGTGGTTGGGTTGATGGCTGTACGGTACCATAAGGCATCCCCGTTATTGGGGTTTACACCGGCAAACTCTTTAAGGTAGTAGGTATATCTGTCACCGCCTTCCGCCAAAATAAACAGGCCGCTGACAAGACCCGTACTTCTCTGTTCAGCAGGTAATCTGGTAATTGTATTTTTATAATGGGTCGCATTGGCGTAGATATTCCATTGGAAATCATCGGTACGAAGAACATCCACATTGATATTAGCCTGTACACCTCTGTTTGTCATGTCTCCTATATTTCCGTATTTTACATAAGATCCGGCATTGGAGGGAGGAAGAGGAAGCGTATAAATCATATCTGAGACTTTCCTTTCAAAATAATCAGCATTTAAGGTAATCCTGTTTTTCAACAGGGAGATTTCAACACCGGCATTCAGATTCTTGGAAGTTTCCCATTTTAAATCTTTGTTTCCTTGCTTTTTGAGGGATAGCACAGGCTTGTCATCCCCAAAATTGTTGATCCCATAGATATCCTGATACGCATAATAATCCCTATTGGTCCCGTCTAACAGGATGTTGTCATTTCCCTGCTGTCCGTAGGAAGCCTTTAACTTTAAAGAATTGATCAGCGCATTATCTTTAAGAAAGTTTTCTTTGGCCACATTCCATGCTACTCCCAATCCATAGAAATTTCCCCATCTGCTTTCCGGAGAAAAAACAGAAGAGCCATCTCTTCGTACATTGGCATTAAAGAAATATTTACCGTCATAATTATAGAGTAATCTGGAGAAATACCCTTCTACAGCATACTCATAGCCATTCCCGGATAAGTCTGTTATTTTTACGGCATTATCGAAAGACAATGAATTCGGTAATAAAAGTTGTTGTTTTGATCCGGAAAATCCTTCATTTTTTATTTTGTTTAATTCGTGGCCTACAAGGATGTTGAAACTATGATTGCCTAATTTCTTTTGATAGGTAAGCAACTGCTGATGATTCAGGGTATATTTGAAAATTGAACCTTTGGAAATAGTACCGCCCACGGATGATGATGTACCTCCTTCTGTATTTCCAAACTGAAGGTTGGTGACATTCTCAAGATAAGCTCCGAAATTATAAGTAAAGTCCAATCCTTTAATGATTTCATAGTTTAACCCCAGGTTGATATTCGTAATATTGCTGGTGGTTTGAGATTTATCCTTTTGGAGATTGCCCACCGGATTTTCAAACACAGCATAAGACCTTGTAGCTCCGTTAGGACCTTGCCCGTCACCATAATCATACAGAGCATTTCCATTAGTGTCGTAGAGCTGTTGATAATTATTATCTCTGAGGAAAACAGGATAAAAAGGAGATATATTTCTGGCAAACTGAAAAGGATTGGAAAAACCACCTGATTCTCCAAAATCCTGCTTGCTGTAAGTATAAGAAAGGGCTGTCGTTAATTTTAGTTTTGAGGTAATAGAATAGTCCAGGTTGGATCTTATCCCAAACCTTTCAAATCCGGAGGAGATAAGATAGCCTTTATCATCCAGGTAGTTTAAGGACGTATAAGATTTTACCTGATCACCATTGGCACTGATTCCTACAGTAGCTTCCCTTCTTAGGGCAGGTTTAAACAGCAGCTTTTTCCAGTTATCCTGATACAGTAACTGAGCATCCGGATTAAATTGACCGTCTTTTGTAATCAGCTGATTAAAAGGAGTGTTGTAAACATTGTATCCCAGTTTGCTTAAAGCAGCCAATCCCGCAGCATGAGGACTGGCAGCAGAAGGTATAGCACCCGGTTGCTGGAGTCTTGCCACTTCTCCAATCCTCGCCCTGTTATAGTATGCGGTATAATAATCCTGTGGAGAGGTATAAACCGAATAATCTTCAATAGATCTGAAATTAACCCCGGTTCTCACATCAGCTTCAATATGTAACCCCTTCGTTTTGCCTCTTTTGGTGTTGACAATAATAACACCGTTGGCTCCTCTTGATCCGTATAAAGCATTGGAAGAAGCATCTTCAAGAAAGGAAATACTTTCAATATCTGAGGCTGCAATACTGTTGAGGTTTCCGCTGTAGGGGATACCGTCCAGAACGATGAGTGGATCACTGGAGGCGTTAATAGAACCTATTCCTCTCATTCTTATAGTTGGCTGTGAGCCGGGTTGTCCTGAAGAGATTACCTGTACACCGGCGACCTTTCCACCAATTCCCTGAAGAATGTTTCCGTTTTGAAGGTTAGACAGGTCTTTAGCTTTTAAGGACTGTACAGATCCGGTGATCTCTTCTTTTTTCTGTTTTCCAAAGGCTACCACCACCACTTCTTTGATCGAGGTTTCTTTGGAGAGGCTGTCTTTACTTTGTGCAAAGCCATATTCTGCGAATAAAAGCACAGCCAATACACCAAGTTTGCATTGTTTTTTTCTCATTATATTATCATCTTTAAGTTTAAAATCGTAGGATATGACGGCCTGTACTTCCAGTTAAGGAATAAGAAGTCCCGGCCTCCCTTTTTGGGGAGGTTTCAGTGAAAAGCTTATAATGGGTACAGGGTTAGTTAGGCCTTGAAATAAAAGGCCCTACAGTATCAGATTGTGTATGTGAAGTTATGACATCATCATTGTACACATCGAAAATTCAAAACACATATTTTGAGAAGTATGTTCGTGCTGTGAAAGACATAGATATGCACTGCGGTTATGTTGGGCAGGCATCCTATCGACGATGGTGAACAGGTAAGTATCGGAGTAATTTTTATTCATGAGAATAAAGTTTATTTTTTTTAACTGTGTCAAAATTATTTAATTATTTGTAAACCCTTATCAATAGGGGATATGAGATATATCATATAAGTCTACTAATTTAGTAGGGTAATAAGGATTTAAGTATTTGAAGTATGGATTTTAAATGTAATATATTTTAAATCAGTAAGTTATTTATTTCGTTGAAATGCGAGATAAAGTCTCTATTAAGCTTCTTATATGGTGTGAATAAATCTTAATAATAAAAGTCTATTGTTTTTGTAGACTTTTTGTTTATTTTATGGGAATGAGATGAGTTTGTTTTTGGCTAAGAAGAAGTGAGATTGAGCGAAGTCTGTTTTAAGCGGTATTCAGAATTTTACATCAACAAAAAATAGATAAAAATGAATATTGTTTTAACAGGTTCCATCGGGAACATTGGAAAACCACTTACAGAAGAGCTCGTACAAAAAGGACATTCGGTAACCGTTATCACCAGTACTACAGAAAGAGTATCCGCTATTGAGATGCTGGGAGCAAAAGCTGCTGTAGGAAATATGTTTGATGTAGATTTTCTGACCAAAACATTTGAAGGGGCAGATATTGTTTATTTAATGGAAACTATGGAGGCCGTGGGAGATCTATTTGATAAGAGTATTGATTTCATTGGTGAGATCAGTAGGATAGGGCACAACTACAAAAAAGCTGTTGAACGATCCGGTGTTCAAAAAATCATACATCTCAGCAGTATTGGCGCACATACCGACAAAGGAACAGGTATCATTGTTTTTCATTATGATGTAGAGCAGATACTCAGAGAATTGGCGGAGGCTATTTCTATTAAATTTATTCGCCCGGTGGGTATTTACTTCAATCTGTTTTCCATGATTACCGGCATCAGAAACAAAGGAGCGATTGTTTCCAACTGGGGAGGCGATAAAAAAGAACCCTGGGTTTCCCCATTGGATATTGCAGAAACTATTGCAGAAGAAATTGAAAAACCCTTTGAAGGAAGAAGTGTTCGTTACGTAGCCAGCGATGAGGTATCTCCCAATGAAATTGCGAAAGCTTTGGGAGAGGCTATTGCTAAGCCGGATTTACAATGGCAAATCATTCCGGATGAGGAATTATTCAATCATTGGGTGAATATCGGATTCAATGAGCAGGTGGCAAGAGGTTTTGTAGAAACCCAGGCAGCACAGGGGAGTGGTATATTATACGAAGATTATTATCAACAGAAACCTGTTTTAGGAAAAATAAAGCTGGCAGATTTTGCTAAAGAATTTGCTGCTGCCTATCAAAATGAATAGTACATAGCGCATCACCGGCAGTCTCAATACATGATTGATAAGGTTGAGACTGCAATGTTGCTGCAAATCACCACAAATTAGTAACTTTATCCTTATGGAACAGCGGATTACAAAAAGAATAAAAACCATTACTGAATTTCACCGGTCAAGAGGTTTGCCTCATCCCGAACATCCCCTGGTGAGTGTGGTTGATTATAGTACCGTTATCCGGCCTGAAGATATTGGTGAGGCCAACTGGGTATTTGATTTTTATATGATTTCTCTTAAAATAGGAATCAATGGTCAATTGAAATATGGACAGCAGGAATATGATTTTGATGAAGGCACCATGTTTTTTATTTCTCCCAACCAGGTCTTCCGGATTGAAACTGAACCCGCTCTTCAGGAAAAGCAATCCGGGTGGATGCTGCTGATTCATCCTGATTTCCTTTGGAATACCCCTCTGGCAAAAGAGATCAGGCAATATGATTTTTTTGACTATTCAGTACATGAAGCTTTATTTCTTTCCAAAAAAGAGGAAAAAACCATCAATGAAATTATAGAAAATATTGAACAGGAATATCGGGCTACTCTTGATAAGTTCAGTCAAAATATTATTATTTCACATATAGAAACCCTGCTCAATTATTCCGAAAGGTTTTATGAACGTCAGTTTATAACCAGAAAAATTACCAACCATCACGTTCTTAATCGCCTGGAGGAGGTGTTGAATGAATATTTCAATGATAATGCCCCGGTTTCAAAAGGATTACCCACCGTGCAGTATATCGCCCAAAAGCTGAATATTTCTCCCAATTACCTGAGCCGGATGCTTACCACGCTTACAGGGCAAAGTACACAGCAACTGATTCAGGATAAATTGATTGAAAAAGCGAAAGAAAAACTCTCTACAACAGATGAATCCATAAGTGAGATTGCTTACGATTTAGGTTTTGAGCATCCCCAGTCTTTTACAAAACTGTTTAAAAATAAAACGAATCTTTCGCCGCTAAAATTCAGAAATTCTTTTCATTAAATGAGATGAGGATTAAAAGCTCAGGATAGGATGTTTGTATAAAGGAATCAGGATATGTTGGGTCTAATGGAAGAATAAAATGGAAATACTTTAATGTCCATAGCTTACCACTCTTGAGATCATCCAGCCTTCATCAGTATGCTTCCAGATATGAACAAATTTGAACGTTCCACAATGGGTTAAAACTCCATTTTCCAGACGACAAAACTGATGTGTTCCTGATTGAATAGCTCCGTAATCTTTAACAGGATATACTTCTACGGTACCCGGCACAAGTACTCTCCTGGTGTAGGCATAGTTTTTAGCAACCCTTCGGAAATTATCAACGGTTTCTTCGTATCCAGCCAATCCACCGGTATCATGGAAAAATTCAAGGTCTTTGGTGAAAAAGGTTTTGAGTTTGTCAATATCTCCACTGTTGGCAGCACTGAAAAGTGTGCTGTCCCTTTCCATAATGGTATGATAGAGTTCCTGGGAAACCGGAGTGTAGGATTTTGTTTGCGAAAAGGCTGCCGACCCTAATACACTACATATCAGGATGGAGAAAGAGCGTACCCCTATTATTTTTTTTGTAAAAATGTTCATTGAATAAATCTAAGCATTAAATTTTGATCAGCATTTTTAAAAGAATCCATTGATCTATGAAAGCTTGAAATATCGATGATTACCATAAAAGAAATGATGATATGAAAAGAGTCGGTATAAAAATTAAGCCCATTTTTAGGAGGTATTGAGAGTATTTTTGTAAAATTAATTATATTTTTGATGATGATTTTATTTGTACAATTGATATTCGTGATCAATTGTGTAACGTGAACCCTTACTATTATGATGAGAAAATATTCTACTTATATCCTGCTTTTTGGATTTCCTTTGTTCGGATGCCAAACTAAGGTGGTTGAAAAATCCACCTATGAGCAGAACTGGATGTTGTTAGAAAAAGATAATAAAGCACTGGCTTTTGATGCCGATATACACTTATCTGATGCTGAACTTACATTGGATAAAAAATTATTTGAACTACGAAAACAATTCCTTAACGAAACAGAGAAACAGAAGATCCCTTTATATAACAGCTCTTTTAACGAATTAAAACCGTTGATAGAAGACAGTAAGCTGTATAAAGTTTTTCAAACGATGCCTAAAGGTGGTCTGCTGCATACCCACAGTGGAGGAGTTACCGATATGAAATGGGTGATTGCAGCGGCAAGAAAGTATAAAGAATGTTATGTCTATGACCAAAAAGATAATGATAAGTTTATTGTAGGTCAGCTGGCTTTTTTTGAAAATGGGAAAGTTCCCCAAGGATTCGTCAGTCTTGATAAAAAACTTCTTTCGGATCCTCATTTTGAAAAAGAGTTATTGGAGCTTCTCACTCTGAAGCGGGATAAATTATGTACCTATACCAACTATTGGATTGAGTTTGAAAAACGTTTTCAACGCATCAATCTGCTGTTGCCTTACCGTCCTTTCTTTAAAGAATATTATCTGAAAGGCTTCCAGGATCTGGCGAAAGATAAAGTACAGCATGTGGAAATCCGATATGTTTTTGAAGAACTTTATGATTTCCAACATGGAAAATACCCTGTAAAGAAATCGATTACCGACCTGCAGGATATCGTTAAAGAAGTACAGAAATCAGACCCTCAGTTCAGCCTGAAGCTCATTTATTCAAGTTTTAAGTTTTTAGATCCTCAAAGTATTGAAAAGCAGCTTGAAACAGCTTTTGAACTTAAAAAAGAATTTCCGGATATGATTTCCGGTTTTGATCTTGTTGCAGATGAAGCGGCAGGCCATAGTATTTCTTTCTTTGAGAAAAACTGGACCGCATTGGACGGACTTAGTAAAAAATATGGCGTAGAAATGCCTCTTTTCCTCCATGCCGGTGAAAGTAATTCGGTCTTTAATAAAAATGTTTTTGATACTTCATTGTTGAATAACCGAAGAATTGGTCACGGTTTAAACCTGATCTATTTTCCGAAGACAATGGAGCTGATCAAAAAACAGAATAAACTGGTTGAGGTAAGCCCAATCAGTAACCAGATTTTAGGATACGTCAGTGACTTGAGGAATCATCCGGCAAGAGTGTTATTAAGTAATGGAGTACAGTGTTCCATAAACAGTGATGATCCGTCGGTATATGGATATGAAGGACTCAGCTATGATTTCTGGGTTGCTTTTGTCTATTGGGAGCTGGATGTGAAAGCCCTGAAAAAATTGGTTTTCAATTCCATTACTTATTCTTCTATGAATGATAATGAAAAAAAGGTTGCCGTTGCCCACCTGAATAAACAGTGGAATGATTTTATTCAGCATACCAATCAGTCATTAAACTAATGTAAATGTCTGCCCAGTTGGACCAGAATAAAATAAGGTGAGTTGCTAAACTCACCTTATTTTATATTTATCCTATTTTTGGGAGATAAGCCCTATTGCTTGATTACCGCTTTTTTTAGATTTGAATTATTATTTTATAAGCAGTATATCTGTTATTTTTTTACTTTTTCGAAATTCAGATCCTGAAAGTCGAAGCTAAAATCTATATTGGGAGAGATGCCCTTCATTTTTATATTTTGAGCTTTTCCTTCTTCATCTAAGTTAAACAGGGCCAATGCATCGCAGTTCATATCTTTATAATCCCATTTAATTGCAAAAGTATTGGCTTTATAAAAACTCATAGGTCCATTTAGTTTTGGTGACCGATAAGACTTGAACCACAATTGACTTCCTTTTAGGAAAATCTCAATTTTTCCAAACCATTTATCCTCATACAATCCGATTAAATCTTCGTTCTTTATTGTCGTATTTTTTGCTTTGCTTACGGTCTCCCAAACTTTTTTAGTAACCTCATCTCCGGATTTTTTTTGTGACTCAAAATAAGCAGCATACTTATCTACCCAACCGAAATCGTTGAGCCCTAAATAGCTGTCAATAATCGTTTGGCTCACAGAGGAGAAAACACCGGCGCCGCCATTTTCCGTATTGGTCAAAATAACAATGCCTAAATTTAAATCAGGGATCATGGTAACGATAGAAAGCATTCCGGGTAAGCCTCCCGTGTGTGAAACACTGAGATTCCCCTTCACATCTGATAAATTCCAGCCTAAACCATATCCATTGAAGTGTTGATTGTATCTTGGATTAGGATTTATTTGATCAACGGTATGGATCGTCCACATCTCATGTTGTCTTTCTTTAGTAAAAAGCTGTTTGTCTAAATGGGAACCATATTTACCATGGTTGAGCTGAACAAGCATCCATTTAGACATATCATCAACGTTGGAGACTATTCCTCCGGCAGCACCATTAACCATTGGTCCGTATAAAGATATTTTTTTTATAGTACCTGATTCTGAGGAATGTGGTGAAGCCATCATACTGAAATCCTTTACCTGGGCTATAGAGCTGAGAGAATTCTGCATTTGTAATGGTTCCAAAATACGCTTCTGGATAAAGGTTTCCCAGGTCATTCCACTTATTCTTGCAATAATTTCACCGGCCACCAAATACAATTGATTATCATAGTTAAACTGGGTTCGGAAACCTGAAACAGGTGTGAAATACTGGAAAGATTTTATCACGTCGTTGATAGTGAAGTCTGTACCATCCGGAAACATCATTAAATCACCTGCTCCTAAACCTAGTCCGCTACGGTGACATAACAGATCTTCTATGGTAAAATTTTCCGTCACATAGTCGTTATACATTTTAAATTCCGGAATGTATTTTTTGACATTATCATTCCAGGAGAGTTTTCCTTCATCTACTAAAATTGATAAAGCAGCAGTTGTAAATGCTTTACTGTTAGATGCAATTTCAAAGTTGGTATGCTCATCAATAAGCAGTTTTGTATCTATAGATTTTACCCCATAACCTTTTTTGTGAACTATTTTTCCATCCTTTACAATAGCTACAGCGACTCCTGCAACATTGAATTTTTCCATCGAGTTGGCAATCAGCGCATCGATTTCTTTAGAGGGTATTTGTCCGGGTAAATGACTACTTGCAAATACAGTAATAATGGTAATAATGAATAGAGACCATTTTATTTTTGTCATAGCTGTTTAATTTGATATCATGGTTTTATTGACCACTCAGCTTTACGGTTTAAAGCAAGTGGATATTAGCAGCGCTAAATCTATAGATTAAAAGCCTAACTTCAAAATGAAAAGCCAATTTTAAATAAGACATGGAAGTTCCAGAATTGGGAAAAAATAAAGGCATTAAAATGGGTGGATGCACCCGTATTTTTTTTAAATAAACAGTTTGTGATATTTTTTTCACAAATTACTGCATAGTCTTTGATCAGAAGCCATAAAACAAGGAGTAAAAATCAGTATTATTGTAAGATCAATAATTGATACACTTTATGGGACATTGGGAAATCATCTTGTTCTTTCTGGTGATAGCGTTTGTTTATTCATCAGTAGGATTTGGAGGAGGGTCAAGTTATCTTGCTGTTTTGGCAATGTATGGTCTTCCATATCAGGAGATACGCCTGATAGCTCTTATATGCAACGTGATTGTCGTTACGGGAGGAGTTTACATTTATATTAAAAATAAACAGACCGATTGGCGGAAAATACTGCCCATTACCCTTGTGAGTGTACCCATGGCCTATCTGGGTGCCATACTGAAGATCAGTCAGGAAACTTTTTTTCTGATCCTGGGGATCACCCTGATTATAGCAGCCATATTGTTATGGATAAAAACAGATGCAAAGAATAACGCTGAAATATCACAGGATTCACAGGCATCCGTCATTCGGAATGGCTTTTTGGGAGGCGGAATCGGGTTTCTTTCTGGTTTGGTAGGTATAGGAGGAGGAATCTTTCTTTCCCCACTGCTTAATCTGCTGAAGTGGGATACCCCAAGAAAAATTGCTGCCACCTCCAGTTTTTTTATATTGGTTAATTCCATATCAGGAATTTTCGGACAGCTCACAAAACTATCCGTAGATATGGACTTCTTTAGAATTCTGAGTTTATGTCTGGCCGTTTTTATCGGTGGACAGATAGGTTCCAGAATGTCTCTCAAATGGAACCCCTTAGTTATAAAAAGAGTGACAGCTGTGCTTGTTCTGGTAGCGGGAATAAATGTTTTAATAAAATACTGGTAAACCCCACTTAAAAATGAAACTTAATATATTGGCGTTCGGAATAGCAAAAGATATTTTTGGAACACCGGACATGGAAATAGAAACCACAGAAGACTTGAATGTCGGACAGCTAAAAGATATTCTGGAAGACCGTTTTCCACAGCTGAGAAAACTGAAATCTTATTTTATTGCTGTGGATGAAGAATATGCGGATGATGACCGCATCATAACAGGTACTAACGAAATAGCAGTGATCCCTCCCGTAAGCGGTGGATAAAAAGTATGATTGATATAAAAATAACCGACCAGGCACTGAATATAGCTGACTGTTTAGAGGTTGCCCATGATCTGGGCAGCGGAGGAACAGCCACTTTTATAGGAACCGTTCGTAACAGGACCAAAGAAAAGCCTGTTGTCCGCCTGGAGTTTGAATGTTATCAAACTATGGCGATTAAGGAAATGCAAAAGATAGCCGACGCAGCTGCTGCTCTGTTTTCCGTTCGCAATATAGTGGTTCACCATCGCATAGGGATACTATATCCCGGTGATGCGGCAGTGATCATTGTTGTCAATGACGGACATCGTGAGGCAGTTTTTGATGCCTGCCGGTATATCATTGATACCCTAAAACAAAAAGTTCCGATCTGGAAAAAAGAAATTTTTGAAGATGGAGATGAATGGGTTTCTGCACATCCGTAATGGTAAGGAATAAAATTTCGTATATTTACTATAATACTTCTTGTTAGATGAAAATCAATACTTTGAAATATAATTCAGTACAGAAGATAGAGATTATCAAAGTTAAGGATAACACAAGTTTTCCCTATACGGATGATATTTCAGTGGAAGAACCATTGGAAATCAGGATTTCATTCGGATCAGAATCCTACAGGGAGACGAAAAACCTATCCGTTACCATGAGAACTCCCGGAAATGACAGGGAATTGGCAGCCGGTTTTCTATATACGGAAGGGATTATTGAAGACCCAAAGCAGATCAGAAATGTACAGCATGCTCAGGAGGCATGTTCCAGAACCAGTGAAAATGTGATCATCGTTGAACTTGCAGAAGGATTTGTTCCACAGCTGATGAAAACTGACAGGAATTTCTATACCACCTCCAGTTGTGGAGTTTGTGGAAAAGGATCCATCGAATCAATACGCACCGTAAGTGCTTTCCATAAACTGGAAAAAGAAAAAATTATCCTCAATCTGGAAACCATCTATCAATTATCAGAGAAACTAAAATCTTTTCAGGATAACTTCAGTGCCACAGGGGGAATACATGCTTCAGGCATTTTTGATCTGGAAGGTAATCTTCTTGCCGTGCGGGAAGATGTAGGAAGGCATAATGCACTGGATAAATTGATAGGATATGCTGTGTTCACTGACCAGCTGCCATTGAAAAATAAAATTTTAGTGTTAAGTGGAAGGGCAAGTTTTGAACTGGTTCAGAAAGCGGCAATGGCAGGTATTCCGGTTATTGCAGCAATAGGAGCTCCCTCCAGTCTCGCAGTAGATCTGGCAAAAGAGTTTGATATCACTTTACTTGGGTTCCTTCGGGACAACAGATTTAATATCTATCACTCGGGGACTAATTTTGAAATTAAAAATTTGATATGAAAATAAGAATAAAAGATAATTCCGTGAGATTCCGAATTACCCAATCGGAGGTTACGGAATTGCACAAAAATGGAATAATCTCCAGCACCACACAATTTATAGACAACCCATTTATATATACTGTTGAAAAAACAGATGAACAACAGCTGTCAGCTGCATTTGTAGAGCATAGAATTGTAATGAAAATTCCAGGTTTTATGGTAGAAGAACTGGCTACTACAGATAGGGTGGGTTTCGACGGATTGAGCGGAAAAGTTCAGCTCCTGATAGAAAAAGACTTTGTATGCCTTGATAATACCATAGAGGATCAGAGTGATAATTATCCGAATCCAAATATGAAATGCTAACCCAAAAAAATAAAAGGCGATGGAAGAACATGATAACAATAAAATAGAAAAGGAAATTAAGAATGAGCCTCAGGCAGAAAATCCTTACAGATTACTTGATCTAAAACTTACACATGTTGAAAAATCAGCTGCCGGAATTCCTGCAGTATTAGCTGCTTTTAGTGATTTATTTGAAGAAAAAGCCCCTATTCGAGGGATGAGGGCTTTATTTAAAATGAATCAGATGGGTGGTTTTGACTGCCCCAGCTGCGCCTGGCCGGATCCGGATGATGAACGTTCGGTTCTTGGTGAATATTGTGAAAATGGGGCTAAGGCTCTCGCAGAAGAAGCGACAACCAAAAGAGTTACCCCGGAATTCTTTAAAGAAAATTCTGTATTTGATCTGGCAAAACTGGACGACTACGAGATCGGCAAGATGGGAAGACTTACGGATCCCATGTACTTGCCGGAAGGAGCTACTCATTACCAACCGATAAGCTGGGATGAGGCTTTTAAAAAAATAGCAGGACATCTCAATGCACTGGAATCTCCGGATGAAGCAGCCTTTTATACCTCCGGAAGAACGAGTAATGAAGCATCTTTTGTTTATCAGCTGTTTGCAAAGGAATTCGGAACCAATAATATGCCCGACTGCTCCAATATGTGCCATGAAACTTCGGGATCAGCACTGCGTCCTACCATTGGAATTGGTAAAGGTACAGTGACTTTGGAGGATTTTTACGAGGCCGAAGTCATTGTTATTATCGGACAGAATCCGGGAACCAATGCTCCCAGAATGATGAGTGCTCTTTCAAAAGGAAAAAAGAATGGAGCTAAGATTATAGCCATAAATCCATTGCCGGAAGCAGGTCTTATGGGCTTTACCAATCCACAGAGTGTTAAAGATATTCTTAATGGCGGAGTACAGCTGGCTGATCTCTATCTGCCCGTTAAGATCAACGGTGATATGGCTCTTTTAAAGGCGCTGGAACTTTTGTTGATCGAATTTGAAAAGGAAAATCCGGGCTCTGTGTTTGATGAAAATTTTATTACAGAAAAAACAGTAGGATATGAGGATTTTATCAGACAGTTTGATCATTATAAACTAGATGAGCTGGCTTCCCTTTCGGGAGTTTCGAAAGAATTAATCTATGAGGCTGCAGTAACAATAGCATCTAAAAAAAGAATTATTTTCAGCTGGGGAATGGGGCTTACCCAACAGCCCAATGGAGTGGATATGATCCGTGAAATTCTCAATATTCTTTTGCTAAAAGGGAGTATAGGCATACCTGGAGCTGGGGTCTGTCCTGTTCGGGGGCACAGTAATGTTCAGGGAAACAGGACCATGATGATTGACGAAAAACCTACAGATGAACAACTTGACCGTCTCGAAAAGTTTTATGGTTTCAAAATGCCACGCAAGCACGGCTATGATGTCGTAAGAGCAATTAAAGCCATACATGAAGAAAAAATAAAGGTCATGTTCTGCATGGGAGGAAACTTCCTTTCGGCAACACCTGATACCACTTATACAGCCCATGCCCTCAGAAAACTTAACCTTCTGGTCTCTGTTTCTACCAAACTTAACCGGGGACATCTGGTTCATGGAAAAGAAGCACTTATCCTGCCGACCTATGGCCGTAGTGATAAAGATATTGTGAATGGTAAACTACAGATCGTAACAACCGAAAACTCTATGGGGGTAGTTCAGGATTCAAAGGGAATACTGGATGCCGTATCCAATAATCTGATCAATGAAACTCAGATTGTCTGCCGTATGGCAATGGCTACTTTAGGAGAAAGATCTGTGGTCAGCTGGCAGCGTTATCATGACAGCTACGATGCCGTACGGGATGATATCGAGCAGTGTATCCCGGGTTTTGAAAATTATAATGTCCGTGTCCGCCAGAAAGGAGGCTTTTATCTTCCGAATGCTGCACGGGATAAACAGGAATTCTCGAAAGAACTGGGAGGGCGTGCCCCTTTTACCTTGACAGAAGTACCGGATAATACGCTTGCTGCAGATGAATATATGATGGCAACCACCAGAACTCATGACCAGTTCAATACAACAATCTATGGATTGGATGATCGCTACCGCGGGATTAAAAATGAGCGCAGGGTAATATTTATGAATCAGAATGATATTGATAAAGCAGGTTTTAAAGCCGGAGATCGGGTAGACCTTTACAATTATGATGACGGGATAGAGCGTGTAGCACCACTGTTTATCATTGTTTCTTATCAGATTCCGGAAAAAAATACCGTTACGTATTTTCCGGAAACGAATGTCCTGGTATCCGTCAATAATGTTGTCAAGGAAAGTAATATGCCCGCATCAAAATATGTGAAAATCAAAATTATGAAACATGACCCCGAAGTATACAAAAAAGTAGATCAGATGCTTTATCAGGGGGCTATTCAAAGACCGTAATAAAAAATAAACGATGAGTATAAATCAGAAATCTCTATATTTAGGCAAAATATGGATATTCGCCCTGTTTTTGATTGCGGGCATGGTATCTGCCCAGTCGCAATTTAAACTAAAAGTAAGCGGGGAGGTATCACAGCCGCTGGAGCTTTCCTTATCTGATCTTGTAAAAATGCCCAGAAAGGAAGCTAAATTAAAAGATAAAGAAGGAAATGTTCATGTGTATACAGGAGTTTCTGTTCTGGATATTCTTGCCAAAGCCGGGGTTCCTTCCGGTAAAGAATTACACGGTGAAAACCTTTCCAAATACCTGCTGGTACAATGTACCGACGGATATCAGGTTTTATTCTCTTTGGCAGAGCTGGATCCGTCGATTGCAGATAAAAATGTGATTGTAGCAGATACCATAGACGGTAACCCATTATTGAAGGAAAAAGGTCCGCTCCGTATTATTGCCGAAGGTGAAAAAAAACCGGCCCGGAGTTCTTATCAGGTAGAAGCCTTGATTGTGGGGCATATTAAAAAGTAATTGTAACAAATAATGACAAAGAAAATATGATTATTAGGAAAAAAGAGCACTGGTTTAAAATGCTTTTTGTTTGGCATGGATCTGTATTACCGGCTCTGTTGCCGCGTTTGTTGCTTCTTTTTGTATTTTCTTTGGGAGTGGTTTACTTTCGTGGAATTGTTTTTTCCTTTAAGATTCCGCTTAATCCCGCACCGCTTACTTTATTTGGTTTTGTACTTGCTCTTTTTTTGGGATTCCGTAATAACGTAAGCTATGAAAGGTTCTGGGAAGGACGCAAATTGTGGGGAGCTTTACTGAACACTTCACGGTCACTGACACGCCAGGTACTGACTCTTGGGAATACAAAAAATGATACATCAGTCACCGAATTTATCGACCTGCTCAGTTCTTTTGTTTTTGCCCTAAAACATCAACTCAGGGGAACAGATCCTTATGAAGATTTAAAGGACAGACTGGACGGAAAAAAACGGGAAACTGTACTTGCTTCGAAATATAAACCTGCAGTTATTATGAAATTAATGGCAGACTGGGTCCGGGAAGCAAAAGAGGGCGGTCGGATCGACTCTATTCAGCAGGCGCGTTTTGATGAGAATCTGGATAAACTTTCAGATATTGTAGGAGGTTGTGAACGGATTGTTTCCACGCCGATACCCTACAGTTACCGTGTTCTGCTTCATCGTACAGTGTATATCTATTGTTCTCTGCTGCCTTTTGGATTAGTAGATACTTTAGGCTGGTTTATGCCCCTGATCGTTGTATTCGTAGCGTATACATTTGTCGCATTTGAAGCCATAGCAGATGAAATTGAAGAACCTTTTGGTACAGAGGCTAATGATCTGGCATTGAATAGTATGTGCGAAATGATCAATGCTACCATTCATGAAATGGCCGGAGAAACCATTCCTGTGGTGCAGAAATCTTCACAGAATATTATCGATTAAATATTTTCGGACATTTTAAAACCCACCTCAAGGATTTTAGGGATACATTTTATAAATACCATCCTGTAAAGAAAACACCTCTTTTGCGGGAAAAGCCTTTTTAATTTTCCGGGCTGCTTCCTTGCTGCGTTTTCCGGACATGCAGTAGACTAATACCTGGTGGGAAAAACCGGAAATTTCATCAAAATGATTTTCTAATTCATCCAGAGGAATGTTCTTTCCGCCAATATTGAAATTCTGATGTTCATGATCATCACGTACATCGATAAGTTCAAAATGTTCTTGATTTTCTTTAAATTCTTCGAAGGTAAGTGTGGGAACAGTCTGGGGAAGATCTGTAATTTGAACAGAGGATTTTCTCAGCTTTATAATTTGTGTTTTTCCACTCATCATATTGATCATCCACAATTTGCCGGCTAATATATCTTCGGAACCTGTAAGATATTTAATAGCTTCATTGGCCTGCATGCAGCCAACGATTCCCGCCAGTGGAGGTGTTACGCCACCTTCCTGACAGTTAGGAATCTGAGATTCTTCAACATTGGGAAATACATCACGATAATGGGTGGAATAGCTTCCGTCTTTCTGTAAAACATTCCATAGGCTGACCTGGCCCTCATATTGATAAATTGCACCGTATACCAATGCTTTTCCTGCCAGTACACAGGCATCATTCAATATATATTTTGTTTCAAAATTATCTGTACCTTCAATAATCAGGTCAAATTCTGAAATCAGATCCATTACGTTTTCAGAAGTCACCCGAAGTCTGAACGGAATGATTTGTACAGATGGATTTTGTTGCTGTAACCGTTCTGCTGCCACATCCACTTTAAACAATCCGATATCATCCGGAGTATATAAAATCTGCCGGTGCAGATTGCTTAGAGAAACCGTATCATCGTCCGCAATACCTATTGTTCCTATACCGGAAGAGGTGAGGTATTGTGCACACGGACAGCCAAGACCTCCCATTCCTACGATGAGCACCCTGGCGTTTGTAAGAAGATGCTGTGCAGAGCTGCCAAATCCGGGTAAAGCCATCTGACACTGGTAGCGTTCTAGATTCCCTTCCATCTTTATTATTTTTGTCGGTTCAGTGCTCGTTCTGCTATTGCTGCTTCCTCAGGTGTGTTCACATTCATCAGAGCATCAGGATCATGAGGTTCTAAAATAAGTGTATCACTATTGATCAAAACCTTTCTGGGACAGGTATTTCCTATACCCAGGAAATTCAGGAGCAGCGGATAGCTCTTAGGCTCCCAGATGGTAATTAAAGGTTCCGGTAACCCATCAAAAGGGCTTTTATAGGTAGTGGCTGCTTTTTCAGGATTTCGTGAATGCAGTAAAAATTCCAACGATTTTTTATCCAGCAGGGGCAGATCACAGGCGACCACGAGCCATGCTTTATCCCGCTGGGAACGCAGTGCAGAAAGAATACCACCAAAAGGTCCCATGTTCAGAAAGGTGTCCGTTAATGGATGATACTGCCTGTCAAAATTTTCTAGCTGATCCTGGCGGCAGGAAATATAAACCTCATCACAAAATTCGGCCAGCAGATCTGCTGCAAAATAACGCTGTTCTTTTCCATGCCAGTTCATCAGATCTTTAGGAGTTCCCATTCTTTGGCTTTTTCCACCTGCCAGCACCAGGCCGTTGATGGATGGAATTTTATTCTGTTCTTTTGAAATCATTTTTTCCGCCTGTTTTTTCTATTAATTTAATTTCCTTGATAGTGATATTGTGACTTAGGGCCTTACACATGTCATAGATAGTCAGTGCAGCTACAGAAGCTCCTGTGAGGGCTTCCATTTCTATACCTGTTTTGGCTTCTACCTCTGCAGTACAGTATATTTCAATTTCATTGCGGTCGGTAAGTTCTATATCAACCTTACAGTTCTCAAGTCCTATCGGATGGCAGAGCGGAATGAGTTCGCCCGTTTTTTTAGCAGCCATAATTCCGGCAATGATTGCGGTTTGAAAGACTGAACCTTTTGGGGTATTGAAGCCTCCTTCACTAAGCTTTTGTAAAATATTCTCAGGAATTTCCACTATTGCTTTTGCAACGGCTTTACGGCGGGTTATTTGTTTTCTGCTGACGTCAACAATAGAAGGCTGCAGTTTTTTATTGAGATGTGAAAAATCAGTCATAATCTTTAAAAATTATATTTCCATATGGGATATACCTCTCCTTTTTTAAAATGATTCTGCTCCAAAGGCAGTTCTATAAAAGCATCAGTTTCGGCGAGGTGTGAAAAATCACCGGAGCCGTTTGTATGAACGGATTCAGCGGTAAGCTGTCCTGAGGAGTTAATATTGAGCTTTACCTGTGCAAAATACTGAAGCCCGAATGGGAAGTCAATATCATCCTGCAATACCGCAAATAAAGGTGAAGTTGGAGGTGTTTCCAACGATTTTTCCAGCCAGGGAATGAAATAGCGATGCAAACACATAAATACTGAAACAGGATTGCCGGGAAACGCAAAAACAAGTTTCTGATCTTTGCTTCCAAACCAAAAAGGCTTTCCGGGTCTCTGCTTTATTTTGTGAAAGCGTTTTTCTATTCCCAGTTCCCTGCATACTTCAGGTAAATAATCAAATTTCCCCATAGAAACGCCGCCGCTCAAAAGAAGTACATCATACTCCTCAATACAGCGGGCTAGTTCTTTTTTGATCTCTTCATAATGATCATTGACATGAAGGGTATCTGCCTGAATCCCATATTTTTTCAATACAGACTGTATGGAAACTCCATTGGAGCGTCTCAATTGAAATGGGGTAGGAACTGACTCTGCATTTACCATTTCATCTCCTGTAGAAATGATGGCAATCTTGGGAAGCTTTTTAACAAATAAAGTCGTTTTTCCAATAGAAGAAGCGATACCAATGATGGCAGGACTGATAATCTGGCCGGCTTTGACCAGTATTTCTCCCGCTTTTTTATCTTTTGCTTTAAGGTGTATGTTTTGCCCTTGTTTTATATCAATATTGATATGTGCTGTTCCATGATCAATTGAAATATCTTCGTAACGGATTACCGTATCTGCAGAATTGTCCAGTGCAGCACCCGTCATAATTTCAATACAATCCTCTGCCGAATGGATAGAAACAGAAGGTTCTCCGGCAGATTGTACCGCTTTAATTTTAAATGAACGGATTCCTTTTTCGTAGGCATGATAGCTGATGGCAATTCCATCCACAGTGGGCCTATCAAAAGGAGGGAGATCCCGGTCTGCTTTGAGATCTTCTGCCAGGACTCTTCCTAATGCTGAGTCGTAATGAATGAATTCCTTTCCAAAATCCTGTGCCTGGGAAAGGATGATATTTTCTGCCTGTTGTACGGTAATCATTTCCATCTTATCCTCCGATTGTTGCCATAGACTGATGGATCTGTGCAGCATTCAAACCTGATTGTTGAGCTTCCCATCCGTCTTTGGGTTTGTGATGTATAGTATTGATGATTGTATTTTTTAGTTCCTCATTCGTTTTTCCAGCACGTATTTCGTCTTTTAAATTAACCCCGCCACTTTCATACAAACAGCTTCTGAGCATACCCGTTGGGGTGATACGTATTCTGTTGCAGTCTCCACAAAATGAACGGGTATATGCTGCAATGATTCCAACTTCACCCATAAAGCCCGGAATCTTATAATTATAGGATGTGGAGCTTTTAGGATCTGCTAGTTTTTGAATATCAGGAAAATGCTCCCTGATATGCTGGTAGATCTTTGAGTGATTCCAGTTCAAAAGGATGTCTTTATCATTCCCGTTAAATGGCATTTCTTCAATAAAACGGACATCTACGGGAAGGGATTTTGTAAGCATAACCAAAGGAATGATATCTTCAATATTTTGATTTTCCATCACTACGGTATTGATTTTTACCTTGATATCATGTTCGATAAGGCTTTCCAATGTTTTGATGACTTTATGATAGCCCTTTCTGCGGGTAATTTTGAAAAAACGTTCTTCATCCAGGGTATCCAGACTAAGATTGACTGATTTTATTCCAAACTCCCTGAGCTGTGGAATGTACGGTTCGGTCAGAAGGCCGTTAGTGGTTAGGCTAAGGTCGCTAAGACCTTCCAAACGCGATATTTTTTCGATGAGATCAATACTGTTTTTTCTCACAAAAGGCTCTCCTCCGGTGATGCGGATTTTATTGATTCCGAGTTCTGTAAAAACAGAACATATCCTGAGCATTTCTTCATCCGTCATCAATTCTTCCTGTTTAATCCATGAAAGCCCATTTTCCGGCATACAGTAGGTACAGCGTAGATTACACCGGTCCACAACAGCCAGTCTGAGGTAATTAATTGTTCTTCCAAATTTATCTTTCAGCATGGGGATAGAAATGTCTTATGACAAATATACTGATTGTTTTCCATGAAGCGGACTGATTCTGAGTTTAGGAGTAAACAACAATACTTTTATCACTGTTTCTGATAGTTTTGTCTGCTTCAGGCATTTAATTCTAAAGAATTTATGCTTTGATGAAAAAATATGATAGAGTATTTTATAATTTAGCTGGTATAATAATGAGCAATGGAAAAGGAAAGGATTTCAAACCAATTACCCCATGAAAGCACCCCAAAAGTCGATGTAATTTATCAGGATGAAATAAGTTCTTCCGAGCTCAATAATTTTCCGGAAAACTCCTTTACCATTGTTATTTTAGATGAATGCCGGGATGGTGAATGCATTACAGATATCAATACCTATGATCTGAATTCCAGACAATTGTTTATACACCTTCCTCAAAAAGAATATATCTGGAAATTGCCTGCTGATGTATCGGGCAGAAGGCTGATTGTTCAGGATTCTATTCTTGAAACATTCTCTCCTACCTTAAAGCATACCTTTTCACTGCATAGCAAATATGAAATGATAGAACCGAATGATGAAGCGTATGATAAACTGAGTGCAGAATTCAGTGCTATCCGGAAGGAGATTTATTCTGAGGTAATATTTCCGGAACTTATCAATGCCAGGGTCAGGCTTTTAGCGCTCATGATCAATTTATGGGTAGAAGAAATATATGGTAAATCTGTTCTGAATCACCATGACAATCTTGCCTTCAGGTTTCATTCATTGGTTCAGAAGTATTATAAAACACAGAAAAATGTGTCTTTCTATGCACAGGAGCTATGTATCACGCCTAATTATCTTGGGGTTATCAGCCGGAAACAATATAAAATTTCACCCCTTGAATTTATCAGGGAAAGAGTCTTATTAGAAGCAAAGAAATTATTGCACAGCTCCGGAAAATCGATCAAAGAGATTGCTTATGAACTTGGATTTCGAAATCTCTCCCATTTCTCTTACTTTTTCAGATCACAAACAGGAATGACACCGAAGAACTATCGGACGGCTATGAGCAGAAGCTGATGCGTTAGAAATCAGTTATTTTGATAACCATCCCTTTTTAATTCTTTTTCAATTTCATCAATTTCCGGTAAAGGAAGAAGAAAAGAGTTTTCAATATAAGTCAGGAGGTTTTCATCAGTTTTATTATTTATTTTTCTGATGAAAAGCTGGTTACTGGATTCCAGCTTTTTAATATAAGTCAGGATGTCCTGGTTGTTTTTGAAAATAGATTTCTCAAATACGGCTCTCTTATCATCATTAACAATAATATCATTGAATGTTGTGTTCATAAGAACGGTCTGAAAAAATGATTCAGCAGGTAAGAAGGTATAAAGATAGTAATCCTCAAAGTCCATTACCCTTTTATTGTTAGTAAGGAATATGCAGGTTTCTCTTGTAAACATAAACCATTTTCCACCAATATAAGGAGTGACCCCTTTCATAAATTCTCTTTTATAAATGAATGAAGAGATGACGTAGGCCAGTTCTGTAAAATGATTCTGTATTCTCTGCAGGGTATCCGGTCTGTAAAACTTTTGATCATAATAAAAGAGATAATTTCGGCCTTTATTGGCTGTCAGAAACTTACGTATGATTTTTTGAGATTTAAGCGGATAATCTTCACCGCTTAGGTTAATGAAATAATCCCATTCCCGGTTGACATTCAGGAGAAACTCCATAGCATTGAGTTCGGCCTGAATCATGCTGAAACCTCCTGATACAATATTCATGCTATCTAAAATATAGACGTTGGGAAACTGAACGGCATACTGCTGGATCTCTTCTGTGAACCTTGGAGTAGATTTCCGGTCAATATGAATAAGATAAAACTGATCCCGGGTATAAATCTTCTGAAACATGGCCTTAAATACTTCAGGCTTGTGATGTACCATAATAAAATAAGCAATTCTTACGTGCGGTGCAGCTTGTAATGGTAAAGTTTTTCGTTGGGGATCTGTTATGGGAGAGGGGGTTTGCATATTTCGGAAGATTAAAATCATCCGCGCCTGCAAACAATTCATTTGATGTGCATAAATTACGAATATATTTTTGATAATCAACTAATTAAATATGATTTTGTTTGTTTTCTTTATTGTAGGTTTGCAGAACGTTTATAAAACAGGTCACTGCCTTTGCTACTCTGTAATAGTTTAAAATCACAATTTTTTCTGTCAGTTTTGCTTTTTCAGCTACCATTTATAGTCTTCATTCAATTGCGGAAAATAGAGATTATAAAAGTCCTATTGTAAATAGGAGCGATACGTTATTGCAGGTTAATCAGTACTATTTAATAATATTGGTACAGCCTGAGCAAGCAAAATGATAAGCTGAAAAAGAGTATTCCTTATTTGTTTATCCTAATATATCAACACAAATTCTGATAAACAGATTTGCTTACAAACTGCCGGAAATCCGGAATTTATAATGAATTTTAAAAATTTAAACTTAATCAATCCCATTATCCGCGCTGCTACAGAAGCTGGCTACTCAAAGCCTACTGAAATACAGTATACTGCCATTCCACAGATTTTAGCAGGGAGGGACATTATAGGATGTGCAGAAACGAGTGCCGAAAAAACGGCTACCTTTGCTATGCCCATTCTGCAGTTACTAAAAAAGTATACCCCTGAACATAAAGAAATACGGGCTTTAATACTTACCCCGACCCGCGAACTGGCATTAGAGATAGAAGAAAATTTTGGGGTATACAGCAAGTATTTACCATTATCCCAACTTTCTATTTATGGCGGTGTTTTAGCCGGAAGCCAACTCGCAGCACTCAGAAAAAGAGTGGATATTCTGGTTGCTACACCCGGAAGGCTTTTGGATTTAGTGAATCAAAGACATATTGATCTCTCTAAAATTGAGATTCTTGTGTTGGATGAAACAGACAGAATGCTTGACATGGGGTTGGTCAGTGATTTAAAAAAGATTCTGAAGCTGGTTTCTCCGAAGAAGCAGACCCTGTTCTTTTCGGCAACCCTACCGCTAAACGTACGGAAATTTGCGGAAACCATCCTGAATAACCCTGTAGAAGTTACAGGAAACGCTACATATCCGCTATCACAAACTATGGATCCTTCAGTTTTCTTTCTAGAGAAAGAGAGTAAAAAAAAAATGATTTGCTGATGGATCACCACTATTTTATAAATAAATCTGTAGAGTTTACAGATCAAAATACATACAATTTTTAATAATAATTACAATGCAAGAAGGCACCGTAAAATTTTTCAATGAAGCAAAAGGCTTCGGGTTTATTTCTCCAGCAGACGGGAGTAAAGACATATTCGTACATTCTTCAGGATTAAACACAAAAATGATCCGTGAAAATGATAAAGTAGTTTTTGAAGTACAAAAAAGTGATAAAGGTTTAAACGCTGTTAATGTAAAATTAGCATAATTAAATCCTGTTTGCAGATGTGAAAATTCTGTGCTGCATACCAGCAGTCTGATTTTTTACAGATGCAAAATCCATTCACTTTTAGTATCTGGAATATTGTTTGAAAGAACGTTAATGTAAGTTACATTATGTTCATTAACCTCTTACTTCATGTAAGAGGTTTTTTAAAGATTTGATGGAATGAGAATAAGTAGATTTAATATGGTCGTCACAAATTCGGACTGATATTTGAATACTTAATGTATATACATTGGTTTGAAACAAAGTTATTATACCAATGGAAATAAAAAATGCAAATGCTCACCCAATAGACAGACCTCATCGGGTCAACAGAAGAATATGGTTACGATCAACAGTTATAATGAATATAAGGCGTATGAAGGTCAGATGATTGGAGTTTCCGGCTGGCATACGATAGACCAGGACCAGATCGACAAATTTGCAGAGGCCACCTTAGATTATCAATGGATTCATGTTGATAAAGAAAAGGCAGAAAATGAAGGCCCTTTTAAATCGACCATCGCTCATGGCTACCTAACTTTATCCTTGATTCCCTATCTCTGGAAGCAAATTGCCTATGTGAGAAATGTAACCATGGAAATCAATTACGGGATTGAGAATTTTAGATTTGGACAGGCAGTTCCGGTCAACAGCGACGTTCAGTTGCAAGCTACGGTAAAATCAGTAACCAATCTTAAAGGAACTGTAAAAGTATTGGTTGAAGCTAAGTTATTAATCAGAGACCAGCGAAAACCGGCCTATACAGGTGATGTTATTTTCCTTTACCACTTTTCCTGATAGATTTCTTATTTTTCTTAGAGTACAGCAGTAGCAATCCGAAATTACGGATGATTCCATGATGGAAGCTATCTCTCATCCTTTCCATTGATCCATCTTTTAAGCATGACCCGCTCGGAGGGGGATTGATGTACACCACCTGAAAGCAGGTTTAATAAAGTGTCCCAAAGATTATTTTTTCCATTCAGTTCATTGTTATAGTTTGTTAATGCCTTTAAATACTCTTGCTGGTAATCTGTAGCCTCTTTTAAAGTATAGTTTTTAGGAATATTTTTAATAATATCCAGTGTGATTGTATTGAGAATTTTAGGGGTAAATTTTTCAACAAAGTCTGATTCAAGTCTACATATGTTGATAAGAGGAACGATTAAAGAAAAGATTTTGTCATAAAAATTACATACGGTTGTTTTCCAGGATAACCTTTCTTCTTCCGGCAAAATTTGAATGCCAAGCTGTACCATTTTTTCATGATTTTCAGTTAAGTCTTCAATATAGATTTTGTTTTGTTGCCAGAACAGAGGGGAATTAAATTTATTTTTTTGGGTAATATTCTCTTTTACATATTCAAACTGAAACCTGATATAGCCTAAACTATCACTTATATAGGCTAAAATAGATTGCCACATATTATGCTTGCTTAAGGCACAGTGAGTACTGAATACTAGCCTGGATTTGTTATTCAGATGCTGTAATTCTTCTAACATCCGAAGAATTTCAGTGATATCATTACTTAGGGTATTATTAATATTTCTGATATAAAATAAAGCAACAAACTGAGAATAGTACGTTCTGTCTGAAAGGTTCTTTTTATTTCTTAGACCCAACTTATTTTTTGGATGCCTGAATAATTTTTTCATGAGAATCCTATTTGGAAATTATACATTAATGTCTTATTGTACCAATGCTTTTTTCAAAGGATTTTTGTTGCATTATTAATGATACGAGGTATTGCCTCAAATCTGAAATGCTGATATTTTTTTCTGTAAAAGAAAAAAATAGAGGGGTCTCATCTAAAAGCTCATACAGTTCTGGAAATTTTTTCTGAATTTCCACAGTAGTTTTAAAGATCTCTTTTGTTAAGCTGGATCTCTTATCTATTTTATTCATAGCCGCTTTTTATTATTGTTAGAATCATTTTAAAGCGTTTATTTCCTTTGATAGCATTCGATTGATGAGCGGGAATGGTAATGCATTCGCCTTCTTCCAAAAAATAAGGATTTCCGTCAATTATTATTTCTGCTTTCCCTTCAATAATCTGTATAAAAGTATCAAAAGGGGAGGTCTTTTCCGGCAGCCCTTCTCCGTCATCAAATGATATAGCACTGATATTGCCGGTTATTTTTTCTATTATTGTTCTGCTGAGTACAGAACTGGAAAGGTAGCCTACAATCTGGCTGGTCGCATGTATTTTTGATTTCTCAAGTTCTTTATGATTCATCACGGTTAGTTTTGAAAGTAAAATGTATGGTGTACTGTACATAAAAAGGGATAGAACCTCCTAACTTTCTATCCCCCTTTTAATCAAAACTCTCTGAAAGATATAACTCTATGCATAGGTTTTAATTGCTATTTGGAAAGAATTATGAAAGATTTAGTTCTTTTAAAATATTCATAACCTCTTCACGATTTTTTCTCAATCTGTTACCAATTCTTTCAAGCATTTCCTTTTCCTTCCCTTTTTCAAGCTTTAAATCATGGTCTGTTAATGTAGAGAATTTTTCTTTCAGCTGTTTAGACTGTGCAATCCAGTCTCCCGGAGTTTTAGAAAATTCGTTGTCTTTGTTGTGGTTTGTGTCCATAATGTGGATTTTGGTATAACATCATTGTTACTATACAAAGTTGGTTTTTTTGTAATTCATTGTATTGTAGATTGTTGTTTTAATGTTGCATATATCACACATATTGCAATGCTTCTATTTTGTTTTCCATAATTGAGGAAAAAATTACCTGTTATGAGAGGAAAGTCCTGTGGCTTTTTAGAATTGCATTGATACGGGTATTGTCTTAATAAATGCTTGATAATTTGTATCTTAGTGCAATATTACGTTGAATTGCCAATTTAAGTTCTGGCTATTACTTTTTTATATCATTTAATTTTCAATTGGGCATCTCACACATTTCAAATCTATAATCCCCAAGCCCTTTTCAAAAAGAAGATATAACCCTGCTGAGTCTCTCCAAAGGAGGGGTCAACCATTAAAAAAAATTAGTACTGTTTTTTATGAAGAAAAAAAAATATTTATGGATGTGGACATTTTTGGTTCCCATTTTAGCCTGGCTCTTTTATTTTGGAAGTGCTGTTTTTTCCTCTGGTTATTATTCTATACTCCTTACCTTATTTCTTATGGGAAGTGTCCTCGCGGCAGTGTACCATTCTGAAGTCATTGCCCATCGTCTGGGTGAACCTTTTGGAACTTTACTTTTGGCATTTGCCATTACGGTAATAGAAGTCGGGTTGATTATTTCCATAATGCTGGGAGCCAAAGGGCTGGAGACCATCACCCTTGCCCGGGATACGGTTTTTGCAGCCGTGATGATTATCCTGAACGGCATTATCGGGAGCTGTATTGTGATAGGCTCATTAAGATACAGAGAACAAAGTTTTACTCTGCAGGGGGTAAGTACAGCATTGATCACTCTTACTGCCGTAATTATTTTTGTTCTTATCTTGCCAAATTATACGGTAAGTCATCTTGGTGGCGAATATACCTCCTTTCAGTTACTTTTTATAGCCTTGATTTGTTTGGGGTTATATCTGGGGTTTACCATGATTCAGACGATGAGACACCGGAATTTTTTTATTTCCCCACAAAATAAGCTGCAGGAAAACATATCAGCAAAAGATCATCAGGAAAAATCTTCCAAAAAAGAGCTGTATATCAGTGGGGTACTGCTGCTCTTAAGCTTGGGAGTGGTCGTTTTCCTGGCAAAGCTTCTTTCAAAAGATGTTGAAAATATAGTGGTTTCAGCGGGAGCTCCCAGATCTCTGGTAGGAATCATCATTGCCGGTATAGTTCTTCTTCCTGAGGGTCTCGCTGCATTGAGAGCTGCAAAAAGTGACGAGATCCAAACCTCACTAAACCTGGCTTTCGGGTCTGCTTTAGCAAGTATTGGGTTAAGTATTCCAGCCATTGCCATTATATCTGTCATAACCGGTATAAGAATGACATTAGGCATAGACATTAAATCAACGATACTTTTGGGACTATCTCTTTTTATTATTACCGTTTCACTGGCAACAGGCAGAACCAATATTATGCAGGGAGTGGTGCTTATTGCTATATTTTTAATTTACCTTTTCATTACAGTAGTACCTTAATAAGCATCTGTATTGGGTTTATTTTAATTCCCGTTTCTCTTTTATTAATTTTGAAGGACGTGTTTTGCTGGATTTCGTTTCTTTTGACATTGTCCCTGTTTTTGAGTATATGTAAATTTCAATCATTAAAGAAGGAAAGCGTTGTAATAGTCTTTCAATTTGTTATATAAATCATAGGTATTCTGATTTAATGGAGTAACTTTGAGTGAATGACTGTTAAGATGATGATGATGATTAACAAGCTGTAAACAGTAAGGATCATGAAGTTATACATAAAATATATGGTAAGCCTACGCTGCAAAATGGTTGTCCATCAGGAATTGGAAAGACTGGGGATTAAAGGGGCTGTCGTAGATCTGGGTACAGTAGAATTATTAAATGATATCAGTGCCGAACAAAGGCGTGTATTGAAAGAAAATCTGCTCAAAACAGGGCTCGAAATATTGGATGACAAAAAAAGTATTCTGATAGAAAAAATAAAGAATGTAGTAACGGAAATGATTCATTATTCTGATGCTCTTCCCAAAGAAAATTTCTCGGACTATGTGAGTGAAAAGCTTGGGTACGACTATACCTACCTTGCCAATACATTTTCTGAAGTGAAAGGAATGACCCTGCAGCATTTTATCATTATCAATAAAGTAGAAAAGGTAAAAGAATTACTACTATACGATGAGCTCAATCTTACAGAGATTTCCTATAAGCTTAACTACAGCAGTGTTGCGCATCTTTCTAACCAGTTTAAGAAAATCACCGGACTTTCCCCTTCATTCTATAAACAGTTGAAGAAAAAACGTCTTGGAAATTTAGAAGATTTATAAAAAGGTGTGATATATGCAAGATTATTATAAATATATGTAGCGTAACCTATTTTGAAATACCCATCTTTGTATCGTAGTATTCTTGTATATTAAAGACAGTGTCTATAATAATCGATTAATATGATAGAACAAAGACTGTGAGGATTTGAAGAACAGTCTGAGAATATAATAACGTCTGACAGTTGAATAAACATATACCGGGAAATTAGAAAAGACCCAATATAAACCATGAAAAAGGGGTTAAAATCCTTAAAAAACATTCAATTTTCATAATGAGCTTATTAAAATCTGAAAAAATAGTAGATCTGTTTTCAGAAGGTTTTAATTATAGGATAGAAACCCATTGGTCTCTGTCCTTTTTATCCATAATGGAGCTACAAAAAACTGATTGATTGACCATAAATTTCACATAGAGAATATCCAAATAATACTCCTATTTGAAAGATCATTCATATAAGAAATAGCAAGGCTCGGTTTTACATATAAAATCGGTTTCCATTAATCCCAATACCCTAAGTCATGAAAACAATACATCTCTTTCAGTTTAAAAATTCCATTTCCCGTAAAATTCCATTTTTTAATGAAGAACACCGACTGGATAGCTTAAATGATTTAATGACCTATGACCTGATCAATACAGAAAAGGTGACTGAGTTTATCATTGATATTCATGATGACTTTGTTTTTGAAGATACCTCAAGAGGTGATCTTTTAGAGATGTGCAAAAATGCTAAAGAGACTATTGAACATTATTTTGTTACAGCATTGGATGATTATGATGTTCTTTGAGAATGCATTTCAAAGGAATAAATAGATTTTACAAGTTTTTTAGATCAACATTAAATAATAGGTATCATGAAATTCCAGCAAAACTTACTTGAGTATATCAGTACTTCGCTCATTACAGTGAATGAAACCGTTTCTATTGTAGAAAGTGTAACTTCAGGATTAATACAGCTGGCTTTTTCTCAAATGCCCAATGCAAGTTTATTTTACAAAGGAGGGATCACCACCTTTACCTTACCTGAAAAAGTCAAATTCTTAAATATTAATCGGATTGAAGCTCAGGAAAATGATTTTGAAACTCAAAACATGGCGGATATAATGGCTATAAAAGGAGCTGCCTTATTTGAAACGGATTGGGGAATTGCATCTACAGGATATGCCGCATCTGTGAGGAATTCAGGATTTAAAGTTTTTTCATTTTGTTCATTTAGTTATAAAGGGGAGACTATACTTTCCAAACGCATAGAACTTCATCAGAAAACCCAGGGTTTGGATGCCCAATTATATTACACAGAGTTTATTTTAGGATGCTTTAAAAGTGCCCTTAACCAAATATTAATTTAATAATAAATTGGTAGGTCCGTAGGCTGCTGAAAAGCAGTAGTTGGTATTAAATGGATTCATTATGAGGTGGTTATGTTACAATGACTGCAAGTCTCTGAAAAAATATTCCCGATTCTCATTTCATTGCAAAAATTGGTTTAATTTGCAGTAAAAACTAATTATGTCCGGACAGTACACCTCAGATTTTCATAAGAGGATTACCCTTGCAGGATCATTGATCGCTATAGGGATTGTATTTGGTGATATTGGTACATCTCCACTCTATACACTCAATGCCGTTTTTCATCATAAGCTAATTACCGAAGCGATTGCCCTTGGCAGCTTAAGCTGTATTTTCTGGACGCTGGTTTTCCAGACAACCATCAAATATGTACTCATTACCTTGCAGGCTGACAATAATGGTGAGGGAGGAATTTTCTCTCTTTATGCCTTAGTGCGGCGATACAGTGGCAAATGGCTCGTTTTTATTGCCATGGCGGGTGGTGCATTTTTAATGGCTGACGGTATTATTACTCCGCCCATTTCGGTGTCTTCCGCTGTAGAAGGTGTTCAGGCTGTAATTCCCGGTTTTAATACAGTTCCGGTTATTGTCGGAATTTTGATACTGCTGTTTATTTTTCAGCAGTTCGGGACTGATAAAATAGGCAAGGTTTTTGGCCCTGCGATGATTATCTGGTTTGGATTCATCGGGATAATAGGAGTGATGGCCATAGGCAGCAACTGGGAGGTCTTTAGAGCCTTAAATCCTTATTATGCCTATCAAATGCTGGTGAATGAGCCAAAAGGATTTTGGCTGTTGGGCAGTATATTTCTGTGTACAACAGGGGCTGAAGCTTTATATAGCGATATGGGGCACTGTGGCAGAAATAATATCAGGTTCACCTGGATCTTTATAAAAATTGCATTGATACTCTGCTATGCCGGGCAGACCACCTGGCTTCTCAATCATGTAGGAGAGGAGGTAGGTAGCTTAAGTCCTTTCTATCATATTGTTCCGAAATCAATTTTCTGGCTGGCTTTATGTATTGCAACCTTGGCAACGATTATCGCTTCCCAGGCATTGATCAGTGGTTGTTTTACGCTGATCAACGAAGCCATACGGCTTAATATATGGCCAAAACATTTGGTGTTGTTTCCCAGCAATGTCAAGGGGCAGCTCTATATTCCTGCGATCAACTGGTTTCTGATGTGCGGATGTGTGGGCATGGTCTTGTATTTTAAAGAAAGTACTAAAATGGAAGCCGCATTTGGACTCAGTGTGACGCTTACAATGCTGATGAGTACTATTCTGATCAATGCTTACCTTCGTATTAAAAGAGTTCCGTTTGTTTTTAACCTTCTGATCACAAGTGTGTTTTTAGCTATTGAGTTGAGCTTTTTAGGAGCTAACCTACAGAAAGTTAAAGATGGAGGATGGATCACCCTGATCCTTGGTTTTTCGCTGTTTGCCGTGATGTATATCTGGTGGAGGGGCAGACAGATCAAATCGGAGATTCAGTCATTTGTAAAACTCTCCGATTATCTTTCATTATTGACTAAACTAAGTACGGATGAAAAAATTCCGAAATATGCAACCAACCTGGTCTATCTCACCACTTCGGATTCAGAAAAGAAAATTGAAAAAACTGTCATGGATTCGATTCTAAAATTTGGTCTTCCAAAGCGTGCTGATATCTACTGGTTTGTGCATGTCAATATTTTGGATGAGCCTTATGCACAGAGGTATTCCGTAGATACCATTATCAGAAATGACGTGTATTATATTCAATTCGATCTGGGCTTCCGCGAGGATCCCCGGATAGGGTATTATTTCAAGCAGGTAGTGAATGATATGATCGGAAATAACGAGGTAGATGTTGAAGATTCTTTAGAGCAGGCCTATCAGCAGAATAAAATTGGGGATTTTAAATTTATGATCATGGATAGTTTCCTTTCTTATGATAACAGAATGCCGTTTTGGAAAAACTTTATCATGAAGGGATATTATAATCTGCGGTATTTATCCGTAAAAGACTATATTAATTTTGGATTGGATAAAAGCCATATCGAAGCGGAGCAATATCCGTTGGTCGTGGTTCCATTTGCAGAAAATAAACTTGTGAGACAAAGCTAACAACTTTGGTATTTAAGAGATGAATCCTATTGAAATAGATAAAAAGGCAGCCCTATAAGGCTGTCTTTTTGCTTTATTATAGCAGAGAGCTGATCCATGAAACCAGTTTATATGGTAACGTATGATCCAATCCGTGAAGGGGAGGATTGTTTGTTGCAGAAAATCATATATTTACAGTATGGGAGAACTATTAACTGAGGAAGTATTTTCAGCACCAAAATGGCAGAAAATAACCTATCGTATACTAAGTATTTTGGTATTTGCATTAGGTATTAATGTTCTCATGATAAAAGAAGCGGGATGGGTGCTTTTTTTAGCTCCCCTGATTTTCTTCATTTCCGTTTCCATGTTTGTGTATACCCGTCAAAAATTGATTATTTCAAATGATGAAATACGTCTTATTGGTGGTTTTAAGAGGTATTTTATTTCCTGGAATGCTATTACGAAGGTTGACATGGTGAGGTTAGGAAAATATAAAACACCAACAGCTACGATTTATTATGCCGGCGGACAGCTGAAATTAAACAGAAGTTTTTACCTTGAACCTCAATTCAAAAGAATTTTATTACTCCTGGAAGCTAAAACTAATCCGGAAATATTTACAAAGACATACTGGGAAGCTCGCAGTCAGATTAGCCAGGATTGGGGGGTAGAAAAATAGTAGAAATTGGCCTTACGTTTCATTATGGTTTGCCGTATGCTGAAACGGCAGGTATTACAAATACATAGAAAATGATCAAAGACAGGATACAAGGACTCGTTGCTTTTTCTTTTACCGCACTTCTTTTTTCCTGTTCAGCCACAAAACAGGGGGATGAACCTGGAAATACAGAAAATATGGTTTCCCAAACAGATTCTCTCTATATGGAAATCCAGCGTGTAGGTATGGAAGCTACCAAAAATAATCATGTTCCCGGGGTAGCTATAGCGGTTATCCAACATGGAAAAGTTGCCTGGACACAATCTATTGGGTTTGCTGATGTGGAAAGTAAAAAACCAGTCACTCCGGAAACCATTTTTAATGTGGGTTCTGTATCCAAAATGGTATCTGCATGGGGATTGATGCAGCTGACGGAAAAGGGGCTTGTAAAACTGGATGATCCGGTTGATCAGTTCCTGGTACGCTGGAAGTTACCCGCATCTCCATATGATATATCAAAAGTTACTTTGCGGCGTATTCTCAGCCATACAGCCGGACTTTCGGTGCACGGATATGGAGGCTCAGAGCAGGGAACTCCATTGTTAAGTTTAGAAGAGTCGCTTTCAGGAAAGACCAAAAGAAATGGGGAAAGTGTATTTCTGATCAGCGAGCCGGGAACGAAATGGGAATATTCAGGGGGTGGCTATACACTTGCGCAGTTACTGCTTGAAGAAAGAACGAAAGAAAAGTTCGCAGTCTATATGAAAAAGAATGTTTTTGAACCTTTAGGATTGAATCATACCCATTATGAATGGACAGAAGATATGATGGCAAATTCTGCAACGGCTTATGACGCTTCAGGGAAACCCATAAAGAACAGGATATTTACAGAACAGGCAGCAGCAGGGTTACAAACAACAGTTTTAGATCTGGCTCATTTTGCAGAGCTATCTATAACCTCTGATCCAAGTCAATTGAATAAAGTTTTGAAATCCACAAACCTGCAGGTAATGGAGAAACCGGTTTTACCCTTTTCTGATCAGGGAAAAAGTGGGCTAGGCTATCGGTTTATGAATTATGAAGGGCTAGAAACAATTGGACATACCGGAGAGAATGAAGGCTGGAGTGCCGGCGTGTTTATGCACCTTCCCACAAAGAGTGGTATTGTAATACTCTGCAATGGCTCCAATGGAGACCGGGTCTGGTATCCTATCTACCAGAGTTGGGCAAAAAGAATTAAAGAAAATAAAAAGTAGTTCATTTGTCTTAAGTATTGACTAATATTGAAGCTGTTGAATGATCTGTGTTGGATAGAGAAGAGAAGGAGGAGTAGAATCCGTCTGTGGATTTTCAGGAACGAAGCGAAAACCAGATTTCTCCCCTTGGAGTTCAAGCAGTCGGTCAAAAATTAATAATGGGAGTTTTCATAATACCTGACAGGATGATGAATAGATATTGATTATTATTGATTTTTCCTTTTGAGCTCGAGTTTCTTTTTGTAAAACGCTTTATCTGCGATGTAAATGGTTTTGTCCACTTCACAAAAAATGGTTGATTTATCTTCGTTGGTTAGAAAGGTTTGCTTTACAATTTCAATCTCATTTTCGGCGGCAACACGGTTTTTAATTTCGGTTATTTCTTCTTCTGAAAAATCAAAATCAGCATAAAGTGTTACATTGCCGGGGCGTTTGAAACGGATGGTTGCGGCTTTATCCCATACCACATATTTATTTCCGAGAAGATGGGTGAGCTGTACCATAAATATAGGATCTGTGGCCGAAGACATACTGCCTCCGAAAATAGTTCCCACATAATTTTTATTTTTATAGCTGAGAGGCAGCCTTATCTTTATATGATGCAGGTCTTTGGAAGCGTAGCTGATTTTTGCGGTTGTCCTGCTGTACATGGGAGAAAGATTAAATCCCCATTTGAACATTCTGCTCATTCCCACATATTTTTTTCCGATTACAGACAATGTTTGATAAAATGTCATAGTATTTATTTTAGCTGGTTCACGATTCCTTGTATCACTTCTATTACTTTTTCTTTGGGATAAATACGGCCTATCTGGGCCAGTCCCATCAATGAACTTAAGATTTCAATTGCTTTATTTTCAGTATTTTCGATGAACTTAAATTGATTGTCATCAATTCCGGTATTCAGAATTTCAATGGTATGTTGCAGAATAGTCTGACAAAATTCCATACTCTTTTCTTTCAGGGCAGGTTCTATGGTATTTCCGTCACTGGCTAAAGTTCCCATCAGGCATATTTTGTTTTCATTGATTAGATGAATGTAGTATTGCCCCAGTTGATGTAGTCTTTCAAATGCGGTTAAATCAGCCTGTTTACTGTGCAGACTTTCAATTTTCGTTTTGTGATTCTCAATGATCGCAATACCTAAATCCGTTTTTGTTGGGAAATAATAATGTATCGAAGCTTTTTTAATCTTAATACGATCTGAAATGTCTGCATAGCTGAAAGCGTTATATCCCTTTTCAGTTAATAATTCAGAGCTAACGGCTATTATTAAATCTTTTGTTTTCATCTACCTACTAGTTGGTAGGTAAATATAAGAAAATATAGAGAATAAAATCAAAAATGGGAGGTAAAAATGCTATAGACTTCAAAATCCTATCTTCGTTACCCATCTGGCAATGAATATCTTGCCGAGGACTGTCCTTTTTTAGAAATTAATCAATAATTTTAATATATCGGCTTCACCCCAATAATAACCTCTTAATATTTTAAAACCATGAAAAAAATAGGCATCATTAGTTTCTTTCTGCTCAGCTTTTCCGTTGCAAGTGCACAAACAATAGAATCGGGGAGCCGCAGTACGACGGGCTACATCAAACCGGATGGAACCATTGAAAACAGCAGCCGTTCCACAGTGGGATATATCAGTGCTGACGGAACCATCGAGAATAAAAACCGCTCAACCATCGGGTACATCAAAAGCGACGGTACCATAGAAAACAGCAGCCGTTCTACTATAGGTTATGTTAAAAAAGACGGCACTGTAGAGAACAGCAGCCGTTCCACTATTGGATACATCAAAGATGATGGAACGGTAGAAAACAGCAGCCGAAGTACTATAGGGTATGCCGTAGGAATTAAAAAAGAGTGGGCAGCAGTAGTGTACTTCTTTTTTAAGCTGGATTGATGACCTGCACAACAAAAAGGCAGTATCCCGTTGAGGAAAAAATCCGACGGGTAAGTTTTACAAATCTTGTTTTTGTGATCGTTTGCCTGAAACAAAATCTCCAAAGTCGGTAGACTTCGGAGTATAGGTGAGCCCGATATGAGCTTCTTCAATTATTTCTTTTGTTTCAATGAAAAATTATCCATATAAACTGCCTGATGGACTCCATTCAGTAGGACTTTCAGGGCTAGATGGGTGTCTTTTTTTACAGAAATAGTGAGCGTCTTTTTATCGCCGGTTATCTTGGAAGGTTTCGCTATTGAAACATAGGATTTGGTATCGGAGGGATTGTTGACGGAGAGAATTTCCAGGGTGGTTTCTCCTCCATTGTCTGAAATATCAAAACTAAGCGTATAGGCTCCTGCTTTAATTTTTGGAGTAATTAAATACATATTTTCTCCCGGGCTGTACATCGAATAAAATATAATTTTTTTGTCACTGGCATACAGCATAGATTTTCCTCCTGCCTGGGCAGTCCAGCATTTGTTGATGTCTTTCCATGTATCAAAATTTTCTGTGATCGTGGATACAGCTTTACACTGTGCTTTTACAGTTAAAAATCCTCCCAAAGTCACCATTCCGGCCAATATGATTCTTTTCATAGGTTATATATAATTTACTGTAAAAATAGGTAAAAAAGGTTATGCTGGAAATATCTGCTCAAATAGAGTAGAAGAGGAGAGTGGTGTTATTTTAAATGCTTAAGTTATTTTAGATAACAAGCTTTGTGCACAATAAGTACACCTAAGAGAAAAAATCTTTGATTTTAAAAACTGAAGTGTCCTTTTATCCGATGTCATTTTACGCTAACTTAAGTGAACTAAAGTGTTTAGGATAAAAACTTTTGTGCCTTTTGTGGTTAAAAACATTCTTATGAGATAAAAGTTTACACAACTTTATAAAAAAACAAATATAAAACCGGTATATCAATACCCTATTTTATCTCCCACTTAGGATAGCCAATTCGGTCAGATAATCCTTAGGGTCAATATTCCCAACGGCAAACTCATGTTCCAGCAGCTTTATTTTTTCCGTTTGGGTGTACGGGCGATTATATATTGCAGCCAGTCTGTCTTCTTCATCATGCAGAGGATCGGGAAGATGTTTTAAATCCCGAAAAGCGTTATAATACCTGATGCCCAATATTCTTTGGGATAGAGCATTGAAGTGAATGCCATCCGCATTGGCCGTAAGTTCTTTGGCGGTAACAAAATAAGAGTTGGTATGAGTCCTGGCAAAATCTTCCAATGCTTGATTAATTAAAGGGTAGGACGCAAAATATTGCCCAAAGATTCCATGGGATAAGAAGTCTCCTAAACCGCCTATTATAAGTGGAACTTCAGGAATATGCAATTCCCGGCGTAGTGCCTCCATAATTACAGAAAACTTTTCACCGTATTGCTCAGCTTTTTCCGGAGAACAGTCACTTTCGCCCTGATGCCAGAGGATGCCTGAAAGCTGGCTTGTTCGTTGTGCAAGTCTGGCCTGTGATATCGCATTTTCAAATAAGGCACCTCCCACCGCCCAGTCATCAAGGCTGGTTCCTCCATCTGCACAGGGAATTAATCCTATCTCATGCTGCTCATTGTCGAACCTCCAGGCAGCGGCAAATGAAGAGGCAAGCCCCACACCGGCACTGGGACGATCAAAATTAATAGGTTCAGACATGATTTGCCATAGTCCGTTTCTTTGCATCTTAATATGTTCATCATAGATAGCAGGGACTTCTTTGCTATAGCCACGGCCAGCCATATTAGACTGACCAATCATTAAAAAGGAATGTATCATTTTATCTGTTTAAAGGTATACCTATACTTCTGCTGAATGAAAGCCAGGCCAGCTTCTTTACTTCATTCTGGGCAATATCTCCGGATCTGAATGCGGTGATGGTTGCGGTAATCACACTGGTGAAAAGAATTCTTATCCAGGGTAATGGAAACCGGTCATCTATTACCTGTTCTTTTTGTAAATCCCGGATGGCACCGAATAGCTGATTTCTTGTTTTACAATAGGCTGCACTTTGTTCACTTTCGTAGGGTATAGAAGAGGATTTTATGTCGTCATTGAGTTTAATGAGAAAAGCATACTTTGTTCCGCTGTCAATTCCTGCATATAATAAATATTCGAGTTGTATCAGGGGATCTGTGGAACGGTTACAGGCGTTCATCGCTGAAAGTTCCCATGCTTCCATCATATTCTTATGGCATGCTTCTAATAATTCCTGTCGATTTTTAAAATACCGGTGAAGAGTTCTCCGGTTAATGCCACAACGCACGGCAATATCTTCAAATGTTGCCGAAAAATCCTCATTTAAAACTGATATAGCGGTATCAATAATTTTTTGCTGCGTACTCATCTGTTTTTTATTGCCTCAAAATTACGACAAATGTCTCAAATATGAGACATTTTTTTTTAAAATGATACAACTTTTCAATAGACAGGCGGCTATGAAGGGCTGTAAAGGGGGGGCAGAATCATAAAATTAATACAGATTTAATGCTGAGGTTACCCCAATAAAAACGGAATCTGCTAGTTTCGTACGCAATTTATAAACGGTTGTTAAGACGTTTTTATCCCTTATCACACACCAAAAAACGAATCATGATTCAAAAACAATTTCTTGGATGGATGTTTATGCTTACCCTGGCAAGTGTTGGATGCCAGAATAACGAAATGGCTTCAGCTTCAATGGAGGAAGAGCTTCCGTCAAAATCCAGTGCCAGCAGAGCTGCTACAGAAGTCAGTGTCAATCCTTATGTAGATACCAGTACGTATATCAGTTCAGGTTTTAGCTTTTTAAATCCATCCCAGGTTAATAAAAACCGCCAGGCGATTGGCGGAAATGCATATACCGAAGTCTATGGATTCAATATTCCGGAAGAAAACAGGGTAAGAGGAATCCGCTGGAACACCGATGATGAAACGACCTCCATCTGGCGGCCACAGGGCATTGCCGGGTTTACCAGAGATGGTGTCCGTTATCTGTTGGTGAGCTGGTATGCAAAAGATGATGCCGAATATAAAGGTTCCCGCATTACCCTGATCGATATCAGCCCTAGTTCAAGTACCTATCTCACGTACCGGCATATCCTGCTGGTGCAGCCTGATATTCCTGCCAGTACCACCACGCATACCTAATATGGCTCTTACGCCCCACTGAAAGTACATGCCGGAGGGATTGCCTATTTGAAAGGTAAGATTTATCTCAGCAGCACGAATCTCGGGGTTCGGGTATTTGATCTGGATAAAATCATTGAAGTCAGTACCGGAGACACGACCAATGAAAAATGTGGTAAGGATGCCAACGGTAACCTATTCGCCTTCAATTACCGGTATATATTGCCCCAGACAGGGTATCAGAAGATCAATAACGCCAGTCCTTTTTCCACCATACAGGTCAATGAGAAAGGCACTCAGTTCTGGACCGGACAATATTATGCCGGCAGTGCCGATGCTTCCATTGTCCCACAAGTCTTTGGCTTTCCTGTGGATGCCAGTGGAACACTTCAAAACTCGGGGATTGTTGCCGTAGCGCCTAAAAACAGCCTTTTTGCCGATAGCCATGCCCACGGCATCCAGGGCGTATTCCGGAAAGGAAACCGTACATGGCTTTCCTGTACCGGATCTCCAAGCAACTCTTACGGGTCCAATGCAAGACTCGCCCGGTATACCGATGGAGCTGATGACACCGTACGCTACCGATGGCCCTATGGCGCGGAATCCCTATATTATGAATCTCAATATAACTATCTGTGGAGCCTCACAGAATATGAACCCAATGCCGGAGCCCAGAATGGCAGCCAGGTCAATAGATGTATTTTTGCAGTGGATTTTTCGAAATATGAATAGTTGAGAATTGTATCTCAAAAAATTATAAAAGCATCATTACAACAATGATGCTTTTGTTTGTTGTCGACTCGTGGGTTTAAATAGTGATTTGCTTATGGTTTGTTTGAAATAAAACTTTAAAAGATGGGAGAATATTAGATAATAATATTACGGTTTTCCGTAATTAATGCATTGTTATCTCCTGTATGTTTGCAGGTAAAAAACGTATATGATACTAACCTTAATTAATATCTCATTTGGTATTGGTGAATTTTTTTCAACGACATTTATAATTTTATTCATATTATCAATATGTGTCCGTCTCTACAGGATTTCCAAATATGAAAAATATAAAAATTCTAAATATGCAATATCATGGCTTTCAATCGTGTTGGCTTTGCATTTAGTAGTTTTTCCTTTTTTATATACGTTAATGCTAAAAAATAATCCTGCTAGTTTTGAGTTTAAAACTGCTATTCATGATAGTCGAAAACAGTTAGTACTTAATGAATGGATTGATGATTCGAAAAATATTCCTTATCAAATTAAATACCTAGAAAATATTAAGCTTTCAAACTATACTGTTTTAAACAGACAATTAAAAGAATTTAAGCAATTAATTTTTACGGAAAATAGTATAATACATTCAGATTTTGGTATGAATATTCCTGGAAGGAATTCTATAGCAACTATTTATATATTTGATAAAAAGGGTGCTTTAAAAAAGAAATTAGATAAAACTGGTGGCCAAACTGAATTAGAGACTATGAAACTTGGTAATGTAATAACAGAAGACATTAATTATCTTAAAAATGAATTAAAATATTACAAAGTTAAAAAAGCTGAATTAGACAGAAATAATTTTTGGACTTTTACAACACTACTTCCATATAGTATATCTTCAATATTTACCGGAAATATGTCTCCATTAACACCAATGGCTAATATATTATATACAATCCATTATGTTATAATCTATTGTATTGGGATAGGAGTTTTTCTTCATTTTTTAATTAAAAATTTGGAATTAATTATTAAAAATAGGAAATCTTAATTTCAATTCTTTGACCCCATCGCTGCCGCACGAATTCTTTCGTGTGGTTTCTATTTCAATCACTTTCTCATAAAGTTTTTATCTTTATAAAAACATAATTGATGAGCCGTAATTACAAATTCCACAATTCTGAAGGGCTATATTTCATAAGTTTTGCTGTTGTAGGCCGGGATAATTAACCTATTGAGTTGTGGAGTAACAGAGTGATTAGGCAGAAAATTAATTATATCCATAAAATCCCGTAGAAGCAGGTTTAGTATTCCGTGCAGAAGATTGTAGATACAGTAATGCAATAGATTGTGCTGATGAAAAAGGACTTTTAGATGATATTGTTGTTTTTAGAATGTTTGATTAATAGTATTAAATACCACACGAGATTCGTGCGGTAGCTGAGAATAAATTGTTTAGAACAATTACATCTTTTTAATAGATTCTACTACGAATATAAATACAGTAATTACTAAAAACATTGCTAAAATAGAATAAGGATTAGCAAAGTTAACCGTCCAACCTAAAAATTTATTTCTTTTCGGAGGGAAAAGTCTCTTGTCATCTTTATTATAATAAAAAATGCCCCATTTCCAATGGTCTTCATCTTCTTCCATAACATAATATTTTTTTTGGTTAAATAATTAAATAAAAGTTATTTCTATCTAAATGTAGTATTAATGCTCCTATCATCGAAAACATAAAATAAATAAGACCATGGACTATAAATATATTAAAATGAAATAAAATGCTCAAAAACAAGAAAAACCTAGCGAACAATAAGATATATTCCAACACCAACTGCGGCATATGCAACAACGGTAATAATATCAGCTATGGGCTGTGAAAAACGTTTTTCGGCGATTTTCTCGGCATTGATCTGGTTCTTGTGGAATTTCAGAATTTTCTTGGGATTATGAACGGGGTGTGCTACGAGGCTGTCGCTTTCCCATTTGTCAACGATTATTTTATAGGATCTGCCTTCAACGTCAATTTTAACATTTTTACCAGATGCCAGTTTCTCCTGAATATTCACAGGAGCAGGGGCTTGTGGTGCGTTCAGGCTTTCAGCGGGTGTATTTTTCATTTGCGGAGCAGTAGTACTGGCGGTATTCTTTTTAGAATCCTGCTTATTGTCGGCGGCCGGATCCACTTGTTTTTTTACCTGGTAGGTATAGCAACTGCTCAGAGAGAATGATATAATGATGAGATAAAGATACTTTTGCATGAGCTAAATTTAAGAATTAAACGGAATATGTAGGAGTTTCTTTTAAAAGATCCTGTAAAAAATATCGAAAGTCTTTATTTTTTTATGAAACCGTTGTACAAAGTCTCCTGACTTTGAGCCTGCAAAATAAAAAAAATCTTTGAACATACTTTAAAATCAGGAGACTTCAAAGAACAGGGGAGTGGAGATAAAAATTCCTTTTTACTTTTTTAGTTTTGATGATCCATAATAAAAATATACTTTTGTAATCAACAACATAAAGTAACAAATTGTGTTGTTTCCTCTAAAAAACTAAAAACTAACCAGAAAACTAATTACATCATGAAAAATGAACAAAACTACGCTGTGCCTATTTTTACGGATACGTCAAAACTCATTGTTTCCATCAATTTAAAACAATACTAAGTTATCACAATTTTTTAGCGCCATAAACCATATAGGGCTTATTTGATTATTTCTGCCAACCAGAGATAAAGGATAGCATGACCGGTACTTTCGCTTTCGATCTGGGGCGGGCAATGCTTTTATTGAAGTCTGGGGACGTTTCATGCGGTGCCAGTGATGCTGCTGTTTGGTCTGCGGACCCCTTTCAAAGTCAATGGTTATTCATGGATGTAAATCCTTATACTATAATCCTGTGCTCAGCAATAGGATGGATGGGAAAATGGCAGCTAACGAATGATTTAAAAACCAAACAATATAATTTAATATTAAACTCATTAATTTTTACACTATTATGACAAAGAAACTACTAATCATTGCCTTCACAGGCTTATCGTGTACTATGGCTTTTGCAGCTGATTTATATGTTCGGAATGGGGGAGCAGGCGGTGCTTATCCTACCGTAAGTACGGCAATCACAGCGGCTTCAGACGGAGATCGTATCATCATTCAGCCTAAAGCGAATGGAGAGGCTTATGTAGAAAATCTGATTATCAACAAATCGCTGACTCTTGTTTCCGAAACCAATTATGCCAAATATATAATTCAGGGAAATGTCAGCATCAATCCGGCAACAGGAAGAACGGTGACCATCAGCAATCTGAGTTCGGGTTATTATGGCATTTACAATGTAGAGGCAACTTTTCCAATAGGTACAGGAAGAACTTTCATTAATATTGTGAACTGTGATCTGCATAATGTTTTGACAGACAAAGTCAATTTCACTACAAACATCTCCGGCTGTACGATTAGTGGAAACCTGAAGTTTTCCCACGGAAGATGTACAGCGAACAAAGCACAAAGTATTGCTGTGGTAGCTACACAAGATAACAGTCCTATTGGATCTGATATTGAAGTGTATGGTAATGTATCTAAGTCATTTATATCCAACTCACAGGCCAATTATAATTTTAAATTCAGCAATAATTTTTGTGCCGGTATTTATATCTATAATATTAAACCGGGAAGCTCTAACGAAATCACCAACAACACCATCTATAATCCTTCTCCCGCAGATATGGGTCCGTTGTACGTTAACTTAGGTAATAATATCAATTTGGGGAATATTCTTATGATGAACAATGCCGCTTCTTTTGTGGTAGGAGGCACCAATGCTTGCATTCAAAACAAAAGCACTAGCGTAAGTATAACAGCTAGCTACAATGTATTCACCAATACTTTTGTAACAGAAGGTAATATGACGCAAAGCGACAATTCAGGATCAATGAACCTGAACATTGACAATGTAGCATATACTCTAACCGGTATGAATGTAAATGCCGGAAATCCTGGTATAAAATACACCGATTTAGACTTAACAAGAAACGATGCCGGGCATTACGGAGGTTCTAACAGCTGGGCTAATTACTGGCCTGCAAATAATGATAATAAACCTCAGGTAAACTATCTGTCAACGCCAAGATCTATTAGCAGCGGAACTTTTAATATGAGTGGGTCTGGTTTTTCTAAATAATTTCTAATGATATAACAATATGAAAAATTATATCTATAGTATAATTGCTTTGTTGATGGTCATGTTGTGCCCGGCACAAATATTGATCAACCAGGCAGAATATTTTTGGGATATCGATCCGGGAACAGGAAACGGAACTCCGGTATGGGCTGCCGACGGAACTTTCGACAACGTTGTGGAACAGCTTTCCAAAACAGACATTGCTACGCCGGGGACCGGTTTACACAAATTTTATATCCGTGTCAAAGACAATACGGGAGTTTGGGGACCTGTTTTTACCAACATTATTGATATTAAGTCCAATCAGGCCTCGGCAATAATCGCTGTTTCCCAGGCAGAGTATTTTTGGGATACAGATCCGGGAGCAGGAAATGGGAATCCCGTATTGGCTGCCGATGGGACTTTTGACAGCGTTATCGAACAACTCGCTACAACAGGTGTTGCCACACCGGGTAGCGGATTGCATACATTCAGTGTCCGTATCAAGGACAATATGGGCTTTTGGGGACCTGTTTTTACCCATGTCATTAATATTCAGCAAACTTCAGCCTCTCCCATAATCGCTGTTTCTCAGGCTGAGTATTTTTGGGATACTGATCCGGGCATGGGAAATGGAATCGCTTTATTGGCTGCCGATGCAAATTTTGACGGTTCTTTTGAGCAACTGACTGATGCCGGGATTGCTTTGCCTGCTAATGGCCTGCATGTGTTTAATGTCCGTGTCAAAGACAATACGGGTGTTTGGGGTCCTGTTTTTAGAAATGTTATTGATATACAGACCACAGCTTTTACAGGCTGTTGGCAAACCCTTATTACAAGAGGAGACTATTCGGTAGGACTCAAAACAGACGGAACATTGTGGGCATGGGGCGCTAATAGCGATGGACAAATAGGGGACGGAACCACAATTTCCAGATCTGTTCCTGTAAAAGTAGGAACCGCAAATGATTGGAAAAGTATTTATGTTGGCCATAGACATACCCTTGCCATTAAAACAGATGGTACCATGTGGGCATGGGGAGATAATGCATATGGGCAATTAGGTGATGGAACTGTAATTGACAAAACAGTTCCGACTCAGATAGGAACCGCAACAAACTGGCAAAGTCTTGGTGGTGGAATTGAACATTCAGTAGGACTCAAAACTGATGGGACACTTTGGACTTGGGGACGTAACAACAATGGGCAGCTGGGAGATGGAACTACAGTTTCAAAAAATATCCCAACACAAATAGGAACTGCCACCAATTGGAAAAGTATTCGTGCTGGAAATCATCAGACGTTAGCGATAAAAACCGATGGAACGCTTTGGGGATGGGGAATTAACACCTCGGGTCAACTTGGAGACGGAACTTCGGTTTCAAAAAATATCCCAACACAAATAGGAACTGCTGCCAATTGGAAAAGTATTGATACAGGAATGCAACATTCGGTAGGGCTTAAAACTGACGGAACGTTATGGGCCTGGGGAAATAACAATAATGGACAGCTGGGAGACGGAACTACAATTTCAAAATATACCCAAACACAAATAGGAACCGCAACTAACTGGCAAACTGTAGCAGTTGGAAATGGTTTTTCATTTGCAACGAAGACTGACGGAACAGTTTGGTCTTGGGGCAGCAATAACTTTGGGCAGTTGGGTAATGGTACCACTGGAGGAAATAGTACATCACCTGTACAAGTAGATTCCTCTTCAGACAATATGCAGGTTTTTGCCGGAGAAAGTCATATTCTTGTACAAAAATTTGATGGTTTTCTAAAAATTTGTGGACGAAATGATAGTGGGCAGCTAGGTGACGGTACGAGAGTTAACAAAAATGCATTTATTTCTATGGTTTGCCCTGGATATTGTATTCCTCCAACACCATTTTCATCAACCAATATTACTGCTGAAACGGCTACTCTTAACTGGACAGCAGCTACTGTGACTCCTGGTCAAGGGTATGTGTATCTTTATAGTACCAGCCCAACAGTGGGAGGTATTCAAGGATCTGTTCCTTCTACTTCTACAACAGCAAATTTGAATAATTTACTGCCTGACACCACTTACTATTGGTGGGTAGCATCTAATTGTGGATTCAGCCCCTTTACATGGATGCAGGGAGGTTCCTTTACGACACTTCCTACCACTGCAACCGGCTGTTGGCAAAGTGTAAGTGGAGGTGTTGATTACTCAATGGGGATCAAAACAGACGGAACATTATGGGCCTGGGGAGATAACTATGATGGACAGCTGGGAGACGGAACTATGATCATTAGAAAAACCCCAATACAAATAGGGACCGAAAATAATTGGACAAAAATAGTTGCCGGGTCTAATTTTTCAATAGGTATGAAAGCCAATGGTACAATATGGACCTGGGGAGAGAATAACAAAGGGCAGTTAGGTGATGGAACTACCACCACGAGAAATATTCCAACGCAGGTAGGAGCCGCCACAGACTGGGCGGATATTGCAACGGGAGAAAAACAGACGTTCGCTATAAAGTCAGATGGGACACTTTGGGCCTGGGGCTATAATAACAGGGGACAGCTGGGTGATGGTACAATCATTAGCAAAAACATACCTGTGCAAATAGGAACTGCAACAGACTGGCAAAGTATCGCCTCCGGACAATCTCATACCCTTGCTATAAAAACAAACGGAACGCTATGGAGCTGGGGAGAAAATTATTATGGACAATTAGGTGATGGTACCGGAATAGATGTAAGTTCCCCTATTCAAGTAGGAACTGCAACGAATTGGAAAACTGTTACTGCAGGAAATGATCATTCAATAGCCATAAAAACAGATGGAACATTATGGAGCTGGGGGTATAATAACAGGGGACAATTAGGTGATGGAACTACAACCCGAAAGAATATTCCGACCCAAGTAGGAACAGAAGCCAACTGGCGAAGTGTGAAGACTGGTATATATAATTCTTCAATAGCCATAAAAACAGATGGAACATTGTGGGGCTGGGGGTATAATGGCTGGGGACAGTTAGGAGATGGTACAGAGATAGATAGACCTACACCAATGCAAGTAGGAACTGCAACTGACTGGCAAAGTATTGCCATCGGAGCTGATAATGCATTTGCGATAAATACTAAAGGATCTCTGGCAATCAGTGGCTATAATCTCAAGGGACAGCTAGGAGATGGTACTTATGTTCAAAAGAAAATCTTCATACCTGTTGCTTGTGGTACAGGTAGCGGTACTGTTCAGAAAGTTTCGACTTTAGCTAAAGCTGGTTTAGCGGTAGATGAAGTTTCAGCAAAGGCAGATCATCTGAAAGTCTATCCAAATCCGGTACAGGATATCCTGACCATTTCATTTGATCAGAAGATGCTGTCGGTAGCGGTGTACAATGCTGCGGGACAACAGGTGCTTACGAAGGTAATCAATGATACGAAAGGAACGATTGATGTTTCCGGACTCGTATCAGGGGTTTATCTGGTTAAAGTGAATGCTGCTCATGACCTTGTAAGAATGGTGAAAGTGATCAAGCGATAAGCAGTAAAACCTTAATACAAAAACTAAGATTTCTTTAGACCTGAAATCTTTAAAAATAGTGCCACTTATTTTTAAGTGGCGCTTTTATTTATAATGAACAGAAAAACAAATCACCGCTGCCGAACGAATCCTTTCGTACGGTTTTTTATTTCAGTTTAAACTTTTTATTTTAATGACAAATCGAAGATGATCTCCTTTCAGTCGATGAATGTTGTTTCAACGGAGTTAAAAGTCACAGAATATTTTTAACACTTTAGTTATTTTTAAGTTTCCAGCTTTGTGAATATCAAGTACACTAAAGTTTTATGAAAATCTTTGATTTTCTTCTAAAGTGTACTTATTGATGCAGGAAGCGACTCACCTTTCTTAAGTGATCTAAAGTGTTCCAAATAATAGATTGTATGAATTTCATTGTGTTTGAAGAATTGGAAATCTGTAAAAGTTTAAACAGATTTTTATAAAAATGTCAATTCTACTTCTTATACAAATCTTTATCTAAATCACATTCTTTAAGGATTTTTTTAATTAAAAAGATCATGTACTGATGAGGTGTTTTTATAACGCAAAGCTTTAGCTTCATTATGCAGAGTTTCAGAAAGCAAAGCATAGAATCAACTTCGTTGATTCGTCGAAGCGTATGGAGAAGCATACACCTTCATCAGCGACAAAGTCGCATCACTTTGCTCACTTAAACTAAAGCGGAATTATCCATAAACTTTGCGTTAATCTTTCAAATCAAAAAATAATGCACTGATGAGGTGTTTTTCTAACGCAAAGCTTCATTATACATATTTTCAGAGAGCAAAGGTGGAATCAACTTCCTTGATTCTTTCTAAGCGTATGCATAGCCATATCGCTTCATCAGCGACAGAGTCGCATCACTTTGCCCACTTAAACTAAAGCGGAATTATTCATCAACTTTGCGTTAATCTTTCTAATCAAAAAATAATGCACTGATGAGGTGTTTTTCTAACGCAAAGCTTTAGCTTCATTATGCATATTTTCAGGGAGCAAAGGTTGGAATCAACTTTGTTGATTCGTCGAAGCTTATGGATAAGCATACACCTTCATCAGCGGCATTGTCGCCTTCTTTGCATCCTTATAACTCAAAGGCTTGAATTTTTTCTTTGCGTTTTTTTTAAAGCAGCTTTCCATTTTACCGTTGCTGCCGCATTATTGTATCATGCAGCTTTTATTTTAACCCCTTTCTCATAAAGTTTTTATCTTTGATTCAGGACATTTTGAGATAAACCAGCTCAAAAACTATTCACTAGCTATGAATACAGATACTATAAAATTTAACAGGTTAATTCCTGAATTATTAGTGACCGATATTGGCAATTCTAAGAAGTTTTATATGGAACAATTGGGATTTACATTGGAATATGAAAGGGAGGAAGACTGTTTTGCACTGATTTCATATGAGGGCGCTCAGCTTATGCTTGAGCAGGACAGTTCCGATTCATGGTTGACTGACCAGCTTGTTTTTCCCAGAGGTCGGGGTATTAATTTTCAGATTGAAGTGAGCTGTCTGGATGATATTATTAATAAAATTGAAACGAATAAGTTGGCTTATTTTAGAGAACCGAAAGAAATATGGTACAGAATAAATACGATGGAAGAAGGTGTTAAGGAGCTCCTTATACAGGATTCTGACGGATATCTTTTGAGATTCCAGCAATATCTCGGAGAACGGGAAGTAAGTCAATAAACCGGTTACATCTCATCTTTGCGTTTTAAAAAGCTTCAGTATGCCGTTTACAGAGAAAAACATCGGACATGATTGGATTAAAAAATACAAAAGCCTTTCAGACGAACTGAAAGGCTTTTGTAAAGAAATCTATTATTTAAAAACTTCATTCTGATAAAGAATATGGTCGTCTTCATCAAAACTGATGATCAGTACCTTATATTGTTTTGCAGTGTCGTTATTGAAAAATTTAATTCTCGGTGGTACATATTCGCTGTCAAATAAATTAGGATTCCAGTAGAGTGTTTCCCGGGTGTCATTTTCAATTTTCTTTTCAGGATCATCGGTATCCAGGGTTTCAATAAGAAATTCCGAAGGCCGATCATAGCCTTTTATGACAGATGAGTTGTTTTTTTGCGCTTCTTTTTCATTGCTTTTCGGTTTCATATTCCCTCTCATCGTGTAGATCAATACTGCATTACCCACTAATCCGGATCCTTTGATTATTTTCACCATGGCAATATTGCTTATAGGAACATTCATAATCATGCCCGGTTCAGTAGCCATTTCATCTAAATAGAGCTGAGCTTTACTGCCCCGGATGTAGGGAACATTCTCGCCTAAGTTATTTCTTTGGAATACCAGGCCGGCAGCCCTCCCTTGTAGCCAAGATAATATATCGGTTGATCCTGCGGCATGTTGGTCTTCGTTGACAAAGTCGAATATCGTAGAATTCAGGGAATTAAACATTCCGCTAGACAGTTGACTGTTTAATTCTACCGTTGGATCTTTCTTTTTTCCTGTTAATTTTACTTCTTCAATCTGTACATCAGAACTCCCGTTTTTTCTGCTGTTTTTCTGGTTGTTGATGGCCTTGGTAATAGATGGAGGAAGAGTTTTGTTTCCGCTGGTTTTTACTAAGGTATATTTTGTACCTGGAAAATTGCCTTTAAACGGTGTGGGAGTAACCAGTGGTTCTACGGTGACAAATAGATTGTCAGTGCTTGATTCCTGATTATTTTCTGAAGTTGCAAGAACAGAAACATTCAAAGGTTCAGAATAGTTAAGATTATCTAAATAGATATATCCGTTTTGGTCTGTTTTAGACGGGGTAAGCGTGGGTTCATTTTTACCTAATTTCAAAGCTAAAATTACACTGGAGTTGATGAGCAGGGCATTGTTTTTAATAGGTTTTATCCTGTAAGAAAGAAATTGCTGGGAATTGGTTTTAATGGCTGGTACAAATCCGCTCAGTACAGAATTCCAGTCAAATCTTTTCCAGTTTTCAGAAATAAGTAGTGCATCCAAAGCTTCAGTATTGGCATTTTTAGAAAAATATTGGGCCGGACTGTCTATTTTTGAAGTAAAATCTCCCGTTAACCAAAGCCTGCTCAGCATATTTTCTTCTTCCGGAGCCTGGGTACCGTCATCCTCACTTACCAAAACAGTATAATTTTTAAAATACGATTCCGGGGAAAGGTCAATACTGTTGAAAGATCTTGGCGTTTGTTTTATATTCTGAGCTATAATTTCGGCTTTCTCAATATGTAAACTATTCGGCTTTACAAAGCAAAGTCTTTGGGCTACCAGATGATCTTGCTCATCAAAAATGGCTAACTGTAAAATACCGTTGGCTTCATTATTGATTTTTGCGGGAATAAGACTGGAAGCTTCATTGATCAATTGGTTAATATTGGCTTTGTAAGCAAGGTGGTTATTGATGGTTCCTACAATTTTATAGTTTTGAAGTTTCTGTTTTAAATTAACTCCTTTTAGGGTGTATTTAATTCCTTCTTTAGAGTTGTAAACTTCCAGATGAACACCCATATCTGTAACTTGTGGCAGATCTACCGTTTTACTTTTTCCGGTGTGATCCTGAACGATAACCTGGTATTTTTTTCCTAACGCTGGAGTTATGCTAAAAGAAGCAACATTTTTATCAAAAGAGGTAAAGGTCGTGATGGGTGCATTGGGACTTTGGGTATCTATTACTTTTCCGGTCCACGTGCCCAGTAGAGGAGTATCACTTGATACCCTTACGGCAAATTTCGTAGGCATACCATTAATGAAAGTTCCTCCTTCCGGAAAGGCTTTAGCAGACCAATCGGAACCTTTGGCAATCACTAATGATTCTGTGGAGGTTGGGTTATAAACCGGAAGCGTTTTCACAATCTGAAAATCTTCACTAAAATTAGTCATGTAAGGGGTGTATGCTCTTACAAAATAGACTTGCTCCGGAAGGTTCTCTTTCAGTTGAAAATCTCCGCTGCCCTCGCCATTGGTCAGAAGTACCGTTTTCCAGTCTATCAATTTCTTATCGGAATTGTACAGCTCCACAAATAGAGTAGTAGACAATGCAGAACGGTTATAGCCCTCAAATACAAAACTTTTGAACCAGATCTTGTCCCCAGCTGCATATTGTGATTTGTCCGTCAGTATATAAACTTTTTCCTGTTCGTAATTATTCTCGAGATTGGTAATTGCCTTTTCTAATTGCCTTTGTGCCAGTACAGGTGATACTAGTGAAATAAGCAATACACAGAATATATTTTTCATAGAAATCTTAACGCATTTTAATTCAATGCTAATTTAATCATTTAAAGACTTCGAAAATTGATATTTAGGGGTTATTTTGTAATGCTCAATAAATTATTGCTGTAAAAAAATAGATATGAAATTTTTTTAATGTTTTTTATCTATTTTCGATAAAAATTGTGAGACGTTTTGATGAGGATAAGAAGTAATTAGATACAATAATTGTCATTAATAAAACAGGGATTAATATTATTCCTCAGATTGTATGGTGGAGCAATTTTATCATGGTAAATGATGAATATCTACCTTGTCTTATTCAATACTACTGTACGTTGTCAAATACAACTGCAAGTAGTGTAATTACAACTAAGAGTATCTATAATCCTGATAGATATGGATAAACCTGGAGCTATCTTTGTCCTGTCAAAAAGACTAAAAATACAAGAATATGGATATAAAGAAACTAGGCGATAAAATCGTTCAGGCACGAAAGGAAAACAGAATGTCCCAGGCGCAGCTTGCACAACTTTTATTTATCAGTCCGCAGGCGGTTGGAAAATGGGAGCGTGGAGAATCAGTACCTGATTTTATTACCATTAACCGTCTCTCTGAAATTTTTAATTTAGACCTTAACTATTTTTCAGAGAATGCACCCGCTCAAAAGGAAGAGTTGGCCATTAAAAATAGGGCTAATAACACTGACCAAACTGGGCAAAAAAATAATGCAGAGATGGCCCCTTCAATTTCTGTAAGTGAACCATTACTCACTAATTTTAGCGGAGGAGCTTTTGTAGGGACAGATTTTGCTGGAGTAAACGCTCCGGAGAGAAAATTTTGGGGAAGTGATCTGAAAGGAGTAGATTTTTCCGAAGCAGATTTAACAGGCAGTTCTTTTAAGAACAGTGATGTGAGTGATGGTAATTTTGAAGGTGCGGATCTTACAGATTGTGTGTTATCTAATAATAATCTCTCTGGAACAAACTTTAACAAAGCTGTTTTAGTCCGAACAGAGTTTTCCTCATCTGATCTTACTCACGCAAGATTTACCGATATCAACTTAATTGATGTAAAGATGGTGAGCGGTGATCTGAGAAAAACCATTTTTGAAAACTGCGAATTTGACGGGGTAGATTTTAGTTCTTCAGATATGAGCGGGCTGTGTCTTGATAGACAGCTTTTCATTAATGTAAAATTCGATAATGCCTGTTTAAAAGGGGTTTCTTTTAAAGGTGCTGCATTAAAAAGTGTTTCTTTCCGATCAACATTTGCCCTTACCAACAGATATTATAAAACCCTTAAAAGTATTGATTTTGATGGGGCAATCATGGATAAATTAACCTATGCGGCCCTCAAAGGAGCTGGGGTAGATTTACCGAATGTAACAAAAGTATAGACACTTAATAATTAGAGATAAAGAGTAAACCAAAAAATAAAATATTATGTCATTTCAAACTTACATTAAAAACATTGAAGAAAAAACCGGAAAGTCCCGTTCTGATTTTGAAAATTTAGCTGCTGACAAAGGATTTACCGAAGAAGGGAAACTAAAAAAGGGAGTAAAAGCAACAGAAATAATCAATTGGTTAAAAGAGGATTTCGAATTAGGGCATGGGCATGCTACTGCTATGTATGCCTATATTAACGGAAAGCGTGAATAAAAATAAACTTTTATACCCTTACAATAATAGGCACCTATTTTCCTAAATAAGTGCCTATTGTAGTTGATGAACCTGAAAGGATTATTTTCAGATTACTTTTTTATAAAATTGAGTTGTTCACCTTAATCAAAACAATACTATTCTATCCATAGATGTCCTGTAGAATAGGTTCTGGCTTTACCTGCCACAATCACTCTTTCATTTTTATTTTCACAATAGAGCTGGCCGCCTCTTTCTGATAGCTGGCGGGCGAAAAGCTTGTCTTTCCCCAATCTTGATGACCAAAACGGAATAAGGGAGCAGTGTGCAGAGCCCGTTACGGGATCTTCAAGAATTGACGACTGTGGGGTAAAATATCTTGAGACAAAATCACTGTCAGTACCTGCCGCTGTCACCACAACACCTCCCGGATCCAGATTGATGAGGTCAAAAACAGATCTTTCAATTTTTATTTTTTTGATGTCTTCTTCAGACTCGTATACCAGAACATAGTCTCTTGATTGGAAGACTTCCTTAGGCTGTATATTCAGAGATTGGGCTATAGCATCCGGAAGAGTGGATGCTTCAGGCATTCTTGACGGGAAATCCATATAATAAAATCCGTCCTTTACATCCACGGTTAATTCTCCGCTTTTGGTTTCAAAAACAATTCTGCTGTTCTGATAGTCTAAGATGGAAGCCAAACAATGAGCCGTAGCAAGGGTAGCATGCCCGCATAAATCCATCTCTATTTCAGGAGTAAACCATCTCAGGTGAATGGTATCACCACTATCAATAAAAAAAGCGGTTTCTGCCACCGCATTTTCACGGGCTATTTGTAAGAGAGTCTCATCGGGTAGCCAATGCTGTAAAGGAACAACACATGCAGGATTTCCATGGAAAATCTCATCTGTAAACGCATCTATTTGATATAATTCTAACTTCATGATTGATAAAATTTCTGTCCGTAACAAAGGTAATTTATTTCCCGGACTGACCTTGGGTTGAATGGTATTCTTGTGAGATATTTTGGCTGTATTTTACATGATTTATGATAAGATTTATAGTATTATAACGACTTGGATCATACAGGAAGAGGTCTCAAAAACCCACAATAAATCGTATTATTTAATGTATTTATCAGTATAACAGTGGTTTTAAAATAAAAACCGACATGGAAGAGTGAAATCTTCAAATGTCGGTCTTGCGATTTTTACAGGAGTATATTTATCCCAATTTCTTGCGATAGTGAAAATTATTTTTGCTACTGTATTAGGGCTAATGCTATGTTTACCTGTTTTTTATGTAGGTTTCAACCATTTGTTGAAATTTTGGATTATTAATATACACGTCAAAACTATGACTGTTTTGTCCATCAAAATTATCAACGGTAAAAAAATTATAGGTAGATTTTAAATTATTGTACGCTTTTTTATCGTACCCTAAAGTGGTGGGATTCAATTTCCTTTGGAGTCCTACGAATTTTTTTAAAACGATATCGTCTTTATTAATAGTAATATGAATGTTTTTTAGTTGGGAGCTGAAGGTTCTGTAGGCTTCGTTATCGGATTGTTTTGTAAAATCAATTTCCCCAATAGCAGGGGCAAGCATGATACATACGATACGATTGGTATTTTCAGAAAGAGGAATCTTATTATCAACAGCTATACCAAGTTTTTCCGTGTCTCTTCTAAAGTCATCATTATAAGGTGGGTTACTTAGAGAACTTAAAACGACTGATGCTCCTCGGCTATGAGAAATAATAAAAATATCTTTATTGTGTATTTCATTTAGGATTTTACGTAAACCAAATTCTCCTGCCATTTGGCTGTATCCAGTCGCATAAAACCATATTTTAGCAGAACCAATTGGATCTTTTGAAACCAATCCATCCCAATAGAATTCAATAATCTCATCCTGAATAGGGTCTAGATTGATTTTTGTGCGTAAAAGGTCATAATTTCGTTTAGTTTTTGCTGCATCATTATTGTAGCCATGAACGAAAATAAATACTCTTTTTTTGTTTAAAACATTTTGATGATATTCTGCAAGTTTTTTAGTTTCAAAATTGGTGAGAATATAAGCTATATTGTTTTTTTTGGCAGTTAGATACAAAGAGGACGTTTTTTTATAAGGACCTATTTGTGTATTCCAGTTTTCAGGATAGAAATTGCCATTGAGATCTACGAATGCTACAGAGGTGTTGGGAGGGATCTGTATATTGGGGTTTGTACTGGTGGGAATATTATTTGCGCTGCAAGAGCATAATATAATACAAAGCCAAATGATTAAATAGAATTTTTTCATAATATTTTGATTTATAGATTATGCAAATTTTTACTTTCCAGATACAGGTTGAGAAAAAGTAGATGTAATATTTACTGAGAAAAAAAATATACCGTATTGATATTCAGTTTTTTTACAATAATTAATATAAGTTTCTTAAAAACGAATTTAATTTCTTTGATATAACAAATTGTAAAATCTTTGGTTTGATTCTACGTTCTTTGATAAGTATTGAGGATAGAGACTGAAATATAGTGAATACCTCCTCTGGTATTTCAGTATGTGGGTTATGGTTTCCGAAAATGGAATTAATAATGTTTGTTTTTGATGTTTTTACAATGGATTTAGTTTTTTATAAATCTAATGTACGAATTATTTAACATTTTATCAATATTATGGTGAATAATATAGAAAATTCTCGGATGCTCTTTCTTAGAAGAAACAACTATTTATAAACAATTTGAAAATTTTAATATTTATCTACTGTGAAGAAAGTGCTAAAAGAAAAGCATAAAATCCCAACTTTTGTCAGGATTTTATTCATTCTTTAATTTTGTACTTTATCCGCTGCGAACAAAAGGCTTCTTATGCTGCCGTTTTTAGATATTAAAATCGGTAGCCAATACTCAATCCAAATTTTGCCACCACGTCATGATCTGTTTTGTCTGCATTGAACAAAAGTTTTCCATAGCCAACGTTGGCTTCAAAAACAAGTCCTTTTTTTGTGACCAATTTCCAGCCTAGACCTGCACCTAGTGCAATATCATAAACATCTTTATTTTCAGTGAATGTCACGTTGTCTGGTGCGTATATTTTTTTCCCATCAATGGAAGTGAACATTCCAAATCCTTCGACAAATAAACCGGAAGCATATTTTTTTCCAAAATAATATCTGTAATAAGGGGAGATGTTGTAATTCATATCCTCCTCTTTTGTATGGTCATAAACCATATAGGCAGAGATCCCCACTGATGAATGTTTGTTGAGATGTCGTTCGTAATCTACTTGTACAGCTCCGGATAACGGCGCGATTAAATTTAACTTAATTTCATTGTTTTTCTGATAAGGGTTGGCATCAGTTTCACTTTGAGCATACACGGAATAAAAAGCAAACAAAATGATGAGTAGTGAAAAGGTTTTTTTCATAAAAAAGTAATTTGAATTATTTAAATGCAAAACTCAAATAATTCAAATGACAACAGGTTTCAAAAGCTTAAAAATGGACAAAATGGTACTTATTTAACAGTGTTTTTATACTCATTGGGGGTCTGACCCGTCACTTTTTTAAAGGCTTTAAAAAAAGTTGTTTTTGAAGTAAACCCAGCTTCTAATCCCATTGTCAGTAGATTATAGTTGTCATATTCCGGATCTGATATCATTTCCTTGACAGCTTCCACCCGATATTGATTAATATAATGAGCAAAGTTGTCTCCTGTGATCGTATTTACAATTTGTGAAACATATCCTGCACTTATGCCTAGTTTTTCAGCAACTTTTTCTCTGTTTAATGTACTGTCCGTATAAATGTGCTCGTCTTTACAAAGAAGTTCCAGTTTTTGAAAATAAAGATTGTCAGCCGTTATAGATTCTCTGGATTCTTCGGCAGTGTTATTTTCTTGCGTTATACTGTTTTCTGCAACTTGCGGATTAGGATGTATAATAACCAAATCGTTGTTTATAAAATGGTAGACAGCCTCTTTGTTTTTGGCAAGCTTATATTTGTAAATACCTATATAAGCTGTCCAGTGCATGATAAAGGTTGCCGATAAAGCCAGCCCACTCATGGTAGAGGAAATGTCTATTCCAAAAAAGAAGCCAGTCATATACGTAATTAGCCAGGTAGATAACAATAAATAGAGAGTAGTTAATAAGATAAGCACCCATTTTTTCTCTTGTGGGTCTTTTAAGTGCCTTATCATAAAATAAGAGTAAAAAGGTGGAAACAGAATGATGATAAAGGCAAATAAAAGCTGAATCAGTGTAAGTATATTGATGATGAAAATGCCTGAATCTGTGATTTTATAAATCCCTAAAATATCATTAAGATGGTATATAATAACAAAAGTAGAGGAATAGATAAACGGAATGTAATACAAATAAGCTCTTTGTCTGTTCTTTATGGTATCATCAATTCGGTTTATTATAAAAAGGAAGATGAAGACGGGGAGTAAAAATATCCACTCAATATAGTCCAGAAAACGTAGCAAGGGATAGGACTTAAATGTACCTTCAATTTCAAAAACATAATTCAGTAAAACCATGGAAAGTGCAAATAGTAAGTAGGCTAAATACTTATTTGACTTACTACTGAATAAGGAAGATTTTAAAATAACTACTCCTAAGACGATTCCCTGGAAAATTGCAATATTTAAAAGTGTTGTATAAATCAATTTTTATCAAAGTTATTTTAAAGATGGGTGTGGTATATCACGGTTTAAATATAGTTCTTTCATACGGAAAACAGGACAAGAAAAAATGAATAAACAATGAAATGAGTGTTATGATACTTAATAAATTTACTATATTGTTACTGTGAAACATAAACGATTGCCATACAAGTCGTATCGTTTATGTATCGGAAAATAACCATCGTAAATACTACCAATTAAAACAAAGTAAAACATGTGAATTATGAAAAAAAAGATCATTCTATTGCTTTCTTTCATAGTCTATTTATCAGCAGCAGCTCAAAAAAACGCTTCCGCAGATTCTATAACACAACGGAATTTGTTCCAAAGTTTAAAACCGGAATTTGAGAAATACGAAAAACAACACGGAAATTATATCCAAACCAATAATGTAAGAATGCATTATTTGGAGTGGGGAGATAAAAAAAATCCAACACTTGTCTGGATTCCCGGAACGTATAGCAATGGGTATGAACTGTACGAAATAATAGATCAATTAGTAAAAATGAATTTGCATGTCATTGCCATTGATTACTACGGTCATGGATTTACGCCTATTTCTCAAAAAAACCTGTCTATTTATCACGTTGCTGATGATATCAAATTTCTTTTAGATACAAAGAAAATCAAAAAAGCAATTATCGGAGGCTGGTCAAGAGGAGGAACTATCAGTTCGGCATTTTATGATGCTTACCCGGAAATGGTTCAGGCTCTTATTTTAGAAGATGGCGGTTCTGTGGCCTGGGATTTTCAGGCAAAGTCGGCTAATATTGGAAAAGATATTGAAGAAACGAAACAGTATTATGCCAACAAAAAAACACTGGTCTTTGATAATGACTTTGATGCGTATTGGTTGATGTATAATAATTGGGGGATAAAAGGAAAAGAAAACGAGAAACTGAAAAAAGAAATTTTCACTTCTTATGCCCGAATAAAGAAAAATACAAACGGAAAATATGAAATAAATCCAGGTGCAGAAGAACTTACCGGCGAGAATTCAGCAGAAGAAAATATTGCCATTATTTACACTCCTTTTACTTCTAAAACGGCTTTTGGTGCTTCAACACATCAATTAAATCCTAAAATAATTTATCGAAATCTAAATACACCTTTGCTCATTTTCGACCCTGTCAGTAAAAATGATTGGTTCGATTTTAAAGAAGAAAATGATAAACTTACTGAAGAACATAGGCCTTTTATTGTTCACAAGGTATATGAAAATACATGGCATGGTGTAAAAGACGAACGCCCGAATGAAGTAGTGAATGACATTAAAACATTCTTATTAAATAATAAACTGATCAAATGAAAACTACCTCTGCTGCGCAAAGTCTCCTGACTTTGAGGTAGTAAATAATATTATTTTCTTTAAACTTGCTCCAAAGTCAGGAGACTTCGGAGAGCTAGGTTATTCAAACAATTGTAGAGTAAAAACATTTAAAATGAATTTAAAGATCGTATTACCCCTTTTATTGTTGACAATCAATGTTGCTTCTGGGCAAAATACAACATTAAAAAATCCAGAACTGTTTGACAAATCGCTAAAAAAAGACAGCGTTATTGCCGAGTTTTCAGAACTCTATCATTTAACAAATACCATTCATCCCGGGCAATTTATGTTCTGTTCAAAAAATGAATTTGATAAAACGTATTCCTCTTTAAAAAGCTCCATAAAAACCGATCTTTCCCTTGTAGAATATTATAAATTGACAGCCACCTTAATGGCAAAAATTAAAGACGGGCATACAGCCGTTGATAGGGGACGAATTATTGGTTTACTCAATGAAAGGTTAGTTTTTCCTTTCAGCATCTATAAAATTATGGGCCATTATTATCTGGATAAATCATCTCAGGAAAATAAAGAATATACAGGATTGAGAATTCTAACAATAAATGGAAAAGACATCAATACTGTGGTGAATGAAATGAAGCAATACATACATCTTGAAGGCAGAAATGAAACCGGATTAAATGTACGATTCAGTAATTTCCCTTTTTATTATTTTATGTATAATCAAACAGAAAAATTTGAAATTGAATATGCAGACCGTAGCAATCATAAATTGAAAGAAATATTTAAGGGAATGCCATTTAAGGAATATACTAGTTATATTTCAAAAAAAACAGAACCTTTAACCACAGAGTTCAAAACAAACGACTTAGCTGTTTTAAGATTTCGTTCATTTGAAAATGGGTATAATGAAGCAGACCGAAAAATTGCAGAGAAACAGTTAGACCGCTTTTTCACACGACTTGACAGTTTAAAAACTAAAAATTTAATTATCGATTTACGAGATAACAGCGGTGGTTCGGCAGATATTGCCAACTACTTATTTTCATATATAAGCAGTACTCCTTATTACTATTTTGATTATATGGGAGCAAAATATAAAAGCGTAAAGGAATGGAAGCATTACGCTCAATATCCGGACAATATTGAAGAAATAAATCTGAATGAAACAAAATTCAAGGATGGATTAAACTGCTACACAGAAACTGACGGTACGGATAACTGGTGGTTTGAACTCCAACAAAACAAACCCAATTTTTACAAAGGCAAGATCAGCGTTCTGATCAATGGCGGATGTTTTTCAACCACAGGACATTTGTTAGCCTTGATGAAGGAGCATAAAATTGGGAAATTTTATGGAGAATATTCACAAGGAAGTAATTACAGCAACTCAGGCGGGCAGGCTTTTGTTTTACCTTATTCGAAAACATTGGTTTGGATCCCTACTTTTCAATACAGAATGAGAACCCCCCATTTCATCAATGATCCGAAAGGAATTAAGCCGGATGTTGAAATACAAACAGAATCAGATGATCTGAGGACAGGATTTGACAGACAAATGGATTTTGTGATGAAGCAATACTAATGATTTGAGGTGTATTTTGAGGTTTGTTTTAAATGTAAAATCAGTGTGAATCAATCGATTGTTTTTTTATTAACTCGTTGGATGATAAATGTTTTTAATTAAAAAAGATGAACGCAAAGTTTATAAATAATTCTGCTTTATTGTAAGTGGGCAAAGTGATGCGACTTCATCGCTGATGAAGCAGTATGATTATCCATATGCTTCAACGAACCAACTTTGTTGATTCTACCTTTACTCTCTTAAAATCAGCGGTTTCAAAAATGAAATCTTTGCGTCAGAAAAATACTTCATTAGCACATTATCTTTTTAGTCAATAAGATCCTTAAAACTAAGAAGGCGTAATGTTTTATTTGTAAGTGAGTGCTGCAGAAAATAATACATTATAAAATATTGTGATGTTGATGTTGATGAAGAAGGATTCGTGCTGTTTTATCTCACTCAGCGGCACAAAGTCTCCGACTTTGGAGAGTCAGTGTCTACTTCGAAGGCTTTGTTAGGTGCTTTTTATTTTTTTGTTTTCATTATATCATCATACAGGTTATCCACTACTTTTTCTAAAATTTCTCCAGTTTCATTAAAGCTGGTGTTGGTCAGTATGGATATCCCCATATTTTGTTTAGGATAGATTACCAACCAGTTCTGCATTCCGTAGATACCACCGTGATGTCTATATATTAATTGATGATCATTTTCTATGATGTACCAATGATAGCCTTCCCAAAAATCAGAACCTTCTTTATATAATTTTTTATGAGATTCTTTGACAATAGGATTTGATGGGTTAAGCTGCAGTTTCATATATTTCACCAAATCTGTAGTCGTAGAGTGTAATCCTGAAATTCCGCCCCATAAAGTTCTGTTGAAGTTGGGCATTAGCTCGTTTTTATCGTTATAGCCTTTTACCAATCTTGTTCTGTCATTTTCAGTGAGTGTGAACTTAGTTTGGTTCATGTTATTGGGCTTCAAAATAAATTCAGTGACCAATTCCTCAAACGGTTTTTGATATACTTTTTCAAGGATATAGGCGGTCAGCTCCGGAGCGGTGTTTGAATAGGAATAGACTTCTCCGGGCTTCGTTTCAATCTTGATGAGTTTTAATCCTTCAAAAAAAGCCTTTTTATTTTCACTTTTTATGGGGAAATTAGGAAATCCACTGGTATGGGTGATGAGGTGTTTGATTCTTATAGGTTCACCTTTAAATGCTAAATTAGGATAAGGTTCATTAAGATAGACTCTGATATCATCCTCTAAATGTATTTTTTGATCAAGTACGGCTTTAGCGGCTATATAACCGGTAAAGGTTTTGGTTACAGAAGCTAATTCATAAAGAGTAGAATCGTCGGGTTTGTTTCCTTTACCAATCGTTAATTCTCCAAAATGTTGTATAGTGGATTTTCCATCTTTAAGCACGGCAATGGAAACAGAATGAAATCTTTTGTCCTTTAATAACTGAAGCGCATTTTTTGTAATGGCATCTTCAACATTTTGTTGATGGGTTGGGTGAACACTTTTACAGCCAAGTAAGGCAAAAAATAAAATAAGGGTTACATATTTCATGGTCAGAATTTTAATTTGACATTCATAATCTGATGCAAATATGCGGTAGAGAATCCTGAAAAAAGTCCGTATAAAAAAGTCGGACTCATTTTCAAGAGTGAAATGAGTCCGATTATTTACAATCCAAAGTTCGATTTTTTACAATTGATTAATTATCAACTGTTTCTGAATGCGGTTGGCGTTTGATTCGTATATTTTTTAAAAGAGGTATGAAAAGAAGATTTTGAATTGAAACCTACTTCATACAAGATTTCCAGCACCGTATATTCTTTTTTTGTGGGATCTTTCAGTAGGGTCATTGCTTTTTTAACGCGGTATTCATTCACAAAATCAAAAAAGTGCTGATTGAGGTGATGGTTAATTAAAACAGACAGCTCACGAACAGGAATATTCACCTGATCTGCCAATTCCTGAATCGTTAATGAAGGCTCCAGGAAAGGTTCTTTTTCAACCATGAATTTTCTAAGCTGTTCGATCTGAGAACTTTTTGTTTCGTCGGTTGTATGTTCAGTTTCTAATGTTTCCGCAAAATCTTCTGTCGGTTGTAAGGTAGAATCAATTCTGCGAAAAAGCTCAGGATAATTTAATGCCTTTAAGATAAACCAGCAGGCAGCCAGTAAAAAGGAAGCTCCCGCTACAATATGGATCCAGATAAACAAATCGTTGTATGCCGTATATCGTATGATATTTTTAAAAATAATACATACATGGATGAATAAGAAAATCAAGGTAAGCTGAAACAGCCATTGGTATAATAAAGTGTTGGGATTCGTGTAGTTTTCAAGATAAATCTTCTTATATTTTTTAAGCACAATGAATATGGCAACGATATAAAAGAAAAACTGCAGTTCCCCGATGAGTTGATACACAAACATTTCAGGAGAGTGCCACATCGTTGTAAAGAAAGCTTCTTTAGCAGCACCTTCTGCCAGATAAAGCCTTGGAACTAAAATTAAGTTGGCCACAATGAAAGGAATAAGATGCAGTAAATGCTTTCTTTTTAAGGTAAAATCAGAATAACAAACGGCATTCACATACAGATAGAAAAGAGGCATTACCAATAAGTAAGCAGATATTTTGAAAGCTTTCAGATTATAACTCTCCACAAAAAGGTGCATGAAAATCCCACTGATATCAATGGCATTAATGATAAGGAACGCTGCAAATAACCTGCTTTCCAGTTTTCTTTCTGTTTTTACCGTTAACAAAAATACGGCAAGCAGCAGCGATACAAAAACGGCAATCGCAGCAATAACTTCCAGAAAACTTAATTTGTCCATTAGTTTTTTTACAAAAATAGGATATAAGTGATAAAGAAAAATAGATTTTGTTGATAAGAATGTTTCTGCTATGCAATGAATTTTTTGGTGTGTTTAAACTTAACCACAAAAGTCACTAAAGTTTTTATTTTTTTAAACACTTTAGTACACTTTAGAAAGCTTAAGGAGGTACTGCATATTTAAGTTCACATAAGATGAAAATCTTTGATTTTCAAAAAAACTTTAGTGTACTTGTTATACACAACGTATATAACTTAAATAGCTTAAGTGTTTAAAAAATCTTTTGTGACTTTTGTGGTTTAATAAAAAAATTAGAAAGTGTTATTATTCTGATGCTGGTCTACTATGCAAAGTCTCCCCATTTTGAGCTGGTAAAATAACATCATTTTTTTTAAAGTGCTCCAAAGTCAGTTAACCACAAAAGTCACTAAAGTTTTTATTTTTTTAAACACTTTAGTACACTTTAGAAAGCTTAAGGAGGTACTGCATATTTAAGTTCACATAAGATGAAAATCTTTGATTTTCAAAAAAACTTTAGTGTACTTGTTATACACAACGTATATAACTTAAATAGCTTAAGTGTTTAAAAAATCTTTTGTGACTTTTGTGGTTTAATAAAAAAATTAGAAAGTGTTAGTATTCTGATGCTGGTCTGCTATGTAAAGTCTCCCGACTTTGAGTTGGTAAATAAGGTCATTTTCTTTTAAAGTGCTCCAAAGTCAGGAGACTTCGGAGAGCTAGGAAGCAGGAAGAGGTCTATTTATCCATACGCTCCGACGAATCAACAAAGTTGATTCTATCTTTGCTCCCTTAAAATCAGCAGTTTCAAAAATAAAAACTTTGCGTCAAAAAAATATCCGTACATTATCTTTTAATCGCTAAAATCCTTAAATCTAGGTACTTTCCCATTCGCATTTTATTTGTAAGTTAGTGCCGCAAAAAAAAATAGTATAGAAAATATACAGAACGATTTTGATGAAGAAGAATTAGAGCTGTCTTATTGCTCACTATTTGAAAAAAATTAAATACCAAAAACCTAAATTTATTACAATGAAGAAGACACTGATTATTCTATCAATAGGCGCTTTATTTACTGCCTGTAACAAAAAAGCTGAACAAAAAACAGATACTGCACAGGATACTGTTGCCATAGAAGATGGCAGAGCTGCAGAAAAATCTCCGGGAGGAACTACTCAATTTGATATCAATTCCGTACCGGTTTCCAATGCTGAAGTGGGTGAATTGCCCTTTTTCAGTTTTCCCAAAGGGCTGGACTTCCAAAATAAACCGGTACAAAGAAGCTATGATATGCTGTTTTTTCCACTTAAAGGCGTAATGACACCAATAGAAGGAAAAGTATGGAAAACGTACGTAGTAAACGGAAAAAGTAATACAGAAGAGTGGTCGTTGCCCTATTTTTTGAAAAGTTATGATGATGCGATTACAAAAGTGGGTGGTGTAAAAATATTTGATGGTAAAGTTTCTCAGCAAGAGCTTGACAGAATAACACCAGAGGCCAAATACTTTGGAGAGGAAGGTTCTATAGATTATTGGAATGAACCCGTAAAAGTATATGTCATAAGAAGGCCCAATGGCGATGATATTTATATTCAGCTCTATGGAAATACGGCGACCGGAGCCATACAAATTCTACAGAAAGCACCGTTTGAGCAAACGATTTCGATATTAAAATCTGATGAAATAAAAAAAGAATTGGATGCAAAAGGCAAAGCTGTATTGCATATTAATTTTGATACAGACAAAGCAAGCTTACAACCCGATGGCAAAACAGCCGTAGATGAAATCACAAAAGTCCTGAAAAACGACACCCATCTAAAACTAGCCATTAACGGATATACAGATAACAGCGGAAATGATGCCCATAATATCCAACTCTCAAAAGATCGTGCTACAGCAGTATTGAATGTGATAACTACTTCAGGTATCGATAAAGTAAGACTTTCAGCAGAAGGCTTCGGCAGCAAAAACCCGATTGCAGATAATAATTCTGAAGAAGGGAAGGCGCAAAACCGTAGAGTAGAGCTGGTGAAAAAATAAGATAAATCCTACAATAATAGAGAATTGTAGGCTGTTTTGCTTAAAAAATCCCAATGAAAGCTGGGATTTTTTTTGTTTTAGTTTCTGCTGTGCGAAGACTTCTGACGTTGAACTTGTAATAAGATTATTTTCTTTAAACTTGCTCCAAAGTCTGGAGACTTCGGAGAGCGGAGGGCTGGCGATGGGATGAGAATAGGGCTTTACTTCAAGAACAACCTTTTGTAAAGCTTTAAAAAAATTGCAGGCCAGACATCAAACAAATAAAAATACCGGCAAATAAGTACCAATTTATGCACTTTTAAGCTTTTGAAACCTTTTCTCATTTTTCTTAGGTGAATTTTGCATGTAAATAATTCAAATTACATGTTATGAAAAAGTTTTTATTACTAGCTGTTATTATTTTTATGACCTCATGTAGCCATGATGATTCACCTGATAGAAAAGCGCAGGCACAGCAAAAACTTAATGCAGCTTTGTCCAACTTCCCAGGCTTAAGCCTTAGTGTAAAGACAGCTTCCGGGAATTATACTCTGGTTGCAGGAGACGCGGTAATTAATGAAAAGCCGATGGCCGCTTCTGCTCTTCACTATATGCAGAGTATTTCAAAAACCTTTACCGCAGTTGCTGTCCTAAAACTGAAGGAGGAGGGCAAAATTAATCTCGATGCCAAAGTAAACACCTATCTTCCTAGCATTTGTAATCATCTACCCAACGGAAATATCATTACAGTAAGGCAGCTGCTTACGATGACATCAGGGCTTCCTGATTATTTGGATAGCGATCAGTTTTTAAACGATGTGGTTGCAGGGCCACTGCCTATGACGAGCGAACAGGTATTGAGCTATGTATACAATCAACCCGCAAAATTTGCACCCGGTACCTCATTTGGGTATTGCAATATAAATTATCACCTGCTGGCTCTTATTATTGATCGTGTTACTCCAAACGGACATCGAAAGTATATTACGGACAAAATAATTAACGCCATTGGACTTTCCAACACCTATTATATAGCAGGCTCGGCAAGCACTACGGCTCCCGTAGGAACAACGGCTAATTATCTGCAAATAGACGGCACTTTTACCGATATGAGCGGGTTGCAACTGGGTACAGTACTTACCCTCATTGGTGATGACGGTATTGTGGCTTCCGTTCAGGATATCGCTGGATTTTACTACAAGCTGCTCCATGACAAAACGGTAGTATCACCCGCATCGCTGGAAGAAATGAAAGTTGCAGTTAATCATCAGGGTACTCCTACATATGGCTTAGGGCTCCATTTTTATAAAACCAATGGTGGCCTGCAGGCAATCGGCCACGAGGGGAGTGGTGTAGGAGCCGGTGCCTATGCTTTTTATTTTCCTTCCAAAAATACCAGTGTCGTCCTGTGTACAAACGCGGGAACGCTTATCGATGCTATAAAAGAGGAACAGTTACGGGCATTGTATGAGGAAATTATAGGGATATTACTTCAGTAAAAACTAATGTAAACCGCCACATCGCGTTCCTTACTTACGAAGATGTCATATTTTTATCAACAGTCCTTCAAATTTTATTAATCCGTTCTTTCATAATTCAAAGCTTCAATGGGTTGAAAATCTTTTTATTTTATTATTTCCAATAAAAACAGTTTAAATTTCGTATATTTATAAAAATGTCTATTAATACTTTATGAAATAAGTTGTAAACATTAGTAATTTTTAAATTAAATAAAATGAAAAGTGTTTATGTAAGCGAAAGCGACGGACATAGAATTGGTGAAACTCCAATGAAATCAATTAGTATAGCATACTTAATTTTAGTACATCGCTTACCGAATCAATTTAAGAAGCTTTTTAAAGCCATCTACGATTCTACTAATTTCTACCTTATTCATATTGACAAAAAGGCCAATCAGGAAATTGGTAAAGATGTAAAGGATTTTTTAAAACAATATCCGAACGTACATATCCTAAACAGTGAAAATGTTATTTGGGGAGGATACAGTATGGTTCAGGCTGAGTTGGATGGTATAAAATACCTGTTGAGTATGGATGCAAAATGGGATTATTTTATAAACCTAAGTGGGCAGGATTATCCGTTAAAATCACAAAAAATCATCAAAGAGTTTTTATCGAAAAATAATGGGAACAGTTATATTAAAATTGATAATCAGGAAAAAATAAGACCTGAAACGATGAACAGAATTGAGAACTATTTTGAAGAACTGGAAGATTGCATTTCTGACAAAACTCATAAGAGAGGCTTCATGAAAGATGTCATACCTTATATCGGAGGGCAATGGATGATTTTGACGAGAGATTGCTGTGAATTTATCAATAGCAATGTTGAGGTTAAAAAATTTGAAGACTATTATTTAAATACCTTAATTGCTGATGAATCTTTCTTTCAAACTGTTTTAATGAATACTTCATTTACAGGGACTTTAGTGAATGATGACAAAAGAGCAATTATCTGGATTCCTGACGGAGACATCAAATTACGTCCTAAAACATTCACTAAAACAGATATCAGCTTTCTCCAAACAGGAAATCATCTTTTTGCCCGGAAGTTCGATGATAATGTAGACAATAAAATAATTGATTATATTAAGATGAATTATGATGAGCCTTTTAAAACATCAGTAAAAATAACCCATGTGAAAAATATGGACAGAAATTTTAATCATCTCAACTAAAAAGAGTATTGAAATTCTAATAAAAAAACCTTTATCAAAATTGATAGAGGTTTTTTTATTGCCGGTAAAACAGGTACATCTCTGCTGCGCAAAGTCTCCCGACTTTGAGCTGGTAAATAAGATTATTTGCTTAAAACTTGCTGCAAAGTCAGGATATTGAGAGTAGCAAGTTTACGGTTTTCCGTATTTAATGTATTGTCGTCTCCTTTATTTTTGTAGTTAAAATAATAATATGAGGTTAGTTTAAAAAAATATCATTTGTTGTTGAGGAATTTTTTTGAAAAAATTCTTAGTATTTTATCATCTGTGAATATCTCTATAGAATTTCTGAATATGGAATAAATATCTAAATTCTTTTAATTATTGTGTTAAACTTAAGTGGAACTTAAATTTCAATAGATTTTCAGAGCGGATAAGGTTTTGAGTTAAGATTAAATTTAAAGTAAATCAATATTGTATTATTAACAACAAACTTTTGTATATATCAGATTTTTACTAATTTAGAAAACTTATACTATCTCTTATGGGTGAATAAAATATTCATTTATGATAGTGGTTAAAAACTAATAATGAGCTATACTTTTAAAAACACAGAGATAAACAATGAAAAGGCTTCGGTTTTTGAAACCAAATCTCTATTATATTTAATAGGCAAAAGCCCAGATAAAAAGCATATTGAATATATTACATTTGATTGTTTTAATGATGTAAGCGGAATAGATAAAGGATTTAAGAATATTTGGGATATTCAATCTAAAAATGAAGCTAATTTAAGCCCCAAAAAGATAGGGAAGTATTTATTTACTTTATTTGATAATTATCTTTCATCTTTCAATTTTAAGGAGTTGATTTTCTTTTGCCCTAAATTGAAAGATGATTACAAAAGAGATAAAGGATTATTATCTTATAATTTATCAAATATTGTTATAAGTACATTTGATAGAATAAAAAAAGGATTAGAAGAAGAAGTAAAGAGAGTTAAAGGAACAACTACTGATTATTCCAGTAAAATAAACTCATTTTTATCTCAGGTTCTATTTGTTGAAGATAATTATACAGAACACGAATATCTTAAATTCATAACGAAGTTCAAAAATAAAAACTTAAAAACCGACGATTTTTACCTTACTGTATTTAAGGAACTTAGGGATATACAATCTTCAAAAAAAAATTCTTATATAGAAAATGAAAGTATCAAAGAAATAATGGATGTAATTAATTTTAGAAGGCATCTTAAAATATTGGATATTGATACATTACTTATATGCAGAATTATTGGTTGTGAAATTTTTCAATACAGTAGTATTCCCTTATACTTTTTTGAGTTAGTTAAGAAATTGGATAAGGAGGATATGAAAGATATTCTTTTGAATTGTAATTCTAATCTTTCCAGATGTTTTTTTAATAAAATTAGTAATAAAGAGTTTTGGAAGATTTGCGAATCCATTATAAACTATTTAGAAAGCAACTCTGTGACTGATATAGATATAATTTTTACATCAATTTTTAGTACTTATATCCCCAAATATAAATATCTTGACGAAATAACAATAAAATATTTAATAGCTTTAATAATAGAAGGTTTAGAATGATAATTAAAGAAGTTGCAATTGGAAATAGTTCTGAAGCTTTCATTGAAAAGCGTTTTCAGAATAAAACAAATATAATCTTTAGTGATGATAATAATAAGGGTAAAACCTTGTTAATGCAAAGTATAGTATATTCTATTGGTTATGATTCAATTTGGCCTGTTGGCTTTAATCTTAAAAGTTACTATTTCTACTCAAAAATAAGTTTCAAAAATATTGATTATGAGTTTCTAAGACACGGGAACTCAATCATTGTTTCTCAGGGAGAACAATTTTATTTATTTAATAGTATTACAGAGTTTAAATATTTCTTTTCTAAGGAAATTTTTGAATTACCTAAAATTCCTAAAGATGGAGAAATAAAGACTGTTGATTTAAGTTTATTATATGAGATTTTCTTTCTAGGACAAGACAAAAGAAATACCTCTAATATAATTGTTAAAGGGAATAATAATAAGGTAGATTTTATCAATATGCTTTATTACTTTTTAGGAATATCGATGGTTATTGCGGATGGAGACCTAAACATTTCAGATTTAAAACAACAAAAAAATGAATTGGAGAATAAAATTAAAATTGAAAAGAAGAAAATTTCAATTTTAAAAAAGAATCCTCAAATTGCAAATTATGTAAGCTCTGTAGCTAATACAGAAAATTTTGAAATTATAAAGATGAGACTTAACGTAATACATAATTCAATTACAGAGTTAAGTAAGCAACGGAATAGAGAAGAAAATAGAAGAACTAAACTTATATATCTAAAAAGTGAACTTAATTCATTAAATAGGAGCTTAAAAGAAGGTAAGGTCAAGTGCGCAGATTGTAACAGCACAAATATTATATTCAGTAATGTTGATTTTGAATTTGATGTAAGTAATAAATACGTTAGAGATAGTATAATTTCTTCAATTGATGAAAACATAAAATTAAAAGAAGAAATTGTATTAGAATTTGATTCTTTAATTGAGAAAGAGCAAAAAGAACTTAAAAAAATATTAAATACATCATCTAGCCCTGATCTTAGAAATTATATTTTATTTGAAGATGAAATAAGAGATTCAAATGAAATAGATGAACTGGTATCTCAACTCAAATTGCAATTAATAGAAGTAGAAAATAAAATTAAAGCAATTAATCAAGGAATCGAAATAAATACAGATTTGCAAAAAAAATCATTTGAAAATATTGTTAATGAAATTACTCGATTGTATAAAACAATTGATCCTAAAGGTACGTTAGAGATAAATAGTTTATTTACAAAGGCAAATGAAACTTTTTCAGGAAGTGAAGAACAGGAGTTTTATTTTTCTAAAATAGTAGCATTAAATAATCTCTTGAACCATGAGTTTCCAATAATAATAGATTCTTTCAGAGAAGGTGAACTTTCAACAAGTAAAGAAGAAAAAATGATAACCGAGTTTATTAAACTTGATAAACAAGTTATATTAACTTCAACTTTAAAAAGAGAAGAATATTCTGCTGATAAATATGAGAATTTTAGTAATATAAATATTATTGATTATTCTTCTTTTCAGGACAGCAAATTATTACAAGAAGAAAATACTTCTGAATTTTTAGAAATAATTGGAAAATTTCCAATAACAATTTAAATATGAAAAAAGAATTATGGAAATCTAAAACATTCGAACAGCCAAATAATTATCCATGTCCCAAATGTTTCATAGGAGTTCTGATAGGCACCGAAATATTAAAACAAATGACAGAAGATGGAAAATACAATGAACAAGTTGGCTATCCTTATGGATTAGATAATGTTTTCTCTGGTATTTTGCGTTGCAATAATCATTTATGTAAACATATATTTTCGGTAAATGGACTATTAATTACAGATATAATTACAGGATATAAAAAACCAGATGGTGAATATGTTGAAACATTATTAAAAATTTATCATCCTAAGTTCTTTTTTCCTAATTTGAGGATGTTTCCTTTAACAGATGAGGTTCCTAAAAATATAGCAAAATTAATTGACGAATCATTTTCATTATATTTTTTGGATAATAATTCTTGCGCAAATAAAATTAGGGTTACGATTGAATATATTTTGGATGATTTAAAGGCTCCTATAAAAAGAAAAACTAGAAGAGGAAAAATAGAGCCAATCTCAAGCCTTCATCAAAGGATTCAACATTTTAGTAAAAAGAAGCCAAAAATTTGTAGGCTCTTGCTAGCATTAAAAATTATTGGAAATGAAGGCAGCCATACCATAGACACAACTAATGATGACGTTCTAACAGCTTTTGAAATATTAGAATTATTAGTTGAAATGATTTACATTAAAAATAATAAAAGAATTGAAGCAATGGTTAATCAAATAATTACAAAATAATATGAATAGTCTGTTGCACAAAGTCTCCTAACTTTGAGCCAATGCGGAAGAAAACAAAACTGGTATAAATATCAATAACTATTAAAGTTTATTAAGTTAAACAATTTTATGAAACAGCATTATGAAAAAAAATAATAGTCTTTACTATTTTATTGGAAGTGTAATTATACTTTATACATTTTTATTTTTTGCATTCAGTAAGTGTTTTAATCTAAATTTCATTGAGTTTTTTACAGGTTTGGGAGCAATAGGAACTGTGTCATCTTTACTTTTTGTATATACACAAATATTAAAAACCCAAGAACAATTTATTCAAAGCAATAAGCCTTTATTAATTCCACAAACCTCAAAATTTATTGCTTATAATCAACCTTCTGTTACAAATTTTAATAGGATTTCAATAAATAAAATTGTTAAAAAGAACGGGATTGATAATTTGGAGTATGATAATAAGTTGGAAGTTAAATGTTTTAAAAATGAAGCTGTAAATATTAATATTTCAATTATTGAGGGTACCGTAACAAACTCAAATGAAGAATATTTATGCGCAAATTTGAATGATTATCTGCATATCGCATTACCTCAAAAAATTGTTACAGATTTATCTAAAGTCAATTGGATGGAGGCTGGTATTAAGCAAGGCGAAAGTTACGATCGCTTTTTTACAAATAGTAAATACATATTAGAAATTAGATATGAAGATGTTAGTTCTAATAGTTATATAGATAGATATGAATTGAAATTTACCTTAAAGGGCAAGACTATTGAAAATGTACAACGAGTTGTAGCTAATATAAATTTCAAAAAGTTAACATAGATAACAGAAAACTGAAAATCCCAACTCTCGTCAGGATTTATCAATTATATTGTTTTTCGTATCTATACTCCAACCATCTTAAAAAAGCTGGCGAGAGTCAAATTTCTTGCATGGCAAATTCGCATTATTGTAAGAAGAGCAATTTGATAGGTTTTATCATCTCTTATTCTTCGGACGGTCTTTTCATCTATATTATGATCTACTGCAAATTTGCTGTTATTGTTTATAGGGATAACCCATTCATCCCTTATAAATTCAACAATTTTTCTATTTGCTTCTGTCATAGAAACAAATAAATTACTTATTCTTATAAAAATCTCGGATTCAAATCCGAATGTTTGCAATTTTTTATTACATTTATAAAAAATACAAACAATGAAAAAGATAAAAACAGATTTTGATCCCCGGTTTCGGGCAGATAAGAAGCGCTCCGGGTTGCAGCTGATGGAAACTTTCTTTCAGTTCAATGAGTTGGATATTTCCAAAGAAAGGCTCAGCAATATGATGAATTATGCCGTAAAGAGGAATAGCTGGATCAATGAAGATCCGGCGGTTATCTTTGAGTTTTACCAGTCGATGAGGTCGTTGATTCGGGCAGGATATCTCATCATGCTGAAGGAAAGAAAATGGACGGTTGACACCCGGCCGGAAAAGATTTCTCCGTGGGTTCTTGGCCTGCTTTCGGAGAAGGAATACCGGAATCCACTGCTGGTTTTCAAAACAGCATTCAGAGCATACACCCTCAAAGAATTTGATTATTTTATGTCCGGAATCGTCTATTTTTCAATGGGGGTCTATGAGAATCTCCCGGAAAGGAATATCGTTATGCCCTACATTCATACGGTTAAAATGCTGGATGCTGCACACCTTATTCTTCAGAGAAGGAGAGAAAAGAAGATGGCGGATACCCATTCGGGATAAGAAAGTTGAGCATAATGAAGCTAAGCTTTGCGCTATGAAAACACCTTATCAGTACATGATTTTTTGATTTGAAAAATTAACGCAAAGTTGATGAATAATTCCGTTTTATTGTAAGTTGGGCAAAGTGATGCGACTTTGTCGCTGATGAAGCATTATGCTTTTCCATGCGCTTCGACGAATCAATGAAGTTGATTCTATTCTTTGCTCCCTAAAAATAGGCATAATGTAGCTAAAGTTTTGCGTTAGAAAAACACGCCATCAGCACACTATTTTTGATTACAAAGATTAACGCAAAGTTGATGAATAATTCCGCTTTATTGTAAGTGGGCAAAGTGATGAAACTTCGTCGCTGATGAAGCATTATGCTTTTCCATGCGCTTCGACGAATCAACGAAGTTGATTCTATGCTTTGCTTTCTGAAAATATGCATAATGTAGCTAAAGCTTTGCGTTAGAAAAACATACCATCATTACATTATTTTTGATTACAAAGATTAACGCAAAGTTGATGAATAATTCCGTTTTATTGTAAGTGGGCAAAGTGATGCAACTTTGTCGCTGATGAAGCATTATGCTTTTCCATGCGCTTCGACGAATCAACGAAGTTGATTCTATGCTTTGCTCCCTAAAAAATAGGCATAATGTAGCTAAAGCTTTGCGCTATAAAAACACCTTATCAGTACATGATTTTTTGATTTGAAAGATTAACGCAAAGTTGATGAATAATTCCGCTTTATTGTAAGTGGGCAAAGTGATGCAACTTCGTCGCTGATGAAGCATTATGCTTTTCCATGCGCTTCGACGAATCAACTTCGTTGATTTTATTCTTTGCTCCCTAAAAAATAGGCATAATGAAGCTAAAGCTTTGCGTTAGAAAAACATACCATCATTACATTATTTTTTGATTAGAAAGATTAACGCAAAATTGATGGATAATTCCGCTTTATGGTAAGTGGGCAAAGTGATGCAACTTCGTCGCTGATGAAGCTGTACGCTTCTCCATGCTCTTCGACGAATCAACGAGAAATGATTGTCAATAATCATTTTTCAAATATTGTGTTTTATTGTCTCTGTTGCGCAAGGTCCCCCGAGTTTGAGCTAGTAAATAAGATTATTTCCTTTACACTTGCTCCAAAGTCAGGAGACTTCGGAGAGCGGAGACGATGAAGAGCATTCAATACTTGTTATTCAAATATTAATCAGAGTAGATTATTTCTGCTCTGGTTTTTTTAAGGGGTAACAACTGTCAATGATGGTCTCTTAAACTAACCTCGACAGGATTCAAACCTGTAATCTTTTTTAAGCCTTACAGAAGTTACTCCCCTCAGATCCTAGGATAAAATTCCGGTCAGCACCTGATCTTTTCGGTTCGATAAAGTTCCGCTTACTTTAATGACCTTTATTCCAAGATCCTCAATCCAGTCATAAAGTAACTCATTAACCTTATGCCTGAGTTTTGGCAGCTCTATCTGATGGTTGGATATCAGATCGGGTTCTTCAATAGGGACAAAAACAAAAACATCAATTTCATCGATGATGGTTTGAACTTTTTCAAAGAGAAACTGGATATTTCGACCAGAATCAAGAACATGAAGATAAGCTAAGATATCAATGACACATCTATCAAATATGGCATCATCTCCGCTTTTGAAGACCAGTTGGGCTGAATAATTAAATTGTTCAAGAAAATCGTCAGGATGAGGTTCTTCTGAAAATTCATACCCTGAAGACTCCATCTGGTAATAGGGTTCTATTTCAAGTGTGTACCCGGGAAGGTTCTCCAGAAGTTCTTCTGCCAATGTGGTTTTACCGACTTTGTGAGCACCGATTATTGCAATTCTCATATTTCAGTTTATATTGTAATCCAAAAGTCTAATACGAAATTTTCGTGCCTGTTTTTTGAGCGTCCATTATATAACGTTTTGTCAATCATTTAATACCATAATTTTTCTATATTTAGAACAAGTATATAAATATAATATAAAAAAAGACAATGCCAATAAATCCACTACCTCCGGACGGAGGCATGTTATATAAAGAAACAGATATGGCTCAGTTTTTCCCCGAGCCATTAAATGCAGTAACTGCTATATTATTTTTAGCCATAGCCATTTTTTGGACCCTTAAAATAAAGGGTGATTTTAAAGCATATCCTTTTTTAACCTACTGCCTGGTGTTATTATATATTGGTGCTATAGGGGGAACTGTTTATCATTCATTCAGACAATGGCCGGTATTTATCATGATGGATTGGATGCCCATTATGTTGCTCTGTTTGTCTGCCGGATTTTATTTTTTAGCGCAGAGCATCAGATGGTACTATGCCGTTGTAATGGTTCTCGTATATATAATGTTCATGTTTGCTTTGAGAAATTGGATTTTGGTAGATAAGACTTCTCTTTTTATCAACGTAAATTATGCAATTATGGCTTCATTTGTGCTTTTTTCGGTACTAAGTTATTTGATTTATACCCAATGGAAAGCTGGCAAATGGGTAGGTTTTGCTTTATTGTCGTTTGCTCTCGCGCTCACTTTCCGTATCGTTGATAAATGGGAATGGTTGAGTTTCGGAACCCACTTTTTATGGCATACTTTCGGGGCGATAGCAACATTTTGTATGTTTAATTATATCTATCTTACGCGGAATACAATTAGAAAAACATAAGGAGTTTTTATTTTCTTTGAAACTCTGATTAATAAATAAGTGTGTTTGAATTTAACCACAAAAGTCACACAATATTTTTAAACACGTAAGCTATTTTAAGTTATATACTTTGTGTATAAGAAGTACACTAAAGTTTTGTTGAAAATAAAAGATTTTCATCTTATGTGAACTTAATTGTGAGGTATTCCTTTAAACTTTCTAAAGTGTACTAAAGTGTATAAAAAAATAAGAACTTTTGTGCCTTTTGTGGTTTAATAAAAAAGTTTATGGACTAAACCTTATAGGTTTTAGAGCTTATGCATATTAAAAACCTATAAGGTTTGATCAGATAATTCCAAAAGATCTCAGAATTCTTACGGGTAAATAAACGTAACCACAAAAGTCACAAAAGATTTTTGAACACGTAAGCTATTTTAAGGTATATACTTTGTGTATAAGAAGTACATGTAAGTTTTTTTGAAAATCAAAGATTTTCATCTTATGTGAACTTAATTATGCGGTATTTTTTTAAACTTTCTAAAGTGTACTAAAGTGTCTAAAAAAATAAGAACTTTTGTGCCTTTTGTGGTTTAATAATAAAAAAATAAACAGTTTTTTTTGTGAAATTCACAGTTTAATTCTTTTAAGGTTGAAAGAAAGATGATTTACTTATATTTGCTCTGCAAAGTAAAATTAAATGTTCAAAAAAGTAAGCACTGTATTTATCCTAGGATTTTATACGGTTTTTTGTTCGGCCCAACAGGTTCGACCCTCAAAATCATCTGAAATTTACCGTGAACTCAAAACACTTAAACAGCTGCCTAAAGTTTTATACCTTGCGGCTCATCCCGATGATGAAAATACAGGATTACTTTCCTGGTTAATCAACGACCAAAATGTAGAAACAGGCTATCTGTCTTTAACCAGAGGTGATGGTGGGCAGAATTTATTAGGCACAGAGCAGGGTGCTGCATTGGGTTTAATCAGAACCCATGAGCTTTTAGAGGCAAGAAAGTTAGACGGCGCCCAGCAGTTTTTTACCAGGGCGATTGATTTCGGGTTCTCTAAAAATACGACCGATACCTTTAAACAATGGGATGAAAAGAGTATTATAGCGGATGTAGTTTGGGTCATCCGTCAATTCCGTCCGGATGTTATCATTTGTCGTTTTCCTCCTACTGCTGCGGCAGGTCATGGACAGCATGCGGCTTCGGCTGTGGTGGCGGAAAAAGCTTTTAAGCTGGCAGGTGATAAAACGGCTTTCCCGGATCAACTAAAATATGTTAATACATGGCAGCCAAAACGTGTACTGTGGAATACTTTCCGATTTGGTGGGGTCAATACGACAGCCGAAAACCAACTGAAAGTTACCGTTGGGCAATATGATGCGCAATTGGGTATGGGCTACGGTGAATTGGCAGGATTAAGCAGAAGTTTACATAAAAGCCAGGGTGCAGGAACACAGTCTGTAGCCGGCATCAGAACTGAATATTTTGCCCATGTTGTTGGTGAGCCCGCAAAAGCAACACTTTTTGACGGAGTAGCTAAAACCTGGACTTCAAAAGGAAATGCTGATATTGACCAATCGTTAGATGAAATTATTTCCGCGTTCAATTTCAATAATCCAGACCGCAGCTTGCCTGCTTTGCTTGCTTTGCGAAAAAAGGTCATGGCGCTAAAAGATGCAGATCTGAAAAAGGATAAAATTAAATCTCTTGACAATATTATTTTAAGCTGTGTCGGGTTTATGGGCGAGGTGGTAACGAATCAGGCTGAAGCTGTTGCCGGGGATCATTACAATTTCAGGTTAAATCTGATTTCAAGAGCTGCAAACCCTGTGGTTTTGGAAAATGTACAATGGTTAAATCAATCAGAAAGCTTCAATAGAAAACTATCAAAAGATTCTTTAATTACCATTCAGCATGATATTCAGATTCCTGCAGATGCCGCACTCACAGAACCTTACTGGTTGGCAAAATCTCCCACGAATGCCGCAACTTTCTCTGTTCCGAATGATACTTTAATCGGTTTGCCTGAGGCAGAATCACCACTGAATGTGTTGCTTGGTTTAAAAATAGGTTCGGAAGATTTTCAGGTTAAACTTCCTTTATCTTTCAAGAAATTAGATCCGGTGCGTGGTGATGTGGTAGAAGCCTTGCGCATTGTTCCTGCATTGGAACTGAAATTTACACAACCATTGTATTGGGCCAAAGAAAATGAAGATGTACATTTGAGTTTAAATGTTAAGGTTAATTCTAACAGAGCGTATGCTAAAGGTACTCTCAACCTGATGTATAACGGAGAGCGATTAGGTGGCGCTGATGTAAGCTCGCTTAATGGAAAAGATACGACCATCGATTACGTTATTCCAAAAACTAAGCTTGCCACAATACATTCATCCCGCTTGCAATTGGATGCCAATTTTGTGGCAGATGGAGTCACTTATAATAAAAAACAAGTATTAATTCAGTACCCGCATTTACCCTCCTTACAATATTTTTCGCCTGCAACGGCAACTGTAATGAAAGGTGATATTCAGGCGAAGGTTAAAAAAGTGGGGTATATAGAAGGAGCTGGCGATTTCATTCCTGAGTTCCTGCGCATTGCAGGGATTCAGGTAGATGTTTTGAAAGACGAAGATTTTTATGGCAAATTAGACGAGACTGCTGGAAATGCTAGTCAAAACAAGCTATCACAATACGATGCTATCGTATTGGGTGTTCGTGCCAATAATACAGAGAAAAAACTGGGCCGCTGGATGCCTTTTTTGTGGTCTTATGTAAAATCCGGAGGTAATTTGGTGATGCAGTATAACACGAACCAGGATACCACCGTTGACCAATTGGGAATGTACAAATTCAGTATTGCCAATAAGCGGGTTACCGAAGAAAATGCTGCGGTTAGGTTTTTAAATCCAACACATAAATTACTGAGCTTTCCGAACAAAATTACGGCTGATGATTTTAAAGGCTGGGTACAGGAGCGTGGCGCCTATTTCCCTACCCAATGGGATGCCGCGTATGAACCGCTTTTTGAAATGCATGATACGGATGAAGAGCCACAGCAGGGATCAACTTTATATGCCCAATACGGGAAGGGTAATTTTATTTATACACCGTTGGCATTTTTCAGACAGCTGCCTGCAGGAAATGTGGGAGCGGCACGTTTATTTTTTAACTTTTTATCTGCACAGAAAAACTGATGAACAAGGAACTTAAAAATTGGAATATCTGGTATATACTATTAGCTGTTGCATTAGTATTGCAGATCGCATTTTATTATTGGTTTACTAAATCCTGGGCATGAGTAATATAGATTGGACAGTTCTCATTTTTACACTTGTTGCAGTGGTGGTCTACGGCGTATTCATCGGTCGTGGCCAAAAAAGCAACGAATCATACCTGAAAGCAGATAATAAAATGCCTTGGTACATTGTGCTGATAGGGATTATGGCTACACAGGCAAGTGCCATTACATTTTTGTCGGCACCGGGCCAGGCTTATACAGACGGCATGCGTTTCGTTCAGTATTATTTTGGTCTGCCTTTGGCGATGATTGTGATCTGTATCACTTTCATTCCGATTTTTCAGCGTTTAAATGTTTATACGGCTTATGAATATTTAGAAAACCGTTTTGATAAAAAAACAAGGGTGCTCACTTCACTGCTTTTTCTTTTTTCCAGAGGTTTATCAACAGGAATCAGCATTTACGCTCCGAGTATCATCTTATCAAGCGTTTTAAACTGGAATATTTACTTAACCAATGTTTTAACAGGGGGTATTCTGTTGATTTATACCTATGTTGGCGGTGCAAAAGCGATCGCTCACACCCAAAAATTACAGTTTCTCATTATTCTGGGAACCATGGCTTTTGCAGGTTACCTGCTTATTCAGAATATGCCGAATGGAATTGGTTTTAACGATGCGCTGTATCTGGCGGGGAAATCCGGAAAGCTCAATGTAATCACCACAGAATTCGATTGGAAAGATAAATACAATATTTGGAGCGGCTTAATTGGTGGGTTTTTTCTGGCACTTTCTTACTTCGGTACGGATCAGAGTCAGGTCGGGAGGTATATTACTGCGAAGGACAATACCAATGCAAAAATGGGCTTGCTGTTGAACGGATTGGTGAAAATTCCGATGCAATTTGCGATTCTCCTGATCGGTGCCTTACTTTTTGCTTTCTTTTCTCTAAAACCGGCTCCTATTTATTTTAACGAACGCTCTTATCAACATTTAAAGGAAACACAACCTGAACAGGCCGCGGTTTTTGAAAAAGAACATCAGGATCTACAAATAAAATTTAATACAGAATCGAAAGAGATTTTAAAACTGAAAGAAACTCATTCTCCCGAACTCAAAAAAACAATTCAGGATTTTAAAAACACACAATCCCAGGTAAAAGCCCTTCACGGCAGGGTAGAGGAAGCTATCAATCATTCAAACTATAATGCCGAGAAAACGGATACCAATTACATTTTCCTGTATTTCGTAAAAAATACCTTACCTGTAGGAATGATCGGTTTACTGTTTGCCGTCATTTTTCTGGCCAGCTGGGGTTCAATTTCTGCAGCGCTGAATTCCCTTGCCGCCTGCTCATTAAAAGATGTTCATTTGATATTTAAAAAAGAAATTCCTGATGATGCCACCGAATTGAAGTACAGTCGCCTGCATACTTTGGCCTGGGGGATCTTCTCAATCGGCGTTGCCATGTTTGCCACTCAAATGGGGTCTCTTATTGAAGCGGTTAATGTATTGGGTTCTCTTTTCTACGGTCCGATATTGGGGATTTTTCTGGTCGCCTTTTACTATAAAAAAATCGGCGGTTCCAATGTATTTATTGCTGCAATATTATCAGAAATTGTGGTTATTGCCGTTTATAAATTCGATATCGTTTCTTTCCTTTGGCTTAATGTAATCGGTGCTGCGGCGGTAATTATATTTTCGGCAATTGGTTTATTGTTTTATAAGCCGAAAGCAGTAAATTCGTAAACAAAACAAAGTAAACATACAAATAAACAAAAATATTATGAAAACCATCATTAAATCTGCTGCCGTCCTTGTTGCGACAATGACAATCTCCATGAATGCATTTGCACAGGACACTAAAAAACCGGCCAGCCCTCCGGCTACTGCTACGGGAAAAATTAAAGATGCAAACATTACCATAGCCTATAGCAGTCCTTCTGTAAAAGGGCGTACAATCTGGGGTGGTTTGGAAGCTTATAATAAAGTTTGGCGTGCGGGTGCCAATGAAGCAACTACTTTCGAAACGGATAAAAATATTACCGTTCAGGGTAAACCGCTGCCTGCAGGTAAATACAGTTTTTTCTTAATCCCTAAAGAAAACGGAACCTGGACTGCGATTTTTAACAAAGAACCCAAACAGTGGGGCGCTTATAAATATGAAGAATCTAAAGATGCTTTACGTGTTGATGTTAAAACAAAAGCTTTACCAGCAACCCAGGAAGCTTTAGTGTATAAGATAAACAATAATGGATTCACAATGGATTGGGATAAAATCTCAGTTCCTGTAGAGATCAAATAAATTTGAATATCAGAAATTAAAATCCCGTATTAACGGGATTTTTTTTGTTTTAAATTTGATTTGAAAATTTACTTTCCTATTTCTTTTTCGATTTTATCGATCATTTTTTCAGCATTACCGTTAGTTCCACCAAGACTGATTGCTTTTTTATAACTCTCTAATGCTAAGTTGTATTGCTTATCTGTAAAATAAGCTTCTCCTAAACTATCGAAAAGATTAGCATCTTTAGGAAACTCAGTGGTAGCCAATTTAAATACTGTTATGGATTCACTGTTTTTTCCGAGTCTTAATAATTCATATCCTAACTTATTAAGTTCTCCCGGGTTCTCAAAACTATATTCATTTTTAGCATTTTTCTTGAGTAAATAGTAGGTCTCTATCGCCTTATTTACGTTGTCGAGAGACTCCTTTCTTATCGCTTGATAAACAGATTTTTTAGGAATTTCATATTCTTTTCCTAGCATCACATTGTGAATAATATGCCCTAAATCCCAAACTTTATTTAGATTATTGGACAATAGAATTATCGTTATATTATTTTTTAAATCGTTTAAAAAGATAGATTCAAATTTATAAGAAACCCCATTATGTCTTTGTAGGTCTTCTTTTTCAAAGTATCTGCCAAGTGATCCCCCTTCATCTTTTGCATATGGATTATTCAACAGAGTATGATAGGATTCTTTGGATATTAACCGATTAGAATTCAGCGCTTCAATCCATTTATACAGATCATTGATGTCTACCCAAAGCCAGCCGCTAATAAATTTCAATTCCGGGCATTTCACATGGTCCATATCATAACAAGAGGTTCTGTTTTTATAACCAAATGTTGGTTCAAATACCGAATTGGTCATTTTCAATGGTTTAACTATATTGTTAATGACAAATTGCTGGAAGGACATTCCGCTTACCTTTTCAATTATTCTTCTTTGCAAAAATACATTGCCATTATCATATCTGTAGCTAGTTCCCGGTTCAAAGAGGAGACTATCATTACTTCTCAAAATATTCCAAGCCTCCGCATCATTTTCGGGTTTTAATTGTTCAATTGGGGGAATACCACTGGCATAATTAATCAGATGGCGTATAGAAACTTTCTCTGCCCATTTTGGTAATCCTAAATTAAATTTGGATACCTTGTCATCAAGATTAAGAAGACCACGTTCAACTAAAATCATGATGGCAACAGCATTAAATTCCTTTGCAATAGAGCCAATATTGAATATTGACTTATTGTTTAATGGAGTTTGCCTCGTTTCATCGGTAAATCCAAATGATTTCTGATATACAATCGTATTGTTTTTAACGACAAGGACGTTTCCATTGAATAAACCTCTTTCATAGGATTTTGTCATCAAGGAATCAATTTGATTGATTTCTGATTTTTGTTCAGTCGAATTTTGAGGTTTCTTCTTTGTTTCTTTGGAATGATTTAACGTCTGGGCAGAAAGATTATTTGTAAATAAAACAGCTGCTAATAATAAGAAAAATCGGTTCTTCATTTTAATTAGTTTTTTGGAGATAGAATTTGATTGATTTTTGAAAGCATTTCTTTGGCATTATCGTTATTAGGATTCAGTTCCAATGTTTTCAAATAATCCTTTTTCGAAGCGTTATAATCTTTTTTATTAAAATAAATCTCGCCACGTGTATCATAAATATTGGACGAGTTTGGAAATTCTGAAACGGCATAATCAATAATTTTTAATGCATCATCAGGTTTTCCTTCACCCAAAAACTTGTATGTTAATCTATTCAATTCATTTTCAAAACCATTAAAATTATAAGAATCGAATTTGTTTTTCTTCAGTTCTTTCAAATAAACAATTCCTTTTTCTACTGATTCTGCTTTCATTTTTTTATAAACTTCGAAGATAATTAATGGTTTAGGCAAATCAACTTTGGTATTGTATAGAACTCCGAAGACATCATCGATGACAGCTTCCAATTGTCCGCCTCTTTTACCTGCTCTAGTGTTATCAAGCAAGATTACGTATATTTTTTCCTCCGGAATTCTGGCAATATTGCAGGAAAAACCATTGATCCCGCCGCTATGTGCCATTGTTGTAATATCTTTTCCCGAACCTAAAAAATTCTGATGTTTCTGAACAACCAAACCGTAAGCGTAATCACTTAAATTGGGCGTGAAATATATTTTTTTGTTCTCGTCATTCAGCAAAGTATTCGTGTATAAAGCATCATCCCATTTTCGCATATCATTTGCTGTGCTGTACATTCCGCCAGCAGAAAACACCGCAGTTTTGATATTAATGTAATCTGTTTTTTGATAACCATCGTAATCAAAATCATAGCCTTGAGCATACTTTGAAATGATTTCTTTTGGATCTTCAATTCCTGTATTTTTCATTCCAATGACATCAAATATTTTTTCCTCGAGAACTTTTTCATAAGGTTTTCTGGTAATTTCCTCAATAATTAATCCTAATAGATAATAGCCTGTATTGCAGTAATTATGCTTTGTTCCTGGTTCAAATCCTAAATTATCTTTGAAATATTTGATGGCAAAATCTTTCCCAGACAAATTTTCGAAAACCATTTTAGTTTTAAAATCAGGGAAATCCGTGTAATTTGGCAAGCCAGAAGTATGTGTTAACAATTGATGAATGGTAATTTTGCTTCCTGCCGTTTTGTTAAACCAAGGAAGATAATCACTTATTTTGTCATCCAACTTGATTTTTCCTTCTTGTTTTAACTGCATAATCAGCATTGCAGTAAATTGTTTTGTTACGGAGCCAATTCTGAATTTGGTGTCAGAAGTTGCCTCGATACTCCAGTTCATATCGGCTTTTCCATAATTTTTTTGCAAGATAATTTCGCCGTTTTGAACAACCAAAGCACTTCCGTTAAAAAGATTGTAGTCGTGATATTTACCAATAATCAAATCGATTTTTTTTGCTTTTTCTTTATTTGAACTGGATGTGAATTTTTGTGCAAAAGTATTTGAAGATAAAAGCACGAGAAATGCAAGCAGGAAATTTTTCATAATCGATTCTGATTTTATAATTTGCTGCAAAGATGCTTTAAAAGGCCTCAGTACGCGACCGATTAAAAAAAGTCGAACCCATTTCTTAGAAAAAAATGGATTAATTTGGATTTTTTCTAAAATCTGTCGGAGTTGTTCCGGTATATTTTTTAAAAGAAGTACTGAACGACGATTTGGAATTGAACCCAACTTGATATAAAATTTCCAGAATTGTGAGTTCTTTTTGCAAGGGATCTTTTAGTATTTCTTTGGCTTTTTCAATTCGATATTCATTTACAAAATCAAAAAAGTGTTTGTCCATATACAGGTTAATCAAAGTCGATAAGTCTTTTACGGGCATTTTTAATTGTTCTGCCAAATCCTGAATCGTTAACGAAGAATCCAGGTAGGGCTCTTTTTCCACCATAAAATCTTTTAAGAATTCGATTTGCTTATTTTTTTCGTCATCAATGATAGGAGAAGATTTTTGTTTCGGGGCAACATCTGAGATCGGCTTTAATAGAGAATTAACACCTCTGAAAAATTCAGGTTTGTCTAATGCAACAAATAGATACCAACACGTACAAAACAAAAACGCAAATCCATCAAGGGTTACGATCCATTGTCTGATTTCTCCCAAACCAAAGATAAAAGTAACCAACCATCTGATAAGTACTAAGAAATGTAAGACATAATAGAGAATTGTTATTTTGTAAAGTGCATTTAGGATAGAAATATTTGGATTCGTATAGTTTTCTAGATAGACGGTTTTAGACTTTCTGATAACCAGAAATGAAGCAATAAAATAAACCTGAAATAGAAATTCAAAAAGAAAATAGAAAAATTGCATGATAGGTGATTCGCTCAAAGCATTGATGAAACTCACTTTCGAAGCTCTATCTTCAAAATAAATCCCATACGCCATATACAAATTGAACGCAATAAACGGAATGGTATGCCATAAGTGTTTCGGTTTTAATCGAAAGTTGGAAAAACAAACGGACAATACATAAAGGTAGAATGATGCCGGAACCAAATAGTTAATGCTCCAGCGAAAAGCCTCGAGGTTGATGAAATTAACAGGAAAATCACGCATCAAAAATTTACAAGCATCTACGGCATTTGTAAAAAGAAAAAAAGCAAGAAGCCAATTTGCAAGTTTGTGCTTAGTTTTTACAGTCAATAAAAATAAGGCGAGAAACAGCACCAAAAATATTCCTATAAATGCTGCTATTTCCAAAAAGCTGTATTTGTCCATGGTTTTTTAACGTAGGTGCAATTTAATATTTAAATAGGAAAGCTTAAAAAAGTATCGATGATTTTATACTAAAATATTTGCACCCAATCCTAAAAGTTGTATTGTTGTACCTACCAATACAGCCATACTTTCGGCTTATTTTGAAATAGTTAAAGCGATTATTGAATGAGTAAAGTAGACAAGAGAGACAGAATATACAAAAAGAAATACTAAAAAATCTTCTCAAATTTTGTGTTTGATTCAGGATCTCAAACTTGTAATAAGTAAATAAAAAAAATTGCCAACTGTCTTTACTTGGTGCCTTCTGGCTTTTTGTGACCAAGTGTGACCAAGACGATCGTATCTTCCAACACTTTTATTGATGATTTGATTCATTTGAGCCCAATTAAATTCTAAATATTCTTCCCCAAACTTAGTGCTTTGAGTTGTAGTTTTAAGATTTCTATTTTTTTTTGTAATACAAGATATTGACTGGGATATTCTTCAAAAATTTCTTCTACAGAAACATCCAGCAGCCTGGCAATATCTTTCCATTCCTGATCCGAAATTTTAATTTTTCCTGTTTCTCTTTTTTGATACTGGGTCTGGCTTATTTTAAGGTAAGTTGCAATATCTGCCTGCGTAATTTTTCTTGCTTTTCGTGCAGCAATTAACTTGTTGTTCATGGTTTTGTGAAAAAAAATTAGTGAAACGAAAGTATAGAATATTTTTTTTAACACAAAATAATAGGCTATAAAAAGCTATAATTTTTACTTTTTTGTGTGAATTATGTTTGATACATTTGAAAAATATGACACCAGAAAGTGTCTTTTTGTATGTGTACAGTACAGAAATATAAAATGCTGATCAGCATCAACCCATGTCAGGGTTTGTATGGCAAAAATTATTATTAAATTTTTAAAATTATTTTATGAAAAAGAAGTTAGAAAGCTTAAAGCTGAAAAAATTTAAAATGCAAACAGTAAAAGGAGGAAAGGCATTAGACCCAGAAACAGGTGTTGGAGAAGATAGTTATAAAGCTGACCATACCTATAACGGAACCTATTATGTTAATGACACCGTTAAATATGATTAGAATCTAAGGTAAAAACTAAAATAGGCTATTTGTATTTATTACAAATAGCCTAATTTTAAGATTGACATTATGATAATTATTTTTAGTAAAAATTACGGTGAGAATACAACAGATAATGTTTTAAACTGGTTGTATCATCATAAAAAAGACGATGAGGTAATAGTTAGAATAAATGGTGATGATTTACTAAGTAAAGACTTTTATATTGATATTTCCAATTCCGAATTTAATTTTAATAATCAAAAAATAGATAATCAAATTGTAAATACTATTTGGTTTAGACGCACTTTTGATGAAGACTTTCTAAATATTGAGCCTAAAATTTTTAATGAATTTCATAATAACAAAACCCTGGAAAATCATTTATTCTCCGAATTAAGAACAATATACAGGTTTTTAGAATCGTTTTTAGACAATTCAGTCTGGATCAATACATACAGTGAAAGTTTAAACAAACTGAAAACTCTTAAACTTGCTGAAAAACATGGTTTAAAAATTCCAGACACCTATATAGCTAACAAAATAGAGATTATTAACAAATTAGCAGCAGATAAAAGTCTGATTACAAAGCCTATAAGCGATGCTGTAACGCTTTTTGATAATGATTCTCATTATATGATGTATACAAGCGAAGTAAGTGAAATTAAAAAAGAGGGCCATATTTTTCCTACCAAACTTCAAAGTAAAATAGATAAAAAATTTGAACTTAGAATATTCTATATAGACGATGTTTTTTATTCTATGGCTATATTTTCTCAAAATGATAAGAAAACCAAGGTGGATTTTAGAAATTATAATTATAAGAAAAGCAACAGAAATGTACCCTATAAATTACCGGTAAAGATAGAATCAAGGTTAAAAGAATTAGTTAAAGAATTAAATCTGAAAACTTGCTCGATAGATATGATAGTCTCAAAAGATGAAGAGTACTATTTTCTTGAAATAAACCCTGTAGGGCAGTTTGGAATGGTTTCCAAACCATGTAATTATCATTTAGAAGAACAAATGGCATTATATATATTGAAAAATTATGAAGAAAATAACAACAAAATTAAAAAATAAAAAACTTCCTCTTCCTTACTGGAATATACAAAAGGAATTATCAGATAAAAAATTGGGTGATATTCCGGCAATGATGTATTCTAATTCAGATTTGTATCAAACGAGAGGGTATATTGTTGAAGGTTCTAGAATAGTTATATCTAAAATTATCAGCTAATTGTGAAAGATAATATGATTTGTTTTATTTCTAACCTCTTGTATAGAAATTAATTTTAGAAAAGAAATATTGGAATATGTTTCAAAACCAGACTCCTATCCTTTAGATGATAATACTAAGATGACTTATTTTAATAGATTTGCTTGTTGCCTGGTAACTTATGGGCATACAAGAAGTATAATTTGCGATGTACAAAGAAATAATTATTACCTGATTCCAAATTCTCTCTATACTTTACTCACTGAAGAATTTCCAAATTTTTCCATTGAAGAAATTTATGACAGCTATGGAAAAGAAAATGAAAAATACTTAAAAGATTATTTAAATTTTTTATTAGTCAATGAAATAGGGTTCATAGATACCCAAATCATAAAAGAACTCATTCCTTTAAATTTAAATTATAAGGTTGCTGAACCAATTTCTAGTATAATAATTGATTTAAGTAAAGAATCTTTTTTTCTTGAAGATTCAGTTCACATTGCACAATTTATTGATACCAAGAGAATAAAACATTTACAAATCAGATGTTATGATGTAATTGATGTAAATATGTTTTTTAAATTTTTGAATAATCTATCCAGAACTACTCTAAAAGGTATTGAAATCATCCTACCTTATGAGATAAAATTAGGAAATAGATTGCTAAATAAAAACATTATTAAGTCAAATGATAAAATTAATAGATTGATTTATTTTGGATGTGATAAATATAAACAAGAAAAGTATTTGAATAGAATCATAACTTATGTTGAGGATAAAATTATAAATCAAAAAAGTTGCGGATTGATTTCTTCAAAATATTTTAATTCTAATCTCGAAACATATACTTTATCCAACAGCCACAACTCCTGTCTCTACAAAAAAATTTCCATAGATTCTGAAGGTAACATTAGAAACTGCCCTTCCATGCCTCAAAGTTTCGGGAATATTAAAGATATTACCTTAGAAGAAGCATTATCCCATCCTGATTTCAAAAAATACTGGAACCTAACAAAAGACAGTATAGAAGTTTGCAAAGATTGTGAATTTCGGTATATCTGTACAGATTGTAGAGCTTATACAGAAAGAACTCATACTCATTCTGAAGGTTTAGATACTTCAAAACCTTTAAAATGTGGATATAATCCATACACAGGTGAATGGGAAGAATGGAGTACCAATCCACTTAAAGAAAAAGCAATCAATTATTACGAAATGCAAGATTTGGTAAAGATATAATAATACACAACCATTGAAAAAAAATTTCCCATTTTACAACAACCCAGAGCCAAAGACTGCGTTTCTACTTGCTTAAGAATTTACTTTCGATAGTAATAGCTTCTCTGTATGTTGGGCTTATTGGAATTCGTAATATAGGAAATACTTATAGTAAGTAAAATAAAAGGCGCCAACTGTTTTTAGTTGGCGCCTTTTGGCCGTTTGTGACCTCGACAGGATTCAAACCTGTAACCTTCTGAGCCGTAATCAGATGCGCTATTCAGTTGCGCCACGAGGCCGTTGTTACCTTGTTGTTTAAGGGTTTGCAAATATAGCACTTTTTTCTTTTCTTTGAAAGATGAAACAAAGAATTTTACTCCTATTCACGGTTTTTTCGCTAATTGCCTGTAAAAGAGAACCAAAAATTTCGTCCTCAGATTGGACTTCTATCTCCAGTCGTACCCAATTTAAGGAACATGATGGGGCTCTGGAGCTGAAATCGGGAAATTTTACCTATAATTTTAATAAAAATCAAACTCCTTTTAAGAAAATAATCCTGCTGAATGCAAGTATGGCGGGCTATATTTCAGCACTTGGAGCAGAAAATTTAATCATTGGAGTGTCGAGCCCGGAGTATATTTATTCGGAAAAGATTCTGAACCTGCTTAAAGAAGGAAAGATCCAAAATGTGGGAAGTGAGCAGAAATATGATGTGGAGAAGATTATTTCCATGAAACCGGATGCTATTTTTACCAATCATATCGCAAGTTTTGATAATACCTATGAACTGCTGAAAAGTAACGGAATTCAGGTGATATTTCTGGATGAATATATGGAACAGCAGCCCCTGGAAAAAACAGCCTATATAAAACTTTTCGGAGAATTTCTAGGAAAAGAAAAAGAAGCGGAAGCCAAATACCAGGAAGTTGAAAAAAACTATAATGAGCTGAAACAACTGGCATTAAAGGCAAAAGAAAAACCTGTGGTCCTAGCCAATGAAATGTATGGCAATGTTTGGTACCTTCCCGGGGGGAATACTTCTGTTGCCCATTATATTGCTGATGCCAATGCTTCCTATATCTTAAAAGATAATAAGGATGAAAAGGCTTTAACGATGAGCTTTGAGGAAGTATATGCAAAAACAGACGGCGTACAGTACTGGGTGAATGCCGGAAGCCATGCTTCCAAAAAAGAAATGCTGAAAATGAATGCTTTCTATGGAAAACTGGATGTATTCAATAAAGGAAAAGTATATACCATTGCCGGAAAGGAAAAACAGAAAGCCAATGATTTCTTTGAAAGTGGAGTAGTAAGAGCAGACCTTATCCTTAAAGATTGCATTAAAATCTTCCATCCTGAACTTCTGCCGGATTATCAGCTAACCTATATGAAAGAGTTGCACTAACTCAGACTATTTGCTTATTTTTGCACTTCCTTTTACGATAACTTATGTGGAAAAAAATTAAACAGCTGATTTTCATCGTTCTTGTTCTGAATGTGGTTTTTATCATTTGGGGTAGATTTTTCAATCCGCCTATTACCATTACCCAGATAGGAGGGATTTTTGAGTACGGAAAGTTACACAGAGATTATATTTCCTATGATGAAATGGGAAATAATGTGAAAAAAGCCGTAATAGCCTCCGAAGATCAGAAATTCTTTGATCATAACGGATTCGATTATACCGCAATTGAAAAAGCAATGAAGCATAATGAACAGGGCAAAAAAATAAGAGGAGGGAGCACCATTTCCCAGCAGACGGCAAAAAATGTTTTTCTTTGGCAGGGCAGAAGCTGGGTGAGAAAAGGATTGGAAGCCGTGTATACTTTTATCATTGAAAAAGTATGGAGCAAAGATATTATCCTTGAAAGATACCTGAACTCTATTGAAATGGGACAGGGAGTATTTGGGGTAGAAGCTGCCGCTCAGTATTATTTTGGAAAACCATCCAAAGATTTAAGCGCTTCAGATGCAGCCTGGATTGCTGCGGTATTGCCAAATCCCAAAAAATATGATCCTAAAAACCCGTCCCCTTATTTAAGAAAGAAACATAATTGGATCATGAGACAGATGAGGAATGTGAGTTTGAAATAGTATCAGTATCTTTGTACTAATGAAATTCTTTAATTCCAGCACAAATTTTGAGTCAGTTCTTAAAAAATACTTTTCTTTTAAGAATGAAACCCTTTCTTTAGAACCGTTTGCAGAGTTTTTAGAGAGTATTAAAAAGGCGGACTTTACTGATGTGCTCAACTTTCTCAGAAGCAATCCCCATTTTGCTGAAAATTTTAAAAATTATATACACAATATTTTTAAAGGCAGGCCTTTCAATTTGTCCCTGACGGAAGCCAATATTCTTTCTGAAAACGCTTTCTTTCCGGAGCTTAAAAAAAGGATCCTGAATAAGGTTTTACCTCCCGTAGAAAATGAAAAAACGGTGTGGTATATGATTGATAATGTAAGTCTGAGGCCTAAAACTGATCTGAGATACATGCACAACCTTCCTGAAAATGAGATGGATGAGTTTTTGGTAATGTTAGGCGCCTCTGATTTTATAATCAAACCCAACATTAAAAAGGAACTTATTTTCTCTATGAATATCCTTTCCTGGAGGGTTACAGGGATGGCTATGGAAGTGGAAGTGGTAAGAATGGCCCCACAGTACAGAAATCTGGATAATCCGTTTCTTGCCCTTCAGAATGAGCTGGAAGCGTTAGCGGAAGACCTTACAACAGATCCTGATTTACAGCTGCATTCTAAGGACAGCCGCTATAAACAGATCAAGATCTATACAGAACAATGCCTGGAGTTTGTAAACATTGCTTTTAAAAATTCGGCTAAATATGGTATTTCAGGAAAGATCAATCAATCATTGCTGAAGATCCGTCAGCAGACGGAAAGGATTTATGAAATTGTACAATTGCTTGTTATCGACACAGACGAAGATGTGATGATCAAATCCAAGCAGCTGATCTTTAATATCCTGAACTATAAATCCCATAAAAATAATATAGCAGACCTGATCAACGACAGTACCAGGCTGATTTCCCATCTTATTACCAACCACACAGCGGAAGCTGGAACCCATTATATTACCTCTACCCGTAAAGAATATATGACGATGTTCTATAAAGCGAGTGGTGGTGGAATCATTGTAGGAGCACTTTGCGTATTGAAAATGCTATACGGGTATATCCCGGGAAGTGACTTTTCGCACGCTTTCCTGTACTCTATGAACTACGCGATGGGGTTTGTAATGATTTACCTGATGGGATTTACGTTGGCTACCAAACAGCCTGCAATGACGGCAGCTACCATGACGAAAGTACTGTCTGAAGAAGGAAACAGTAAAAGACACAATGCGGAATTTGCCCATCTGGTATCAAAATTATTCAGAAGCCAGTTTATTGCCTTCGTAGGAAATGTACTGTTGGCTTTTCCAATTGCCCTTGCCATTATTTATGGGTTGGATGTCTTTTTCTCCCAAAATCTTGCTGTTGACAGATCTGATAAGCTGTTAAAAGACCTCGATCCTTTCAAATCGAAAGCAATTCTGCATGCAAGTATTGCCGGTTTCTATCTTTTTATTTCAGGAATCATCTCAGGGAATATAGGAAACAACTCTGTATTTTATCAGATCCCCGAAAGAATTGCCAAGAATTTGTCTATCAGAAGTTTTTTTGGAAAGAAATTCGCGAAAGGACTATCAAAATATTATGCTAAAAACTGGCCCGGAATTGTCTCCAATTTCTGGTTTGGTGTATTCCTTGGGGCAACCGCTCCGGTAGGAATGTTCTTCGGACTGGATCTTGATATCAGACACATTACCTTTGCTGCCGGAAACTTTGCGTTAGGACTTTACGGGAAAGATTTTTCAGTAGATTCTTATACTTTCTGGATGTCTTTCTTTACCGTATTCCTGATCGGATTCTTTAACTTCCTGGTGAGTTTTAGTTTATCGATGTTCCTGGCTTTCAGATCAAGAAAAATGAACTTTGGACAAGTTAGTGAGATCTATAAAGAAATATTCAGGTATTTTGCTAAACATCCGCTGAAATTCTTCCTGCCATTAAGCTCAGGGTTAGATAAAAAAGCAGATGACCTTATGAGTAATACAATCTCTAATAAATCTGAAGAACACTAAACTGTGTCAGGATATAGTACTCATAAAAAATGCTACCTCAGGTAGCATTTTTTATGAGTTTATCTTCTCTTCTTAAAAAGAATTATAGGATCTGAAGGTCATTCAATTTATCTGCTCCGAATTTGTCCTGAAATTTTTTCAGATAAAAGCTTTTACGCATTTTAAAATCGTTTTTCAATAAAGGAGAGTCAATTTTAATAATGATGCATCCTTTTTCAATATTCACACTTCTGATTTCATTGAAGAGGCTGGCATCAAGATAATCTTCCAGAAAATCTTTGATTTCAAATGCCACCAGTTTGTCCTCAAAACCATAGATTCTGGCAAAAGATTTTACAAGTTCAGACGATTGATATTCACGTTTTTTCTTATTTTTCATAGTCGGGATGCGGGTTTCGTGTTTCGAGCTTTTTGGTTTAGATTAATAGCCGTGTTTAAAGTTGTTTCCCTCATTTATTTTCATTCCAGTTGTCTTTGACGCCATTTTTTATATACATTAATTTTTCCACCTAGTATATTATATTCATTTTTTAATTTTTCAAACTCTGAGGAAATAAAAATAAATCCATTGCAATTTTGTAAATGTCCAGGTTCCTGTAGCTCATATCATCTGTGTCATTTGCCTAATAAGTTAAGACAAAAAAATATACCGAATACTTCATATCTCATTTTTTAACCCTGCAATTCACCCTGGCACCCATATCTCGCATCTCGTATCCCACTATATCTCAAAAATTATACTTTCTTCGTTAATTTTCTTTACTACACTTTCCGTACGTTCCCTGTGGGTATCGGTAATAAAGATCTGTCCGAAACTTTCCTTATTGACAAGTTCAATCAACTGGGAAACCCTGGTGTCATCAAGCTTATCAAAAATATCATCCAAAAGAAGGATGGGTGTCTTATGGGTGAGCTCTTTTACCAGACTCATCTGCGCTAGTTTTAAAGAGATCAGAAAAGACTTCTGCTGACCCTGGGAACCAATTTTTTTGATTAAAACATGGTCCATTTCAAAAAGAAGATCATCTTTATGAATACCTTTTGAAGTGTAGGTAAGCATCCGGTCTCTTTCGATACTCTCTTTTAGCAGTTCTTCAAAAGACTTTTCTAATAAATGAGATTCATAGATCACCGATACAGTTTCTTTTCCTCCTGAAATAATCTGATAAAAATTCTGTACAATAGGATTCAACTGTTCTACAAACTCTTTTCTTTTCTTAAAAATCTTGGTTCCGAACTGGGTAATAGGGGCATCATAAATTTCGAGTGAATCCTTGTCCCATACTCTGTTTTTAGCAAAATATTTTAGCAATGCATTTCTTTGCTGGATGGTTTTCTGATATTGGATCAGATCAAAAAGGTATTCGGAATCCGTTTGAGAGATCATAGAATCCAGAAACTTCCGTCTGCTTTCCCCTGAATCCGAGATAAGGTTGGAGTCATAAGGAGAGATCATTACACTCGGAAGATACCCGATATGATCGGCCATTCTGTCGTAGCTTTTATCATTTTTTTTGATCACCTTTTTAGATTCTTTAGGCTGGGTGATTCTAATGATATCTTCGCTGTCTTCATTCAGCACTTCAGCGTCAATGGTGAAAAAATCTTCTTCTCTTTTAATATTATTGAGGTCGGTGTTTCCCAAAAAACTTTTACCTACCGATAAATAGTGCAGGGCATCCAGAATATTAGTCTTTCCCGCACCGTTATTTCCAACGAAACAGTTAATCTGTGGAGAAAATTCAAACTTCTTTTCTGAATGGTTTTTGAAATTGTAAAGAGAGAGTTTCTTGATAATCATTCGTCAAAAATACTCCATTATTAGTAAAAATAAAAAAGGAAGTGCAGAGCAGGTTTCCACTCCAAATGAAAAATAAGCGTCATCTCTTTTATTATCAGCGAAATAGATGAAGATATAAGTAAAGATGCCGGATAAGAAAAATGCGGCAGCGTATAGAGGCTTAAGATAAAAAACTCCAAGAAGGGTGCTGATAAATACCAGAGCGTAAGCAATATATTTTGTATTCTGGACCCCTATCAGCATTGGAAATGTTTTTACTGTGTCACTGTTCATATCCCGGATATCGAAAGGAAGAACCAATGCCGTGATAAAGAAAAAACTGATCAGGAAAATAGGAATATCAAATTCAGGAAGGGTAAGCCAGCAGTTGACCAATGCCCAGACTAATCCTACATAAAAAACTTTCAGTAACGGAATTTTCCGGATATATACATCCAGAAAAAAGCTGTTGTAGAGCAATCCAAGTACGACGATAATAAACCATTTCAGAAGTCTTACTTCATTGTGATTATGAATGATTAAAAAAGCACAGACTACCCCGGCTACAGCATTTAAAACCAGTATTTTGAGAAAATGCTTAGTATATTGATATTTAGTGTACAGATATCCACTGAAATACGTGATGAAAATTAACAGAATTGTAGGTAAACGGAATGTGTTTTGCTCTTTCATGAAAAATACTGCAAAAAGAGTTCCCATTAAAGAGACATAAATTTGACTGTCTATGACGGTTTTTTTCAGTATTTTTAAAATGTTCATTTATCAAAATTAATATTTATGAAAAGATTTTCCAAGATATTTATGCTTTTGCTTCTAATGCTGTGCTTTTCACCGGCTTTTGCGCAAAAATATTATGATGCCCAGTGGAAAAAAATTGTTGAAAACAGCAAGAAGGGAGCTTACAAATCTAATCTTCCCATTATTTTAGACATACAAAACCAGGCAATGAAAGAAAATAATGCACTCCAGCTGATCCGTTCTTTAAAGGCGGAATTCAGTATTGTAAACCAAACGGTAGATGACGATCAGAATGATGCCGCTTCAAAATTCTTTGGAAAACTTCAGAAAACAGAGGAAAAACTGAAGGGTGAAGAGAAGTTGGTGTACAAAGTTCTGTTAAATAGTTTTTTTCTGGATTATTATAATCAAAACTCCTGGAAAATAGACGGAAGAACCAATATCAATTCCCAGGATCTTTTACAAATTGAGACCTGGAGTAAGCTGGATTTTAAAAATTATTTAACCAAAGCTTATCAGGAACTCGATCAGCAGAAGGCAGAAATGAAAAAGATCTCTTTAGTAAAGTACAAAGAGGTTTTTTCAGGGGTTAAAAATATAGCTTATTTTCCTACGTTATTTGATTGGTATGCGTTGAAGAAGATCTCTTTTCTGTCTGAAAACAATATATTCACAAAGAATGAACTTGCAGAAAACCGTACATCAATCAATGCAGTCTTTGATGAACTGATTGCACAGAATGAAGGGAACTCAAAGTTATACTTTATGAAAGAAAAATTGGTTGAAAACTGTAATTTCAATCAATGCAAAGATAAACTGGAACAGCTTCAGGGACTTATGAAGTCCAATGTAGAAGGAGATTATAAAGTGATTATCATGGAAGATATCATGAGTGAACTGATCGCCAAGAAAAAATCGAAAGAAGCCATAGCCGTTGCTGCACAGGCTAAAAGCGAATATCCAAAATCTCCGTTTCTGGAGAATATTAAGAATAAGGAAAATCAAATTGTCAACCCATTGCTGAACATTAAATATGAGCAGCAGACCCAAAACAACCTGCCGATTCACTTTGTGGCAGAGTATAAAAATGTAGATGAGTTTTCTTTGAACATTTATGAAGTAAAAGATAACTTCACTTCACTGCTTCAGTATATTCAGAACTCATACGGCAATGCATTTGAGAAGGTTAAAAAGAATCTGGTAAGAAAAGAAACATATCAGCTTCCGGATCCTAAAGATTATCAGCTTCACAAAACTTCACTGGAGATTAAGCCTCTTCCATCAGGGGTGTATGTCGTAGAGTATTCCGTAGCTGGAGCAGACTTAAAAAATATAGATGCTAAACAGAATCTTTACTTCCTGGTGTCCGGGAACAAAATTATCTATCAGAATAAAACAGACCGAAATCCGCTTTCCAACGAATTGAAATTGGTGAATACTGGAAACGGACAGCCTGCTGCTAATGAAAATCTTGTGTTTTATGAATTTATAGCGAATAAAACATTAAATAAAGTAGAGGGGAAAACCAATGAAAAAGGGGTTTTTAAATTTCCTTCTACAGCAAGCAATGAATATTACAGAACCTTCCTGATCCAACAGCCTAAGACTAATGATTTCCAGATCATGCAGGTATATGGAAACAGAGGAAATGTGGAAGACTATAATCCAAATAAACAATCCCGTACTACGGCGCAGATCTTTACAGACAGAGCGATATACAGACCCGGTCAGACGGTGTATTTCAAAGTAGTCAATACGAAGCTGGAAAAAGAAGTGGAATCTGTACTTTCAGGATTGAAACAGAAAATAACGCTGGTGGATACCAATAGCCAGGATGTTTCCTCACAAGACTTTACCACCAACGAATTTGGATCTTATCATGGAAGCTTTATTCTTCCAAAAGGTAAACTGAACGGTACTTTTTACCTGAGAACAGACGGAGAAACCCAGGGATATAAAGATATCAGGGTTGAAGAGTACAAAAGACCTAAGTTTGAAGTTACCTTCGATCCTGTAAAAGATGAGTACAAATACGGACAGATCATAGACCTGAAAGGAAAAGCACTGATGTTTTCGGGAGTTGCTTTAAGCAATACCACGGTGCATTACGAAATCAAAAAACATAATATCAGATGGAGGTATTTCTCATGGTACCCACAGAATGATACCAATGAAAATTCTATCCTTGGAGAGGCTAAAACGAATGAAAAGGGAGAATTTGTCATTCGTTTGGATCTTAAAAAAGATGAAAAACTGGAAGGCATACAGATTGATAATTACGAGATCAATGCTTCAGTGACAGACATCAATGGGGAAACGCAGTCTGCCAATACCCAGCTGAAAGTAGCTTCAGTTTCTCATTACATTAAAGCCGATAATATTCAAAATACATTCACTGGTGAAAATGTAAGCCTGAAAGTAGAAACAAAGAATTATAACGAACAGAATCTTAAAAAATCATACCAGGTTAAGTTAGCTAAACTTAGCACACCGGACAGGATTTTCAGGGACAATTTTAAAGCTGAAATACAGAATCTTCCGAAATATTCAAAAGAAGAATTTATCAGCAAATTCCCCCATGATCTGTTTGATAAAAACGATGAAATTAAAAACTGGAAAACCGAAAAAGTACTGATTGAAAAACAACAGCCTGCATCAACTGATAATGCTCAGCTTTCAACTCAGTTAGATTTAGGAAAGCTTGAGGCAGGAGATTATCAGTTGGAACTCTTCAATATCGAAGGAAAAGACACCATAAAATCTTCTCAATATTTCAGTGTTTGGGACAAAACTTCCTTGAAGCCGGTACAAAAAACATTTCTGACCGTTATAGCTCCGAAAGATGAAGTATCAAGAGGTGAGAAAGTGAAGATATATGTATATTCTGCAGTTCCTGATGTATGGGTCAATGTCTTTGTTCAGGATGGATCAGGAAAAACAGTTTCAGAAACTCACCAGCTTAAAAAAGGAGTATTAGAGTATACTGCTGATATACCAAAAGATAAAGGAGTTTCACAGTTGAATATCCAGTTCCAGGTGGTTGCATTCAATGATGTAAATACCCAGGCTGTAGCTTTGAAAATAAAAGATTCCGAACAGCCTTTAAAAATTGAGACCGTAACTTTCAGAGATAAGCTGGAACCTAATGCAAAAGAAAAATGGACGGTAAAAGTAACCGGAAATGATAAAGAGAAAGTAAATGCTGAGGTCTTAGCCAATATGTATGATATGTCTCTGGATCAGTTTGCGGCTAATGCTTTTAGCTGGAATAAACTGTATGTACCTTTTAGCGTTCTTACGTCTTATGATGTCAGAAACTACCTGCAACAGAAAAGTTATCAGAATAGGCTGAGATATTTCAATGGAAAATATGTGGAAGTTCCACAGTTTAATTGGTTTGATCAGGAAGCATATTATAACAGTATGGTTGAAATGGAAGCTTCAGATGCTGTGGGAGGCGCTTATTCACCACCGCCACCACCAAGAGCTGCCGGTGCTATAAGTAGTGTCGTGATGAGAAAGGCAAGTGCGGAAGAACGATTAGAAGTCATTCAAAATGTGGTTCCGGAACCGGTAAAAGCTCCGAAAGTAGATGCTTCTCCACCCGACTTGACTAAAGAAGAAAGCTTGGATAAAGTTCCTGTTCGTCAGAACCTGAACGAAACCGCATTTTTCTATCCTGATCTTAAAACTGATGCCGAAGGAAATGTAAACTTTGAGTTTACTTCTCCGGAAGCCCTTACGAAATGGAAACTGATGTTCCTGGCACATACCAAAGATGCCAGAACTGCTACCCTGGAAAAAGAAGTAGTCACACAGAAAGAATTTTCTGTTACTCCAAATTATCCTAGATTTTTAAGAGAAGGGGATGAGTTGAATTTACAGTCAAAATTATCTAACCTAACGGATAAAAAACTGAATGGTTCCGCGGAGCTGCAGATTTTAGATGCGTTTACCAATGAAAATATCTCTTCAAAATTTGGAGTGGTATCAGGAACACAGAATTTTGATCTGGCTGAAAACGGAAATGGGGCATTGACATGGAAATTAAAAATTCCGGATAATGTATCTTCTGTTATTTTGAAGGTCGTGGCAAAAGCAGGAGCGTATTCTGACGGAGAACAGCAGGCTATAGCAATATTGCCAAACAGAATGCTGGTGACAGATGCTGTTCCGGTTTTTGTAAAAGAAGGCGAAACAAAAACATTTGTACTGGATAACCTTAAAAATAATACGTCCGCAACGGCGTCTAATGTTTCCAATACACTGGAACTGACTACCAATCCGATCTGGGAAATTATGTTTGCTCTTCCAAGCCTGAAAAATGACTCAAACAGCTCTGCAGATGTAATCTTCAATAAGTGGTTTGCAGATGTAGTGGCTTCTGAAATCTTCAAGGCCAATCCGAAAATGAAAACTATTTTTGAAGAATATCAGAACAAAGGATTATTAAACTCCAATCTTGAAAAAAATCAGGAGCTGAAACAATTGTTATTGGAAGAAACGCCTTGGGTATTGGAAAGTAAAAATGAAGGGGAGCAAATGCAGAAGCTGGCATTATTGTTTGATGCCAATACCATGAAAAACTCTATTAACCAGGACTGGGATGATTTCAAAAAACTACAGAATCCTGATGGTGGATTCTCATGGTACGCAGGATATCCAAGTTCGTACGGAACTTCATTATACATTCTTAAAAACTTAGGAAAAATCAATGCATGGGTAAAAGATAATGTGAAAGATTATCAAACTTCAGAACAGAAGGATCTGGTGGCTAACCTGATTCAGTATGTTGATAATGAGATCAGCAAGTATTATGATCTGAAGAACGGAGATATCTGGAATAACTGGGCTCTGGATTATCTTGATACCCGAAACTACTGGGAAAAACAATATCCTTTGAAAGGTAAAGGAGCTGCATTGAAATCACTGGTAAAACAGAAAGCAAAGACAGCAAAAATTACAGACTTTACATTCTTCGGACTTCACCGTGCAGCATTATTGATGAACGATTACGGTTTGAAAGATGTATCGGATAAATTAATGACTTACCTTAAAGAAACCTCTACAGATACAAAAACACAAGGGGTATACTGGAAACAAAACCTAAACGACTGGGGCTGGTTCAGTTCAAAAGTAGTGAACCATGCAGGAGCACTGGAGGCTTTCAATAAGCTGAAACCTAATGACCAGAAATTGATTGAAGAAATGAAGATCTGGCTGGTGACCCAAAAAGAAGTGAATTCATGGGGAAGTTCAAGAGGAACCTCAGAAGTGATCTTTACCCTGTTAAATTCAGGGAAATCATGGACCGGTGCAGAAAGCGATAAAGCAACCATTGTTTGGGGTGGAAAAGAACTGATTCCGCAAACTCAGGCAACAGGCTACGTGAAATCAACGGTAAAAACAGATGCAATAGATAAAAACCTGGCTAGTGTGACGGTTACCAAACCTGGTCCTGGAATTGTTCAGGGAGGGTTATTCTGGCAATATTATGAAGATCTTGATAAAATTAAATCTTCAGAAAACTATATTTCCGTAACCAAAGAGCTGTATAAAAAAGTAAAGACAGTAAACGGAGAAGAGCTTCAGAAAATCTCACCTGAAACTCCTTTAAAAGTAGGAGATAAAGTGACGGTAAGAATGATTCTGAATACGGACAGAGCTATGGAATTTATTCATATTAAAGATATGCGTGCTGCAGGCTTTGAGCCTATCGATGCGCTGTCAGGATATCAATGGAAAAATAATCTGGGCTATTACCAGTCAGCAAAAGATGCCTCTACCAATTTTTATATCCAGTACATGCCGAAAGGGAAGTATGTTTTTGAATATGACGTAGTGGCTAATGCATCCGGAAAATTCTCTAACGGGATTACTACCATGCAGAATTACTATGCTCCACAGATGAATGCCCATACAAAAGGAACGGCTGTTCAGATTTTGGAATGATTTTTGGCTATAGGGAAGTAATTAGAATTTTAAAACCAAATAAAATGAAATTTTCAAAAACTTTAATTACAGGATTGATATTGATGGCTGGGGTAAATGCTTTCGCACAAAAGAAAGCTGAAAAGTTTGAAAAACTACAGATTGAAATGTTCCCAAAAGCTAAAGAAGGATATAAACAAGTATATATTCAGTTGCCGGTAGCAAAAAATGAAAGCGACTTAAAAGTTGAGGTTTTTGTGGGGGCTGAAAAAATGTTGGACTGTAATAAGTACTTCATGATGGGAGAAATGAAAGACCAGGATCTTCAGGGATGGGGATACAACTATTATGAAGTAGAATCCAAAGGAGAGACCGGAGGGACATTAATGGCTTGTCCGGGGCAGAAGCTTACCAAGAAGTTTGTAACGCTTAAGCCGGAAACAATGAGATACAACAGTAAATTACCAATTGTATTCTATGTTCCTAAAGATTTTGAAGTGCGTTACCGAGTTTTACGTCCGGATGCTGCGATGAAAAAAGCAGTTCAGAACTAAATCAGCTAGCTTATTATAAATAAAAACTCCTCACAGCAATGTGGGGAGTTTTTTTGTTGTAAGATGTCTGGAATGCTGCATATTCTTAATCTGATTTTATCAAGGCAGTACTCTCATACAATTAGATGGATTGACTGCTGAGATACTCTTGAGGGGTCATTTGAAATTTAGACTTAAAAACCCTGTTAAAAGTTGATCTGTTATAGAAACCAATCGTCAGATATACGTCTTCTAATGAGAATTCTTCATTTTTATTATTGATAAGGCTGATAAATGCATTCAGTCTGAAATCATTCAAATAAGATTTGAAGTTATTCCTGCTGCAGCTGTTGATCGCTGAGGAAACATATTGGGTATTGGAATTTACATCCTTAGCGAGTTGTTTCAGGTTATACTCAGGGTTTCTCCAGGGTTTTTGAGATTTCATATAGTCTTCAATTTTTGAAAATAAATCTTCATAAAACGGAATAGGAAAATCGATGTCTTCCAAAAAACTTTCCTGAACAAGCCTGATTTTTTCTTTCTTCTCTAAGACAGGGAACGGATCGATCGTGACAGAATTTTCTTCCAAAAAAACTAAAACGGCTTTTAGTTTTTGAATCTGTATAAGATAGTAGAAGCAAACACAGAATAAGATAAATGCACAGACGACTGTGTACGTATTTGAGAAGGTATAGTACAAAGAATCACTTTTGTCCACGTTATCAACAAAATAATAGTTGTATAACAGGCTGAAAGGGATCGTTAGAAAGAAAAGTGTTGAGATGTAAATAGACTTCCGGATGCTATAATAAAATGTCAGGGCTATAGGGAACATAAAAATATACGAAATGACACTTGGAAAGTCCTTGTAGTATAATATACTGAAAATGATATTTAAAAGCATTAAATAGCCCACTGCGAACTTACCCACTTTTTGAAAATTATAATTTTCCGAAACCAATGTGAATACATAGCAAGGAGTAACGGTTAATATTAAAACCACATCATAAAATAAGTAGCGGGTACCCACAAAATAAAGATCAGAAAATACAATGATAATCTGTTTCAGTAAGAGTAAAAATATGAGCTTTTTGGCAAATGAATATTCTAACCCCTGTAATTTCTCTTTAATGTTTTCCATAATACAATATCATTATAGTTAGAAGTTGTTTTTTATAAACTCATATGCGATTATGGAGATTATTTTCATGTATGAAAATATAAAATTTAAATTTAATTCATTCATTTTCAGTGTTTTGTTATTTTTTTTGTTATGTGTTCATCTTTTTTTGTTTTGCTTATCATTTTACTTGCTGTACCGTTAAGTTTGCAATGTAAAATTATAAAAAAACACGATAGTTGAATGACTTATTGATATGAAAAATGAATTTTTTACATGATTTCATATGTTTTTTTTCAACATAGCTTATCTAACAAATAAATTACACATAAAGTGATTTTTTGATGTAAATGATTTCTTTTTTATGAAATAAAATATTCTTAAAAAATAAAGATTGGGAAGTAGAAAAGAAGGCACAACTATTATTTGAATTATAAAAGTTATAAATGAAACATTATTTTTTTTATTTGATTTGATGCTTTTTAGGGTGAGTAATTATTCAAAATTATTTTGTAACAATTTTCTCACTCTTTTTAAACCTCAACCTTTAAAAAAGATATATCAATAAAATGAACACAAATTAAAAAAGTGTACCATATATACAGAAAAGAGGGGTATAAAAAAATGAAAAAAAACAATTCTAAAAACACAACGATGAGCCCCTCTTATTTTTATTAAAATTATTAAACAAACACATAACGGAAAAAAGAATTTTTAAAACACAATTATCAAATGAAAGGGAAAGAAATACTAGCAATGATTGGAATCTGCGGCTTAAGTCTTGTGAATGCACAAGTGGGAATAAATACCAGTACACCGGATCTCTCGGCAATATTGCACCTGGAGTCACCTAATAAAGGGTTTTTACCAACCAGGCTTACGCTTACATCGGCTACAGATGGAGTAACCATTCCTAATCCTGCAACCGGATTAGTAGTCTATCATAAAGGAAGTGCATCTATGGGGGCTGGAATTTATGTAAATATAGGAACTCCTTCAGCCCCTCAGTGGACAAAATCAGCTGGAGGACAAGATAATAATGAGACTAACGGAAGTAATGTCTATAAATCTAAATATCGTGGCAGGAATGCCGCCAATTCAGCAGGGGGGTATTCGAAACCGAATCTTCTTGTTCCTGAGTTGAACCTGATGATTCGATTTGCAATTGTGGATAACATGGCTACAGATCCGGATATTGGAACCAATGCCAGAAAGGGGAATAACCGACTTCAAGTGAGACTGATTAATAAACCGGATAATAATGTGACTATAACAAGTTACTCGCATTGGCATGGTCCGGTTACTCACAATAGTACGGGGGTAAATCTATCATTTACTCCAGCTAATTTTGATCAGTGGCAGAATACAGATGCTGCAGCCTGGAATAATCAATGGGGGTACTATTACCTGCTTTATTCAAGTGAAATAAGAGCAGATAAAAGCCCTAAAAACTTTGCAATGAACTTATATGGGATCTGCGGATACGGAAACTCTATTGCAGCCGGTCCTCTAAAGGACGGAAGTGATGAAATGTATTCATTAGCCGCTGAGGTATTCTAGTATCAAACAGAAAATGGGGTAGTAGACTAATTTTGTTTACTTTTTTTTATAATCAAGGAAGGAAGTGCTTCGATATTGCATCGGAGCATTTCCATTATAGAAGGAGCTATGTTTTTTACCAGTCTGTTATTTTAATAATAATTAAATTATAATTTTTTAAAATAAAACATAATTCAAATTCAAATTAAACGATTTTTACAGGTCTTTGATAAATAAATGATTGAGGTTAAACTTATTTTAAACTGAGTTTAAATTTGTTATTTTCTTTAACTTATTTGTGAGACTCTTAACATTTTTTGCATTATATTTGTTATAAACATAAACCATGAAAAACAATTTATTGATTTTTACGTTTGGTTTTTTTGCTTTTCCTGCTTTTGGCTGGGCACAGTCTGCGCCGGATTTTAAAGAACTTTTAGACAGTGCAATGGTTCGGGACTCGAACCTGAAAATGCAGATTACCCAAAATAAACTTACCGATCTTGACGAGCATAAGCTGAAAGATATCTTTCTTCCTACTTTGGAACTAAGCGGAAAGGTGGGCTATCTGAATGGAACAGCAAGACTGACGTCCCCTGAGATTAATTTGGGCCCCTTTATCAGTATTCCTGAGGGAAGCTTCAACAATAATTTTAATGTATCCGGATTTTCGGGAGTAGCTAAAGCGGAAGCTAAAATGCTATTGTATTCCGGAGGGAAAGTGAAGTACCTGAAGAAAGCGGTAGAAGAAAAGAAAAAGTCTGAAGATATTCTCCTGGAGAAAACAAAAGATGAAGTGGCAGCCAGTATTTCGAGAGCCTATGACCAGCTGGCATTGATCCATCAGTCTAAAAAAGTACTGGATGAAAGCAAAAAAAGGCTTGATATCAATAAAAAAACAGCAGATAAAGCGTTAGGATACGGACTGATCACTCCTTATGATCATAAGAAAATAGAACTTGCCCAGGCCACTCTGAATGCAAAAATGGTAGAGTATGAAGGAAAAAAGGAATTACTTCTTACTCAGCTTTATATTTTCACAGGAATCAATAGAGAAAGACTAAGAATGATTGAACCCGTCCTGACTCCCGTAGATTTGCTTTCTCCGGAAAAGGGGATAGACCAAAGAGCAGAAATTCGTGCTTTGGAACATGGAATTACGGCGGCAGACTATAAGATAAAATCTGAAAGAACCTGGATGATTCCTAAAGTACAGCTAATGGCTTCTGCTTATTATATCGGACTGTATGGAAACCGGATTAAATCTTCTGAAAATGTAGTGCCTGCTGTCCCATTATTAGGATATGAAGGACGAAAACTGGACTGGAGCCCGAATAATATCAATGTATTTCCTTTAATTACGGCTGGAGTAGGCTTTAAATGGGAAATTTTTGATGGGAAAGAAGGAAAGCATGCTGAAGAAACAGCTAAAGTGGGAAAAGAAGTACTGCAGAATCAAAAAGAAGATGCACTGAAAAAATTAACGCTCAACCTTGCCAATAACCAAACCAACTATGATATTGCTACCGCACAGATTACTTTGAAGGCGAAAGAAAAAGAATTGGCAAAAAATGCTTTGGTACAGGCTGAAAAAGAATTCCGCTATGGGATGAGTAAATCTTCACAACTTATTGAAGCTGAAAATGATCTGGAATCTGTGGAGCTTGAATATCAGAATGCAATTTTCAACCAGAGAAGAGCGGGGATAGAGCTGATGAGGTCTACCCAGGAGCTGGATATTACCAAATTTTATTTAATCCCGTAAAAATTAAAATGATGCATAAAAATATAGCTGTACTTTTTGTTGCCCTCTTTCTGTTAGGAAGCTGCGGTAAAAAAAATGAAATAAAAGATCCGGAAGGAAAAACTAAAAAGGATGTCATCTCTTTTGCTCCGAAAGTGACCGGAAGAATTGTAAAAATATATGTTTCCGAAGGACAGACTGTGAAAAAGGGAGATACCCTTGCGCAGCTTGATGTTCCGGAAGTTTCTGCAAAAATAGCTCAGGCTCAGGGAGCGGTAAGCGCCGCAACAGCCCAGGAGCAGATGGCCAAAAATGGAGCTACAGCAGACCAGCTGAGACAGCTTCAGGCAAAATACAAAGGACTTAAAGAGCAGTATGATTTTGCTCAAAAGTCTTACCGAAGAGCCAATAATATGTTCCGTGACAGTCTGATGTCTCCACAGGCTCATGATGAAGTATATGCAAAACTTCAGGGAGCAAAAGCCCAGTATGATGCCGTGGTAGCAGAACTGGACGATGTGACAAGAGGAACCCGTTTTGAAAAAGTAGAAATGGCCGCAGGGCAGGCTTCCCAGGCTAAAGGAGCATTGCAGGAAGCTAATGTAGCCTATTCGGAAAGATACATCATCGCGACCAATAATATGGAGATTGAAACCATAAGCCTGAATACAGGAGAATTGGCGACAGCCGGTTTTGCATTATTCAACGGATATATTCCGGAAAGTACTTTTTTCAGGTTTACGATTCCGGAAAGTGCCATTTCAAAATATAAAAAAGGGCAGGATGTTAATATGCAGGTAGTTTATAACAAAGAAAAACTGCAGGGGAGTATTGTATACATCAAACAGCTGACAAAGTATGCCGATATTACCACCGCTTATCCTGACTACCAGCTGCAGGACGCCATTTACGAGATCAAAGTAAAACCTAAAGATATGAATAAGGCTAAAAGTATCTTGGTCAATGCAAATGTTATCCTGAAATAAATAATATGAAACGGAGCATGATGGATAAATCTCCTGGAGCGTTACCATCTGGTCATTTAAAATATAAATAGATGAAAGAATTTTTCCGTCTTTTAAAACGTGAGTTCAAACTTTTTATCGGCAATTCTACCTTAAGGACAGTGTTCTTTTTGGCACCTGTCTTTTATGCAACCTTGCTGGGGTTTGTTTACAAAAGCGGAAAAGTTGAAAATACTCCCGTTCTGGTGGTGGATAGGGATAATACTCCTTTGTCTAACCAATTGACGGAAATGCTGGATGATAATAAGAGCATTAAAATTATCAAATACCTTCAGGAACCGCTGAGTATTAAAGATGAGGTAATCAGACATGAAGCAGCAGCGGTAGTCATTATTCCGTCAAGATTTGAAGGCGATATGCTTCAGAAAAAATACCCGGAACTGAATGTTTATATCAATACGGGAAACGTGCTTACCGCTAATTTTGCCTCCAAGGCTCTTCAGCTGACCATAGGAACTTTCTCTGCGGGAGCATCCATCAAGGCATTACAGAAAGCGGGAATGCCTGCGGCAAAGGCCGCCACGCAATATGAGCCTTTCAAAGCAAATTATATTACACTCTTCAATACTACCGGGAACTATCTTATCTTCATGTGGCCGGCTATGCTGGCGGTGGTACTGCAACAGGTCATACTGCTGGCAATGGCGGTAAGTTTTGCTGCAGAATTTGAAAGAGGGTCTTTTGTAAAAGAATATCTCAGAATGAAAAAATGGGCATTCCCAACAATGCTTATCAAAGTGATTCCAATATGGGTGTCATCCATTCTTATTGTGGGAATCTATTACTTTATGCATATGATTTTTAGAGTTCCTATGCCGGAGGGAATACTCAATTTTATCCTCCTTACTGCGGTATTTGTGGGTTCTGCATCATTTTTGGGCGTATTTATAAGTATATTGATTCCTAATGCTTTAAAAGCGACACAGATTCTGATGGTCATTGCTTCACCTGCCTTTATCATTAGTGGATTTACATGGCCTTTAAGTGCAATGCCTGCCTTTGTACAGATGATTGCTAATATCATTCCGCTAACCCCCTTCTTACAGGCATTTAAAATCTTATTGATTCAAAAAGGATCAGTAGAACTTACTTTCCCCTATCTGGAACATTTGAGCATTCTTGTAGTGGTATATGCGGTTATAGGATGGATTGCTTTAAAGATTAAACTTTGGTTTATTTTTAAAAAAGCAGCACCTCAGGAAATAGCAGGAGAAAGTATTGCTGAGGAAGAAAATGAATAATAGGGGCAAAAAGTAAAAGCGATCTGTGAGGGAAAGGGTGATGTACAATGTATAATGTATTAATGATAATCAACCTGCTGTCGTTGGTACAACGGATATAAAAATTCAATAGGAACGGGCTTTAGCCCGTTTTGGTTTATATAAAAAATTCCATTGGCTTTAGCCAAAACTTCATCAATAGAGGATATGTACACAGTATAATGGAATTAGAGATAAGGCTTAGCCTGTATTCACATATATATACCGTAAAATTTCCCGACCCTCCAATTTTCATACTCATCAACACGCACGTTGTATCCACTCCTCGCAACTTGAAACCTGTACCCTGTATCTCACAACAAAAAATTCTTCCATCATAAAAATCAAACAAAAAAACTGATATATTTGTCTTTAGTTAATTAGAGAAAATATGGAAAACGTGTTTGACGCAAAAGATGCTCAGAACTATATTGATAGAATTCATAAGCTTGTTGAAGATACCCACGGATTATGGGGGAAAATGACAGTTGACCAGATGCTGGCTCACTGTAGCGTAACTTATGAGATGGTGTATGAGCCCGAAAAACATAAAAAACCGGGCGCTATTGCAAAATTTATTCTGAAAACTTTTTTAAAACCTAAGATTGTTGGAGAGAAAGCTTACCCAAGAGACTCCCCAACCGCTCCTCAATTTTTGATTACAGGAAGAAAAAACTTCGAAGAGGAAAAAACCAGATTAATCGGTTTTATTCAAAAAACACAACAGTTGGGAGCTGCTGCTTTTGACGGTAAAGAATCTTTTTCTTTTGGAAAACTCAATGCGCAGGAGTGGAATAATATGTTTGCAAAACATTTGAATCACCACTTAGCACAGTTTGGTGTTTAAAAATACGCTATGAAAAAACTTTTATTAATCTTCATTTTTGCTGCCAATTTTGTATTGGGGCAGATGCCTGATATTTCGAATGTCTGGTTAAACAACAGTAAACCTTACATTGGAGTTATAGGAAGTAAAGCAAAAGAGCTGAAACTGAAAATTAATATTTCTGAACAGAATAAAAAGAATGATCAGGAATATTTTGTATCCGGGTATTCTCTTGTAGATACCAGCTATGCGAAATTTGAAGGGAAAATTACCATAACAAAATACAAAGATGCCAAGAGAAAAGGAACGGTATTCGGGGAATATGAATGGGTAGAAGAAAATAAAGGAAAACATTCGGGGGTGTTTAAAGGTAAATTTATTTATACTTTCAAATGGAATAAGAAAACAGAAAAGGTAGAAGGGCAGTATATTGAATTTGTGGGGGATTGGAAAAGCTATGATGGGAGCCTTGATTTTAAAACCAATCTGAAAAATCAATGAGTATCCTGAGACAAATACTGGCTGTTGTCGTAGGACTTATCGTGGGCTCTATCGGCATTGCCATTGTTGAGAATATAGGACATCAGCTATATCCACCTCCTGTAGGTACAGATCCCAATGATATGGAAGCTTTAAAGGAATATGTAGGGGAAGCACCCTTCATGGCTCTGTTCTTTATTATTATGGCATATGCTTTAGCTGCCTTTGTTTCAGGATTTACAACCACAAAAATTTCTAACAACGGAAAACATACTGCAGCAATAATCTGCGGAATCATTTTTTTACTGATCACCATTTATATGATGGCATCTTTACCTACTCCAATCTGGTTCTGGGTTTTAGGAATACTGGTCTGGATACTGGTAATGGCAGGGAGCCAATTAGCTTTAAAAACAAAAAAAATATGAAATTAGGAGCGTTCTCAATCAGCTTAAGTGTAAAAGACCTTCAAAAGTCTAAAGATTTTTATGAAAAACTGGGTTTTACAACAATGGCGGGAGGTACAGAACAGAATTACCTGATTCTGAAAAACGGATCTACACTGATAGGCCTTTTTCAGGCTATGTTTGACGGTAATATGCTTACCTTCAATCCGGGATGGGACCAAAATGCCCAGAATCTCGATTCTTTTGATGATGTACGAACCATACAGAAACATTTAAAAGAAAACGGAATAGAGATTGAAAGACCAGCGGATGAAACCACTTCAGGTCCGGAACATATCTACCTTAAAGATCCCGATGGAAATATGATCCTGATAGATCAGCACAGGTAGTTTTTGTGACTGAAAATATAAAAGCCTGAATCAAAAACTCATTAAAACTTAACTTATAAAAAAACAATCATGGCAACAGTAAACGTTTATTTAACATTCAATGGGAACTGCAGAGAAGCATTTGATTTCTATAAATCAGTTTTCGGAGGAGAATATCCTTATATCGGAACTTTTGGAGAAATGCCTCCGATGGAGGGAAAAGAAACCTCTGAGGAAGATAGAGATAAAATCATGCATGTGACCCTTCCTATTTCTAAAGAAACTGTATTGATGGGAAGTGATACCGGTGGAGACTGGGCTTCAAACTTTAAAGCAGGAAACAATTTTTCCATTTCTATCAATGCTGAATCTAAAGAAGAAGCTGATAAGCTATTCGCCGGTCTTTCTACAGGCGGTCAGGTAACAATGGCAATGGCTGATACTTTCTGGGGCGCTTATTTTGGAATGTTTAGTGATCAGTTCGGGATCAACTGGATGGTCAACTATGACGATCCTGCTAAAATGCAGCAGCATCCATAAACATGATATTCTGTATTTGAATACAACAATATACCGGCAGTCATACTGCCGGTTTTTTATTGGATAATAATTGGCATTCCAAAAATTTTTAAATTTGAACAGACAGAGACTTACGATCTGTTCGTTAAAAATTAAATAGATGAAATTCAGACTTGAAGACATTAAAACAGAGCATCAAAAGGTAAAGAGCGGTGCCGATTTTCCTCCCTATATCCAAGCCATAAAAAGGTTAGGCGTTTCCCATTATATCACTTACGTATCCGATGGGAATACCGAATATTTCGATACAGACCACCAGTCGATACAAACCGGAAGCCAATATCAGAACATCACCGTTTCAGAAAATATAAACCTTGAAAATTTTAAAAGGAGATTACAACTTCATCAGCAGGGAGGAACTGATTATATGACGTTTTGTAATGACTGTGCAGAGTATGGAGTGGAAGGCTGGAAAATGGACCTGAACGCCATGACCTGTACTTATTTCAGTGAAAATAATGATGAAGTCCTGGTAGAACGAATTCCGGGCTAAAGCTACCGCTTATTTGAAAGTGTCAGATTTAAAGGGGTTTAATATAAATCGGATGTAAATATTGTTTGCTATTATTGATTTAAATTATTAATTTTGTTAAAACGATAGATAATAGTAATTAATAAATATGAGAAAGGTTTTTACGAAGTTGGCATTCACTATATTAGGATTAGGATCGGTATTTACATTTGCACAGAAAAGTGACCTTGGAGCCTGGTATATGTATTTCGGAAATAATAAGATCAGCAAAAAACTGAACTTCCATAATGAGATCCAATACAGAAACTTTGATGGAATAGGAGATCTGGAGCAGCTTTTAATCCGTACGGGAATTGGATATGACCTTACTGAGAATAACAATAATGTTTTATTGGGATATGGTTTTATCCTAAGCCAGCCTTACGTAAACGGAGAGAAAAAAGAAAATATAGAACACAGGATTTTTCAGCAGTTCATTACGAAACAGAAGTTTGGACGTTTTAATCTTCAGCACCGTTACCGTTTGGAAGAACGTTTTCTGGAAGAAGATTTTAGAATGAGATTTCGTTATATGCTGGGAGTAACGATACCGATTACTCAAAAAGAAATGCTGCCGAAAACCCTTTATGCCTCTGTATATAATGAAATATTCCTCCACTTCAACAGTCCTGTCTTCGATAGAAACAGAGTCTACGGAGCCTTAGGATATGTCATCAATAAGAATATGAGGATAGAAGCAGGGTATATGAACCAGCTTCAGGAAAACAGAAACCGTGGACAGATTCAGATCGGTTTTTATAATAATATCCCGTTTACGAAAAATTAGCAATGACCCGATGATGCTGAATGCCCGATGAAAAAAAGTCATTATTGTAAGTAGATTAATTAACACAAAAAAAACATATATGCATTCAGGAAAAAGATTTGGAACACTTGAGTTCATTATTTGGACAAGGCGCAGTATTTACGTTTTAACCCTATTATCAGCCATTCCCACCTTATTGTATTTTTTGGGATGGAAATTTCTGTATGTTCCATGGCAACCTATTGCCATCATGGGAACGGCAGTTGCTTTTATTGTAGGATTCAAAAATAATGCAAGTTATAGCAGGCTTTGGGAAGCCAGACAGATTTATGGAGCTATCATTAATGACAGCCGCAGTTTTGGATATATTCTAAGAGATGCACTCTCTTCAAAAGATCCTCATAAAGTAAAAGAGATGTTTCTTCGTCATTATGCCTGGCTTACCGCTTTAAGGTTTCAGCTTCGTGAACCGAGAGCCTGGGAAAATATGAATACCGTACAGTTTGATGAATATTCAAGGAAATATGATGTCCCTGAAAAACTTTCCAAACTGGAGGATGAACTGAAAAACTATCTTTCGGAAACGGAACTTCAATACATTCTAAGCAAAAAGAATAGGGCAACACAATTGATGGCCAGCCAAAGCAGAGAACTTTCTGAAGCTTATGAAAAAGGAGAACTCAATGACTTTCAATGGACGCAGATCAACCAACAGCTGGTGAAGTTTACAGATAGCCAGGGAAAAGCAGAAAGAATTAAAAACTTTCCTTATCCACGGAATTTTTCATCCATTACCACCTATCTTTTGCTGTTGTTCATTGTTTTTGTTCCTTTCGGATTGCTGAAAGAGTTTGATAAATTGGGAGAAGGAACAACACTGGAAGGATGGACAGTCTGGTTTAATATTCCATTTTCATTATTGGTGACTTGGTGTTTCCATACTTTGGACAGTGTAGGGGAAGCCTCTGTAAACCCTTTTGAAGGAAGTCCGAATGATGTACCCATTACTCAGATCAGCCGTACCATTGAAATTGATATGAGAGATATGCTGGATGAATCTGACCTTCCACCCGCAATTCTTCCGAAGAATAATATTGTACTCTAGCGAATCTCCGGATTAATTATATTCAGGTAGATGTTTAAAAGAGTAAAAGGTTTTTCCACTTTTTATGGAGTAAAGAACTCCGATAGATGGGTAGAAAACTTTCCACTGAATAAAAAAATAACACTTAAAAAAACTAAATCAAAATGATTCACAGTTATGTTATTATATCTATTGCAGTACTGTTATCTGTAATGATATTAGTAATGATTGGGCAAAAGCTGAAAGTGGCTTATCCGATTTTTCTTGTGATTGCAGGGCTTCTAATAAGCCTTGTTCCGGGAATGCCGCGTATCGAAATAGAGCCCGATCTTGTTTTTCTTATATTTCTGCCTCCTATTTTATTTGAAGCTGCATGGTTTACCTCATGGCAGGATTTTCATAAATGGAGGAAACAGATCTTTTCTATGGCTTTCGGGCTTGTATTTTTAACATCCATAGTGGTTGCTTATCTTTCATCCTCCATTATCCCGGGGCTTACAGTCGCTATGGGATTCCTGTTGGGAGGAGTAAATTCACCACCTGATGCAGTGGCGGCTACTTCCGTATTGAAGCACATGAAAATCCCCAAAAAGATAACCAGTATCCTGGAAGGGGAGAGCCTTATCAATGATGCCTCCAGTTTAATTGTATTTAAATTTGCCTTAGCAGCAGTTATTTCAGGACAGTTTATCTGGAGAGATGCCGTGCAGGATTTCTTTACCATGGCCATCGGTGGGATTGCTATGGGAGTTGCTATAGGTTTTCTGTTTGGAGCCTTACTGAGGATCATACCTACCAATTCTAATATAGATACCGTTATTACTCTGATTGTTCCTTACATTATGTATGTAGGAGCGGAGCATTTCCATTTTTCAGGAGTCCTTTCGGTGGTTGCCGGAGGACTGTTAATGTCCTATAATTCACATTGCTACCTGAGCCATACCTCCCGGATCCAGTCCGGAAATGTCTGGAGTGTCCTGATATTTTTAATGAATACGATCATCTTCATCCTGATTGGCCTTGAGCTGCCGATTGTTGTGGAAGGGTTGACAGATTATACTTTTTCAGAAGGAATTTTCTATAGCGTTGTCATTGGTGGAGCGATTATCGGAACAAGAATACTTTACAGCTATGCCCTGATGTATTTCCCAAGGCTTTGTTCAAAAGAATTGAGATTAAAAGCTCCTAAGCCGGACTGGCGGGAACCTTTTATCATCAGTTTTGCCGCCATGAGAGGGGTGGTTTCATTGGCTGCAGCACTTTCTATTCCGGCCTTTCTTCCCAATGGAGAGGCATTCCCACACCGGAATATTATTTTATTCGTAACTTTCGTTATTATATTAATTACGTTGGTGGGACAGGGATTATTATTATCACCTATTCTGAAACTGCTGAATATAAAAGATGCAGGAAGTGAATTGCCTGAAGAAAAGCAGGAAGTGATTTTGATGCGAAAACTAAAGGAAACCGCACTGCATACCCTGGATAATGATTTTTCTGATCTTGCGGAGAGAAACAGTTTGGTAAGACACCAAAAACATAAGCTTGAAAATGAAATGATGCTGATGGCTGATAAAGCTCAGTGTATGGCTTCTACAGGTGATTATGTGACGGCAATCAACGAAAATAAAGATGTATTGCGCCAGGTGATCCAGGCGCAGAGAAATGAACTTCACAGGATGAAGAAGGAAAAAATATTTGATGACCATGTGATGAGAGCTATTGAAATGCAGCTGGATTTTGATGAAGCAAAGATTACCGGATTTTCACACTAATCATTGTATAACCTTTGAAGCTGACATAAATCTTAACTTTAACCTTATCTAATATGAGTACACCCATCGTTGTCCAATACAAAATAAATGCTCCGGCAGAAAAGGTCTGGCGTGCATTGACCGATCAAGACGAAATGAAATCCTGGTATTTCAATATCTCAGATTTTGAGCCGGAAGCAGGAAAGGTTTTTAATTTTTACGAACCCGGTGAAGCTAGAAAATATCACCATCAGTGTGAGATCTTAGAGATTATTCCTTCTCAAATATTGAAATACACCTGGGCGTATCCTGATTTTTCGCCACTGAAAACCGTGGTAACATGGGAATTGTTTTCTGAACAGAACGGAACTGTGGTTACATTGGTTCATGATGGTATTGACAATTTCAAAGATTTGGGAGAAGGTTTTTCAAGAGAAAGTTTTACGGAAGGCTGGAATGTGATTATTGGAGAAAGTTTAAAAGGATTTTTAGAAAATTAAAACGATGATTGACTTGTTTCCATTTACCATTGAAGATGCTTCAGAATTAATTTCAAAAGTAAAAGATGAAAGAATGCTTCTTCAGTTTGCCGGTCCTGCCTACCATTTTCCTTTAACTGAAAAACAGTTGGAAGCTGATCTTTTGGATGAAAACAGAACCTTATTTAAAATAATGGATGGGGATCATCATACCATTGGTCATGCACAGATCTGCATAAAAGAAAATACTTTTCTGTTGGGAAGAATTTTAATTTGGGATGAAAATAACAGAGGAAAAGGCTATGGCAAAAAAGTAGTACAAAAACTGCTGGAATACGGGTTTAGCCATTTTGATAAAGAAACCGCTGAACTTAATGTATATGACTGGAATAATGGAGCTATTGAATGTTACAGGAAAGTAGGTTTCGGGATTGATCCGGAAACCCAAAGTGAAGTGAATATAGATGGTGAAACATGGCTGTCTATTAATATGAAAATCAATAAGACAAATTTTGAATTACAGGAATCATGACAGAATTTACAGCACTGCGTCCGATCCTTTGGACAGAAAATATGGATGATACCATCGGGTTTTATATGAATATTCTGGGTTTTACATTAATGGGCAGAAATGATGAATGGCAATGGGCTTCTCTTCGTAAAGATGAGGTGTATATTATGATTTCCCAACCGAATAAGCATGAGAAAAACCATGGAATAGGCTTTACAGGCTCATTTTATTTTAATGTAAATAATGTGGATGAACTTTGGGAAGAACTTAATGTAAATGCAGAAATCTGCTACGAAATAGAAACTTTTGGTTGGGGAATGAGAGAATTTGCAATCTATGACAATAACGGTTATATATTACAATTTGGCGAACCTGTGGATAATGTTGGCAATACGGAATAAAATTTGCTATTTTTGGAGAAATATTTAGAATATCAATGAAAAAAAATATAATAGCAGGTTTCGCAGCGATTTTATTATTGGCATCTTGTAATAAGGATAAGGAGATCCTTAATACACTAAGCAACTATAATAATTCAATGGAAGCAAAGGGATATCATTTCGGTGATAAACTTGAACTTCCAAAAGAGGTGACGGAGAATGCAGAAAGTGTTACTATAAGCTTTGGAGATAAAGAAACCACAAATCTTGTTGTGGACCCGAAATTTTTCACATTGGGAGATAATGCGGTTACTTTCAATATTAAAACAAAAGGAGGAGAAGTACTCAACCAGGATGCTACCATCAATGTATTTGCAAAAACTCCTGAAAAAAATATTTCCTACCAGATTATCGCGGAATACCCTCACGATCCCAAGAATTTTGTTCAGGGCTTTCAGATCGAAGGAAATACAATTTATGAAAGTGACGGGCAGAACGGATCTTCACAGATTCTAAAATATACCCTGGGAACCACTACACCGCTTGCTTCTACAAAACAGGCTCCGGAAGATTTCTCTGAAGGAAGTACTATTGTGGGAGATAAAGTATATCAGCTGACATGGCAGAGCAAAAAAGGATATATCTATGATAAGAGTTCTTTAAAACTGCTTTCAGAATTTGCGTACCCTAATTTGTTCGGGGAAGGATGGGGATTAACCTATGATGGGAAAAACCTGATCGCATCAGACGGAAGCAAGCTTTTATATTTCCTTGATCCGGCTAATCCTTCAAAATTGATTAAGTATATTGCTGTAGCGGGAAGCTCTCAGGCATATGATCAGCTTAATGAGCTGGAATATCACAATGGATTTATCTATGCCAATGTATGGCAAAAACCAATCATTCTAAAGATCAACCCGGCTACCGGAGAAGTGGTAGGAACATTTGATTTTACAGATATTGCAAAACAGAATACCAAAGGAAGTGATGACGTATTGAACGGAATTGCTTTTAAAGGAGATAATATGCTGGTAACCGGTAAAAACTGGCCAAAAATTTATGAAGTTCAGGTGAAATAATTTCACAGATAAAGTATAAAAAATAGCGTTCCCATGGAGCGCTATTTTTATGTAAGGACTAAAATTTAGTATTTTTGAAAAATGATAAGACGAAATATATTAACCGGCCTGGCAGCAGTTCTTTTGCTGGTATCTTGTAATAATAATGAAAAAATGCTTGATTCCCTGGCTGATTATAATAATGCAAAGGAGGCAAAAGGGTATCATTTTGGCGATAAGCTGGATCTTCCAAAGGAAGTGACAGATCATGCAGAAAGCATCAGCATCAGCTTTGGAGATAAAGAAACAGCCAACCTTGTAGTAGACCCTCAGTTTTTCGGATTAGGAGATAATGAAGTGGTTTTTGTGATTAAGACTAAAAATGGAGAAACCCTGAACCAGGATGCAACCATTAATGTTTTTGCCAAAAATCCCGAACAAAATCTTTCATATACAATACTCGCAGACTATCCGCATGATCCTACTTTCTTTGTGGAAGGATTTCTTGCAGAAGGTAATACTATTTATGAAAGTGACGGATTAAAGGGAGCTTCCCAGCTGATAAAATATACACTGGGCTCCACAACACCGGCAATGGTGAAAAAGCAACCCGCCGATATTTTCTCTGAAGGCTGTGCAATTGTGGGTGATAAAATTTATCAGTTGACCTATCAGAATAAAATTGGTTTTGTTTACCATAAAAATACATTAGAGAAACTCTCAGAATTTCCTTTACCCAATGTGATCGGAGAAGGCTGGGGATTAACTTATGATGGGAAAAACCTTATTGCTACCGATGGTTCAAAGAATCTTTACTTTTTAGATACCGATAATCCTTCCAAAGTGGTGAAAACAGTTTCCGTAGCAGGAAATACGGAGACGTATGACAAATTAAATGAACTGGAATATCATCATGGTTTTATCTATGCCAATGTCTGGTTTAAACCTGTTATTCTGAAAATAAATCCGGAAACCGGAGAAGTTGTCGGAAAGTTTGATTTCACCCAAATCACCAAAGAAAATAATCAGGGTAATGAAGAAAATGTTTTAAATGGGATTGCTTTTAAAGGTGAAAATATGCTGGTGACAGGGAAAAACTGGCCTAAAATCTATGAGGTTGCCATAAAATAAATGACCATTGAAAACTTAATTTCAGGTTACAGAAAAAGTATGTAAATTGCCGATATTCCGACAAGGAAGATTATCTTTAATGCCATAAAATTTGAAGCCAGTATATTTATTATTGATTTTCGTTTTCTGCTCATCCGCAGCGCAGAAAGTTCTTCCTTTGGATACCCTGAAACTGAAGGAAGCTAAAGATATGCTTGCTGATGATTACGGAAACCTGTACATCTACAAAAGCAAGGATTTCAGCTTTACCAAATATGATTCATTAGGGAAGCAACTTGGAAAAATGATGCTTACCGTTCCCTATAAAGTACAAAACGTTCAAAATCCACTGAATGTTCCTCTGTTTTCAGAAAATGCTCAGGAAATGAAATTTGTCGATCAGAATATGAATGAGATCCAGCGGATAGATTTTAAGCAGAAATTCGGATTTATAAGAATGGCCTACGCTGAAGATTTACAGCAGCTATGGCTTCTGGATGACAGCACAAAACGGCTGATACAATATAATTTCAGAAATGATACGACTATCAATTCTTATCCTTTTGATATCAGTTTTGAGGATCTTACAGATATGCTGGTCTATGAAAATAAAATCTATATTTTAACCAGGAATCACATTAGAATTTATACGCCAAAATTTGAGAAAATTTTTGAAGCTCCCCTGGTGAACGGAAAAAGATTCAGGAGAGAGAATGATACTATTTTGGTGATCACCAATAATTCTATTTTAAAATATAGTCCCGAAAAAGGGATGACGACTGTTTTTGAAGATCCGGAAGCACAAATTGTGGATAAAAACATCCTCTCTTATTTTGAAATCAATGGGAACAAACTTTATCTTTACAGCCTTGAAAAAGTAAAGAAACCCAAACAGGAAAAACAACCGGAATCTCAGCCGGAAATTATTCAGGAATCTACAGGGAAACCAACAGAGAATTCTGAAAAAAAGCCAGATGAGACCCAGCCGGAAGGGAAATCGGACCATACTTTAGAGCAATTGGTAGAAGATGTCCGGGAGATTCAGACTGAAGGGGTAGAAAGACTTACCAATTAATCAGCAAATACAAAAGGAAAAAATATGCATATTGCAGTTACAGGAAACATTGGAGCAGGAAAAACAACCCTCACTACAATGCTTTCCAAGCATTACGGATGGGATGCACAATTTGAAGACGTAGATCATAACCCTTATCTGGAAGATTTTTATTCGGATATGAGCAAATGGAGTTTTGCCCTTCAGGTATACTTCCTGGGAAGCAGATTCCGCCAGGTAAAGGAGATCAGAGAAAGTGGAAAGAATATTATTCAGGACCGTACCATCTATGAAGATGCTCACATTTTTGCGGAAAACCTGAATGATATGAAACTTCTTTCTGATAGGGATTTCAATAACTATTCGTCGGTTTTTGATTTAATGAAGAGTTTTGTATCTGCACCGGACCTGTTAATTTATTTAAAATCTGATGTACCCAATCTTGTCAAGAAAATCTATAAAAGAGGACGTGAATATGAAGCATCCATCAGCATAGAATATCTTTCAAAGCTTAATCAGAAGTATGAAAAATGGATCTCCAATTATACAGAAGGGAAACTGCTGATCATTGAAGTTGATGACCTTGATTTTGTAGAGAAACCGGAAGATTTTGGACTTATTCTTGAGAAAATTGAAGCTGAATTACACGGGCTGTTTTAACAAATATTTACCAGACCATTAAGAGAAGATCCGTCAGATTCTTACTAAATTTGTAAGAAAGCAAGTTTAATTTTAAATAAAATAGAAGATGTTAGTTAAGGTTTTACATAACGGGAACTGTTCGAAATCAAATGCTGTATTAGAGTATCTTGATGAAAATGGGGTAGCTTTTGAAATTATCAATATTGTTGAAGATCCGCTGAGTGTTCTGGAAATAAAAACAGTATTGAAAAAACTTAATCAAAGTGTTTTTCATATTATCCGTAAAACAGAAAAACTTTATATCGAAAATTATGCAGATAAAAACCTTTCTGAAGAAGAATGGATCAAAATTTTATCTGAAAACCCATCTCTGATACAGAGACCTATTCTTGTGAAAGGTTCTGTAGCCATGCTGGGGAGACCTATTGACAACGTGAAATTTTTTATTGAAAAATAATAAATAAAGACCCAATAAAAAGAGGCTGTTTCCATATGAAACAGCCTCTTTTTTTATGTTCCCTGACGTTCAAGGGGTGCTCTTCAAATAATAAGTAATAGGCAATTTTAAATGCTCCGTTCAGTATTCTGTAAGGATCCTAGGCTTTATTTTTAAGATGATGTATTGAGATCCGTATGGATGAAGTTTTGTCAGATAGAGTAAAATATTCCGGGATAATTTGCTTACTGAAAAGTAGCTGTGAATGGCGTATAAAAAACCCGGCTGGCCTATTCATAGGCCAGCCGGGTTTATAACCACAAATGTATTTTGTGACTAAAGTTTTTTATAGCAGGATAACCCCTTCTATTTTGGCTACTTCCTGATAAATAGTCACCACCTGATTTGCATCCAAAACAAATGCACTGATATTACAGGCTGTGTATTTTCCATTTTTACTTTCACGGTTTCCCAGAGTAAATTTAATACCATCAAAAACCTTGTATATTTCGGTAAGCTTTGCCTGGTCTGTAGGGATAATAAATTTAAATAAATAATCCTCCGGAAAATCATGATGATCCTCCAGTTTTTCCTTTAAAGATTTGTAAAAATCCTCAGGATTTGCGTGTTGATTTCCTTGTAATATATCCATCTGCAAGTATTAATATAATATAAATATAACGAAATTTCCCTTATTTCCCAAATGGTCCCAGCAGGGCTTTGGAGTTCTGGTTCTCGTAGTCTTCGATAATGTTGAATATTCCATTGACAAGCTGCTCAGAAGCAAGCTGGCTCAGTCCCCCTGCATTAACTGTGTTGTTGTTACCTCCTAAAAGATTCCCCAGAAAGTTACTGCCCGATAGAGCCGTATTGATGGTTTTAACGATTCCGTATTCGTTCAGTTTTTCATCTACTTTTGGAGCAATAGCAGCAATAAGCTGCTGAGATGTTTTTTCCTTCAGGATTTGTGTAGCGGTTGTTCCCTGAATGATTCTGGTTACATCCTGTGCATTCAAACTATTGACAGCACCCTGTAAGATCGGTTTGGAGGTGTTTACCGTATAAGCGGCAGCCTGGGCAATGAAATCTCTTTCTTTAGCCACCAATGACGGTGCTACCTTTTCAAGCATAGAATTGATGTCCCTCAGCTCCTTAGGAAGAGCTTTATCCACCATATTATTCTGTAGGAAAGCTTCTTTATTGGCATAAACACCCATTCCTTTGTCTATTCCGTTGAGAAGCATTCTTTTGATAATAGAAAGTCCCATATCAGAGGTCGCCAGCGTTGTACAGGATTGTACGGTAGTGCTAATAACTGCTCCGGTTCCAATAATGAGAGCGGCAGCAACAATATATTTTTTCATTGATCCTTTTTGTTGGTTTTTCAAAAACTGCACCAAAGGTAGATACTATTATCATATTAACAAAATATTAAATTCAGGACTGCATTTGGTGAATTATATCTTAAAAACCATGTTTTTGCAATTAATAATATGATGATGTATTGACAAATATTCTGATCTTAAATTCATAAAATTAAACCGTTTATCTGTTTTTGTGTAAAATTATGTAATTTTTTTTCAATTTTTAAGATAAATTAACATTGTTCGTTTTTTTTTATATTTTTGGCTAATGTCTTTTTTTGAGAAATTGAATTGCTGTCAAATAGGGACATTCACAAAATTTGATTGTACGAATAAAATTGAAACTATATGAAACAAGGTAATTTAAAGTATTCATGCCTTATCGCAGTTCTGTACTTTGGTATGAACGTGGATGCGCAGGTTACAAAGGATTCTGCTAAAGTCCAGAAAATTGATGAGGTCGTAATGATTGGATATGGTAGCCGTAAAAAGGTAGATAATACAACATCCATCAGTTCCATCAGTGCCGAAGAAGTAACAAAGACTAAAGTTTTAAATGCCTCCCAAGCTATTCAGGGTAAAGCTGCGGGGGTACAGATTACAGCTTCCGATATGCCGGGATCTACACCTTCTGTATTGATCAGAGGTCTGGGAACGGTAACCGGAGGAAGATCACCGCTTTATGTAGTTGATGGAATGTTTTTAGAGAATATCAATAATATTAACTCTAATGATATCCTTACCTATGATATCCTGAAAGATGCAGCAGCCTTAGCCATCTATGGTAACAGAGCCGCTAATGGGGTAATCATTATTACCACAAAAACCGGAAAAGGAAAACTAAGTGTTTCTTATGATGGGTTAATAGGAATAAGAACTCCATTGAAAACTGTGAAAATGGCTAATTCTTCAGAGTTTGCCACCTATAATAACGCAGCGTTGGGAATCAACAGATTTTCTACAGACCAACCGGTAAATACAGATTGGTTTAAAGAAATTACAAGGACAGGAGTTTATAATCAGCATAATCTTTCTGTTTCAGGTTCCTCAGAAGCCGTAAAATATTTCTTCAGTTTAAGTAATTATGACGAACAGTCTATTCTGAGAGGTACAGATTATAACCGTGCCACCATCAGATCCAATAACGAGTTTAAAATTGCTAAAGGGATTACGTTACAGCAAAATTTCAGTGTAGCTTTTACAAAAACGACTCCGAAACCGTTTAATGCTTTTACAACAGCCTATAAACAATCTCCAATGGTTCCTGTTTACTATCCGTCAGGACAGTTTGGAATGCCTTACGTAAACACTTCCACAGGTCTTGTAGATTATACAGGGAATAAATTTAATGATGTCACCAACCCGGTAAGCCAGCTATTGCTGAATAATGAACAAAACAAAAATACATTATTACAGGGAGGATTGAAATTGGATATTGATATCCTTAAGGGACTGAAGTTTACCTCTCAGTTTAATGGCGAATATTCTAATTATAAAGCCTATAATTTCAGAGATGAAGTGGCGATATGGCTTGCCGAAGACCCTACAAGAACAGCAGCAGGGTTCTCCAATACCAATCCTTACAATACCCTGGAGAATACAAGAGAAGATTACTACAACTGGTCTTTAACGAACTATTTAACTTATAATAAAAAATTCGGGGTTCATGATCTTGAAGCAACCATTGGTACGGAAACAACCGTAAGAAACGGTATCGATCAGCTGATTGTAAAAAGAAAGAACCTGCTTTTAAATGATCAGAATTACTGGAACATTAAGGATACGAACTATGTAAATAATGTTCAGACCCTTAATGCTGTAAAATACGATAGAAATACTACCGTTTCCTATTTTGCCAGAGCACAGTATAAACTTATGAATCGTTATTTATTGAGTGCTACGGTAAGACGTGACGGATCTTCACAGTTTGCAGCCGGACAAAAATGGGGAACTTTCCCGTCATTCGGAGCAGGTTGGATCATTTCTGAAGAAGATTTCATGAAAGACAGCTTCTTTGATCTTTTAAAACTAAGAGGAGGCTGGGGTAAATTAGGTAACCAGAGAGTTCCTCTGAACTATCTTCCGCTAAACTCAGGTACGTCTTATAACTATGGATATGGAAATGCAAATCCTGTAAGTAATGGTATCACGGTAAACAAAGGTTTTGACCCTGTTTTAGGATGGGAGGTTACCGAAGAATCTTCTGCCGGATTGGATTTTGGATTATTCAACAAAAGATTAACGGGTAGCATTGATGCTTATAACAGAGAAACCAATAACCTTATTTTAGGAATTACCAATTACACGACTTCCGGTCAGTCAGAAACCTATTACTCTCACGTAGGGGCTGTAAGAAACAGAGGGATGGAATTCTCACTGAACTGGGCTGATAAAGTAGGAGATGACTGGTCATACTCTTTAGGAGCCAATTACTCCTTCAATCAAAATGAGCTTACCAGAGTGGATACGCAAAAGAATATTGCTCAGTTGAGTGGTGGAGATCTGGGGAATGGACAATGGGTAAAACTATTCAACGGTTCTACAGTAGGACATGCATTGGGAAGCTTCTATTTATGGGAGTATGATGGAGTAGATGCGAGTGGAAATATGAAATACAAAGACCTTAACGGAAATGGTGTTACAGGAAGTGCTGATGCCGGAGACAGAAAATATTTCGATTCTTATATTCCGAAATCTACACTGGGGATCAACGTATCCTTAAGCTATAAAAACTGGGATTTTGCAGCCAATGGATATGGAGCGTTTGGATTTAAAGTATATAACGGTAAGAAAGCACAGCGAGGAAACAGTATTAATATTGAATCTTCAGTAGCACAGGATTACTGGAGCCCATCTAACTCTAATTCATACAATCCTAAACCTTATACAGATAATCCTATTGCTTCTACCTATTTCTTAGAAGACGGAGATTATTTCAGAATTAATAATATATCAATCGGATATACCGTAAAAGATATTGTAGACTATGTAAGATCTGTGAAGTTTTATGTAAGTGCTATCAACCCGGTAGTATGGCAGAAATATACGGGATATTCCACAGAATTGTCAGGATATAACCCTACGGATGCGAAAACAGAAGGAGATCCTTATAAAATGGCAGGGGTAGAATTGAATGCATACCCTACGTTAAGATCTTTTGTATTTGGTGTAAACATAAACTTTTAGAAAAAATGAAAAGAAATAAAATCATATTAGTCTCTTTAATGTTATTGGGTTCAGTAGCTGCTGTACAAAGCTGTAGCGATGAATTTATCGATGTGAAACCATCAGAGTCAATGACAATTGATGATCTTGAAAAATTTAATAATGACAATGGGGCCACTTATTTTGTAAATTCTATCTATGCCAAATTCTTAGATTGGAATATGAGTACGTTTGCCTGGATAGGAGTAACGTCCATTATCTCTGATGATGCTGATAAAGGATCATCGGAAGGAGATACAGGATCAGATAAAAATCTTCTGGATGCCATCAATATTACCGCAACCACCCCTTCTTTTAAAGAGCTTTTTGCTTCTAATTATCAGGGAATAAACAGATGTAACCAAGCCTTACAGTATATTCCAAAACTGGATAAGGCTAATCCTGAATTACGTAAAAGATTAATGGGAGAAGCTAAGTTCCTGAGAGCTTTTATGTACTTTACCCTGGTAAAATCTTTTGGAGGAGTTCCTTTAGTAGACCGTGTTCCGGTTCTTGGAAATGAAGAAGATAAAAAAATGCAGCTTACAAGAGTAAGCAAAGAAGAGATCTATGCATTTATTGAAAAAGACTTAAAAGATGCTGTAGAAGCGCTTCCTAATAAGTCTGCATATGGAGCTACTGATGTTGGAAGAGCTTCAATAGGGGCAGCTCACGCATTATTGGCTAAAGTATATCTTTACCAGAAGAAATGGCAGCTGGCAGCAGAACAGTGCGATTTGGTGACCGGATATTCATTGACTCCTAATTTTATTGATATTTATAAAGTTTCAGGAGAGAATAATGCAGAATCTATCTTTGAAATCCAGGGGTCAGGAAGTGATGCCGGAAGAGCCATCCAGCAGTACAGTAAAGTACAGGGAGTTCGTGGTTCCGGAGGCTGGGGCTGGGGATTTGCAACCCCTACACAAGGCTTGTATGATGCTTACACAGCAGAAGGAGATACAGAAAGAAGAGATGCAACGATCATTCACAGAGATATGACGTTATATGACGGAAGATACATTCCTAATACCGTAGAAAATAAATTCTATAATTATAAGGCATACTCATCAGCATTCTATGACAAAGATGCTACAGATACCAATATCCGTTATCTTAGATATGCAGAAGTTTTGTTGATCAAGGCAGAAGCACTTAATGAATTGGGGCAAACCAGTGTGGCAATTCCATTATTGAATCAGGTGAGAAAAAGAGCTAAAATTGCTGAAACAACGGCTACCACTCAGGCAGACGTAAGAGTGGCTATCTGGAAGGAAAGAAGACTGGAATTGGCTTTCGAACATGACAGATGGTTTGACCTTGTAAGAACAGGGCAGGCACAGGCAGCCATGGCAGCAGACGGCAATAAGAAATTCGTTGTTGGAAAACATGAATTATTCCCACTTCCTTATGAGTTTCTCATGGAAGCCGGAGGATTATCTCAGCAAAACCCGAATTACTAAAATACATACATAAACAAGAGGAGAGTGAAAATTCTCCTCTCATTTTATAAACCAGTAAACCATTTACCAATGAAAAGGATCGTAGTATCAGTTGCAGTAACCTCCCTGTTTTTTGCGTATTCATGCAAAAATATTCAGGTTTCCAAACAGGAAGCTTCTCAGGATAAAATAGTGAAAAGCACTATTACAGATGAACAGTTGATGGATAAAGTACAGAAAGATGCTCTTACCTACTTCTGGGATTATGCAGAACCCAATTCAATGTTGGGCAGAGAGCGTTATCACGAAGATAATATCTATCCGGATAATGATAAACATGTCATTACCACCGGTGGCTCAGGATTTGGATTGGCTACCATTCTGGTTGGAGTAGAAAGAGGATTTGTTCCCAGAAAAGAAGCCGTAAAAAGACTTTCCCATATGATGGATTTTCTGGCAAAGGCAGACCGTCATAAAGGTGCATGGTCACATTGGATCAATGGTGAAACAGGGAAGACCGTGCCTTTTGGTAAAAAAGATAATGGAGGCGATCTGGTAGAAACAGCATTTCTTACCTCAGGGATACTGATGACCCGTGAATATTTTAAAAATGGAAATGCCGAGGAAAAAGCTTTAGCAGCAAAATGCGACGAGCTTTGGAAAGGAATTCAGTGGAACTGGTATACCAAAGGAGGCGAAAAAGTATTGTACTGGCATTGGTCTCCTGAATATCAGTGGGACATGAATTTCCCTCTGGAAGGGTATAATGAATGCTTAATTACCTATATCCTGGCAGCCTCTTCACCTACCTACGCCATTGATGCAGAAACCTACTATAAAGGCTGGACCAGAAACGGAACCTACCTTACCGACAAAACAAAATACGGATTACCACTCTACGTAAAACATAATTACGCAGAAGAATATGGTGGACCGCTTTTTTGGTCGCAATATTCCTATATAGGACTTGATCCAACCGGATTATCTGATAAACTGATCAAAAACTATTTTGATTTAAATAAAAACCAAACCCTTATTGATTACAAATATTGTGTGGAAAATCCGAAGCAATGGAAAGGGTATGGGCCCAATTATTGGGGGCTGACAGCTGGTTATACCAGAAATGAAGATGGAAGTGCAGGCTACACTGCACATATGCCTACCAATGATAACGGAGTGATCACCCCTACAGCCGCTTTAAGCAGTTTCCCATACACCCCGAAAGAATCCATGAATTTTCTAAGGTTTATATACACTCAAAAACCAGAATTTATTGGAAGTGCCGGGCCTTATGATGCTACTTCTATTCATTATAACAATTGGTCTACCCCAAGGTACCTGGCAATTGATCAGGGTACTATAGCTCCAATGATAGAAAACTACAGATCAGGATTCCTTTGGAAACTGTTCATGAATGCTCCGGAAATTCAGCAGGGATTAAAAAAATTAAGTTTTCAGTCCCCGAAATACGGAATAAAATAGATACCTTTCAATCAGCCACAAATGCAGGATCATTGTGCACTCGTGGCTGATTAAAATTGATAGAAATGGGCTTTAGCCCGTGTATATAAATAAAAAGCCAATCCAATGGCTTAAGCCAAAAACCTAAATAACAATATGAAATTAAAATTGAAACACCTTCCCCTTTTACTTCTTCCCCTTTCATTACAGCTGAAAGCTCAGGAAGTAAAAGCGGAACTTAACAAAGAAATTAAAAGACCTGAAAAAATATCCTACATACTGGATTACCCTCAAAAATCAAAAGGAAATGTTCCTTTAATTGTATTTCTTCACGGGTCGGGAGAAAGAGGTAATAATCTTGAAATGGTAAAAGCGCACAGCCCTTTCACCTATAAAGAACTGATCAAGGAACCGGTGGCTATTCTGGCACCGCAATGTCCTGCAGATTCATGGTGGGATACAGTTACCGTATATCATTTAATAAAAGAAATTCAGAAGAAATATAAAATAGATGCTTCCAGAATTTACCTTACCGGACTTTCCATGGGAGGATGGGGAACTTTAAAATTAGCGATGGAGCATCCTGAAATGTTTGCCGCAGTAGTTTCAGTATGTGCACCTACGGATCAGGTGATGACCGCCAATATCGAGCAATATAAAAATTTGAATATGAGAATATATCATGGCGGAATGGATGATATTGTACTGCCGGAAAATGCTTTTAAATTCTATCAGAAACTACATCCGGTTAATCCTGCTGCAGAATTGGTGATTTTCCCGAATGATAATCATAACTCCTGGGATTCAGCATATTCAAACCCCCAGCTGTATGAATGGATGCTGTCAAAGAAAAAAGAGAAATAAGCAAAAACTCAGAGGAAATGCGATGCTCAGCCATGGTAAAACCTTGAGTTTATTGAAGTAATATTGAATTATTTTCATATTTTTGAATATTGTCTTTTTTAGAGACAATGAAAATAGGTCAATCAGATACAATCAGTCAAAAAATAACGTTTCACGTTAATTATAATAGAACAATAAGAAGTTAGATTTATGAAAAAACTAATCGTACTCGCTGCATTAGCCCTTTCGCCGGTATTCTCGGCACAGGAGATGGTGGATAAACCCGTACAGTCTTATCAGACAGCCCAATATCAGGCAAAAAAGAAAGCCTTTGTAGATAATCTGTTATCTAAAATGACATTGGACGAAAAAATCGGTCAGCTCAATCTGCCGACTTCCGGAGATTTTACTACAGGAATGGCTCAAAGTTCCGATATCGGAAAAAAAGTAGAGCAGGGATTGGTAGGTGGATTGTTCAACATAAAAGGGGCTGATAAAATCAAAGCCGTTCAAAAAGTAGCTGTTGAAAAAAGCCGTCTGAAAATTCCAATGATTTTTGGAATGGATGTTATCCATGGTTATGAAACGACTTTCCCAATTCCATTAGGCCTTGCGGCTTCATGGGATATGAATTTAGTACAGCAGTCTGCAAGAGTGGCTGCAAGAGAGGCTGCTTCAGACGGAATCAACTGGACTTTTTCGCCCATGGTTGATATTTCCCGTGAACCAAGATGGGGAAGAGTGTCTGAAGGTTCTGGTGAAGATCCTTATTTAGGAAGTGAAATTTCAAAGAACATGGTGTATGGATACCAAGGGAAAGATTTAGCCAATGGTACGAACATACTTGCCTGTGTAAAGCACTTTGCACTCTATGGAGCAGGTGAATCGGGTAGAGATTACAATACCGTTGATATGAGCCATGTAAGAATGTTCAATGAATATTTTCCTCCTTACAAAGCAGCTGTTGATGCTGGTGTTGCCTCTGTAATGGCCTCTTTCAATGAGGTGGACGGAGTTCCGGCAACAGGAAACAGATGGCTTCAGACCGAAGTACTGAGAAACCAATGGAAATTCAAAGGTTTCGTAGTAACCGATTATACCGGTATCAATGAAATGGTTGATCACGGAATGGGAGATATCCAGCAGGTTTCAGCTTTGGCTTTAAAAGCCGGGATCGATATGGATATGGTAGGAGAAGGTTTTTTAACAACCTTAAAAAAATCTTTATCAGAAGGAAAAGTAACACAGGCTGAAATTGATATGGCTGCCAAAAGAATTCTTGAAGCGAAATATGATTTAGGCTTATTTGATAATCCATACAAACATGGAGACGCAAAACTGGCGGCAAAAGAGGTTTACAATATGGAAAACCGTAATGTGGCAAGAGCTGCTGCTGCTCAGTCAATGGTTTTACTGAAAAATGAAAACCAGGTCTTACCGTTGAAAAAATCAGGTACAGTTGCTGTAATCGGACCATTGGTTAATAACTCGATGAATATGGCAGGAACCTGGAGTGTGGCTACAAAACATAATGTGTCTGTTAATTTGATGCAGGGGCTTCAGGCTAACTATGGCAAAGAGGTTAAATTCCTTTCTGCTAAAGGAGCTAATATCGATTATGATGCTAAATTAGAAGAAATCTACGCTGCTCACGGGAAGAAAACCGACAGAGATAACCGTTCCAAGGAAGAATTATTAAAAGAAGCCGTGGATATTGCCAATAAAGCAGATGTTATTGTCCTGGCAATCGGAGAATCTGCAGAAATGAGCGGGGAATCTTCTTCAAGAAGTGAAATTACAATCCCTCAGTCTCAGGTTGATCTGTTGAACGAGCTGAAAAAGACCGGAAAGCCTATTGCAATGGTACTTTTCACAGGCCGTCCATTAGCTTTAACGAATGTAAAAGATACACCTGATGCTATTGTCAATGCATGGTTCCCGGGTTCGGAAGCAGGAAATGCACTTGCTGATGTTTTATTCGGAAAAGTAAATCCTTCAGGAAAACTTCCGATGACTTTCCCAAGAAGTCTTGGTCAGGTGCCTATTTATTACAATGCTAAAAATACGGGCCGTCCTTTAGACCAGAAGCTTGTTGATAAATGTGAATACCAAAGATTCCGTTCCAACTATATGGATGAATGTAATACCCCATTATACTCTTTCGGATATGGATTGAGCTATACAAAATTCAGTTATTCGGATATGACTGTTTCCAACGCTAATCCAAAAGGCAACCAAACTATTCAGGCGTCAGTGAATGTGTCCAACACCGGAAACTATGATGGAGCAGAGGTGGTTCAGCTTTATATCAGAGACCTGGTAGGAAGTATTACAAGACCGGTAAAAGAACTGAAAGGTTTCCAGAAAATATTTCTGAAAAAAGGAGAATCCAAAAAAGTAACATTTGAGATCAGCCCGGAGAATCTGAAATTCTATAATGGAGATCTGAAATACGACTGGGAATCAGGAGAATTTGATGTGATGATCGGAACCAATTCTGATGAGGTGAAGCATTCAAAAATTACCTGGACTAAGTAAGGAGTAGTAGAAAATTTTTCACAGCAAAGTGTTTTGTTTGTATTTTGGCATGATTTTTAATAATACCCACGATAATTATCATAATAATACAACAACAAAACATGAAAAAAACAATTTTACTTAGCACAATGTTCCTTGGTTCTTTAGTATTCGCACAAGAAATGACGATAAAAGGAGGGGATAGAGATGCTCACGGATGTATCGGTTCTGCAGGATATACCTATTCTCAGATCAAAAAGGACTGTGTAAGAACTTTTGAAGAAAAAATCAAATTAAAAGAGGTTGCTTCAGACGGAGGGTATATTGCTGCAGTGATTTTCAGCAAAGACAAGAAAAAAGCAGAGGTGTTTGTTAAAGATGTTGAAGGAGGAAGTTTAATTCTTACCAGACCTGGAAAAGCAAAAGCTTGGAAAAAAGATGGTTATGTACTGGTTCCTTTCAAAAAAAGCGGTTATCAGCTTAAAAAGGATAATGTCGTAATTTATCAATAAATAATAAAACAGGAAATCGATTCGATTTCCTGTTTTTATTTTAAGGAAGAATGATCAGATCTCATGAAATGGAAATCTGGCTGGGAATCAGGAGAATTCAATGTAATGATCGGAATCCATTCTGATGAGGTGAAGCATTCAAAAAATCATTTGGACTAAGTAAAGAACAGGGGGAATTTTTCACAGCAAAGTGTTTTGTTTGTATTTTGGCATGATTTTTAATAATACCCACGATAGTTATCATAATAATACAACAACAAAACATGAAAAAAACAATTTTACTTAGCACAATGTTCCTTGGTTCTTTAGTATTCGCACAAAAAACACCTGTATTAGGAGGCGATAAAGATGCTCACGGATGTATCGGTTCTGCAGGATATACCTATTCTCAGATCAAAAAAGACTGTATAAGAACTTTTGAAGAAAAAATTAAATTAAAAGAAGTTGCTTCAGACGGAGGGTATATTGCCGCAGTGATTTTCAGCAAAGACAAGAAAAAAGCAGAGGTTTTCGTTAAAGATGTTGAAGGAGGAAGCTTAATTCTTACCAGACCTGGAAAAGCAAAAGCTTGGAAAAAAGATGGTTATGTATTGGTTCCTTTCAAAAAAAGCGGTTATCAGCTTAAAAAGGATAATGTAGTAATCTATCAATAAAAAAAATAAAACAGGAAATCGATTCGATTTCCTGTTTTTATTTTAAAGAAGAATGATCAGACTGTCATTCTCCAGTTTTGTTAAGTCTTAGAGGATAGCTACTGCCTCTTCGGCATAAACAACACCTTCATAACAAGCATTGTATATTGCTTTTAATTCATCTAATGAAGGAACGCGTGGATTGAATCCCGTACAAGGATCTGCCAAAGCATTGGCTGTGATATAATCAAGGTTTTTGTCCCAATCCTCTTTTGAAATTCCAAATGCTTTAAGAGAAGCATTATTATTCACCTCAGAACGTAATGTCTCGATAGCCTGAGCAAGGTCTTCAGCTGTTTTCTTACCGATTACTTTAGCCAGATCAGGATAACGGTCTGTTGCCAGAGCATTATAACGGATCACATTCGGAAGGAAGATGGCATTGGAAGCACCATGAGGAATTCCATACAAAGCTCCTACCTGATGGGATAAAGAGTGAACGATTCCCAACCATGCATTATTGAATGCCAGACCGGCCATGAAAGAGGCATCATGCATATTTTGACGGGCCTTAATGTTGTCAGGATGGTTTACGGCTTCTTTAAGATTGTTAAAAACAATTTCCAACCCTCCCTTTGAAAGGACATCAGCATAATTGTTCTCAATATTTGAGACATAAGCCTCTACACAGTGTGTCAAAGCATCCAGTCCTGTATTGGAGGTGATATGAGCCGGCATAGACGCACAGATTTCACCATCCACAATGGCAATATCCGGAGTCAGTTCATAAGAAACAATAGGATATTTCACTCCTTTTTCACGGTCTGTGATGACCGCTAAACCGGTAGTTTCAGTTCCTGTTCCGCTGGTGGAAGGAATAGCAATAAATTTAGCTTTCTTTCTTAAAACCGGTACCGTAAAAGGTTTGATCATGGCTTCGAAATCTGCATCAGGATACTCATAAAATACCCACATGATTTTGGCAGCATCAATGGCAGAACAGCCTCCCAGTCCGATTACCCAATCCGGTTCAAAAGTTTTCATGACTTCAGCACCTTTCATACATGTTCCGGAAGATGGATCTTCTTCCACCCCCTCGAAAACCTGAGTTTCGATGCCCGCTTCGGTAAGGTAAGCAACTGCTTTATCCAGGGCTCCGCTCTTTCTCATTGAGCTTCCTCCTGTTACAATAACTGCTTTTTTACCGGTAATATTCTTTAATTCTTCAAGGCTTCCTGCTCCATGAAAAACTTCTCCTGCGATAAATAATTTACTCATTTTTCTTAGTTAATTTTTGATGAAACAAAATTAGATAAGACGAAACAGGTAATGTTATACAAACAGGACTATGCGTTATACATTTGCGCCAGCTCCTGCTGAAGTTCGGTAGGTGTTTCCTTAAGTTTAGCTTTTACAAATTTGTTGAGGGCCGAGGGGGAATTAAAACCAAGATCAAAAGCTATTTCCTTATGCGAAAGATCGGAAAACATCAACTGACGCTTGATTTCTATTAAAATCCGGTTGTGAATCGCCTGAATAGCCGTTTCGCTGCAGTGTTTTTTGGTGATGGAATTTAATTTTTTTGTACTGACAGCTAGTTCTTCAGCATAATACTGAACTGTTCGGTGTTGTTTGTAATGCTCATTCAGTAGCTTTTTAAATCGGACATATATGGGTTTGTCTGCCGTGTCTTTATGAAGAATAGGGTGAAGCCCATGCACGGATTCAATGAGTCCCAACAGGAAAATTTTAATATGAAATCTTGCCTGTTCTTTTTTGATAAGACTTGGATGTTGATAAATTTTCTGAATGATTGAAATAGTATGCAGACTTTGTTCAAAATCTTCAGGAGAAAGAATAGTACAGTTCAATTGGGTAGAAAGATTGACGTTGTAGGTACTTAATTCGTTTTTAAGAATGTCTGAACAGAATAATATTTCTTCAAATAAAATTATTTTTCCTGTAACGTTATCGCTTACAGCAGAAACGAAGTTAGCCTGTTCAGGAAATATAACAGAAATTTTTCCGGCCTTTAACGGGTGTACTTTTTCTTCAATATGAATCTGAAGGGCTCCGCTTTCCATTACAATAATACAGAAATGGTCTTTCTTATGAGGCTGGGTATATTCTTTCAGATTTTCTATGGTTAAATCAAAAACCCGGAAAGACAGGTTTTTATCTTCGGCCTTTTGACTCTTCTTTTTGATCTCTAATTTTTTCAGGACACCCATTGTTACCAGTGTTTTAAAACGCGGCAGCAAAGGTATGGCAAAACATGCCCAATATCCAAAGGTTTGGAGGGGAAGAGGTATGAATTACAGACGCTTTTTATAGAATTAAAAGAATTGATCTTATGAATTATTATAATGCGACAGACTTTGTCGCTTTACTGAAATACCTTTGTTTGCTACAGAAATTAATAGTGAAAAATAAAAATATCAAGTTGTAATAAAATCCATAATCAATACAATAAAATAAATCTTTTCGCAGTGGCATAAAAAGGATATTTTTGCAATCGAATTAAAATAATGATAATTACACAATCCATGAAAAAACTCTACATGGGTGCATTTACCTTATGCACCATCCTGAGCCTCTCTGCCCAGGAAGTCATCTGGCAGAAGGACATCAAATCTTCCACTCAGGATTTTCTCAATCAGGTGATTACAACCATTGACCAGCAATATCTTATTACAGGAAGCAGCATTCAGGCTAAAAGCCAGTCTTTAGCTGCCAATAGCCAAAAGCTCAATAACGGTTACGATTTTCATTTGGTAAAACTCAACCAGCATGGCGAACAGGTTTGGGAGAAATATTTTGCCGGGCAAAACCACGATTATTTATCCGCAACTGTGACCACTCAGGATGGTGGATTTCTGGTTTCCGGTACTTCCTATTCAGGAAAGGGACTGGATAAAAAAGATGACTCCAAAGGCGGATCGGATATCTGGCTGATCAGGCTGAATGAATTTGGGGATGAACTGTGGCAGAAAACCTTGGGAACTTCCTCAGATGAAGAAGCCAAAGCAGTCATTCAAACCACCGACTTAGGCTTTTTTGTGGCGGGAAATATTCAAAACTCATCCAAAGGTTATGGTTCAAAAGATGTCTGGATCACCAGGCTGGATAAAGATGGAAAAGAACTGTCTCAGCTTATTCTGGGAGGCAGAGGCTTGGACGAAGTAGAAAAAATGATCCCCACGAAAGACGGCGGAGCATTACTGGGAATTTATTCAAGGAGTTCCGAGGTTCTGGGTTCCGGGGTTGGAAATCCTGAGACTAAACCTTCGACTGAAAGAGCTGCTTCCTCAATAGCCATTAGCCAAATGCCAAAAGCCAGCAGCAATTTCGGTGAAGGCGACTACTGGATCGTAAAACTGGATAAAACTGGAAAAGTAGAATGGGAAAAGAACTTTGGCGGAAAAGACGATGATCATATCAGAACCCTGGCTCTAACTTCAAACGGTTTTATCATTGGAGGAGAATCCAGATCCGAGAGATCCGGAAACAAATCAGTTGGTATTGAAGAAGGAACAGACCTTTGGCTGATCTCACTGAATGAAAGAGGAGATGAACAATGGCAGAAATCCTACAATTTCAAGAACAGGGATGTTTTGATGGGAATGAATGTGATACAGAGCCAAGAGTCAGGATCCAGGAACCAGGATGCCACGAAAGGAATATTGCTCGGAGGATATACCCAGGCGGAAGGAAGAATAGAGAAGGATGATGAGACTTTCTGGATGTTGTATCTGGATGGCAATGGTAATGAGCAATGGAGAAAACATGTGAGTGGAGACTCGAGAAAAAGAGAAGAGAGACTTTCAGATTTGAGACTTAACAGAGATGGCTCTATTATTCTGGCCGGAACCAGTGCTGAGGAATTAGGAAAAGAAAACTGGAAGATTGTAAAGCTGGGAGATAAACAGGTGGATCAGTTAATAGAAAAACATGATATCAAGATCTATCCAAACCCTGTTTCAGATTATGCTTATGTGGAAATCGGCTTTAATTTCAAAGAAGCTGATATTATGCTGTATGATATGAGCGGAAGACAGCTTCAGAGTATAAAAACTAAAAATAATGTGACCAAAATCAATACACAGGCTCTTGTACAAGGTGCTTACCTGGTGACCATCAAAACGGATACGAATAAAACGGCGAATGCCAAATTGATTAAAAAATAAACACGATGAAAAAAGTAATTGCAGCTTCTCTGCTCATCTGTGGATGCGCCCTGGGCTATGCACAATCAGTAGATGCGAAAGACAGTAAATATAACCTCACTATAAAATCTCCGGATGCCGGACAATTATCCAAACATATTGATATCCCTACTTCTACCCATACCGGAGCGGTAGGTATTGATATTCCTCTGTATACTATCAAAGTGGGTGATTTTAGTTTACCTATTTCTTTAAAGTATCACGCTTCAGGGGTGAAAGTCAAAGAAACCGCTTCAAAAGTTGGCCTTGGCTGGGCATTATCCGTTGGAGGGATTTCTCTTTCCAAACAGATTTTGGGGAAAGAGGACAAAGGAAAAATACAATATATTAATCCTGATAATTTTAACCCTGTCCAAGCGAACTCAAATGATTATACCCTTGCCATGACCCTCAAAAATGGACTGGGAGCACCGGATACCCAGCCGGATATCTATTCTTATGCTATTGGTGGCAGCTCAGGAGAGTTTTATTATGACAGTGCCGGTAGAATCATTCAAATCCCCTATAGTACGGTAAAGATTGAAGACTCATTTGTTTTTACAGATAATCAGGGAATAAAATATTATTTCAAACCGGGAAATCAGACCCAAAATGTTGGAGGTGGTAATGCACCTGATCCTCAGGATTTCAATACCACAGATTTTGTCATTACCAGAATTCTTTTACCAACAGGAAAGGAAATAAAATTTAACTACCTGACCAGCAATTACAATTATCTGAGTAGTTTTTATAAAGGATTAAAAGTAGGAAGGGCCTGTACTGTTGAAAATGGGACTACTTATGAAGAGTTTGTTACAAGAACAAGAGTTCTTTC
>NZ_FWXM01000012.1:0-21391 GCF_900176315.1 Chryseobacterium sp. YR221
AAACGAAGTCTCAACGACGGATAAGCGGCCTGGGTACGTTTCCAGGAATCTTTTAACTTCTCTTCATTAATTTTACTATGGTAGTCCCAGATCAATTGTACCCTGTAGGCATCATCCTTATCTCCCTGGTTCAACGCATGGTACACAAAGCCTTCCTGTAAGCTATTCGCCAAATAAACCCCTTCAATTTCCCCTTTCTCCTGAATACCAAATAGCTGTTCCTGTTCTACAATATAGTCTATATCCGATGGAGTAAGGTAACTGCTCTGTTCTGTTGAAAGCAGGGTAATGATAGATTCCAGATGACTCTTAAAGCCCTCAGACAGTAAGGTAATCTCTTCTTCACTCAGGTAACCGGTAACACCAAAACGTAATTGTCCATCCACAACAGCTCCATTGATGCTGATGTAATGACTGTCACGGTTATTGCTTCCTACACCTAATCCGCTGTCTTCAGCCGCGATAAACCAGGTCTTCTCTCCAGAGACATCTTCCTGATCTAACTGGCCAAGATAATTGAAGCTGATCTTAGGTAAGCTTCTCTCCGTATACCCAATCAAACTGCCATACCCTATTCCATTGTTTGGAATACGTCTCAGCGATTCTTTGGTCAATACTACTGTATCAGAAAGTCCTTTTCCTTTCTTCAACAGTAATGGATACATCGTGGTAAACCAACCCACAGTTTCGGTAATATCCAAATTCCCAAAAACTTCTTCACGACCATGGCTCTCCAGCAATACGGAATGGCTTTCCTCTCCGGTTAATCCTGAAAGCGAAAGGGATAACGCTGAGAGAAGAAGATCATTGATCTGGGTATGGTATGCATGATGCGTCTTTCTGATAAGTAATTCAGTCATTTCTTTGCTCAGGATAAGATGACCATGGTGGTAATCTTTGCCTATGAAGCGACTTAGCATAGTATTGTTAGATTCTACGGTTTCCGCTGTAGCATTCCAGTACAATAGTTCCTGAGCCCGGGATTCCGGATTTTCTGTTTTATAGCTTCGTACAGCTTCCACCCATTGTCTGTAGCTCGTTCCTTTTACATGAGCTGTAATATATTCTGTATCTCCTTTTTCAAGAGACTGGTAAATATTCTTTAAGTCTTCAGTAATAATCCTCCAGCTTACGGCATCAATGATCAAATGGTGAAGGGCAAAGTAAATCCTTGCGCTTCCATCTGTATAACCACTGATATAACCGATCTGACACAATGGTCCGTTTTCAATATCAAAGCCGGACTGCCACTCTGTAAATACATGAGAAAGCTCTTCTGGATTTAATCCGGAAGCATCCAGATAATGGATACCCGGTACGGCTTCCACACTGCCATATACCTGGGTATAAACACCATCAGCTTTTGGATAATAAAGTCTGAACGCATCATGCCTTTCCACTAAATGGTGGATGGAGGTTGCCAGTAACTCTTTATCAAGCTCTGGCACATTGATCAAAAAGGCCTGATTCCAGTGATTGAAATCCCCAAGATAACCCTGTTCTTTCTGACTGAAGAACCAATCCTGAACAGGAAGTAAGGAAACTCCCCCTTCTAATATACCTTGCTCGGAAAGGATATGGTCTCCTTCTGTCTGTTTCTTTTCTTCTATGAGTAACGACAATGATGATACGCTGCGGGCCGTAAAGACTTCTTTTACACTTAGCCTTACTTCTAATTGTTGTCTGATTCTTCCTACCAGCTGGATACTGATAATACTGTCTCCTCCTAAGCGGAAGAAATCATCTTCGATACTGATCCCTGTAGCATCAAGACCCAAAACATCACCATAGATCTGGCATAGTTTAGCCTGAAGATCAGTTTGGGGAGCAATATAATCTTTGCTACCCGTAAACTCAGGTTCAGGAAGTTGTCTTCTGTCAAGCTTTCCATTGATCGTTAATGGCAAGGCTGTTAAATGTACAAAAGCACCCGGTACCATATATTCCGGTAAGCTCTCTGAAAGATGTTCAGAAAGAAGGTTGGAATCAACCTCAACATCGGATACATAATAGCCTGCAAGGTATTTCATCCCCGCTTTGTTTTCTTTAGCTAATACTGCGGTCTGACGGATACCAGGGTAATGAAGCAGGGTATTTTCAATCTCCCCTAATTCAATTCTATACCCTCGGATTTTTACCTGGAAGTCATTTCGACCTACATATTCCAGCTCGCCATTAACCAGCCAGCGTACTAAGTCTCCCGTTTTGTATAAACGGCTGTTTTCTCCTCTTCCTTTTTGGGATAACGTCTGGAATGGGTTTTCAAGGAAACGTTCCTCAGTTAAATCCGGACGGTTTAAGTAACCTCGTGCAATTCCGGCTCCTCCTATATAAAACTCACCTACAGCTCCAACCGGAACTGCCCGCATATGGTTATCCAGCACATAAGTCGTCATATTCCCAATCGGACCTCCGATATTCAACGGATTACCATCTTCCTTGTAATAATGCAGCGTTGCACAAACCGTCCCCTCCGTAGGTCCATACTCATTCACAAGAATGATATTCTCTATATTTTTATCCAAAGCAGGGAAACTTTCTCCTCCTGCAAAAATCAATTTCAGATGGGTTCCATTGTTTACAACTTCTCTCAATAAAACTGGAGGAATAAACGATACCTCTATATTATTTTCTCTAATATATTCGTTAAGTTCTCCTACAGATGTTCTAAGGTCATTGCTGTAAACCCATAAAGTGTTTCCATTACACAATACCGTGAGAGCTTCATAGACAAAGGCATCGAATACATAATTTGAGTAACATCCTACTTCCTGGAATTCTTCAAGTCGGTGAGCCTTAATCATTGATTTTATAAGATTTATCACTCCAGAATGTTCAATCATTACTCCTTTAGGGAGCCCTGTTGTACCACTGGTGTAGATGACGTAGGCCAGATTATCAGAATTTACCTGGGTAACAGGATTATTTGACTCTGTGAGTTCAAGCTGTGCTTTAATGTTTACCTCATCTAAAGCGATACAATCTACCCCCAGGTCTTCCAACTTTTCTGTTGTGCTTTCCTGCCCTAAAACAAGTTTTGCATCGGTATCCTGAAGGATGTGTTTTATTCTGTCTGCAGGATAAGACGGATCCATTGGAACATAAGCTGCTCCTGTTTTCATTACAGCAAGAATTGCAATCAGCATATACTCTGAACGATCTAAGCATAAAGGAATAATATCGTCAGGTTGAAGTTTGTATATTTCAAGAAGATAATGGGCCAAACGGTTCGATCGGTCATTCAACTCTCTGTAAGAAAGTCTGACATCCTGATATACTACTGCGGTTTGATCCGGAGTTTTCAACACCTGATTTTCAAATAACTGATGAACTGTCAGGTCTTTTGCATATTCTTCCCGCGTATCATTCCAGCTTTCCACGGTCATTTTATATTCTTCTTCCTTCAGCAGAGAAAGGCTGCAAACTCTTGTATCATGAATATCAACCTGAATCAATTGATCCAAAAGAAGCTGGTAAGATCCGGCCATACGGACAATTGTATCTTTTTTAAACAGAGATTTTGCATAATTGAACATGATACGGAGATCTCCTCCATGGTCATCAACCATTGTCGTCAGATCAAATTTTGCCGCCTGATAGTCTACTTCTCCATCAAAAGGATAGAATAAAATGTCTTCATCATTTACTTTAGCATCTCCTCCTCCAAAACTTTGAAGGCCAAACATCACCTGGAAAATCGGGTGTCTGGAGGTATCCTGCTCTACTCCTAATTCTTCCACTAACTTCTCAAATGGAAGATCCTGATGAGACTGCGCTTCTGTGATTGATTTTGAAACCTGAAGAATGAAGTCTTTAAGGGTTTGCTCAGGATCAATACTTTCTCTTAGTGCTAATGTATTGACAAAGAAACCAATGATGTCTTCAAGCCCAGCATGATGACGGTTCGCAATAGGGCTTCCTACTACGATATCATCCTGTCCTGAATAGGCAGAAAGCATCAGATAATAGCCTCCCAGCATCAAGCTGTACAGACTTACTCCCAATTCTTTTGAAAGGTTTCTTAATTTTTCTCCTCGTTCTGCATCCAGACTGAAGTATAGATTTTCCCCTTCGTAAGAAATTTGAGACGGTCGTCTGAAATCCGTAGGTAAATCTAAATTATGGAAATCATCAAGCTTATTTTTCCAATAGTCAATCTGCTTATCAAGACGTTCTCCTGCAAGATAATTACGCTGCCATAAAGCAAAGTCTTTGTACTGAACCTTTAACGGAGGAAGCTCTGCGATTTCTCTGCCGGAAAGCTTATAGTACATTGTTGCAAGTTCTTTCAGGAAGACATCTGTAGACCATCCGTCAAAAGCAATATGATGAACGACAACAGACAGATAATGATTGTTTTCTAAACTGAAAACATTTACTGCCACAGGAAGTTCTTCCTCTACACGGAATACCTTGTTGGCACACCTGTTTATATTCTCTTCTAATTCTTCTCTCGTTTTTACTGCTGTGATTTTAAATTCAGGAATAAGATCAGTAACCACCTGGTACCCCATTCCGTCTTCTGTAGTCCGGATCATCGAGCGCAGCACTTCATGGCGCATAATGATCAATTCCAGAGACTTCTGAAGAAGATCAAGCTGTATATTCTTATCCAACATTGTCGTGATAGGAATGTTATAAGCACTGCTTCCACCCTCATAAGACTCTATAAACCAAAGTCTTTCCTGAGCAAAAGATAATCTTTGTTTTTCGGGAGAGTCTACTTTTACAGGAGTAATGATGATTTGTTCACCTGTATTATTTTCATCTGCTAAAACAGTTGAAAGAGAAGCAATCGTTTTATGATTGAAAACCTCAGTAACTCCTATCTGAAGTTTTAGTTCCTGCTTAATTTTTCCGATCAGTTTTATAGCCATGATACTGTTTCCTCCTAATCTGAAGAAATCATCATGGATGCTTATACTAGCCGGATCAATCTTCAGTACCTCACCATAAATATCACATAGTTTCGCCTGTAATTCATTTTCCGGAATAATCTGTTTTTTGTTCCCTGTAAAATCAGGTTCCGGAAGCTGCTTTCTGTCTAACTTCCCATTGATTGTTAATGGTAAAACAGTCAAATGAACAAAAGCACTTGGCAACATATAATCCGGAAGAACTTCTGACAGGAAGTCAAAAAGCAGACCTGGATCTATGGATGAATCTGACACATAATAGGCTGCCAGATATTTCATCCCATCGTTATTTTCTTTTGCCAATACTGCCGCCTGACGGATATCAGAATACTGAAGCAATCTGTTTTCAATTTCTCCTAATTCAATTCTGTACCCCCGGATTTTTACCTGGAAGTCATTACGTCCAATATATTCTAATTCTCCATGAGATAACCAACGTACTAAATCACCAGTTTTATATAATCGTCCGTTTTCACCTCTTTCCTTCTGCTCTGCAGTCTGGAACGGGTTCAGCATAAAGCGTTCTTCCGTAAGTTCCGGTCTGTTTAAATATCCTCTGGCAATCCCTGCTCCCCCGATATAAAGCTCTCCTATTACCCCTACAGGAACCTGACGAAGATTCTTATCCAATACGTAAGCCGTCATATTTCCGATGGCTTTTCCAATATTTAACGGATTACCGTCTTCGTTATAATGGTGTAATGTGGCACACACTGTTCCTTCGGTTGGACCATAGGCGTTGATGATATCTACCCCATGTTCTTTATACAGAGCCATTACCTGAGGGTTAGTTACATCTCCGGCCACTACAAGTTTCTCTAAAGGAAGAATATACTCATCCGTCAAAAGAATTGGCGGAATAGTCGCTATACTGATATTGTTTTCTTCTATATACTCCTGTAATTCGGAAAGATCAATTCTTTTTTCTTTTTCCAGCAAATAGATGCTATGCCCATGAGTAATTACAGGAAACAACTCCCATACATGGGCATCGAATACATAGCTTGCATACCACAAACCGTTTTTATAGATCGTTCCATCAGATTTCAATCCAAATTCTCCAGCTTCCTGTTCTATTAGGTTGACTACATTTCTGTGTTCTATCATTACTCCTTTGGGAAGTCCTGTTGTTCCACTGGTGTAAATTACATAAGCCAGGTTATCGGATGTGACTGTAGTAACAGGAGCTTCCGAAGATTCTCTATTAACCTCATCCTGGAAAGCAACCTGATCCAGGGAAACGGCATCTACATCCATCTTCTGAACCCTTTCCATTGTTTCTTCATCTCCAAGAACCAGTTTTGCTCCTGTATCATGAAGAATATGCTCTATCCTGTCTGCAGGATATGAAGGATCCATTGGTACATAAGCTGCTCCGGCCTTCAATACGGCTAATATTGCTATAAGCATATGTTCCGATCTTTCCAAACATAATGGGATCAGATCATCTGGCTGAAGATCATAGGTCCTGATCAGATAATTGGCCAGTCGATTAGCTCTATTGTTCAGCTCACTATAGGATAACTTAACATTCTGGTAAACCAATGCAATGTGATCAGGAGTTTTTGAAACCTGGTTTTCAAACAGTTCATGAATCGTTTTATCTGAAGACTCTGCAGAAACCGTATGGTTCCAGGATTCTATAACTTTCAACTGATTTTCCGAAACATATGAAAGCTGGTCTGAAGTGATCTCCCAGTTATCCAATACCTGTCTTAAAACAGACTTCATCCCTTCCATCAGCTGCTCCATGGTTTGCGTCTCAAAAAGAACGCCTTCGTAATTGATTTTCATCGTTACGCTCTCTCCCTGTTCATACGCCATTATTCCCAGCGGATAGTCCAGTTTTTCTACAGAACCTTTGAAAATAAATCCTAATTCATTACTGTCATCTCCTCCTGTTGGTACCGGATAGTTCTCATACACAAATAAACTGCTAAACATGCGTCGTGCATCATGTTGAAGCTCCCCAAGGCTGACATCACTGTGTGTGTTAAGCTCACTGATTCTCTGCTGGATATCAGAAATAATATCCACCACTTTACCTTCCGTATGCTCTACAATAAGTGGAAGCGTATTAATAAACAGCCCGGCAGATGATTCTATATCATCAACAGGAAGGCTTCGTCCGGAGACTGTAGTCCCCACCACTGTTGTTTCCACTCCACTATGCATACCAAGCTGGCTATGCCACAGATATTGCAGAACAGCATTCACTGTAAATCCATTTTTGGTAGTGAATTTTTTCAGTTGTTGGTACTGATCATCTGCCAGCGTCATTTTTACAAACTGATGATCCTGTATCTGACGGTAAGTTCCAAGGTCAATATGCCTTTGAGATTCCTTCATCAAACTGCTTAAATCTTCCTGATCCTGAAGCAGACTCATATAGCTATTCCAGAAACTTCGGCTGCTGTCTTTATGTTGCTGAAGATATTTCTGAGTATTGATGTAGGCATGATCCAGCACAAAGTCCGGATCCTGTTTTTTAATAAGATTCAGATAGATATCATGGATGCTTTTGAGCACGATCGGCATACTCCATCCATCCAAAACAGCATGGTGATTACTGAAGAGGCATGTATAATGTTTTTCTGAACGCTTAAACATGTATATTCTGAACAGTCCTCCTTTTGACAGGTCATATACTTCAAAACGGTCTTTATGAGTGCGATCGCGGATTAATTCTTCCTGTTGGATCTCCTTCATTCCACTTAAATCCTCAAATCTCCAGTCAAGTGGGCTTTCCTTGTCGATAATCTGAACAATCTCTCCACTCCAGTTGAATCTGAGCCTCAATGCCGGGAACTGTTGTTGAGTATAGAACCACGCTTTTTTAAGCGTTTCAACATTCATTTCAGAAAGGTAATCCCAAATCAGCTGTACCCGGTACGCATCATCTGTATCCCCTTGTTTTAAAGCATGATATACAAACCCTTCCTGTAAACTGTTAGCTAAGAATACTCCTTCCACTTCTCCATTTTCCTGGATGGCGTCAAGCTGTTCTTTGTCTACAATGTTCTCTATATCTGAAGGGGTAAGGAAGCTTCGTGTATTTTTGGAAAGTTCGTCTATAATATCAATGATATACTCTTTAAACTTCTGAGTAACCTGTTTCACCAGATCCTGAGGAAGATGTGCAGAAACACTGAAGCGAAGCTGACCGTCTACAACAGCACCATTAATTCCTATGATATAGCTTTCTTTATTGGATGTTCCGATAGAAAGTCCACTGTCTTCCGCTGCAATAAACCATGCTTTTTCAGCAGAACTGTCTTCCTGGTCAAGCTGTCCAAGATAGTTGAAGCTTATTTTGGGAAGTTCATATTGTGTATATCCCACAAGGCTTCCATAACCAATCCCATTATCCGGAATGCTTCTTAATGCCTCTTTAGTCAATACTACCGTATCATTGAGGTTTTTCCCTGTTTCCAGTAATAACGGATACATTGAAGTGAACCATCCCAGTGTTTCTGTAATGTCTAAATGAGGGAAGACATCTTCACGCCCATGGCTTTCCAGTAAAACCGCATGACGGGATTCTCCCGTAAGCCCTGTAAGAGCTGAAGCTAGTGCCGATAATAACAGATCATTAATCCTTGTCTGATATACATGATGACTACCTCTGATAAGCTTTTCTGTATTTTCTTTATCTAAAAGAAGAATATCATGGTTGCTTTCCGGTATAGAAATGGCCTCCAATGTTTTATTAATTCCATGGACTATTTCTGTCGTTTTATTCCAGTAAACAAGTTCTTTATCTCTGGCTTCCGGATTTTCTTTTTTATATCCTTTTACAGCATCCACCCATTGACGGTAGCTGCTTCCTTTTTGGGCTGCTTTAAAATCTTCTCCTCTTTCAAGAGTCTGATATATGTTCTTTAAGTCATCGGTAATGATTCTCCAGCTTACTGTATCGATGATCAGGTGATGGAATGCAAAGAAGATTCTGGTGCTTCCATCTTCATATCCTGTTATATACGCAATACGGTACAGCGGTCCTTTTTCTATATCAAACTGGGCATGCCACTGGGTAAAGAGCTGGGAAAGCTCCTCCATTGTCTTCCCTGAAGTATCAAGATAGTTGATTTCCGGAGTGGCTTCTAATCCATATTGCTGAGAATACATTCCATTTTCTTTTGGATAATGGATTCTAAATGCATCATGTTTTTCAATGAGCAGGCGGACGCTTTTCTCCAAAAGTTCCTTATTTAGCTGAGGTACATTGATCAGGAAGGCCTGGTTCCAGTGATTGAAATCTACCAAATATCCTAATTCTTTCTGACTGAAGAACCATTCCTGAATCGGAAGTAATGAAACTTTTCCGTCCAATATTCCTTGTTCTGCCAAAATATGGATTGCTTCATTTTGACTTTTCTCTTCGATAAGTAAAGACAAAGCAGCAGCAGTTCTGGCCGTAAATACTTCTTTAACACTTAGTCTTATATCCAGTTGCTGTCTGATTCTTCCTACCAGCTGAATACTGATGATACTGTCTCCTCCTAAACGGAAGAAATCGTCTTCGATACTGATACCTTTAGCATCAAGACCCAAAACATCACCATAGATCTGGCACAATTTAACCTGAAGATCGGTTTTTGGAGCAATATAATCTTTACCTCCTGTGAACTCAGGTTCCGGAAGCTGTTTTCTGTCCAGTTTTCCATTGATTGTTAATGGCAAGGCTGTTAAATGTACAAAAGCACCCGGTACCATATATTCCGGTAAACTTGCAGAAAGATGGTCAGAAAGGAGATTGGAATCAATCCCTGAATCTGAGACATAATAGCCTGCCAGGTATTTTAAGCCTGCTTTATTTTCTTTGGCCAAAACAGCTACCTGACGGACTCCAGGGTAATGAAGCAATGTATTTTCAATCTCCCCTAATTCAATTCTGTAGCCCCGGATTTTTACCTGGAAGTCATTTCTTCCGATGTATTCAAGCTCGCCATTGGCTAACCAGCGTACTAAATCGCCTGTTTTATATAAGCGTTCATTCTGATCTCCCGTCTTTTGATCTTCGGTCTGGAACGGATTTAATATGAATCGTTCTTCGGTTAAATCCGGTCTGTTTAAATAGCCTCTGGCAATACCAGCCCCTCCTATATAAAGTTCACCTACAGCTCCAACCGGAACAGCCCGCATATGGTTATCCAGTACATAACTTGTCATATTTCCGATAGGGCCTCCGATATTTAATGGGTTTCCATCTTCATTATAGTGATGCAGTGTGGCACAAACAGTTCCTTCCGTAGGACCATAAGCATTAATGATATCTACTCCTTCAGCCTGATAAAGAGCCATCAATTGTGGATTTGTTACATCTCCAGCTACGACAAGCTTTTCTAAAGGCAGAATATAATCTTTGGTTAAAAGAACAGGCGGTATAGTGGCAATACGGATATGATTGGTTTCTATATACTGTTGTAAAGCAGCAATATCAGTCTGTTTTTCTTTGTCTAAAATATAGATGCTGTGACCATGAGTAATCACAGGGTACAACTCCCATACATGGGCATCAAACACGTAATTAGCATACCAAAGACAGTTTTTAAGCCCGTCAGAAATCAGCCCAAATTCTTTAGCTTCCTGTTGTATTAAGTTAGCTACATTTCTATGTTCCACCATTACTCCTTTTGGAAGTCCTGTTGTTCCACTGGTGTAGATGACATAGGCCAGGTTTTCAGGTGTAACTGAAGTAACCGGATTATTTGAATCTGTGAGTTCAAGTTGTGCTTTAAAGGAAATATCATCTAAGGAAATGGATTCTACAGCCAGATTTTGTACTTTCTCTGCTGTACTTTCCTGACCAAGAATCAATCTTGCTCCTGTATCCTGAAGGATATGTTCTATTCTGTCCACCGGATAAGACGGATCCATCGGTACATAGGCAGCTCCCGATTTCAGCACAGCAAGAATTGCAATCAGCATATTCTCAGAGCGTTCTAAACACAGAGGAATAATATCGTCAGGCTGAATATTATAAGTTCCAATAAGGTAATTCGCAAGACGATTTGCCCTTTCATTCAATTCTCTATAGGATAACTGAACATCCTGATACACCAAAGCGATATGATCAGGAGTCTTTGAAACCTGATTTTCAAATAGTGTATGAATGGTTTCTTCCTCATATGCAGATGCTGTAGCATTCCAGTCCTCAGTTATTTTTTTATGAATATCTGCTGGTACAAGAGGAAGGTCACAAAGCTTAACATTTTCAAGTGTATGCTCATGAACACCAAAAGCCTGTTCAAGAATATACTGATAGGAACCGATCATATTATTGACCGTTTCTCTTGCGAAAATAGTCTTGCCATAATTAAACATTCCGCGGATTGTTTCTTCACCATCATCAATCATAGTCGTCAGATCAAACTTCGCGACCTGATAATCTACTTCTCCCTCGAAAGGAGAAAATAAAGCCTCTCCATCATGGGTATCTCTACCAAAACTCTGAAGTCCAAACATCACCTGGAAGACCGGATGTCTGGATGTATCCTGCTCCACACCTAATTCTTCCACTAACTTTTCAAATGGAAGATCCTGATGAGACTGGGCTTCTGTTACCGACTTTGATACCTGAAGAATAAAGTCTCTCAGGTTCTGTTCAGGATTAATATTTTCTCTTAATGCAAGGGTATTGACAAAGAAACCGATAATGTCTTCAAGTCCTGCATGATGACGGTTGGCAATAGGACTTCCCACTACAATATCATCCTGTCCCGAGTAGGCAGAAAGCATCAGGTAATATCCACCCAGCATGACACTGTATAAACTCACTCCCAGTTTTCTGGATGTATTTCTAAGGCTTTGAGCTACTTTTGGATCTACCGTAAAATTAATAGTTTCTCCTTCATAGGATACCTGAGGCGGTCTTTTGAAATCTGCCGGCAAGTTAAGATTCTGGAAGTCATCAAGTTTACTTTTCCAATACCCAAGCTGGCTATTCAATCGATCCCCGGTCAGATAATTTCTCTGCCATAAAGCAAAGTCTTTATATTGAATCTTTAATTCCGGAAGCTGAGGTGATTTTCCATTGATAAGAGCTTCGTAAGCCGTCTGTATTTCCTGTAAGAATATATCGGTAGACCAACCATCAAAAGCAATGTGATGGATGACCACAGACAGGTAATGATTACCCCCTAACCTGAAAATATTAACTTCTATAGGAAGTTCTTCATCCAGACGGAAAACCTTATTTGAAATTCTGTTGATCTCCTCATCAAGTTCCGTTCTTGTTTCTACATGATGCATATGCATTTCCGGAACACGATCTGTCACCAGCTGATAGCCCTTGCCTTCCTCTGTAGAAAGGATCATACTTCGTAAAACTTCATGACGCATTACGATCGTTTCCAGCGCTTTGCAAAGGGCTGAAATATCTGTCTTCTCATTAAGACGAACGGTCATCGGAATATTATAGGCACTACTTCCTCCTTCATAGGTTTCTATAAACCAAAGTCTTTCTTGGGCAAAGGATAACCTCTGTTCTTCCGGAGAATTGACTTTTACAGGGGTAATACTTACCTGCTCATCATTATTCTGATTGGCTAATGCGTTTGAAAGTGAGGCTACTGTTTTATTACCAAATATTACAGCAACTCCCACCTGAGTATTCAACGTACGTTTGATACCGCTAATCAATTTTATCGCCATGATACTGTTTCCTCCAAGGCTGAAGAAATCATCATTGATTCCGATTGTTCCTGCATCCAGACCCAGAACTTCTCCGTAAATCTGACACAGTCTTTCCTGCAACTCATTCTCGGGTGCTGTGTATTCTCGGCCTCCCGTAAACTCAGGCTCAGGTAGTTGTCTCCTGTCCAGTTTTCCATTAATCGTTAATGGTAAAGAGGTTAAATGGACAAACGCAGCAGGAACCATATACTCCGGTAAGGCTTCCGATAAGAAAGACGTAAGATAACCGGTGTCTATAGAAGTATCTGATACATAATATCCTACAAGGTATTTCATCCCCGCTTTGTTTTCTTTAGCCAACACTACGGATTGTCTTACTTCAGCATATTCCTGAAGTCTGTTTTCGATTTCTCCTAATTCTATCCTGTAACCTCGGATCTTGACCTGGAAGTCATTTCTGCCAATGTATTCTAATTCCCCATCGGAAAGATAGCGGACAAGGTCTCCCGTTTTATACAGGATCCCGTTCTTGCCTGAAGCTTTCTCTTCCAAAGTCTGGAAAGGGTTCGCAATGAAACGTTCGGCTGTTAATTCTGCTCTGTTTAAATAGCCTCGGGCAATTCCGGCTCCTCCCACATACAGTTCTCCTACAGCTCCGATAGGAACTGCCCGAAGATGATTATCCAAAATATACATCCCCTGATCCGGAATATTCTCTCCGATCAGAGATGCTCTGTCTAAATCTTCTACACTCAGTTTCTTGTAGGTTACATGGACCGTAGTCTCTGTAATACCATACATGTTAATCAGCGTTGGTGCGGAACGGTAACGTTCATACCAAGGTTTTAAGGAGGCCAGGTTTAAGGCTTCGCCTCCGAATATAACATAGCGAAGGCTGCTTAGATCTTCTGCACGCTGAAGAGCGGTATCGATAAACTGATAGAAAGCGGTTGGTGTCTGGTTGAGCACCGTAAGACCTTCTTTCAGACATAAACTGAAGAATAAATTTGTGTCTTTGGTCTGTTCTGAGGACGGTACCAATAGTTTTCCACCATAGAAAAAGGCGCCCCAGATTTCCCATACACTAAAGTCAAACACATACGAATGGAATAAACTCCATACATCCTGGTCATTGAAATGATACCAGTGATCGGTAGCGCTAAACAAACGTGCTACATTTCGGTGAATCTGCATTACGCCTTTTGGCATTCCTGTCGTTCCACTCGTATAGATCACATAGGCAAGGTGGTCAGGACCTACCTCGGTAACAGGATTGGAAACACTGCTCTCAGCAAGGGTTCTTTCCAGTTCTGCATCATTCAGCACAAGTACTGAGGTAGCAATTCCACTGCAGGCTTCCTGAACCGTTGATGCCGCAATGCTATGAGCCAGCACTATTTTTGCCCCGGTATCTTCCAGAATATGACGGATTCGCTCTACAGGATATGACGGATCCATAGGAACATACGCTCCGCCGGCTTTTAAAACTCCCAGAATAGCCGTCAGCATATCCGCTGAACGTTCTAAACACAATGGAACAAGGTCATCAGGCTGAAGATCGTAAGTTTCAATAAGGTAATGAGCCAGACGGTTCGAACGATCATTAAGCTCACGGTAAGACATCCTTACATCCTGATATACTATGGCTATGTGATCCGGAGTCCTTTCAACCTGGGCTTCAAATAATGCCTGAATTGTTATGTCACTCGCATAATCGCTTTCTGTAGACCATAACCTCGATAGCTGGGTGTATTGGTCCTGAGGAATAAGGTTGAGTTCAGATAATGTAAGGTTTTCCTGCTGATTAATTCCTGCGATCTGATCAAGCATGAACAGATAAGAATTCATCATATTTTTAACTGTTTCTTTTGAATAAACAGCTTTAGCATAGTTGAACATACCCTGTAAAGTCTCTCCTATATCATTGATCATGGTGGTAATATCAAACTTAGCCACCTGATAGTCTACATTTCCGTTAAAAGGATGAAGTATCGTCTTTTCATTTTCAGATGGAGCAACATCTTCACCAAAGCTTTGAAGACCAAACATCACCTGGAAAACCGGATGACGGGAGGTATCCTGTTCTACTCCCAGCTCTTCCACTAATTTTTCAAATGGAAGATCCTGATGAGACTGGGCCTCTGTCACCGACTGAGCTACCTGTAGAATGAAATCTTTTACCCTTTGGCCCGGATCAATGTTTTCTCTTAATGCAAGAGTATTCACGAAGAACCCGATCATATCTTCAAGTCCTACATGGTGTCGGTTGGCAATAGGGCTTCCTACTATGATATCGTCCTGTCCGGAATAGGCTGAAAGCGTCAGGTAATATCCACCCAATACTATGCTGTATAAACTTACTCCAAGGTCTTTCGAAAGGTTTTTCAACCTTAGGGTCTGCTCTGCATCCAGGCTAAAGTACAGATTCTCTCCATCATAAGATATTTGGGATGGTCTCTTAAAATCTGCTGCTAAATCAAGGTTTTGGAATCCGCTCAATTTGTTTTTCCAATAGCTGATCTGCTGATCAAGACGTTCTCCTGTAAGATAATTACGCTGCCATAAAGCAAAGTCTTTATATTGAATTTTTAAGCCCGGAAGCTCATGCGGTCTGCCTTCTGTAATGGCATTGTAAATATGGATTAATTCTTTTAAAAATACTTCTGTAGACCATCCGTCAAATGCAATATGGTGTATAACAATAGACAGATAGTAAGATTCTTCTAATTTGAAAATATTGATGTCTACCGGTAATTCTTCTTCCAAACGGAAGATTTTATTGGCTATACTGCTTACTTTTTCTTCAAGCTCAGCCATTGTCTTCACCTCATGCTGATGCATGGCTGGGATATCATCTACCACAGACTGCCATCCTATTCCGTTATCGGTAGTACGAATAACTGAACGAAGTACTTCATGACGCATTATAATAGCGTCTAGAGCTTTACACAGTATTGAAATATCTGCTTTTTCATCCAAACGGAAGATCATCGGGATATTATAAGCACTGCTTCCTCCTTCGTAATTTTCTATAAACCAAAGCCTTTCCTGTGCGAAAGATAACCTTTGTTCTTCCGGAGTGTTAACTTCTACGGGAGTAATCGTAATCTGCTCTCCTCTGTTGTTTTCATCTGCCAGAATATGGGAAAGAGAAGCAATTGTTTTATGGCTGAAAATCATGGCTACTTCTACTCTTATATCCAGCACCTGCTTGATCTTACTGATCAGTTTTATGGCCATGATACTGTTTCCTCCTAATCTGAAGAAATCATCATGGATACTGATACTTTCAGCATCAAGACCTAATACTTCGCCATAGATATAACATAGTTTAGTCTGTAATTCGGTTTCAGGAGCAACATAATTTTTGCTTCCTGTAAACTCTGGTTCTGGAAGTTGTTTTCTGTCAAGCTTTCCATTGATCGTTAATGGCAAGGCTGTTAAATGAACAAAAGCACTCGGGACCATATATTCCGGTAAGCTCGCGGAAAGGTGTTCTGAGAGTACATTGGAATCAACCTCAGCATCTGATACATAGTATCCTGCCAGGTATTTTAATCCTGCTTTGTTTTCTTTCGCCAATACTGCGGTCTGACGGATACCCGGGTAATCAAGCAATATATTTTCAATCTCGCCTAGCTCGATTCTATACCCCCTGATCTTCACCTGGAAGTCATTTCGACCCACATATTCTAGTTCGCCATTGGATAACCAGCGTACTAAGTCACCCGTTTTGTATAAACGGCTGTTTTCTCCTTTTTCTTTTTGCGCTAGCGTTTGGAATGGATTGTCAAGGAAGCGTTCTTCTGTCAGCTCTGGCTGGTTTAAGTAACCTCTGGCAATACCTGCCCCCCCTATATAAAGCTCTCCTACAGCACCCACAGGAACAGCACGATGCTGGCTGTCAAGAACATATGCCGTAGCATTTGCTATAGGCCCACCGATATTCAATGGATTGTTGTCTTCTTTGTAGTAATGTAATGTAGCGCAGACCGTTCCTTCGGTAGGTCCATACTCATTAACAAGAATGATATCCTCTATATTTTTATCCAAAGCAGGGAAACTCTCTCCTCCGGCAAAAATCAGCTTCAGGTTGGTTCCGTTGTCTACCACTTCTCTCAATAAAACCGGTGGAATAAATGAAACTTCTATATTATTTTCTTTAATATACTCATTAAGCCCGCTTACTGATGTTCTAAGATCATTGCTGTAAAGCCATAATGTATTTCCATTACACAAGACCGGGAAGGCCTCATACACAAAAGCATCAAATACATAATTTGAGTAACAGCCCACTTCCTGGAATTCTTCAAGTCGGTGAGCCTTAATCATTGATTCTATAAGGTTTATCACTCCGGAATGTTCAATCATTACTCCTTTAGGAAGTCCTGTTGTTCCACTGGTATAGATGACGTAGGCCAGATTGCCGGAATTCACTTTAGTAACAGGGGTTTTAGACTCTGCTATTTCAAGCTGTGCTTTAAGACTGACATTATCCAGAGATAATAGCCCTATATTTTCTAAACCACTTATCTTTTCTGCAGATTTTTCTTCTGTAAGAACTATTGTAGCATTAGTATCCTGAAGGATATGTTTTATTCTGTCCACAGGATACGAAGGATCCATCGGCACATAAGCAGCTCCCGCTTTCATTACAGCAAGAACCGCAATCAGCATATGCTCTGAACGATCTAAGCATAAAGGAATAATATCATCAGGTTGAAGATTGTACGTTTCGATCAGATAATTAGCCAGGCGGTTTGATCTCTCGTTAAGCTCTCTGTAAGAAAGTTGAACGTCCTGATATACCAATGCTGTCTGATCCGGAGTTTTCAACACCTGATTTTCAAATAGCTGATGTACCGTCATTTCTGCCTGATACTCCGCATGGGTGGTGTTCCATACTTCCGTTACTTTTTTATACTGTTCCTGTGGAATAAAATTGAGTTCTGAAAGCCTGATATCTTTCTGTCCTTCTGTTTCCGCTATTTGATTCAGTAAGAATTCATAGGAATGGATCATATTACCGACGGTCTCTTTTGAGAAAATCGCTTTAGCGTAATTGAACATTCCATGTATATTTTCTCCACCATCGTCAATCATGGTAGTCAGGTCAAATTTTGCAACCTGATAATCTATTTCCCCATCAAAAGGATAAAATAAAGCATCTCCGTTATTTTCAGAAGAAGCATCTCCTCCAAAGTTCTGCAGTCCGAACATCACCTGGAAAACAGGGTGTCTGGAAGTATCCTGCTCTACTCCTAATTCTTCTACCAGCTTCTCAAATGGAAGGTCCTGATGAGACTGCGCCTCTGTCACGGATTTTGATACCTGTAAAATAAAGTCTTTAAGGTTCTGTTCTGCATCAATTTTTTCTCTTAACGCAAGGGTATTGACAAAGAACCCGATGATGTCTTCAAGACCGGCATGATGACGGTTCGCAATAGGGCTTCCCACTACGATATCATCCTGTCCGGAATACGCTGAAAGCATCAGGTAATATCCACTAAGCATTACACTGTACAGACTGACCCCAAGTTCTTTTGAGAGTTTTTTTAATTTTTCGCCTTGCTCTGTATTCAGACTGAAGTACAGGTTTTCTCCTTCGTAAGAAATTTGGGAAGGTCTCTTGAAATCCGTAGCCAAATCAAGGTTCTGGAAATCATCAAGTTGATCTTTCCAGTAGCCAATCTGCTGATCAAGAAGTTCTCCTGCAAGATAATGACGTTGCCATATGGCAAAATCTTTGTACTGGAATTGTAAAGCAGGCAGCTCAGAAGCATTGTCTTTATTAATCAGAGATCTATAAATCGTTTGTATCTCTTTGAGGAATATATCAGTAGACCATCCGTCAAAAGCGATATGATGGATTACCATCGACATATAGTGTTGATCCTTGAGTTTGAAGATATTGATCTCTACAGGGATTTCTTCATCCAGGCGGAAGATCCTATTGGCACATTTGTTTATGTATTGATCCAATTCTTCTCTTGTCTCTACTTCCGTTATTTTGAATTCCGGAATGAGATCCGTAACCACCTGATACCCTGTTCCGTCTTCTGTAGTTCGGATTACCGAACGAAGGATCTCATGGCGCACGATAACCGCTTCAAGAGCTTTGCATAGAACCGGAATATCCGTTTTCTGATCCAGAAGTGCTGTCATTGGAATATTATACGCACTACTTCCTCCTTCATAGGTTTCTATGAACCAAAGTCTTTCCTGGGCAAAAGATAATCGCTGCTCTTCCGGAGAATCAATGGCTACAGGAGTGATAATAACTTGTTCATAGGTCGTATTTTCTCTCAGAACTTTTTCCAGAGAAGCGACTGTTTTATTAGTGAATACCATGGCTACATCTACCTGTAACGCAAGGTTTTGTTTAATTTTACTGATCAGTTTGATGGACATAATACTGTTTCCTCCGAGACGGAAGAAATCATCATGGATACTGATACGCTCTGCATTAATCCCCAGGACTTCCCCATAAATCTGACAAAGCTTTTGCTGAAGCTCATTCTCAGGAGCGGTATATTCACCCCCTCCGATAAATCCAGGCTCAGGAAGCTGTTTTCTGTCCAGTTTTCCGTTAACAGTAACAGGAAGGGTTACGAGATGTACAAAAGCCACCGGTACCATATATTCAGGTAAGGTTTCTGAGAGGAACTCTGAAAGCAGGTGTGAATCAATTATAGAATCAGCTACATAATATCCGACAATATATTTCAATCCGGTATTATTTTCCTTTGCAAGAACTGCTACCTGGCGAATTCCCGGATATTGAAGAAGTCTGTTTTCAATTTCACCTAATTCAATACGGTATCCTCTTATCTTTACCTGGAAGTCATTTCTACCAATATATTCTATATTTCCAGCCGGAAGCCAACGAACAAGATCTCCTGTTTTATAAAGTCTGGCATTCGTATTTTTATCCTTTTGATCTTCTGTCTGGAAAGGGTTTGCTATAAAGCGTTCCTGGGTAAGTTCCGGACGGTTCAAATACCCTCTTGTGATACCTGCTCCCCCAATGTAGAGCTCTCCCAAAGCCCCTACAGGAACCGGGTTCATATGACTATCAAGTATATAAGCCTTCATATTTCCGATAGGACGGCCGATACTGTTCATACTTTGATCCATATTAATTATGGAGGTAACTGTCGTTTCCGTAGGTCCGTAGCAATTGATTAGCGTAAAATGCTTGTTTACCAATTTTGCATACAGATCATTGGTCAGAGCCTCTCCTCCAGACGCCAATCTTGTAAGGCTTTTAACCCTGGTAATATCAATATTCTGTAATACTGAAGGGGTAAGGTTGATATAGGAAGCATTATTATCATTAAGTATTTTCAAAAATACCTCTTCATTTAAAAAAGTTTTATCTTTTATAAATAACAAAGGATTTCCATTTAAAACAGCCATTAATATCTGTTCTATGGACGGATCAAATACATAGTTAGCAAATTGGAAAATAACATCTGATTCTCGCAGTTGATAGCGGGAATATACATCCTTAATCAGATTTATTATATTCCTATGTTCCACCATCACTCCTTTCGGCATGCCCGTTGTTCCACTTGTGTAGATGACATAGACAAGGTTGCGGGAGGTAAGTTTTGTGATCGGGTTTCCGGAGTCTACATTTTTAATCGTTTTTTTGAATGCCTCTCCATCTAGGGATACAACTTCTAAATTTTCTGTATCCTGTATCCTGTCTATGGTATTCTCCTGAGCTAAAACGACTCTGGCATCCGTATCTTCCAATATGTATTTTATTCTGTCTACAGGAGAAGACGGATCTATTGGAACATAGGCTGCTCCAGCTTTTATTACTCCTAAAATAGCAATCAACATATCCTCAGATCGTTCCAAACATAGTGGAACTAAGTCATCCGGCTGAAGGTCATATCTCTTGATCAGATAATTTGCCAAACGGTTTACTCTTTCATTAAGCTCACGATAGGTTAATTTAATCTCCTGATATAGTAACGCTATATTGTCAGGTGTCTTCTCAACCTGCATCTCGAATAGTTCAGGAACTGTAGCTGTATTCGGATAGGAAAAGTCTGTATCATTCCACTCTTCCATTATTTTTACAGATTCATCCGCGGTAATATAAGACAGGTCTTTCAATTCGATTTTTGGATTTTTCAAGAGCTGGGTAAGGATTGTTTTCATTCCTTCGATAAGCCTTTCCATCACAGAATAATCAAAAAGATAGCCTTCAAAATTCAGAGTCAGAGAAACTTCTTCTCCTCGCTCATAGGCTACTATCCCCAATGGATAATCAAGCTTCTCTACAGAGTCCATGAATACAAATCCCAACTCATTACCCTCACCTCCCTTAGGTACCGGATAGTTCTCATACACAAATAAGCTGCTGAAGATCCTGCGTCCATCATGGTGCAATGCTGCAAGGTTAATATCACTGTGCGTATTGAGCTCACTGATCCTATTCTGAATCTCTGTGATCTGATCCACAACTCGCCCATCTTCATGGCTCACAATCAATGGCAGCGTGTTGATGTATAATCCCGCTGAAGATTCTATCCCATCAACCGGTAAGCTTCTTCCTGAAACCGTTGTCCCTACAACACTCGTCCCTAAACCACTGTAAATACTCAGCTGCTTATGCCACAGGTATTGAAGTACAGCATTCACCGTAAAGCCATGCTCTTTGGTAAAGCTCTTCAATGTATGGTACTGAACACCCTCAATCTGCATTTTTATATGCTGATGATCCTGGATATGACGGTAAGTTCCTAAGTCAATATGACGTTGGTCCTCTTTTACTAAACTGCTCAGATCTTCCTGGTCTTCCAGTAAGCCCATATACGTAT
>NZ_FWXM01000008.1:0-203913 GCF_900176315.1 Chryseobacterium sp. YR221
ACTTAGTAGCGGGAACCGGACTCGAACCGATGACCTTCGGGTTATGAGCCCGACGAGCTACCTACTGCTCCATCCCGCGATATTGGATTGCAAATGTACGACTTTTTTTTAAAAATCCTAATTTTTCTTTTAAATAAAGGACTTTTATGAAAACTATTTTATTATTTGTATCTTTGTTTTATGGCAAAAATACTAAAAATCTACCCAGATAATCCTCAGGAAAATCTTGTAAACGAGGTTATTAAAACACTCAATAACGGAGGGCTTATTATCTATCCTTCGGATACAATTTATGCGTTAGGCTGTAATATTTTTGATATAAAAGCCATGGAAAAACTGGCCCAATTGAAAAAAATGAAGCTGGAAAAGGCGAAATTTTCAATAATATGTAATGATCTCAGCCATCTTTCTGACTTTACGAGACCTATTGACACCTCCATATTCAGGTTTCTGAAAAGTCACCTGCCAGGACCTTTTACATTTATCCTTGAAGCTAATAAAAGTTTACCTTTAGCTTATAAAGGACACAAAACAATTGGTATCCGTGTTCCGGATCACCCGATTCCGCAGCTTATTGTTGAAAAATTAGGCCATCCAATTGCTTCAACCTCTATAAGGGATGATGACGAAATTATTGAATACTCTACAGATCCTGAACTGATTGCTGAAAAATACGACCATCTTGTAGATATTGTCATTGACTCGGGATATGGTGATAATGTAGCTTCTACCATTGTAGATCTTACTTCAGGAGAACCGGAAATCATCCGTCAGGGGAAAGGAATAGTATAGCCCGTTTCAATACCTGAGATATCACGTCTTAACAGAATATTCCATAAGAATACGGCCATATTTGCATTTTTGCCTTCGTAGCGCTGTGATTACCTGTTCTGTTCTGCCGCTTACCTATTGAAAAATTTTTGCCCTATTGTATTAAGAAAAACATTCAAACTTTAAGATTCTGTTCAATGCCATTGTACCATTAACTTTATTTCTGTGATGGCCCTGGATTTTATGGATTTAAAAAACTTATCTGTATTTTAACATTATGAAAATTGTAACATCGCCTGCCAAATTAATGAACGTAGAAAATTCAACGGACCTGTTGAAATCCTCTACTCCAAGATTCATTGAAGATGCAGCACTTATACAGTCTTATTTAAAAGAAAAATCACCAAAATATCTTTCCGAATTAATGGAAATATCAACCAAGCTGGCTGATGAAAACTGGGAAAGAAATCAAAAATGGAAATCCAAACCTACTGCCAAAGAGTCTGCACCTGCCCTATTTGCTTTCACAGGGGAAGTGTATAAAGGTCTAGATGCCAAAACCCTTGATAAAGCTTCTATAGATTATCTGCAAAAAAATTACAGAATGCTTTCCGGATTATATGGTCTCTTGAAACCCTCTGATAAAGTAATGCTTTACAGGCTTGAAATGGGACGTCCTTTTGAGTTTGAGCAGTATAAAAACCTATATGCATTCTGGAGAGAAAAAATTACTGAACAGCTGAATTCTGAAATGAAAAAAGGAGAAATTCTTCTTCATCTTGCCAGCAATGAATATGGAAAGGTCATTGACCGAAAAAAATTAAATCACACCGTAGTTGATTTTGATTTTTATGAATTAAAAGACGGTAAACTAAAAACAATAGTGGTATACACCAAACATGCGAGAGGTCTTGTGGTGAGGTTCTGTGCAGAAACGAATGCCCAAACGCTCAACGATGTAAAATCCTTCAATTATGAAGGTTACAGAATTGACGAAGATAAATCTACAGATACAAAACTGGTTTTTACAAGATAGATGACAATTTCAGCTTTTAAAAAATATTTCAAAGAAACACTTTCCGACCTTTATACTGAGTCGGAAAGTGCTTTTTTATCCTCGCTATTTATTCATAAAATTGTAGGCTTTGATCATTTTCAGCAAAGAAGATTTTCTGAACAGGAGCTTTTAATTGAAGATGAAAACCAACTTTCCAGCTTAGTATCTGAACTGAAGACCGGAAGACCTTATCAGCAGATTTTAGGTGAAACAGAGTTTTATGGAATGAAATTCTTTGTAGATGAAAATGTCCTGATTCCCCGTCCTGAAACGGAAGAACTGCTGGAAATAGCTGTTTCTGAGATCAAAAAATACCTTTCCAATGGTATGGGTAGCGATATAAAATCTGAAAGTTTAGATGTAAAGTGGACTGAAAAAGCTCCGCATGCTTCCAATGATGAGAAAAAGGAGACTAGAATATTAAAAATTCTGGATATCGGAACAGGAAGTGGTGTCATTCCTTTGGTGTTAAAAAAGCACTTTCCTGACGCTGAAGTCTCATCGATAGATTTTTCTGAAAAAGCATTATCTACGGCTCAAAAAAATGCAGCGCTCCACCAGCTGAACATCAACTTCATTCACGCTGATTATCTTGGTTTTGAACCCACCGAAAGGTATGATATTATCATCTCAAATCCTCCTTATATAGGAATAGAGGAAGAGGTTGAGATTGCAGATTCAGTAAAAGAATTTGAGCCCAAAATGGCTCTTTTCTCTCCTACTTCTGATGCCCTGATCTTTTACAGAAAAATTGCAGAAGACTGTAAAAAGTATTTGAATGATCACGGTCTATTATTTTTAGAAATCAATCAGAAGCTGGGTCCGGAAACCTTGGCATTGTATAGTGATTTTTCCCAGGCAGAGCTATTGAAGGATTTATCTGACAATGACAGGTTTATCTATGGAAGGAAATAAGTACATTTACTTCCATAAAGTATACCCATGAAAATTTCCTTATTCAATATTGTAATCTGTGCTTCAGTAGGTTTACAACTTATCTCCTGTAAACAGCAGACACCTCAGGCTGTTATTGATCAGTATCATCGTAACGGAGAACTGGATGGTTCTGTTTTAGTGGTAAAGAACAATAAGACTGTATATGATTCTGCATTGGGATTCAGTAATATTGAAAAAGGGTTAAAAGCGGATAAAAACACTTCTTTTTATATAGCTTCATTAAGCAAATCTTTTACTGCAGCTGCTATTATACAACTTCAGGAAAAGGGATTACTGACCTATGATGATAAAGCTTCTCACTACGTGGAACTTCCTGAATATGCAAAGGACGTCAGTATAAGACAGCTTTTAAATCATACTTCAGGAATTAAAGATTATGAATCTCTACTCTCTGGTAAAAAAGCACTGACTAACCAGGATGTTATCGGTTGGCTGAAGAGCCTGAAAAAACTGGAATTTGCTTCGGGAAGCCAGTTTGAATACAGCAACAGCGGATATATTATTTTGTCTCAGATCATTCAAAATATTTCACAAAAGTCTTATAAAGAATATATTACTGAGCATATTATTGCCCCTTTACAAATGAATCATACTTATGTTTATGATTCATCTACTGTTATCGAAAACAAAGCCTTAGGTTATAATCAACACAAAAAACCTGATGATTATTCAATTTTAACCACAGGAGACGGAGGGATCTACTCTACTCCTGGAGATCTTTATCAGTATGATCAGGCATTGCGAAATTTCACACTGATCAATAAAGTCAATACAGCTCTCATGTACACTCCAGCTGTTCTAACCAATGGAGAGACCTCCAATTATGGATTCGGGTGGTATATAGAAAACACCGGGAGCGGAAAGGTGGTAAACCATACGGGTGGCCTCAACGGTTTCAGGGCTTTATTCTGGAGAGATCTACAACATAACAGCTGCATCATTGCTCTGACCAATCAGGGGGATGCATTTCCGTTGCATGATTTCTTAAAAGATATGAAAAAAGCGATTCAGGAAAATTAAAAACAGGTCTTTTACAGCTTTAAGGTTTGCATTATCTTTGATATTTATAAACAAATAACGATGTTAATCAAATCACATACTATCAACAATATAAAAATAGCGGAAGTAATTTCTGACGACATGCTCATTCAGTCTGCACAGGATGGTCTGGACCTCATGGGTAATATTTATTATCAGGGATTTGATAAAATCGTCCTTTATGAAAAAAATATTACTCCAGAATTTTTTGATCTGAAGACAAAAATAGCCGGTGAAATACTGCAAAAATTCTCAAATTACCGTATCGGACTGGCTATAGTAGGAGATTTCAGCCAATATCAGAGTCAAAGCATGAAAGATTTTATTTTTGAAAGCAATAAGACGAAACATATTAATTTTGTTGTCATGCTGGAAGAAGCTTTGGAAAATCTAAGCAGATAATATTTTCAATTCTCTCCTGAGAATTCAAATATTCAACAAAAAAGGCATTAGCCAAAAACATAACAACATCCTATCACTCAAAGCTCTCCAGCGTTAAAGTATCTGATGTCATCATCCATCATCTACTTTATTATTTGATCCCTGACTTTCATATTGAAAGTCTAAAGGTTTCTTTATTCTCCATTTTCCAGGTCATCTTATAAAGAATTCAATGTGTTTAAGTTTATATTCTGGAGTGAAATTCCACCCAATAATTAAAAAAATCAATTTAGTGGATTAGTTTCTTATGCCAGTAAAAATAAAATAAAACTAAACAAATTGTATAATAGGTAAAAAATTAAGTCTAAAATAACATTTTAACTAAAAAAATAATTTAATAAAATTTTAATCACAATAATACGCTGAAATAAAATGAATTATTCGTACTTTTGTAGAAACACAAGCATTATGAATATCATTATTTCACATACCATTAAAAGTCCGACATAGTAGACTTATTGCTAACACATTTATAATTCTCTTAGCAAAAATCAACAATAGCAAAAAAACACCTTAACAATAAAAACTTTACGTTTTTAATGTGGTTAAGATTCGTGTTTATACGCTCAACATTCGACACTGTAACATATTCTAAGGAATTGTTATAAAAATTATCTGCGGAACAATACGCTATCCGAAACTAAAAACGAAAACCATTTTTTTAATTTAAAAGTACAGGGATACTTTTAACAATTCATGTTGTTAACTAAATTATCATTAACATAAATAAATTCATTAACGATGAAAAGTTTTTTCTTACAAATTTCATTTTTTTTACTAAGTTCTTTTACATTCGCACAGGTAGGGATAAATACTCCCAACCCTGATCAAAGCGCAGTTTTAGATGTATATAGCCAAGATAAAGGAATGTTGATTCCCAGGCTGAGCACTGCAAAAAGGGATGCCATTTCCAATCCCGCCAATTCTCTTTTAATATATGATACTGACAAAAAATGTTTGAGCCAAAATATAGGAACACCTTCCAACCCTGATTGGTTATGTATCAGCAGTAATGCGGTAAAAATGTTTTACATGCCTAGTGTTTCTTTTGATACTTCTGCCACAGCAACTGGCAGAACTAAAGACCTATATACATTATATAAAACACAGTTCGGATCTCCAAAGGCAAAGAGCACCAGCGCTCCGGCATCTATTCCTTTTTTCCCATCCAGCAAAGATCTTTACTATTATGTAACGGATGCTGATCCTAATGTATTCAGTAATATTACGATTTCTGATGACGGTGTCATGAAATACGATGTGAAAGCAGCGGCTACAGACTGTTCTTTTATTAATATTGTTTTTGTTGTCAAATAATTGAGCTATGATAAAAAGTACCTCAATTGTAAGATACAAGAGATTTTTGCTCACTTTTTCATTGTTCATTTTCTCCCAAAATATCATGGCGCAGAATGAACAGGGAACCGGATATCCGTATTTTGTTAACTTTACGCAAGGGGTACAGCCTCAGGAAGCCTATAAAGTAGCAACAAGCGGTGTCCAGAATGATGCTACGTTTACTACAGACGGATTACGACTGACCCGAAGCGTAAATAATATTTCAGGAGGGGTAATCCTGGCTGATAAAATATTCAAAAGTGATCAGGGAATCAAATTCGAATTTGAATTTGCCATTTATGGAGGAAATACCAATGGAGGCGATGGAATCTCTATATTCTTAGTAGACGGATCTATCCCTAAAACCCAACTTAATCTCGGATACTTTGGTGGTGGATTAGGATATAGTTTTGTACGTGGAGGCGAGTCTACAGAAGGACTTATAGGGGCCTATTTAGGAATAGGTCTGGATGAATACGGGAATTTTAAAACAAGCTTTAATCAGAGAGAAAGAGTTAGAAATGGAATTTTCGGAGTGGGATTAGCTGATGGGCGAAGCAATATTTCTTTAAGAGGTAAACGCGGAAATCAATATCTGTCGTCGGCAGAGCCTTCGGGATATAATGGCTATCCATTACTTTACAGTACAGCTACCAATGCTTCCCCTTCCAGTACCAACAGATCTGCTTATCTGGATACTACAACAGGAAAGTTTGTCGGTATTAAAAACACGACTCTTCAGCAATTCAGCATTGAAAGTGGTGGAACGACCTTTCCTCTCAATGAAAATGACGCAAGATTCCGTAAAGCATATGTCACATTAGTGCCCAATCCTTCCGGTGGTTACAATATAACCCTGGAAATACAGCATGGAACTGTGAAAGAAAAAGTGATCGATAATTATTATTATCCAACTTCTCTGAAATATACTGAGACTACCATATCCAACAATACGGTAAGAACGCTGGATACCTCACCTCCTTCTACTTTTAGAATTGGTTTTGCGGCTTCTACAGGAGCGGCTAAAAACATACACTTATTGAGAAACTTAGGGGTGACCAGACCTTATGCTGCTGAAGTAACAGATGATCTGTTTGCGGGATGCCCTGGGATAAAATCAACCTATTATCCTTTACTTAATGATGCGGCTTATTCTTCAGCAAACGGTCAAAATCCGCCAACACTTTCATATAACAACCTTGATTTTAATTCATTCCGATTTTTGGATAATAATGGCGCTGTAATTCCTAATATAACAGGCGGCGTTTATACAAACAGTCAAGGGACATGGACCTATTTACCCACTACTGGAGCGCTTTCTTTCAAGCCTGCGGTTGGGTTTACAGGAGTTGCCCAAATACAATATGATATTAAAGGTGGTGGAAGCAATGGTACTGAAGCTCCTTACAATAATGAAGAATACAGATCGTTGCCGGCACTGGTACAGGTTAATATTTCAAGTGCAAATAACTGCAGCAAAGCCTGCGTTATTTCCAACAAAAATGTAACTCAGAAAATCACAAGATAATCTGATAAAAACCAGCTTTTAAGAGCTGGTTTTTTATTTTTTACAGAATGAAGGTCAATACGTATTGTTTTTAGTAAAATACTGAACCGCATCTTTGATTGCTTTATCAATGGATTGATACTTGATCCCCAACTCATTTACCGATTTCTGGTTAGAATAATAATTACAAATCTGCAGGGCTTTCATATTGGGTGAGCAAAGATTCGTTTTGATGTTTAATTTTCTTAAGCCATCTCCTATCCATCCTAAGATCTTGATGATCGTATTGGGAATCGGAATCATCACCGGATTCTGATCAGTGATTTTATTTACTTTCATAAAAAACTCCTTATAACTAAGGTTTTCTTGAGCCAGTAAATATTTCTCCCCATTTTTCCCTTTCTTAATAGCCTCTACTACTCCATTGGCGGCATCTTCTGCGTGAACAAAATTTTTTCCACCTTTTGGATAAAAAACGAGTTTCTTTTTCCAGGCCCAAAAGATTATTTTGCCGGAACTGGGTTTGCTATCGTAAGCTCCTATCATAAAAGTAGGATTAAGAATAACAATATCCATGATGCTACGATGTTGTAAAAGATAATTTTCTGCTTCCACTTTGCTTTGTGCATAGTGAGATTTTGTAAATGGGTAATGTTGAATTTTTTGCTCATTCCCCTGATTTTCTACACTACCATGGCCTAATGTATTGGCAGAACTTATAAACAGGAATCTTTTGATCCCACAAACTTTTGCCTGGGTAAAGACCTTCACAACCATATCATAATTTATGTTCTTATACTCCTCATAACTGAGAAGATCCTGACGGGTTTCCGCAGCAATATGGATGAAGCAGTCTACTTCTTTGAGAAATAATGAGAGATCGGCAGCCAGATCACCTTCAATCAGCTTCAGATTTTTGTCTTCTTCACCCAAATACTTGCTTTTCTGGCGCACCAGAGCAATAACAAAATAACCATCTTTTAATAATTTAATAATGACGTTGGTCCCCAGAAGCCCGGTAGCTCCGGTTACAAAAACTTTTTTCATATGTTACTTATCTTTTTTAAGCCCATTCGGCATCCCCTCATTTTTCTCCGTATAAGCATAGTATACATGAAGTTTCAATGATGTCAGTCTTATGCTTCGATTTCTCTTTTTATTGCCTGGGTCATCAGCGGAAGTTTTATCCATATCGGTAAAATTTTCATGATCAGCCAGCTGATTGGGTTCACCATAATTACGGAATCTTTTTTAAATAACTGGTGAATACAGTAGGAAGCTACTTTATCAGGATTTAAAAGGGTCAGCCTGCCCAAAAAACCTTGTTTTTCAATTCGTTTACATACATCCGTATTGGTTTTCATGGCTCCGGGATTCACGACGCTTACAAAAACATTGGTATCTTTCAGTTCTTCATGTAATCCTCTGGAAAATGAATGGATAAAGGTTTTAGAGGCCGGATATACTGTTTTAAAACCTATAGGAGAAAAAGCGGCCATGCTTGAAACGTTTAAAATATAAGCTTTCGACTGCCTTAAAAGATTAGGAAGAAGCTGATGGGTAATAAGTGAAGTAGCAGTTACATTCACCTGAAGAATAGTATTGATATAGTCGGAGCTGGCTTCTGTAAACTTTTTGGTACCTCCAAGACCTGCATTATTGATCAGGATATGAATCTCAAAGGATTGATTAAGCCATGCCGTAAGTTTCATCACATTATCATGTACGGAAAGGTCTACTTCATAATAATGGGCTTTTATAGAATAGTTTTTTTCAAGTTCTTCGGTGAGTTCTTTTAAATTCTGATGGGGAAGACTTACCAGGATAACGTTGATGTTTTTCTTAGCCAGATTTTCAGCGAATGCTTTTCCCAGCCCCTGGCTGGCCCCTGTGATAACTGCGTATGATTCTTTGGTTTCCATAAAACAAAATTTATGGTACAAAGCTATTATAGAAGTAAAATTTTAATGTTCCGACTTATCTTAATGAACCCATTTTCGAACAATCCTTAAAAAGTATTAAAATGCTGAATTACAAATAATTACAATTTACAAAAAGTTAAAATTTATAAATCGGAACTTATTTTTTTAAATTCAGAAGGAGTTTGCCCAGTCAGTTTTTTGAATGTAGTATTAAAAGAAGTCTTGGAATTGAATCCCGACTCATAGGCAATTCCTAAAATTGAAAATTTACTGTCAGCATCTTTTAGAAGTACTTTTGCATATTCCACTCTGTATCCGTTCACATACTGAAAAAAGTTCTTTCCAAAACCCGTATTGATGACATAAGACAGATGATGACTGGAAACCTCAAGTGTTTCTGCCAATTTTATCAGGTTCAGATCACTATCCAGATAAGGTTTGCCGGTCTCCATAATGTTTTCCAGCTGAATCTTAATCTTACCTAATTCTTCGTCTGAGATCAACTTTCTTTTCACTTCTTCCTCATCAGCATCTTCATCAATAGAGATCAGCTCCTGGCGCTGTTTTTCTTCCAGAGGATAAATCTCTTTCTGCTTCAGAGAATAATAAGCTACCCAGTAAATAACCAGCAAAAAAACCGTATTAATGAAGAAGTTTAAAGATTTGGGATCATAAAACAGGTTGTAGATCACATAAATGATATTGACGATAAACAGCACAACAATAATATATTCTAACCAGTTGAGGTTAATTCCTTCGGTATTGGAAGAAAACTGCTGAATTTTCCTTTGGTGCTTTCTGATGATGATATAGGAAAGTCCGGTATAAAAGAGAGCCTGAATAAGAATCAAAATAACACTCAGATATTCAAATGGATTAGTAAGACCAGACTGTATCAGGAAAAGGCATATCAGGAAAGCCGCCGGAAGCAATAGAAATTTAAGATCCGTAATTTTAAATGTAAAAGTAGGATTGGTATAGAACAGTACGCTGAAATAAAAAACAATTGGCGTTAAAAACTGGATAAACCGCACTACATACAGGGAATGGAACTCAATGGCTGATCCGGTAATTAAAAACAGAACCTCATCCATCCAAAAGGTAGACCACAGGAACAGAAAAATTCCGAACCAGAAATTGGCCTTTCTGTTAACCTGTAAAGGGTTGGTCAGCTTCAGCAGGGAAAGCAAAACCAATGAACCATAGATAAGTATCACGATGAAACTGTTTAATTCTGATGTGTTCATTGGTTTTGATATTTTTAGTAAAAATAGTGTTTTATCCTATTCTTTTCCTGACAAAGATCTGATATCCCAGATAAATTAATGGCAGTGACATCACTCCTAAGAAAAGCATATTGCTCATAGCCAGCTGTGGGTGCATTACAATAGAATAAACAAGTCCGAAAAAGGCTCCTCCTAAATGAGCAGCATGCCCCAGGTTATCCCATTGCTTAGGATTCAGCATCATGTATACTGAATATCCAAAGTATAGTGTTCCAAACAGCCATCCCGGAAGGAAATTAACACTGATTTCATTCGGTGCCATTGCAATAGATGCAAAAATAATTCCTGACACAGCACCAGAGGCACCAATAGCAGAATACCAGGGTTGCTTTTTATAGATCTGCAGACTGAATAGATTCCCAAGGATCATTGATCCGAAATACACGATCAAAAATCCTATTTCTCCAAAGAAGTGAATAACCACCCCCTGAAAAAAGTATAGGGAAAGCATATTAAAAAATAAATGCATAAAATCTGCATGCAAAAACGCAGAACTGATAAGCCTGATATATTCTTTACGATTGGCAATAGCCCCAACATTAAATTTATATTTTTCAAATAAACTGGTATTGTTGAGTCCCATGTAACTAAAAATACATGTAACAGCCATTATAATTAAAACAACTATATTCATCTGATGTCTTTTTATCTATTTTTTTTGACCTGAAATTCTTTATTTATTCAGATTCATTATTCTCTCCATCCTGAAACAGATCACCGATGACCCCACCATCTTCATCCATATCTCCTGTCTGTTCCGGCTCTTCATACACTTCCGGCTCTTCTTCTACAGGTTCTGGAACCGTGATGTTGATTGCTTTCACTTTAAATTTCGTGAACTGATTTCCAATTGCTTTTATTCCTTTTACAGCAATAAATTCATCAATAGCAATGGTCTCAGGTTCGCGATCTTTTCCTTTATCTTTAGCAAAAATAATCTCTGCTGTTGCTTCGTTTGCCACAATTACATTCTCAATGAACGATTTAGGATGTTCTGAAGGCATGAAAGTCTGTACATTAACCGTATTTTCCAATAAGAATCTCTTGATAAAGTACATATCTTTCTCTCCGTCATAATAAATACAGGTAATGGCCTGTCCGGGTCTCCATTTTTCAAGCACTAAGTATTCGTCATCAAAACGGTTACCCAGGTCGAAAGAAACCAGTTTTACTTCTCCATTGGTATTAATGGTCAGAATCTTGTCATCTCCTTTGAAACTGCCTAATAAAGTTCCTCTTGCATCTGCATTCAGCCTTCTTACCGTATCATCGAACCATATCTTTCTCGGGGCGAGGGTAGAAACTCCCTCTTCCTTCATATCAACTTTTTTCACGGCATATTTCGTCACAAGGTTTCCTTTGGAATCTCTTCCCTTAATGGCAAGTTCGGAGAAGTTGATTTCCATTTTATTTTTTCTGATCCTTGGATTCGGTTTTAAAAGTACTGTTACAGTCTCCGCTTCCCCATTGGGATTAGCTGAAAAATACAGCATCTCTGAACCTTTTTTATCTGAAGCTAAAGGATAATCTGTATTTCTTGTTACTCCGGTTACAGAAAAACGTTTCATATAATAAGGACCATCTCTACCTTCACGGTAAATCATATTATATACAGTCCTTTTATCATTCTTCTTCCAGATTGCCACATGCAGAATGTCTTTGCCAATAAATGTTTTAGCTTCTACTTTTACCACTTTCATACTTCCATCCTTTCTGAAAGTAATGATATCATCAATATCAGAACAATCAAACATATACTGATCTTTTCTCAGGGATGTTCCGATGAATCCTTCTTCAAAATTGGCATAGAATTTTTCGTTAGCTACGGCTACTTTTGTCGCGTCAATTGTATCGAAGATTCTAAGTTCTGTTTTTCTCTGCTTATCCTTCCCATACTTCTTCTGAATATTTAAATAATACTCAATAGCATAAGGAATCAGATGGGCCAGGTTATGTTTCACCTGTTCTATTTTCCCTTCAAGAGCAGCAATATTTTCTTTAAATTTATCTAAATCGAACCTCGAAATTCTCTTGATCCGGATCTCCGTTAATCTTAAAATATCTTCTTCCGTTACTGCCCTTAAAAGATGTTTGGTATGAGGTTTTAACCCTTTATCTATTGTTTTTAGTACATCATCCCAGGTTTTTACCTCTTCAATGTCGTGGTAGATCCTGTTTTCAATGAAAATTCTTTCTAATGAAGAGAAATGCCAGTTTTCCTGAAGTTCATGAAGCTCAATTTCGAGTTCTTTTTTAAGTAAAGAAACCGTATGATCCGTATTCATTTTCAGAATTTCCGAAACATTCATAAACATGGGCTTATCTCCTACAATTACACATGCATTGGGAGAAATAGTTACCTGACAGTCTGTAAATGCATACAGTGCATCAATAGTCTTATCCGGTGAAACATCATGATGAATGTGGATCAGGATTTCCACTTTATCCGAAGTGTTGTCCTCAATTTTCTTGATTTTGATCTTCCCTTTCTCGTTGGCTTTTAAGATAGAATCTATCAGATCGCTCGTAGTCTTGGAATAAGGAAGCTCAGAAATAACCAGAAGGTGTTTATCTGTCTGGGTAATTTTTGCTCTCGCTCTTACTTTACCTCCTCTGTGGCCATCATTATATTCGGAAACATCCAGATAACCGGCAGTTAGAAAGTCCGGAAATATTTCAAATCTCTTTCCTTTTAAATACGCCACCGAAGCATTGATCAGCTCATTAAAATTGTGAGGAAGTATTTTGGTGGAAAGTCCTACCCCAATTCCTTCCACTCCCTGAGCCAAAAGCAGCGGGAATTTTACCGGAAGATCAATAGGTTCATTATTTCTGCCATCATAGGATTTTGCCCATTCAGTTGTTTTGGGATTAAATACCACTTCCAGTGCAAAAGGGGTCAGCCTGGCTTCAATATACCTTGCGGCTGCGGCAGAATCTCCCGTATAGATATTTCCCCAGTTTCCCTGGGTATCTATCAGGATTTCCTTTTGCCCGATCTGCACCATGGCATCCGTAATGGAAGCATCACCGTGAGGGTGATATTTCATGGTATTTCCTACAATATTAGCTACTTTATTATACCGGCCATCTTCCAGTTCTCTCATAGAGTGCATAATCCTACGCTGAACAGGTTTCAGCCCGTCATACACCGAAGGGATAGCTCTATCAAGAATTACATAGGAAGCATAATCCAGAAACCAGTCTTTATAAAGTCCGGAAACTTTCTTTAAGCTTTCACCCTCATGCGAATATTCTTCTGTCATTTTTATTTTTAATCTTTTTTCTCTTTATTAGCTTTCACTACTTTGTTCAGAGAGAGTTTTAAATCATTTACTTCTTTTCCGGTCAAATAAGAGATCTGGTATTTCAGTACGGTAGAACCGTTATTCTTACTTGAAATGGTAATATATAGTCTTTTGATAAAGAGAATAGTGATTACATCATATTTTATCAGTTTATATTTTGGAAACTCATCATACAGAGGAGTATTCAAAAAAGGAATAATATTTCTATTTTTAAAATTCAGGGCTTCTCCATCACTGTCATATTCAAAAATCTGTCGTCCGTTAAGATGGAAGATGAACAACATCAGAACTGGAACCAGAATCAGTAAATAGCTTTCATTTTTCAATACATTAAACCTATATTCATTTGCTAAAAAACTAACTATTCCCAGTACAACCATCATAAGGAGCAACGTATTGATAAAATTATACAACGATGCTTTGTTACGGTTACTTAGTCTCATTTAATTTTCATGTTTATTGTAAGTTTTAAGAATTGCTTACTTCATCCAAAGCTTCTTTCTTATCAATATCTGTTTCTTCCACCACCAGATTTTCCAGGATAAATGTCTGCCTGTCCGGTGTATTTTTTCCCATATAAAATTCCAGAAGCTGGTCTATGGTCTGATCTTTCCCAATGACTACAGGCTCTAAGCGGATATCTTTTCCGATGAAATGTTTAAATTCATCCGGAGAGATTTCTCCCAGTCCTTTAAATCGGGTAATTTCAGGATTTTTCCCAAGTTCATTTAAAGCTTTTATTCTTTCTGCTTCAGTATAGCAGTATCTTGTTTCCTTTTTATTTCTCACTCTGAATAACGGGGTCTGCAGAATATACAGGTGGTTATTTTTGATCAGATCAGGAAAAAACTGCAGGAAGAATGTGATCATCAATAAACGGATGTGCATCCCATCGACATCGGCATCGGTTGCTATAATTACCTGATTATACCTAAGGTCTTCAAGGCTTTCCTCAATATTTAAAGCAGCCTGAAGCAGGTTGAATTCTTCATTTTCATACACTACTTTTTTGGTTAATCCGTAGCAGTTCAAAGGTTTTCCTTTTAGTGAAAATACAGCCTGCGTTTCTACATCTCTGGATTTTGTGATGGATCCTGATGCAGAGTCACCCTCGGTAATGAATATTTGGCTATCGCCTTTTCTTTCTGCTTTCTGATCGTTATAATGCTGTCTGCAGTCGCGAAGCTTTTTATTGTGAAGAGACACTTTTTTAGCTCTTTCTCTTGCCAGTTTCTGAATTCCTGAAAGTTCTTTTCTTTCTCTTTCGGAAATCAATATCTTTCTCTGGATCGCTTCCGCAATTTCCGGGTTTTTGTGCAGGAAATTATCCAGCTTGCTTTTCAGGAAATCAATAATAAAGGTTCTTACGGTAGGGCCATTGGGTCCCATATCATTAGATCCTAATTTTGTTTTGGTCTGGGATTCAAACACCGGCTCTTCTACATTGATGGAGATAGCAGCAATAATAGATTTCCGGATGTCGGAAGCATCAAAATTTTTATTGAAAAATTCACGGATAGTCTTCACATATGCTTCACGAAATGCATTGAGATGCGTTCCTCCCTGAGTTGTATTCTGTCCGTTTACGAATGAAAAATAGGTTTCCGTCTGAGATTTATCGGAGTGGGTTATTGCTACTTCAATATCCTCGTCCTTCAAATGAACGATAGGATAAAGGGTATCACTTTCAAGTTCTTCTTCCAATAAGTCCTTCAGACCATTTTCAGAAAAATAGGTTTCACCGTTAAAAAGAATTTTCAGTCCTGGATTCAGATAAGCATAGTTACGGAGCATTCTTTCGATGTACTCTTTTCTGTATTTAAAATGCAGGAATATCTCACCATCAGGAATGAATGAGATTTCGGTACCGTTTCTGTCCGAAGTTTCTTTTTCTTCAAAATTTTCCGTGATCATTCCACGGGAAAATTCAGCAACCTTCATTTTTCCGTCACGGAAAGACCGTACTCTGAAATAGTCTGAAAGGGCATTTACGGCTTTGGTACCTACTCCATTCAGTCCGACCGACTTTTTAAACGCCTTACTGTCGTATTTACCACCGGTATTCATTTTGGAAACGGCATCTACCACTTTTCCCAATGGAATTCCACGGCCAAAGTCACGGATCGTAACTTTACCGTCATCCACTTTTATTTCAATTCTTTTACCGGATCTCATCCTGAACTCATCAATGGAGTTGTCCAGAATTTCTTTAAGTAAAATATAAATACCATCATCAGCAGAGGACCCATCTCCAAGCTTCCCGATGTACATGCCGGGGCGCAGACGGATATGTTCCTGCCAATCGAGGGTTCTGATATTATCTTCTGAGTAGGTTGGATTTATTTCTTGTGACATATATGATTTCAGCAAACATACAAAAGTACGAAATTGTAGAAAATTATCCGAATTTTTTCAATCTGTTTTTTAGTATTTGTAATCATATTTTGCATTATTATCATCCAAGTCATACCTTTACGTTATTATTCATGATCACGTGAAAAATATATTTATTTTCCTCGTAACTGCTATTTTTTTTTCTTTATCATCAATATTTTTTGCACAAATCCCCGGATTGGTAAATTATGGCGAAGAGGAAGGACTGAATAGCTCATATACCTACACATTAAGCCAGGACCTCAACGGTTTCATCTGGATAGGAAGCGATAATGGGCTATTTCGCTTTGATGGAAAAGAGTTTAAACAGTACAATAAAAAAAACGGATTAAAAAACATTGAAGTATTATCCTGTCATCAGCTATCGAATGGGGAAATTTTCATTTTATCTTTTCTGAATGATTTTGCGTATCTGAAAAACGGCAGAATTATCAATTCAGATTCGAATAAAGAGCTCAACAAAATGCATTTTGACCATAATCCCAGTATCTATGTCCAGAAAGATGCACTATATGCCCACGCTATCACCGATCCTAAGAATATTTATATTTACAGGAACGGAAAGGTGAGCACCATCCCTCTCTTCATCAACGGTTCCGGAACACCCAGCTCTTATAATGCCCTTTCTTTTGATCTATCCGGTCATTTGCTTTACTTGTCAGATAAAACAGGAAAAAAAAATATTGAAGCGTATAATATCCTCACAAAAAAGAAAACAAGCTGTAATATTTCAGTAGACAAGAATACTGCATTATACTGGAAAGATGATTTTTGTATTTTTAAAAGCAAAGGAAAAATAGAGATTTACAAACTCTACAATAAGGTTAATTTTAAAAAGATTCAGACCTATTTCACCCATGAGAATATCCAGCATATCCTCATCGATAAAAATTATGGAATTTGGTTGTGTCTGGAAAATGGCGGCGTATTGCATTTTAAAGAAAAGCTAGTGGATCACAGGAAGCTTTCTGACCCTGTCAAGTTTCTGGATAAATATGTTATCAACAGTATTCTCGTGGATAATGATAACAACATCTGGTTTTCCACTAAAAATAATGGAATTTATTTTATTACAGAAAAGTTCCTTACAAGCTATATGCATCTGCCCATAAAAAACAATTCGGCTTATATCACAGCCCTGGCACAAAACGGCGGTGACATTATTTTAGGGTATAATGAAGCCAAAAGTGGCATATACCGTTCCCATAAAATAAAGGATATTGTTTTTGAAGAAAACAGGAAAATAGAGCATAAGGCTATAGTTTCAGAGGGAAATACCATTATTTTCGGGTTGAGCAGAAGCCTCATCCAATATAATACGGCGACTCAAAAAAAGCAGACTTTAAATACAAAGGATTACAATCCAAAGAATGTGTTACCCTACACGAAAGGCTCTGTTTTAATATGCTCAAGCGACGGACTGACAGCCTACAACTACAATACTCTTACTTATTCTCGGATACTGCAGCACGAAAGGATTTATACGGCTCTGCTCTATGATATGGACAGCCTGTTTGTAGGAAGTTTTAAAGACCTCTATAAAATGAATACCCGGACAAAGAAGAAAAGACTTTTTCTGGAAGGCTATTATTTTACAGATATAAAAAAACTAAGCCACAACAGATATATAGGAGCCACCAATTTAAATGGCATTATCCTCTTCAGCAACAGTAAAATTCTAAAAAAGATAACCCAAAGCAGTGGGCTTTTGACCAGCCAGATCAAAAAAATAGAAGTGGAAAATGAAAATGTTTTCTGGGCAAGTACCAATTCCGGACTCAGCAGGATAGAGATCCTGGGTTCCCGTTTAAGGATCAATAATTTCACACAGATCGACGGCTTGCCTTCCAATGTGGTGGCGGGATGTATTATAAAGGGGGATACCCTCTTTGCCGGAACCTCAAAAGGGTTAGGAATACTTTCGGTCAGGAATTTATTATCGCAACAAAAATTCATCCATAAAAAGGTGATCATCAATTCTATTACCATTGGGAACCAGGATTTTTTTGATGTGACACAGAAACTTACAGGGGAACACCCCAACAATAACATCATATTTAATTTGAGTTTCCCGGATTATGCCTCCCAAGGAAAAATAAGCTATAAATATAAAATTGAAGGACTGAATAATAACTGGGAGACCAGCAATTCTCCCAGGATTATATTAAACTCTCTCCCACCCGGAACCTATACTTTTAGAGTTTTTGGATTGGGTTATAACGGAAAACAGTCCTTTGCTTCTTCGGATGTTAATTTTGAAATCAAACCCAAGTTCTGGCAGACCTTGTGGTTTAAGTTTCTGATGATTGTTTTGGGAGCTACTGCATTGTTTATACTTATCACATTATATTTTCAGAAAAAAAGAAATAAAAAACTGGAAAATCTCTATTACGAAAAGAAGATTGCAGAACTCGAACTGCAGGCGATAAAGGCACAGATCAATCCCCATTTCATCTACAACTGCCTCAACTCTATACAGTTTTTGCTGTATAAAAAAGATTACGCAGAAACAGAGAATTATTTGGATGTTTTCTCACAAATGATCAGAAAAACACTTCATTATTCTGAAAAGACATTCATGCCTATACACGAAGAAGCAGAATACCTGTCTCTGTATCTGAACATGGAGAAACTTCGTTTAAAAGAACAATTTGATTATTCAATACATATATCCGAAACCGTAGATGAAAACTGGACTATTCCTTCCCTGCTGATACAGCCTTTTGTGGAAAATGCTATAAAACATGGCATTTCAAAACTAACAGACCGAAAGGGAAAAATAGATATCCGGTTTGGGTATAACGGCACATCACTTTGTATAACCATTGAGGATAACGGAAATGGAATAAGCAGCAAAGATCAGACAATCATAAAATCAGGCTCCTTTGGAGTAAAATTATCGCAAAAGAGAATTGAAACATTTAAGCAACTTTTTGAGACTAATATCATTTTAGTCATTAAAAATCTTTCCGAACAAGGACAGGAGCAAGAACAAGGAACACAAATTAAACTTTATATTACACCCCATGAAAAATAAAATACAAGCCTGCATCATTGATGACGAACAAGACGGAAGAGATTATATTGCCCTCCTGCTGGAAAACGAATTTCCGGAAATCGAGACCGTATTTCAGGCGTCAAGTATAGAGGAAGCTTATATTTACCTTTCCAAAAATTCACCGGACATTCTTTTTTTGGATATCCAGCTGAAAGATGGTACAGCCTTCGACCTGCTGTCAAAATTCAAATCAATAGATTCCCAGATTATCTTCATTACGGCATTTGAAAATTTTGCGATACAGGCCATTAAAAACGGTGCTGCCGATTATCTTTTGAAGCCCATCAAGAAAATAGACTTTATCATAGCCGTTAACAAGACATTAGAGAATATCAGAAAAAATAAAATAATCCCTACAGCTTCTTCGAAGAAAAATAAAATCAGCCTTCCCACGCTGCAAGGTTTTAAATTAACGGATATCAATGACATCATACGTTGCGAAGCAGATTCAAGCTATACCACATTTTACCTCACAGACAAAACAAAAATTATTGTATCCAAAACCCTTCACGAATTTGAAGAATTCCTGGGAGAGTATAATTTTTTCAGGATCCATCATAAACACCTCATTAATCTTTCCCATCTTAAAGAATATATCAAAGGAAAAGGAGGTCAGGTAATCATGACTGACAGCTCTGTATTGGATGTTTCTGTCCGTAAAAAAATTGACTTTTTATCGAAAATAGAGCATATGGAGTAAAAACAGATCTGCTTTATTACATTATTTCCCAGAATGCCATTCAAAGGATTCTTCAACACTTCTCAGGAAAACACATCACTTATCAAGTGGCATTACGGTGTCCTTTTAGGCACGTGATACCCAATCTGATATCAATTCAGTATTTTACAACATCCTTATTTAATCCAACAGACACTCAAAACAGAGTATCTGTATTATTCTATTAAGGGCATCCCACTCTATTTTTCATTTAATCCATCTTTATATACACTTATTGAAAAACCAATTACACTTACGAAGTGAAGATTGATTTTCATTAAAAATAGATCTAATCTTGTTGCATACAATAACACCTCATCATCAATGAGGTACGACGGGTAAAAACAAAAATGAAACTCAAAGAAATTAAAAATACGCTGAAAATTACTCCATGGCGGGAAGATAGGGGTAAAAACCAAATTTCAATATCATGAAACTAGAAAGTTTACAATCAGAAAAATTTAAAAAATTAGGCAGTCAGGCAATGAATGAAATTAAAGGAGGTCTTGTCGAAAGAACCGGATCCGGCTCTCTTATTGGAACACCGGGAGGAGGCATACGAACTGCCAGCTCTGATACGTTAACCTGGGATGACAACGGTGGAGGCTTACAACATGTAAGTTTTGTAGATGCAAAAACAGGCTTGGAAGTCTCCTATTTTATGTAATGATCATTCTCATTTTAAAAGGATATCAATATAGGATAACAGCTCAACCTAAAAATATACTATACGCTGAACAATAATCTCAAGGCGAAAAGACAAAGATCATTAAAATTTAAAATAAAATGAAACTAGAAAAATTAAAATCAGAAAAATTCAGAGCATTAGATAATGACCTGATGGGTAAAATCAGAGGAGGTCAAAATGTAGGTACCAACGCCGGTGCGTTTATGAACGGCGGCGTTCCTGATATTTCTACGCACGATATCAATGTTTACAACGACAGAGGGGTACTCCTCACTCAAATATTCTATGCTACCGATGGTAGTAAACATGTTATATCTGTATAAAAAATACGCTGAACAACTACTTCATGGCGGAAAGACAGAAGTATCATCAAAATCAAAAAAATATCATGAAAAAATTAGAAAGTTTAAAGTCTTTGAAATTCAAAGAAATGAGTGCAAGCCAAATGAACACATTCAAAGGAGGTGTTGTCCAAGCTACGAACAATAAAGCATATAGCCAAGATGGTGGTAAGACCTGGATACACTGCGCCGACCGGTACGACACCGTTCTTAAATGTACAGAATACCTTATTAATGGTGTATGGTATTAGCAATGAACAGATAGAATAGTGTTAATATTCAAGTTATTGCGGGATGCGATACGTATCCCGCATTTTAATTATAGATGATTGTCATAGAAGTAAATAAATAGATGATGTACCTGATCCAAAGCAATAAAAATGACCGATCCACAAATGATGTACTGGACTGGATTTTTTTTATGGAAAATAAAAAAAAGATCTGTCGCATCAATAATGAGACAGACATTCAAGGTATTAGTTTTAAAATATCTAATACAGAAGGCTTTTCAGTGGGGCTATCTACCGACCAGGGGAATATCAACAGCAAGGATATTAAAAAATTCTGGTATAGACGAGGAAACTTTAAAAGCAATAAGGGATTTACATTATCCATGCAGGACACTAAGCTGAAAGAAATGATCTTCCGGATTCAGGATAATTTTCAAAGAGAAAATGAAAGAATGATTGACAATATCTATTCAGCTTTCGAAAAAGGAGGAAGAATAAATAGATTTCAGGAGAATATCACCAATAAGGTACATAACCTCAGTATGGCCCACAAGGCAGGATTAAAAATACCGGAAACATTAGTGACCAACAATATCAATGAGTTATTAAGCTTCTCTGCCAGATATGATTCAATTATTACAAAAGATATTGAATTTAATTCATTTCAGTTCACATATGAAGAAGGTTCGGAGGTGTATATTCATCAACCTGTTCTCAAACTTTCCAGAAGTGACATTAAAAGTCAAAGCATAAAAAACAATGGAAAAGAGTTTAGCCATTTTTCCATGTACCAGGAGTATACTGAAAAGAAGTATGAACTCCGCATCTTTTATCTGAAGCCTAAGTTTTATACTATGGCAATTTTCTCACAAGCCAACGAAAAAACAAAAACTGATTTCAGAAACTATGACAACGAAAGGCCTAACCGATGTGTTCCCTATCAATTACCCAAAGAAATAGAGGTAAAATTAACCTCATTCATGCAAAGTATTGATATGAATTCCGGTTCTATTGATATGATTTTTACTCCTGAAAAAGAATATGTCTTTCTGGAAGTAAATCCTATAGGGCAGTTTCAATGGTTATCTAAATGCTGTAATTATGATATTGAACGACAGATTGCTTTTGATCTATTAAAAGAAGAAATATGAAAGAAGAACAAGAAAAAATAAAAGAAAAAATACAAAATTGGATGGCAGAAAACAAAAGCCAACTGTCTTTAAATTCAGACACCTGGAATATAGATGTATTTGAAAATAAAAAAAACACTGAATTCCAGAAATCTCTAAAGCTGGGTAAGTACAATGCAGAACTGACAGAATCTGATCCTTTTTACAAACCTTATTCTAAAATGCATATACTATAATTATGGACCAACTGCTGCTTTTATACAGTCACTGTATCATCGTAAAAGGAGCTTCCCGCTCGGTAATCTGCGATCTTCAGAGAAGGAAAATTTACCCTGTGCCTCATTCCCTGATATCATTATTTACAGAGGAGAGGTATATTAATGTCCCTGAAATCCTGATACAGCTCGATGATGATGAAAAAGAAATATTTCATGAGTACCTGGAGTTCATAGAAGAACACGAATTTGCATTCTACTGTTCTTCTGAAGAAATAGAATTATTCCCCAGGATGTCTGAAGAGTGGCTGTTTCCGGCTCATATCTCTCACTGTATTCTGGACGCAGAGCAGGAACTTTCTTATTTCAATACAACATTCCTTGAACAACTGGAAGCACTCTGCTGTAACTTCATCCAGTTCAGATTTTTTAAGGAAGCATCCTGGAATGAATTAGAAAGAATAATGAGTATTATAGCCCCTTCACAAGTAAAATCCGTGGAGATCATGCTTCCCTATAAAAATGAGCATCTTTTTTATCAAAGCATTGAATCATTTGTCAAGAAGCATAAAAAAATAAGCAGCCTCACTATAACCGGAACCGATGTAACAAAAGTATATAAGGAAGGTAATTATGGAATTGGTTATATACTGCAGACCGACAAGATTATTGACAGTGAAATTCATTGTGGCATTATCGATAGCAGTTTATTCTCCATCAATATTGCAACCTTTACCGAATCTTTAGCTTTCAACACTTGTCTAAACCGGAAAATTAGTATCGATACAAAGGGGTATATTAAAAACTGTCCCAGCATGAAAAAAAGTTTTGGTCATATAAAGGATACTGCTTTAGCAGATGCTGTAGCCCAACCGGATTTTAAAAAATACTGGACTCTCGGTAAAGACAGCATCTTAAAGTGTAAAGACTGCGAATTCCGTCATGTATGTACCGATTGCCGGGCCTATCTGGATGAACCTGCCAATATATACTCAGCGCCTCTGAAATGTGGGTATGATCCTTATACCAATACCTGGGAAGAATGGAGCAGTAACCCTTTAAAAGAAAAGGCAGTACATTATTATCAGATGCAAGAAATGACACCCAATATATGATACAAAATAAATTCCTATCTGGTTTCCAGCTTACCGATTACATTTTTCAGCATGACAGGAACAATCAGCCTGTGAAAAGGACGGACCGGTAAAAAATACAAGACGCCCAGCCAGTTATGAAATTTTACAGTAGTAGAAATGGTCAGTGATTTCTCAGTATTATCATCCCGGGTTTTATCAAACAGCAGGGAAACCCTAAAGTCAAGATGTTTATCATCCTCGCCCAGTATAATTTCATTCTCTGTTTTTTCAAATACGGTAAAGATTCCCATACGCTCTCCTACTTCACATTGAAAGTGATCGTCAGTCTGAGCTTTTTCAGATTCTACTCCGGTTTTTAGTCCAAATAAACCTACTACTTTATTCCTGAAGGCAAACATTTTCTTTCCCCACTTCGGGCCACTGATAAAAAAAGCTTTTCCAACTTCTGAGATGTCAATATTTGAGTGGCTGCTCATCAGCTCCCCGGCAAAGCTGTCAACATAATCAAAATCCTTTTTGTCTTTAGCTAACACTGATTTTTGTGGAAACTCAATCTTCTTAATCTTCATTTTCATGGATTTAAATAGGGTATTGGTCTAACAAATGTAGGCATCTTCCATCAAAACAAAAAGAGAAAAAACATCTTTTTAAACAAATGCTTATTTAATTTTTCTCCACCAATCTTCCTCGACAGTACATTGAATTTTTATGGAATCAGGTTTTCTTCCTTCAACTCAAATCAATTATGAGTTTTTCTTTAGATTTGGAGAGAATTCTTGATTTAATTTCCGATAACCTCGAACTGTTTTAAATATTTCATTAAATTCGATACAGCAAAAATCGCTTTTATGATACAACTTCCTCTATCAAAACTTTCCAATGTGGGAACTACCATTTTCAGCCAGATGACTCAGCTGGCCAATGAAAATGAAGCCATCAATCTCTCTCAGGGATTTCCTGATTTCATGCCTGATATGGAACTCTTAAACCATGTAGACCATTTCATAAAAAAGGGGTTCAACCAGTATGCTCCATTGGGAGGAATGATTGGATTAAAGGAGGAAATTGCCAGAAAAATTGAAAACAGCCATCAGGCAACTTATCATCCCGATACAGAAATAACCATTACTGCAGGAGGTACTCAGGCTATTTTCACAGCTATTGCCGCTTTTATTAAAAAAGAAGATGAGGTCATTATTTTTGAACCTGCATATGATTGTTATGAACCTACAGTGGAGCTGTTCGGAGGTATCGTAAAACGCTTTGAGATGAAAGCTCCAGACTATGAGATCAACTGGAATGCTGTACAGAATCTGATCAGCGAAAAAACCAAAATGATCATTCTTAACAATCCTAATAATCCTTCCGGGAAAATCCTGAAAGAAAATGATATTCAAGAACTTATTAAAATCGTAAAGGGTACTTCAATTCTTATTTTAAGCGATGAAGTGTATGAAAATATTGTTTTTGACGGAAAACAGCATTTAAGCATCTGCCAGTATCCTGAACTTAAGGAAAGAAGCCTTCTGGTAGCCTCATTTGGAAAACTTTTCCATGTTACAGGCTGGAAAGTAGGCTATTGTGCAGCTCCCAAAAACCTAACCGATGAGTTCCGAAAAGTTCATCAGTTTAATGTTTTCTGTGTCAACACTCCTATTCAGCTTGCCCTGGCAGAATACATGAAAAATGATGAACATTATACTCATCTTAATCAGTTCTTTCAGGAAAAGAGAGATTTTCTGAGAAAAGGCCTTTCCGGGACTTCTTTTGAATTACTGGATTGTGAAGGAACTTACTTTCAGGCTGTCAAATACAATAAGATCTCTGATAAAAATGATTTTGACTTCGCAACTCAGCTAACCGTTGAACATAAAGTTGCAAGCGTTCCTTTTTCTTCCTTTTACAAAAACAAGGTCAATGAAAATGTTATCAGATTATGTTTTGCCAAGAAGCAGGAAACACTGGAAAAGGCTATTGAAAATCTTTCAAAAGTGTAAGTATTCTTTCCTGATACATTATATTTACCATACTTCGAACCGGCTGGCTACAGTCGGTTCTTTTATTTTTTCAATCTCTTTCATAACGCTAAAAACAATGATTAGAAGTGAATAATCATCTACTTTTATCCACACAATGTGATATATTTCAATTATTTTATATATCTTAGTGAAAATCAAACAAATAAACACCCTATGAAAGCGAAAATCTTAACAAAAGGAAAAAAACTGAACAAAAAAGAATTGAAAACGATTGCCGGAGGTATGCTGGACTGTATGCCAGCTCAGGTTATCTGCAGTCCGAATCTTGAACCGTGTGAATCTCATGTTGATGAGAATGGCTGTTCGATGATTTCCCCTTTTTGCGGACAAAAAATATGCAGACCACAATAATATCCGACTCACTCATTTAAAATCAAAACCATGAAAAATCAAAAATTAGACAAAGGAAAAAAGTTAAATAAAAAAGAATTGAAAATGATCACTGGAGGGCTTGTAAGATGTATCATTTCCGGTACACGTTGCCAATACTACGGACCGGGTTGCAAAGAACCCCAGTGTCAGCCCCCTACTCCCGTTGATCCCATCGAAATCATTGGTCCTATCTTACCCATAAACTAGATTCAACAGATACATAAAAAAAGAACCAGCCCTATCAGGTTGGTTCTTTTTTCTATATCGTTTCAGACTGCTTATAAAAACATTCCTCCTGAGGCTTCAATTCTTTGCCCATTAATCCATCCTGCATCTTCGGTACATAAAAAGGCCACTACTCCACCAATATCGTCAGGAAGCCCCACTCTTCCTAAGGCTGTAGCACCTGCAACTACGGCGTTTATATCTTTATTATCCCTTACTCTTCCTCCTCCAAAATCAGTTTCTATAGCTCCCGGCGCTACTACATTAGCCTTTATTTTTCTGGTTCCCAATTCCTTAGCCATATACTTTGTAAGCATTTCCACGCCTGCTTTTATAGAACCGTAAACAGATGATCCCGGTGTAGCAAATCTGGCCAACCCTGAAGAAATATTTACAATTCCCCCGCCATCATTGATAAACGGTAACAGTTTTTGGGTTAAGAAAAACACACCCTTGAAATGAATATCCACGATATCATCCAACTGCTCTTCGGTAACTTCGGTAATAGGTGAATATAAAGCTGTCCCTGCATTATTGATCAGGTAATCGATATTCGAACTTCCGGTATTTTGCTGTAAATGATCCGTAACCGCCTTCACAAATCCGTCAAAGCTCTTTATATCTTTTGTATCCAGCTGAAAAGCCGCCGCCTTTCTTCCCAAAGCTTTAATTTCCTCTACTACAGCTTCCGCTTCTTCTTTATTGCTTCTATAGGTAATAATAACGTCCAATCCTTTTTGAGCAATTTTAAGTGCAGAATTCTTACCCAAGCCTCGGCTTCCTCCGGTTACCAATGCAATATTTGTTTTTGTGTCCATTTTATTTTGATTATTTTGATGTTACAAAGTTGAGGTATTTTCGTCTTGAACTATTTGCTTGAATCAATCTGAAATTTGCAAAATTCAAATCATGAACGAAATTCCAGTGGGGCAAAAGTTGTTTTCCTTTTAAAAAAGTTTGAAAAGTGAGCAATTTCTTCAAAACCCAAAGCATAAGAAATCTCAGAAACATTCCATTGAGTCTGTTTTAAAAGGATTTTAGCTTCCTGGATAATGCGGTCCGCAATACATTCGGTAGTCGTTTTCCCCGTGCTTTCTTTCAGCTTTTTATTTAAATAATTGACATGAACAGCCAGTCTGTCTGCATAGTCTTTTGCCGTCTTTAACTGCAATCTCTGTTCTGTAGATTCAATGGGGAACTGTCTTTCCAGTAATTCTATAAATAAAGAAACCACCCTCATGGAAGCATCGTTTGATGTTGAAATATTGGATGCGGGCTGTAGCTTTTGTCCATAATGAATCAGTTCCAGTACATAATTTCTAATCAGGTCATATTTGTAGATATAATCTGAAGCAATCTCTTTTTTTATTTTTTTAAAAAGAATTTCAATTTCTTCAGCCATCTCATCATCAATCTCAAAGACAGGTACTCCTCCGGGCTGAAAGATCGGAAGGTCTTCCAGACTGTTATAGGATTTATCTTTTATGAAAAAGTCTTCGGTAAACACACAAAAACTTCCTGACTGTTCGGGAGATTCCGGAACCCAGTGATAAGGAACTTTAGGGGTTGCAAACAATAAAGCATTCTGCTGTATGGAAATAACTTTATCGGCATATTCAGCTCTGTTTCTGCCTCTGATAAAGCTTATTTTATAATACTTCCTTCTATTGTAAGGCATTTCTGACGTGGTCTTTATCCTTTCAATAGTTTGGGCAATATCAAAAACATTAAAATGTCCGATGTCTTTATGAAGTCCTTTTGGGAAAATACTTTCAAGGTCTTTCCCCAGCTTGGCCGCCATTTCTCTATAAAAATCTTCCAGTGAAGTATGAGCTATCTTTTCCATAGCAGATGATTTGTAAAATTCAAATATACAAAGTTATGGAAACCTTTGAGTTAAAAACACTAAGAAGACCGGAAATAATTTCAGTACTATGACAAACTACTCGCTGAGATTCCAAACTCTTTCTTGAATGCAAAAGAAAAATGGGAAAGATCTTCAAAGCCTAAATCAATATAAATATCTGTTGGTCTCTGCTTTTTCTCTTTAATCAGAAATAATGCTTCCTGCAGCCTTCTTTTAATTAACCATCGGTTAGGGGTCTCGTTGAAGATTTTTTTAAAGTCTCTCTTAAAAGCTGATAAACTGCGTCCTGTAAGAAATGCAAAACGTTCCAAATTGACATTGAACTTATAATTTTTTTGCATAAACTCCTCAAGATCCAGCCGCCCCGGAGTTCCAAAATCAAATAGTATATCTGATAATTCGGGTTGCAGCTGCAATAAAATGAGCAGCAGCTCTTGTCTTTTCACATCTGAAAATGCTTTGCTGACAGCCCCGGAATCTGTGTAATAAGGCTCCAAAGACAGCAGAAAGCTGTTAATCAGTTTATCTTTTTTTATGGGAATAAATGCATCTTTTGATTGATAATTCTGAAAAGATAAATGATAGGTTCTGTAAAAATCTTTTAAAAATAATTCATCAAAAATGAAAATTACTTTTTCAAATTCATTATTGTCCCGCTGTTTATTGTATCGTGCCAGGCGGTTTTTCCGAACAATACAGCTATCTCCAGGTTTAAGCGTATAATGTTTGCTGCCATCATAGCCATTCATACTTCCTTTTGCCAGAAATAAAAAGAAATGTTCAGCGATAAACTGTTCCGGTGAGATGACGGGCCCTACAAAACAGGATTTTATTTCAGTGATCTTCATGATGTATTATTTTACGGATTTCCACCATTGCTTAAAAGTTTGTGCAGGGTCATCCAATCTTATCATTTCACCAATCATGGGTGTAGCCAGACGGTAGTTTTTGGATTGGGATAACGCTGAAATACGCTCCAGGGGTTCATCCCAGGAATGTTTTGCCAGAGTAAATTTTGAATGGTGTACCGGCAGCATATTTTTAGCTTTTAATTCAGTTGTTGCCTGAGCTACTTCTTCAGGTAATTCATGCACTGACTGCCATGCTTTATTATATTGGCCACATTCCATTATAGCCCAATCAATGGAAGGATATTTTTCGGATATCTTTTTAAAGCGTGTGCTATAACCGCCATCGCCACTGTAATATATATTCATCGAAGGCGACTGAATAAAAAAAGACAGCCAAAGCGCTTGTGAACTTGTAAAACCTCTCCCTCCATCATGATGAGTACTCTCAGTATAGATCGTAAAACCAGGTTTTACCTCCTGTTTATCCCCCCAGTCTTTTTCAATGATCTGCCGTCCCGTATACCCCCATTTTTGATAATGGGATCCGGCACCTAAGCCACAGATTACATATTTTACTTTAGGCTGTAATGCCTTTACCGTTTCATAATCCAGGTGATCATAATGATCATGTGAAAGCAACATATAATCAATCTCAGGCATATCTTCTGCAGTATAAATATCACTGCCTTTATATGCCTTCACTCCCCAGGGTAAAGGTGATGCTTTGCCACTGAAAACAGGATCCACCAGAATTTTCACCCCATCCAGCTGCAAAAAGAAAGAGGAATGGCCAAACCAAACAATTACATTTCTATCAGCAGGAATTGTTTTCAGATTGGTTTTCACCGAAGGAAGACTATCTTTGGGAGCTGTCCTGGGATAATCTTTTGTCAGAGACTCCCACAATTCTCCTACAAGACTGTATCCTTCTGCTATGGTAGGTTTTTCTTCTAAGTTCCTAAACTTCCCATCTCTATAATGCGGTGATTTTTTGATCCTCTCTAATCTCACCCCTTCGGGCAATGCTCCAAACTGGGGTTGCTTCATATAAAAATAAACAACAGCGACAGCAATCAGAATCAGGCACAATAATACAGTTATTACTCTTTTCAATATGTCCATCATTTTTTTCATAAGGCAGATGCTTTAATATCTTTTACTTCCAAAACAGTCTTATTATATCCTCTGGAAGTACAATGAATCATTGCCAACCCCACTTCCTCCATTCTACAGATCCAATTGGGAATACATAAATACCAAACAGGAGACAATGCATCAAAAATACGGTAAATAAACCGTACATTTTTTTGCCCTTTCATCGGTTTCATGAATCCTGGACGAAAATTATATACCGCTTTAAAAGGGAGCTTTAATAGAGCATTTTCAGTTCGTCCTTTTACCCTTGCCCACATCACTTTTCCCTGCTCTGTGCTGTCGGTACGGTTTCCAGAGACATAGATAAACGTCATCGCCGGGTTAGTTTGAGATAATATTTCGGCAAATGAAATTACAAAATCATAGGTCTTTTTTGTAAAGCTTTCTTCGGTTTCCCCTACAGAGCTTACACCGGCACAAAAAAAGCAGGCATCATATCTGCTAAGTTGAGGTCCCTTATTTTTGATCTCTGAAAAATCATTTACAATCAGTTCTTTAAGTTTATTGTGCTGTCGGCCTGATGGCTTTCTGCTGATGGTTAAGACCTCTGTAATCTCCGGATTTTCCAGACAAACCATTAAAACACCTTCCCCTACTAATCCAGTAGCCCCTGTAATAATAATTTTCATTTTAAATCTGGTTAAATCTGATTAAACTTTCTGCTGTTGCTAATATAGCTTCTTCAGCACTTCTTGGTTTCCATCCTAATAAGGTTTTTGCCTTTTCACTGCTTGCCCTCTTTACCAGCCCCAAATGAGGAACAATCATTTTAATTTTCGGATTAAAAACAGCAAGCAACCTGATCACCCAGTTAGGTAATTCTTTTGTTGGAGTTTTATCTGCAACCTTTCCTAAATTTTTTCTTAGAACCTGGGCCACTTCCAGCATTGAAAGAGCTTCTCCTCCTACCGCAATAAAACGTTGCCCATTAGCCTCAGCCATTGTCAATGCTTTATAATGCAAATCAGCTACATCCCGGACATCTACATATCCTGTAATTAGCTTAGGGCAGCCCCGCATTTCACCATTTAACATTTGTCTGATAATTTGAATAGAATGGGCATAATCCTCAGATAGTACGGGACCCATAACCGTCGTTGGATTTACCACGGATAACTCCATACCATTACCCTCATTTTTTATAAAGTCCCAGGCCGCCTTTTCTGAAATGGTTTTGGAACGCTGATAAGGAAATACCGTATCATTAATTATTGTCCAGTCTTCTTCTGTATAGGGTGTATTTTTTATTGTCCCATAGCTTACAGCACCAAAAGCAGAGGTTAATACCACTCTTTTCACGCCTGCTTTCTTTGCAGCACGCATGACAAAGAGCAATCCGTTTTTGGCAGGAGTTACAAAATCATCTTCTGTTTCTGCATCGGTATGAGGGGTGGGTGACGCAGTATGAATAACATATTGGCAACCTTCAGCAGCCCTTTCCCAGCTTTTCTCATCCAGTAAATCTGCTTCTGCAAAAGACAGGTCTTCAAAGCTATGGATACCTCCTTCCTGCAACATCTTTTTTACCAGTTCAGACTTTTTAAGTGAGCGAAGTGTAGCCTTTACTTTATACCCATTATTGAGCAAGGTAATCATACAATAGCAGGCTATAAAACCCGAACCTCCTGTTACCAAAACTGTTTCTTTATTTTTCATCTTTGAAATATTAATAAAGCAAATTTCTACAATAAAAGGGGAAATCAATTTGCTGAAAAGTCCATTTTCCTTTGTTGAAAAGTTCAGCAAGCTGGTATATTCAACAAGGGCCTAATTATTAATATTTCAGTATATCGTGAAAATAATTATTTATTTTTCTACAAAAAGTGATTTACGCTCATTTATTTTTATTACATTCGTGAAAACTAAGTCATTAAAAATCAGACCCATGAAAAAACAAATTTTACAAACCGGAAAAAAACTAAACAAAAAAGAGTTGAAAATGATTACAGGTGGTATGCTTGACTGTATGCAGCCTGTCTTATGTACTGAGTGGCCATGTGAAACCTATCCACCTGGTGATCCCCGAAACTGTACCACGATTTCTGTAGGCTGCGCTCAAAAAGTATGCAGACCACAACTCATAGAATAAAAAGCTGCCAAAATTTTTTACTATAGAAAACTTAAGCCTGCTTACGCTATACAAAGTGGGCAACTTAAAATAACTAAAAAAGTTTTAAAAGACTTTGATATAACCGTTTTGTTTTGTGAAGTTTATACAACTTCTAAGAATAAATTCACTCAATCCAATTAAAATTAAATGCTATGAAAAACAAGAACCTAGACAATGGCAAAAAATTAAATAAAAAAGAGCTAAGAGCTATTACCGGCGGATTAAGACAGTGTATTGATCCGATGACAGGTATGTGCAGAACAGTAGGAGTTGGCTGTGCAGAGCCACAATGCAGATATGTACCGGATCCTCTTTTACCATAATATAAATACTATTTAAAAAAATATACATAACAACTAACCTATAAAATCAAGACAATGAAAAATCAAACATTAAACAACGGAAAAAAATTAAATAAAAAAGAACTAAGAATTATTACCGGAGGAAAAGAAATGTGCTTACTTGCAAACCTACAGTGTAAGAGATACTCTCTAAGCTGTGCAGAGCCACAGTGCCAGCCGGGACCTATAGAACTTGAATAATATAATGATAATGAAACGTTTCCCATATGGAAGCGTTTTTTTATCAGTGAGAAAGAAATTCAAACCATATCCATGTTTATATTTCCGGTATCGCAAAAAACGCTCCCAAATTCATGGAAGCGTTTTTTTATTACAAACTAACTTTAATATTTTTCTCTTATACGTTGAATCTAAAGTGCATGATGTCACCATCCTGAACGATATATTCTTTACCTTCTACAGAAAGTTTTCCGGCTTCTTTGATCTTTACTTCAGAACCATAAGTCAAATAATCTTCATACTTGATTACTTCAGCACGGATAAATCCTTTTTCAAAGTCTGTATGGATTACTCCTGCTGCCTGAGGAGCTGTCCATCCTTGTCCGATAGTCCATGCTCTTACTTCTTTTACCCCAGCTGTGAAATACGTTTGAAGTTTTAATAAGTCATAAGCCTTTCTGATCAAACGATTTACTCCCGGTTCTGTAAGGCCTAATTCTTCAAGGAAGATCTCTCTTTCTTCGAAAGTTTCCAATTCGTTGATATCAGCTTCAATCTGAGCGGCTAAAACCACAACTTCAGCACCTTCATTTTTAGCCATTTCTTCAATCTTACCAATCCAGTCGTTTCCATTTTTAATTGAATTTTCATCAACATTACAAACGTACAATACGGGTTTGTTGGTTAGAAGCTGCACTTCTGAGATCACTGATTTTGCGAAATCATCCATTGCAAATTCTCTTGCATTTTTACCGTCTTCAAGGAATTTCTGAAGATTTTGAAGCGTTTCATACGTCAATAAATCTTCTTTCTTTCCGGATTTGATGAATTTTTTAGCTTTCTCCACTGCTTTCCCTACTGTTTCAAGGTCTTTCAGCTGCAATTCGATATCAATAATTTCTTTATCTCTTAACGGATCTACAGAACCTTCAACATGAATAATGTTTCCGTTATCAAAACATCTTAGAACGTGGATGATGGCTTCACACTCACGGATATTGGCCAGGAACTGGTTTCCCAATCCTTCTCCTTTGCTGGCTCCTTTTACAAGACCTGCAATATCAACGATTTCAACTACAGCTGGTAAAACTCTCTCAGGCTTTACGATTTTCTCCAGTTCAAACAATCTTTGATCCGGTACAGAAACCGTTCCAAGGTTCGGCTCAATAGTACAGAAAGGATAGTTTGCTGATTGAGCTTTTGCATTGCTCAGACAGTTAAAAAGAGTTGATTTACCTACATTCGGCAGGCCTACGATTCCACATTTCATATTGTAAAATTCAAAGTTTAAGGTTCAATTGTAATTCAAGATTCCTCCAACTTTTACTATTGAATGATGGACCTTGAATTATGAGTGTGCAAAGATAGTGATTTTAAAGGGAGATTCATAATAAAAAAATCTGCCGGTATTCTGGCAGATTTTCAACTCATTTTATTTTAATAATCAGGCTTTAGGGATTGTCTCCCGTGGCATTCTGTGCCAGTGGCACATCATTCGGAGCTTCCTGTAATGTTTTATCTAAAGTAAATAAAGATTCGTCGGTTGCTCTGTCCCCACCTGCAATTTTCAATTTATCAATTAAGTTATGAGCCAATGTTTCTTCTTCAATCTGTTCCTGTACAAACCACTGCATAAAGTTCCATGTTGCCCAGTCCTTTTCATCCATTGAAAGGTCTACAATTTTGTAGATGGCCGTTGTATTATCCACTTCATGTTTAAAGACTCCATCAAAACATGCGGTAAGTGTTTTCGGGTCTGCCGGAGGAGCAGGAATGGCATTTACTTTCGGCTTGCCCCCTCTGTTGAGAATATATTCCATGAATTTGATTGAATGATTTCGTTCTTCCTGAGCATGTCTGTAAAGAAAATTGGCAATCCCCTGATATCCTTTGTCATCAGCCCAAATTCCATAAGATAAAAAAACGTGTGATGCATGAATTTCCTTATTCATTTGTTCACTAAGTGCTTTTTCCATGTTTGCGGAAAGTCTGTTCGTATTCATAATGTTATATTTTGGTGATTATGAGATTCATAATGCAAAAATGATTCCGACAATACTTTAAATTTTAACACACAAATTTAAAATCAATTTATATTTAACTGATTTTCATTGATTTAAATTAATAATTTATAGTAATTCTAAAATAAAACCCGGTTCTACAATGAACCGGGTTTCTTATTGTTAGCTAGCACAAAGGCACTAAGACTTGTATACATTTTATGATCAGGGTACCATAAAATCAAAGATTTTTGCAGATATCCCTATATCAATTGATGTCATCATCACTCGATTTCTCAGCTTCTTTTCGCTTTTTATTTCAAAAATTTATTTGATTTTTTTTGCAATATAATCACTTTCATTTCCAAGTCTGTCAATAGCTTTGATGGCGACAGCATTTAATTTTTTTCCATCCTTAAACTTAGGAATATCTTTTGAAAGGGTATCCAGTGTTATGATTTCAGTTTCCCACAGTCCGTTATACTGCGTAAAAAGTACCCATTGAAAAACTTCACCTATATTTTTGGTACTCCAGTTTACCCGTGCAGAACTTCCGATGTCTGTAATAAACAGTGTAGGAGCCTGTAACGGGACAGCTTTTATCCATGGTGTTTTAGGGACCAATGCTTTTTCACTGTAAGGCCCGTTTTTAAGGACCGGAAGCATATTTGAATTCTTTGTAAGCCCGGCAATACTCCAGTGGATTTCTCCGGCATCTTTTTTCAGAATATTTCTGGAAATTTCAATTTGATTTTTAATCTCCGTAGGACGGTCAGAAACCTTGATCTCCACTGTATTTAACCCCGGCCATAAGTGACGGTTCAAGGTATTTTCTCCCTGCCACCAGTTTAACAGCGCTTCAAAGCTCTGTCCTTTTGAATCTATAGGCCAGTATAGCTGTGGTGAGAAATAGTCTACCCATCCTTTGTTTAACCATAATTTGGCGTCTGCATACAGTTCATCATACTGTGAAGATCCAACAATTCCTGTTGGATATCCCGGTTTCCAGATTCCGAACGGGCTGATTCCAAATCTTACATAACTTTTTTCAGCGTGGATTTCTTTATAGATACGTTCTACAAATTTATTAACATTATCTCTTCGCCAGTCTGCTCTTGATAATGTTCCACCATTGCTTACATAAGTATTCCAACTGGCATTGTCAGGAAAGTCTGCCCCTCTGTTGTAGGTGGCATAAGGATAGAAATAGTCATCAAAGTGAACTGCATCTATATCATATCTTTTCACAATATCTTTTACAACATTGGAAACATGACCCTGTGTTTTAGGATTAGCAGGATCAAACCAATACATTCCGTTCTTTAATCTTACTACAATATCGGAAAGTTTATTGGCCATTGATAAACTGTTTACTGAACCTCCGTTCGTATGGTGAGCCCGGTAAGGGTTCAGCCAGACATGAAGCTCTAACCCTCTTTTATGTGCTTCCTCAATCCAAAACTGAAGCGGATCATAATTGGGATAAGGAGCGGTTCCGGTTTCTCCGGTTAAAAAGTAAGACCAGGGTTCAATATTACTGGTATAAAGAGCATCTGCCGAAGGTCTGATCTGGAAGATGGCTGCATTGAAATTATTATCTTTCAGCATATCGAGCATGCTGATCGCTTCTGCTTTCTGCTGCTCTACGGTCAGATTATTTCTTGAAGGCCAGTTGATATTTGCAACACTGGCAATCCATGCTCCCCGGAATTCTCTTTTAATTTCCGGAAGAGTGGTTCTGAAAGTTTCTTCTGTTGGAATTCCTGTTTGAGGCTTGGTAACCGCCACAGGTTCTTTTGGCTTCGTTGTATTATTGTTAGGTTTTGTTGTACTGTTTTTAGTTGGAGGAGTCTTTACAACATTGTTCTGAACAGAACACGAGGTAGTGTAAGACGCAAAAATTCCTAATAAAACGATAAGCTTTAATTTATGTATTCTCATATATTGGTCGGAAGAAGGATTCTAAGATATTAAAAATGCAAAACTAATGATATAAAGACGATTATCCGAATTTGAAATATTCTTTTTTAATGATATAAATAATTTCTGCCCTGTTCAGCAATTTACAATTCAGCTTTGAATGACCGTCAGCACTACATATATCTCTTTATTCATCCTCTTTCGTAAGGTCAGTTTTATAGGTTTCCGGAATCAGTGTTATATTAACGATGATAGCCAGCACCACGAGAACTAATGGGTAAATCAAACCTATAAAGGGAGAAAGAAACGCGCTCACAACAAAACTGGTCTTAAGAAACTCTGTTACAAAAGCTGTGGCACCCCCAATAAAACCGTTTCCCATATTCTGGGCAAATCCCATACTGGTATATCGTATTTTGGTAGGAAAAATTTCCAGCATAAAGGCACCCAAAGGGCCGTAAGTAGCCGCTGCAGCCACTGAAAGCAAAAAACTCAGCCCCACAATCTTCAATATGGCATCTGTAGTGATTGAATGTACTTCATCAATACCCTGAGGATTTCCGATTTTCATAAAAAGATAAAAAGACAGCGGAATCAGAATAAGACTGGAAACCAAGCCTCCAATGAGTACCTTTTTACGTCCAATTTTATCACTCAATGCGCCGAAGTACTGGTAAAAATATACACTTAAAAACATGGCTATTCCGGTAATCAGTAAAACAGTAGTATTTTCAAGCTTCACGGTATTCTGCAAAAAGAAAAATACAACAAACTGATTGGTCTGCATCACCGAACTCTGTGCGGCATTACCTCCAAAAATAGCTTTCAACATTGTTTTTACGTTACCTTTTGTTGTAAATGCCTCTTTAATCGGTGACTTGCTCGTTTTTCCGGATTTTTTAAGCTCTGCAAAAACAGGGCTTTCATGAAGTCTTTTTCGTATGAAATAGCTTAAAATGACCAGTACAGAACTTAAAAGAAAGGGAATTCTCCACCCATAGCTGTTAAAATCTGCTTCAGACATTGTACTTTCTGTTATAAAAACGACACCTAAGCAAACCAACAGCCCTACGGGAACTGTTGCCTGAATAAATCCTGTATAAAACCCTCTTTTTTCCATCGGAGCATGTTCTGCCACATAAATGACGGCACCGGCATATTCGCCACTGATCGCTAACCCCTGCAGCAATCTGCACAGCAGTAACAAAACCGGAGCTGCCCAACCAATACTGGAAAAATTAGGAATACAGCCAATCAGAAACGTAGAAGCTCCCATTAAAACCAATGAAATAAGGAAGGAATATTTTCGGCCTACTTTATCGCCTATATTTCCAAAAATAAGGGATCCTATCGGACGAAACATAAATGACGATCCTACTATGGCAAGGGTCTCCAGAAAGTGAGAACCTTCCGACGGGAATAAGTTTACGGAGAGAACTTTTGCAAGAATTACAGCAAGCAGCATATCGTACCACTCAATCAATGTTCCTACAGATGATGCAACAATAACAGTTTTAATATCATTTTTATAGGTATCATTTGCTATGTCCATTTTATTGTATCATTTTATATTATAACAGGTTTTTTTATGATATCGCAACGTTTCGTTGCTTTATGAACAAACATACAATTAATTCTATACTAAAATCAATAACTTATTTATTTCATTTAAAACATACAAAATGAATGAAAAAATCATTTGAAACCTGTAAAATAATTGAAAAAGAAATACAACAGCTTAAAATAAATAAAACATATCATCATACCTCCTACCCTTGTAAAAACAAAAAAGCCCCGACAAATCGGGGCTTTAATTTATATATAAGAATTTGATTAAGCTTTCGCTGATCTTTCCATTCTTTTTCTTTCTTCTTCAGAAAGGATTTTCTTTCTCATACGGATGAAGTTTGGAGTTACCTCGATTGCTTCATCACCCTGGATATATTCCATACATTCTTCAAGAGAGAATAAGATTTTTGGAGCAACTCCAGTATCTTTATCTTTTCCTGAAGCTCTCATGTTGTTCAGCTGTTTTGCTTCAACAATGTTTACAACAAGATCTCCAGGTTTGTTTTGTTCTCCAATGATCATACCTGCGTAGATTTCCTCACCCGGATCCACAAAGAACTTACCTCTGTCTTGTAATTTAGCAATAGAATATTCTGTAGCAGGACCTTGAGTTTTGCTGATCAATACTCCATTGTTTCTTCCAGGAATAGCACCTTTGAAAGGCTTATATTCTGTGAAACGGTGTGCCATAATAGCTTCACCAGCAGTAGCTGTCAACATCTGAGAACGCAATCCGATCAAACCTCTTGAAGGAATTTCGAATTCCATGTGCTGCATTTCTCCTTTAGTTTCCATGATGTGAAGATCTCCTTTTCTCTGAGTTGCCAAGTCGATAACTCTTGAAGCATATTCTTCAGGAACGTCAACAACTAAAGATTCATAAGGCTCACATTTCTCACCGTCAATTTCTCTAAGGATAACCTGTGGCTGACCAATGGTCATTTCGTAACCTTCTCTTCTCATTGTTTCGATCAAAACTGATAGGTGAAGAATACCTCTACCGAATACAAGGAATGTATTGGCATCATCAGTCTGCTGAACTCTTAATGCTAAGTTTTTCTCTAATTCTTTTGTTAATCTTTCTTTCAGGTGATTAGAAGTAACATATTTACCATCTTTTCCGAAGAAAGGTGAATTGTTGATAGAGAACGTCATGTTCAAGGTAGGCTCATCAATAGCCGTTCTTTCCAATGGCTCAGGATTTTCAAGATCTACGAATGAATCACCGATCTGGAAAGCATCAAAACCTACTACAGCACAGATATCTCCTGCCTGTACTTCAGTTACTTTTTTCTTTCCTAAACCTTCGAAAACGTAAAGTTCTTTTACTTTTCCTTTTACAATTTTACCGTCTGCCTGAGCAAGCCCAATCCACTGAGATTCTTTAAGCTCACCTCTTGTTACTTTCCCGATAGCAATTCTTCCTAAGAAAGAAGAGAAATCAAGAGAAGTAATCTGCATCTGAAGAGTTCCTTCAGTTACTTTCGGCTCAGGAACATATTGTAAAATCCCATCTAATAATGGTAAAATATCTTCAGTCTGCTCTAATGAAGTGTTGAACCAACCTTGCTTAGAAGAACCGTAGAATGTTGGGAAATCCAATTGTTCTTCAGTTGCTTCAAGGTTGAAGAATAAGTCAAATACCTGATCGTGAACTTCGTCCGGACGACAGTTTGGCTTATCTACTTTATTGATAACAACTAATGGTCTTAAACCTAGCTCCAATGCTTTTTGAAGTACGAATCTTGTTTGTGGCATCGGTCCTTCGAACGCATCCACCAACAAAATAACTCCATCAGCCATTTTTAATACTCTCTCTACTTCTCCACCGAAATCCGCGTGACCAGGAGTATCAATTACGTTAATTTTTGTGTCTTTATAAGTAACAGAAATATTCTTGGATAAGATCGTGATCCCTCTTTCTCTTTCAAGATCATTGTTATCCATAATTAATTCTCCACTCTCCTGATTTTCTCTGAAAATATTGGTAGCGTGAATGATTTTGTCAACCAAAGTCGTCTTCCCGTGGTCAACGTGTGCGATAATCGCAATATTTCTAATGTTTTGCATATAGGATTTTTACGGGTGCAAAAATAGTGATTTAAAATGAATTAATTAAAAAGTTTATGCAATATTTAACAATTTCATAATGAGAAATTTAGATAATTCCCATTTATAATCACTGAAAAAATATGTTGCGTCAAGTTCTGACGCTGGTCAATTTTACCTTTGTTTCCATAAAACTGCATTCAAAAACTCATCTCTCAAAAAAAAACAAAAAATGACAAATAATTTACATGTCCTGACCATTAATGAATTCATTGATTCTCAGGACCCTAATTTAGACAGAGAAATTGTAACACTGATTGATCAATACAGCGGAGAACTTGTTAATTTCAGAAAACAGGCTAAACCGGTGCCGGCCAATGGCCGTTATCTTTACCGTACCAAAATCAACAATGATGAGTCTATCGTGTATTATAAAAGAATTGTCACCCAGGATATTTCTATAAAAATTGCGGAAGTGTACGGAGACGGCAATACAGATGATTCTCCTGAGATCCAGCAGTTAATCGACGAAATGGAAACAGGACAGGTCTTACGTCTGGACAATAAAAGATATATGCTCCGCAGTCCGCTACAGATCAATAAGGCTATTAAAATAAAAGGTTCTTCTGTGAAAAGCAATATCAGTTTTCCTCCGTTTCTGATCACCAACAACAATGATGGTATTATTCTCAATACATCAGGAGTAGTTCTTGAAGGATTTGGAATTTATAACATCATATGGCATACTACATCTCCCAATACCTTCACCGGAATTAAAGTGAATGGCATCGTGGAAAATCATATCAATGACATTATTTTAAGGGACCTTACGATCAGAGGATATCACACCGCATTAGAAGTCAACCATATGTGTTCCTCTCAAATTCAAACCCTAAAAACCGAAAACTGTAAAGTGGGAATTCATGTTAAAGGGCTCTCTGCCCACAATGAAATCTCCGGCAATACATCAATTATGATTAACCATCATTATGATATCCCAGGCAGCAGAGGCATCTGGTTTGAAGGAAGTTTCCCAAAAGAAGGATGGAGAATTACCCATACAAACATCTGCAATGTCTACGAAGGAATCTATGCCGAAAAGGCATCCCAGATTAATGTTAACAACAGTATAATTGATTTTTGCAGACATGCGGGGATAACGATAGCGGGGGGCTGCAATAACTGGAATATCAACAGCAATTACATCGCTCTTTCCCAGCCGGGATACGGAATATTTTTGGCCAATAATACCCAGCTTTCTGCACTGACCCGTGGAAACAAAATTGTAGATAACGATCTTTTTATCTATGAGCATACTGAAAACGATACCACCTCTATTGGTATCAACATTATTGGAGAAGGATCTTTTTATGATGAAGTAAGAGGAAATTCTCTCAAGAACTTTAAAGCATATGATATCAAAACAGATACAGGATTAAAAACAACCATCATCCACAATAAATGTTTATCTGAAATCACTCCGAATATCATGGGTAACTTTGTAACCAATGACAACCTGGGAACGGTCTGTTATCAGAAGGCTGCAAATCAACCATTATCATAACAACAAACTTATCAATGTCTTATAAATCTGTAAAGCAATACAAGATCAATGAGGACTACCAGAATAAATTTCATGAGGAATGATTTTTTAGAGGTTTTATGATTAAATATGATCATTCCCGAGGCTGATCCTATGATACCGCCTAAAAGCGAAATTCCTAACAGTGTATTTTCCGGTATTCTTCTTTTCTGTTGAATAGCACGTTTTTTATCGAGTCCAAAAATAAAAAAGCTCAATATATTGATGACAGACAGTATATAAATCATTGGGGCAAATGTATTAATTTATTCAATGTCCTCTCCTATCCGTATTACACAAAAAAGAGCTGCTTTGGGTAAAGCAGCTCTTCTATAATTCATTGTTTGTTCAACAATTATTTTTTAGCTTTTACATCAATAGCAATTTCGATGTCTTTGCTGATCATCCATTCTGCCGGATCTGCTTCTGAAGTACCGAATTTGATTCCCCAATCAGCTCTGTTTACTGTAAATTTAGCCTGGATAGAAGCTGAATTATCTACTACATCTACTTTAGCAGGGAAAGTCACATTCATTGTTTTTCCTGACAAAGTAAGGTTTCCGCTTACTGTTTTGTTTGCTCCAGCCACAGCATCTTTTGGTGCCTCTTTTAAATCTGCAACACTTGTAATTTTGAATTCTGAAGTTGGGTTTTTCGCCGCATCAAAGAAATCAGGGTTTTTTAAGTGCGCTTCAAGATCTGCCGGTTTTTTATCCTTCTCTGTTACTGAAGCAGGATCTACTTTGATAGAGTTCATATCGATTACAAAGTTTCCTGCAGAAACCTGACCTCCATCAACACTGATATCTCCTGATTTTACGCTAAGTGTTCCCCAACGAGGTGCCATACCTCCTTTGTGATATGCTTTCCAGTTTACTACAGAAGTTGCAGCATCTACCGCCAATACTTCTCCTTTACTTTCTGCAACAGTCTGCTCCTGAGCTGTAGCTGCTGTATCTGCTGATTTTCCTTTATTACATGATGCTACAAGCAATCCTACTCCTACTAATGCAATTACGCTAATTTTTTTCATATTGAATTGTTTAAAAAAGTTTGTATTTTAAGATTCCAAAAGTAAAGAAACTTTATTTCTGTGACCTTAACATACATCAAGAAATGAAAAATTTTGGTTTTTATTGTGCAATAGACTATTTAATTTATTCTATTACTAATTACAATAATCAAACTTCGGGCATTCATCACGTAATCCATTTCAAAATATATCATCAGTATTCTACTATTGTGTATCACAAAATTCTTTAATTGTAAAAGTGCTTTTGCCAGCATACCAATCTATCCTTTCCTACACTATTATAGTATTATCCATTTCATCCGAGATCAGAAACCTTATATCAACAGGCGTATAATTAAAATTGTCAATAATTTTAAAACACCATAAATAAAATAACAAATAGTAAAATAAAATGATAATTTTACAAGAATAACATATTTAAAATACATAATAATTATTAAAAATATAAAAATTAAATGATTTTACTTAAATCAGTTTTAAAATTAAATCAAGATCATTCATTACATCAAAAATTTACTCCATGAGATCATAAAACGTAAAAAACATAATATGAAAAAAACACTACTTTCAGACAGGAAAATCTACTGCATGCTGGTTTTTTTATTCTCCAGCTTCTGTTATTCATTATTGAATGCTCAAACCGCTCCTAGCTGTGCCGGAACCTGGGGGCCTCCTATTGTCAATCAAACTTTTGGACAGGGAAATGCTACCGCTAACTGGTATGGTCCTTTAGCTACTTACGCACCAGGAGCCACTACTTCAACTACTTTTGTAGGAGCAGCCGGCCCACCCAATGGAGGAGCATTATCAGACGGCTTTTCTGGATTAGTTAAAACTCCCAGCATTGGAGGAAATGGTTTTCTAAACTCTTCCGATCATACAGGAAATCCCAATGGGCTCATGATGTTGATTAATGCTCCTTCTACAGCTTCAACTATTTTTTTTGAGTATGTCATGAATGACTTATGCCCTAATACTACTTTACGCCTATCACTCTGGATTCTTAACGTCAATCCCCCCGGTACTTGTGGATCAGGCTATCAGTATCCAAACGTAACCCTCCGAGCAATTGATACCTCAACAGGAAATGTTTTAGGAACCTCAGCAACAGGAAATATTCCGACAAACCAAACCTGGACACCCTATTCTATTATTTTCAACAATGCCTCTACCTCTTCAGTAAAACTTCAGATCATTAACAATTCTGTTGGCAACGGATGTGGGAATGATATAGCCATTGATGATATTACTGTATCTCCATGTATTCCTGCTACTATCCAGGCTTTACCTAATGCCGGTACGTCATTGTGTACTAATCAGAATTCAACAATAGACTTTACTGCTACCCTTACCGGAAGTTCGTACACTCCTGCAGAATATCAGTGGCAACTTAGCAGCAATGGGGGTAACACATGGGTAGATGAAGGCTCTCCAACAACTAACCCGGTTTATACTTTTAACTCAGCCGGCAAAGGCGCTGGTAATTATTCAATCAGATTCAAGGTAGGCCCTCAGGGCTCTTCCCTAAATACACAATGTAATGCTGTAAGCCAGATTGCAGTGGTTACCATAAATAACCCTCCTACAGTTAATGATACCTCAATCAGAGAATGTTTTATAGCATCCAATCCTTCCACAGCCTCATTTAATCTTACGACAGCCAATGTAACTTCCGAAGCAGGAGTAACAAGGCGTTATTTCCCTTCCTTAGCTGATGCCACTAATGGAACGAATGAAATTATGGCTAATCTTACTTCATACATTTCACCGACCGGTGTAGTTTATATAAGAATAACCGGCAGCAATGGCTGCTTTTCTGTAGCGAAAGTAAATTTAGAAATTATACCTCCTAAAACATCTCCTGTATTAGTAGATAAAACCATTTGTATTGAAGAAACAACAACGCTTGACGCCGGCCCGGGATTTAATGCTTATGAATGGAGCACCGGAGCTACCACTCAGCAGATTGATAATGTAAATACAGGAATCTACTGGGTTAATCTGAAATCCGGAAACTGCATTACAAAGCAAACAGTAAAAGTATATCCTTCTCCACAACCTGTAATCCAATCTATAGAAATTAATAACAATACAGCCATCATCCATACAACAGGCGGAACTCCACCTTATCAATTCTCGATTGACAATACTCCTGTATGGCAAAATTCCAATACGTTTACTAATCTTACGAGAGGCCAACATACCTTCCATGTAAAAGATGCCTACAACTGTGCTCCAATCTCTGTAGAAGTCACAGTTATCAACTTAGTCAATGCTATTACCCCCAATGGAGATGGTAAAAACGATATTATTGATTATTCTGCTTTAGCCTATAAGAACAATCTGATATTTGAAATTTATGACCGGTATGGGAACAAAGTTTACAAAGCTGATAAAATAAGAAATTTCAAGTGGGATGGTACATTTTCCGGCAAAAAGGTTCCTACAGCCACCTACTGGTATACAATTTCCTGGAATGAAAATGACAAAAAAGCGACACCCATCCAATACACAGGTTGGATTACTGTCAAAAACAGAGAGTAATCCAATTTCGTAATGAAGTTGATTAAAGCACATTGATGTACTTTTACGAATCAGATTCCGATCGTAGTGAACAGCTGCAGTACGTAGCATTTCTCTGTAAAATAGATAAGGCAGTTCTCCGCACTTTTTTTGTTTCTGGAAAATTGCTTATCTTAGAGTTTATTCATTTACTGACTTTATGGTTACAACTACCTCAAAATTTGTAGCTTAGACAAACAATGAAACTTCAATTACCAATTTTCAAAATTCAAAACATGAATCAGCAATTATTCGAAAAAGTAGATCAGTACATTAGCCACCTGGTAGCACCCGAAGACCGTTTTCTTCAAGAAACCATTCAGTCTTTAGATGATGCTTCCATGCCTCAAATCAGTATAACACCAACGCAAGGCAAGTTTTTACAGGTCATGATGCTCATGTGTAAAGCCAAGCGCGTATTAGAATTAGGTACTTTAGGAGCCTACAGCACTATTTGGATGGCAAGAGCTATTCCTGCAGATGGCAAAGTTATTACCATAGAATATGATCCTCATCATGCTGATATTGCCAGCCGGAATATTGCAAAAGCCGGACTTACTGATCAGATTGACCTGAGGGTTGGCAAAGCAATGGATCTCTTAAAAGAGCTTATTGCCAAGAATGAAGATCCTTTTGACTTTATTTTTATCGATGCCGATAAACCACCCTACACCGAATATTTTGAATTAGCACTTGAGCTTTCACATCCGGGAACAGTAATCGTTTGTGATAATATAATTAGGGAAGGCAAAGTATTAGATGAAAATACCACTGATGAAAAGGTGAAAGGTGTACAGCGTTTTAATACAATGCTGGCCAGCAATCCAAAAGTTACCGCGACAATTATGCAAACAGTGGGCGCAAAAGAATATGACGGAATGGCAATTGCCATTGTTAATTGATTTGGCCTGTAATTTTGACAGGTAAAAATATTTTTAAGGCGGGGCAACTCGTCTTTTTTCTTTTTAAAAACCCTATTTTAGCGATCCGAAAACAGAACAATGACGACCGTAGAATTTATACAGAAGCAGCTTAATATCTCTGAAAAGAGCATCAACAATACCCTACAATTATTAGCAGAAGACTGCACTATTCCTTTTATTTCCCGTTACCGAAAGGATAAAACCGGGAATTTGGATGAAGTTCAGATTGAACAGATCTCAAAGATCAGCAAGCAGTTTGAAGAGATTGTCAAAAGAAAGGAATCTATTGTAAAATCTATAGATGAACAGGGCGCTTTAACACCTGAACTCCAACAAAGAATTGAAGAAAGCTTTGATATTCAGGAGCTGGAAGATTTATACCTTCCTTTCAAAAAACGTAAAAAGACAAAGGCTGATGCAGCCAAAGAAAAGGGATTGGAACCTTTAGCCAGAATCATTATGAGCCAGAAGAATAACGACATTCAGTTTCTGGCCTCAAAATACCTTAATCATGAAGTTCCATCAGAAGAAGAAGCACTGCAGGGAGCAAGAGATATCATGGCAGAATGGATCAATGAAAACATGTATGTCCGTAAAAATCTCCGTCGTCTGTTTCAGCGTAAAGCTGTAATCACCTCTAAGGCAGTAAAAGCTAAAAAAGAGGAAGAAGCTGCCCAGAAGTTCTCCCAATATTTTGAATGGGAAGAAAACCTCAGCAGAACACCTTCCCATAGGCTTCTTGCAATGCTAAGAGCAGAAGCAGAAGGCTTTGTAAAAACCAATGTAGGCATTGATAAGGAGGAAGCCATCGACTTTATAGAGAAAGCCATTATCAAGTCTGATAATGAAAGCTCTGATCAAATTGCACTGGCCATAAAGGACGGTTATAAAAGACTTCTGGAACCTGCCATTTCCAATGAAAGCCTGCAGGAAGCCAAAGAAAAAGCAGATAAGAAGGCTATAGAAATATTTTCTGAGAATTTAAGCCAGTTACTTTTAGCACCGCCTTTGGGTGAAAAAAGGATTTTAGCCATTGACCCCGGCTACCGAAGCGGATGCAAAATTGTGTGTCTGGATGAAAAGGGAGACTTACTCCACAATGAAACCATCTATCCTCATGCACCACAGAACGAAACAGGAATGGCCATGAAGAAAATCCGCTCTATGGTTAACGCCTATAATATCGAAGCTATTTCTATAGGAAATGGAACGGCAAGCCGTGAAACAGAATTTTTCATTAAAAAAATTGCTTTTGATAAGCCTTTACAGGTTTTTGTGGTTTCTGAAGCAGGAGCCTCTGTATATTCTGCCAGCAAAATCGCGAGGGATGAATTTCCTACCTATGACGTAACTGTACGAGGTGCTGTTTCTATTGGAAGAAGGCTTTCTGATCCACTGGCAGAACTGGTGAAAATTGATGCAAAATCTATTGGTGTTGGCCAGTATCAGCATGATGTAGACCAAACTCAGTTGAAAAATGAACTGGATTCTACCGTCATGAAATGTGTAAATTCTGTAGGAATTAACTTAAATACAGCCAGTAAATCGTTATTGAGCTACGTTTCCGGAATTGGGGAGAAAATGGCGGAAAACATCGTCAGCTACCGTGCAGAAAACGGAGCTTTTGAAAACAGGAAGCAATTGAAAAAAGTACCGAGGCTGGGCGAAAAAGCTTTCCAACAAGCCGCTGCATTTGTCAGAATTGCCAATGCCGAAAACCCATTAGACAATTCTGCTGTACACCCCGAAGCTTACAGTATTGTAGAAAAAATAGCCAAAGATCTTGGGATTAAAACCCATGAACTGATTGCTAATAAGGAAAAAATAACGCTGGTAAAACCTGAAGATTATATTACAGGAGAAATTGGAATTTTAGGAATCAAAGATATTCTGAAGGAGCTTGAAAAACCGGGATTAGACCCTAGAAAAGCTGCTAAAGTATTTGAGTTTGATCCTCATGTAAAAAGTATTAAAGACTTAAAAACAGGAATGATCCTTCCGGGAATCGTCAACAATATTACGGCTTTCGGATGTTTTGTAGATCTGGGAATTAAAGAAAGCGGTTTGGTTCACATTTCCCAGCTGAAAGACGGATTTGTTTCTGATGTCAATGAAGTGGTAAAACTTCATCAGCATGTTCGCGTGAAAGTAACGGAGGTAGATGAAGCCAGAAAGAGGATTCAGCTGAGTATGATTCTGTAAACATATATTTTAATCAATAAAAAAAAACACCTTGAATTATAAGAATTTAATTTTCGATTTGGATGGAACTTTATGGGATTCCAGAGCTTCTGTCATTACGATATGGAATCATGTTCTGAACAGGCATCAATTGATAAAAAAAGACCTGAAACCTGAAGATATGGATCAGTATATGGGATTACTGGCTCTTGATATTGTTAAAGATATTGTTCCGGGAATTTCTGACCTGCAAGCTCAGGAAATACTTTCTGAAATTGTTTCTCAGGAAAATGAAACACTGCGTATCCAGGGCGGGATTTTATATGATGGTGTTGAGAATACCCTGAAAAGCCTTACCAACACGCACCGCCTTTTTATCGTAAGCAATTGTCAGGATGGATATATTGAAGCATTTTTAGAATACTTTCAGTTCAATGATCTGTTTACGGATTTTGAATCTCACGGACGGACCCAACAACCCAAGGCCGAAAATATAAAGCTGATCATGGAAAGGAATCAATTAAACCCCGAAAACACTATTTATATTGGCGACACCCAAACAGATTACAACTCATCAAAATCAAATGAGCTGGAGTTTATTTTTTGTAAATATGGTTTTGGAAAATTAGAAGATCCTTCATATGAACCTTCTATTTCAAAGTTTTCAGATTTAGAATTGTATATCTAATTGTAAAAACTATACGAATATACCTACATAAAAAGGCTGCCTAAATAGGCAGCCTTTGTTATTTTGAATACTAATATCGTATTATTTATATTCTTTAGAATCTCTTCTCGGTTCCTTAAGTTCCGGCCATTTTACTGTTCCGCCCTTTTCATCCTGAGGCATTACTCTTTTTTCTCTATTGGTAAATTCAGGATCTTCAGAAGCCATATACGCCAATGCAGCAGTTAAAACCACATTATTTTTCACTTCATCAAAAACAATCTTATCATACGTATCTTTTGTAGTATGCCATGTATATCCAAAATACCCCCAGTTCAGAGAACCTAAAGAGAATCCCGGCACTCCTGCCGCTACAAAGGAAGCATGATCAGAACCTCCACCTCCTGGCATTCCCGGGAAGTCGGTTTTAATGTGTCCTTTTACGGTTTTTGGAACTCCATCAAGCCATCTTCCGATATAATCATATGCTTTCACAAATCCCTGACCGCTGATGTTTACCACTCTTCCTGTTCCGTTATCCTGATTGAAGGCAGCCTGTACTCCTTTAATGATCTGAGGATTGTCTGCTACAAAGCCTCTTGAACCATTTAATCCCTGTTCTTCACTTCCCCAAAGTCCGATAACGATTGTTCTCTTATTGTTTGGGTAATATTTCTTCAGGATTCTCATGGTTTCAAGCATCGTAAGAGTACCTGTTCCATTATCCGTAGCTCCCTGAGCTCCATCCCAGGAATCAAGGTGAGCAGAGAGAATAACATATTCTTCAGGTTTTTCCTTTCCTTTGATCATTCCGATGGTATTGAAACTTTTGGCATCAGGAAGAATTTTTGACTGGGCATCAATTTTAATTTTTGGCTTACTTCCTTTTTCGGCCATTCTGTATAGCATTCCATAATCTTCCACATCAATGTCGATCATTGGAATTTTAGATGTTTTTGCTCCAAAGATTCTGTTGGCGCCCATAATCCCCGTCCAGTTGGAAATAGCAATTCCTGCTGCCCCTGCTTTTTCCAAAGCTTCCGGAAGCGTACTATTGTCATAGCCTATATTTTTCACATACGCAGTAAAATCCTTGGTAGCCTGCTCTTTTTCCGCTTTAAGCTTTTCATAAAGCTCAGGAGTTGCAAATTCTTTGATCTGCTCATCAGAGCGTCCTATTTTTTGATATTGAGCCATCAGCACAATTTTTCCTTTTGCAGAAGGCAGCCATTGATCAAATTCTGCTTTAGAAGATACTTTAGGAAGAATAATTACTTCTGCTTCCACAGCTTTTTTAGTTGCCGGGCTCCAGGCCAATTGCGTTGCAGACAGTGATTTTACACGCGGATATACCATATCAACATGGGTAATCCCTCTTTGCCAGCCTTTCCATGTTCCAAATTGCTGAAGGTTAGCCTCCACTCCCCATGAGCGAAGTTTCCCGGCACTCCATTCATTGGCGGCAAGCATTTCCGGAGTTCCCACAAGACGTGGGCCTATACCGTCTAATAATTCGCCAGCCATATTTTCAAGCTGAGAATTGTTATTTACCTCATCTACAAAACTTTTTACGATCGGATCAAGTTTTTCTTTCGGATCTACTTTTACCTGAGCCCATGAAAATTGGGCAGCCAACACCACTGCCGGTACTGCAAAAAATCTATTTATCTTCATAACATATATTGATTGGTTTAAAGATAAAGGAAATTGCGGAAATGATAAAGGATTAGAGGCAAAAAAGTCTTTACAGACGAATGTTTTCAACCTTTTTGCATGAAAAGTTGATATTCATCATAAAAGGTTAACAAAAACAGGCTGCTGTATGGGCTATCATGAGTAAGCGAAAGAAATTTTGTACAGAAATTGGAGGCATAAAAAAACCGGCTTTAAAAGCCGGTTAGAGGTGAATTATTTTTTAGCTTCTTCTACAGAAACTTTTCTGAAGTCTTTGAACAGTTTGCTTAGTTCTAAAGCTGCTTTACGAGCTCTTGTACCAGCTGCTTTGTTTCCTTTTTCTGCTTGTTGGTTTGCCTCAGTTGTGAACGCTTCAAATTCTGCGTTGATTTTTTCAATTAGTTCTTTCATTTATTTAAAAATTTAGGCTGCAAATATAGGTTTTATGGTGATTCCAGCCAATACAGCACCCAGAAAATTTATAAAAATCCTGAATTTCAGTAAAATTCTTTTCTCTTATACCGAGGAAATAATCAAATACATGTACTTTTTACATGCTATAACCGGCTACAAAATGGCCTAAAAGCATCATTAACAATCAACATTTCCGTCAGAAAACCCTTCATCCTTTAGAATTAATCAATTTTAGAGATCAGACTTCTATGTTTAAACATTTTCTTTACCCTCTCAGACATCATTTATCCAATTTTATCTGACTAAATCAGCTGCAACTTCTGAGCTTTTCTCCTACACTTTTCAGTAAGGCGAGGCTCTCTGGGGTAATTCTCTCTGTAAATACTATCCTAAAATGGTGACTGTAGTGCTCTGTAAGAGAAAATGTAGTACCGGGAGTAAATACAATTTTGTTATTTTCACAGTAAAGGTAGAATGCATCCATATCAACAGTCTCTGGTAACTGTCCCCAAATGCTGTAACCACCCTGTGGTCTGTGAAAATATGAGTCTTGTGGAAAATGCCTTCTTAATGCATCCAGTACCATAGTTGCTTGTTCGTTCAGTTTTTTTCGAAATGAGCGCAAATGCCTTTCATAGCTGTTTCCCTGAAGAAGTTTGAGTACCAGCTCCTGATAAATGGGCGACACCGATTTCCCCAATACAAACCTATTTCTCTCTGCCTTTGAATAAAAACGACCTGTAGACAACCAGCCTAAGCGAATGCCCGGTGCCAATGTCTTTGAAAATGAAGAATACGTCATCACCAATCCCGTTTCATCAAAATTTTTAATGCAACGGGGTCTTTTTTCCGTAAAATAAAGATCGCTATACATATCATTTTCAATGACCGGGACCTGATGTGCTACAGCTATTCTCAGCAGCTCTTTCTTTGTATCATCACTCATCAAAATACCAGTAGGATTGTGAAAATTGGGAGTTACCACCAGGGAACGGATATTATTTTCTGCACATATTTTTCTGAAATACTCCGTGTCAAAACCATTCCGATAATGAACAGGAACCTCTATAACCTTAAGCCCCAGATTAGCAATCACTTCTAATATTGAAAATACACAGGGACTATCAACCGCTACCACATCTCCGGTATTTGTTACAGACCTCAATGCAATAACCAATGCCTGCAAAGCTCCATCTGTAATAATCAATTCATCAGGATTACATGTGCCTCCATATTTTCCCATTTGGACTGCAATATGTTTTCTCAAGGGTTCTAACCCGTTTGAAGGATAATACCGGAGAAGTGAAGCCCCTTTTTCACGGATCACTTCCTGCATCGTCCTGAGTATTAATTTTTGTGGAATCAGAAGATCTCCCGGCATAGCGGCATTAAAAGAGCTGAACTCCGACGTTCTTTTGGATGTCAGCATCATGTTTTTCATAAATGCCTCATCCCTGACTACCGGAGCAAGCTTTGCTCTTCTTCTGGGAATATTTTCTTCTACGATGTCCGAAACAAAATATCCTGAACGCGGATTGCTTTCAACCAGGCCTTTCATCATAAGGTATTCGAAACCACTCTGAACAGAACTTGTACTCAGCTGATATGTTTTCTTAATTTCCCGGATAGATGGCAGGCGATCTTTACCCTGCAAAAGTCCGTTACGGATTTGCTCCTCAATAACAACTGTAAAAATTTCGTATTTGTATGGTTTCATAAACTCGGCTAAACTGTACTGAACAAATTTACAAAATAAACATCTGTACTGATCATATTTTCGCAAACTGTATCCCTTCTGCTCGGATAAATCTTATAATTTTGAATAAAAAAAAGCATGGATATCATTTCAAAATTTACGGTAGGTTCTGAAGAGGGAATTTCTGATCTTATAACCATTATCGATTCTTCTGTTTATAGCCTGCACAAGGACTTTGTTTCTGAAGAAGACATCAAAAAATACATCAGCAACGATATAGATCCGAGAAAGATGATTAATGAACTGAACGATCTTTCCAACCAGCTTATCATGACGTATGCAGATCAGCAACCAGTGGGATACAGTATCATTAAAAGCGGCTCTGTATACCCGGGAATACCTGAAGGAAAAAGGTCTGCGGAAATCAGCTTTGTTATACTTCCTGAATTCGATTCTCCTGAAACAAGGCAGTCTCTTTGGAAAAAATGCAGATCTGCACTAGGTTTTACAGATATAATATGGATCAATATGCTCAGCCATGATCCGCTTCTGGAATTTTTGAAGGAATCTGGCTTTACACCGGTTTCCCAGACGCAAGCCGGACCTTTTCAGCTTCCGTCGTCTATTTTAAAAATGGAAATTCACAAAAATTAAAAATCCGGATCAAAAACTGAAAAACCTTATATCTCTTTACAATTTCGTATCTTTGATTTTTATAATTTTAAGACAATGAGTGATCAGCTGGAAACCATAGAAGATTATTACAGACGCATTCGGAAAGATGAGATTAAACTGTTTGATTCGGAAGATTTTGAAATGGGGAAATCTCATTTCAATATTTCCATGCGAAAGTATTGCAGTTTCAAAAGTCCTTACAACCGGCGTGATTATTATAAGATTAGCTTTATCATAGGAAAAGGGACTATTCATTATGGAACTCATCAGTTGTATATTGACCGTCCTGCTTTATTTTTCCCTTCCCCCAGCATTCCTTATACCTGGGAATGTGACGGTGATTTTCAGGAGGGTTATTTTTGCCTCTTCAACCAGGAGTTTTTTAATGGAAATTCAGAGTTTAATTTATTCAAAAAAACGTCACTCTTCAAAGAGTGGAGCAAACCTGTCGTTTTTTTAACCGAAGAGCAAACCCAGCTGGCAACCCTATATTTTGAGCAGATATACAAGATCAATAATTCGGTCTATCCATTTCGATGCTCCAGTATCAAAAGCAATCTTGCCTCCGTACTGCATCTGGCTCTGGAAAATCGTGTAGAGGATATCAGCCCCAACGAACTTCCCGCTAATGTTCGCCTTTATAAACTGTTTGATGAATTGCTTACCAAACAGTTCCCATTAGATTCACCAGCTTATCCGCTGGCCTTAAGAACACCTTCAGATTTTGCTGATCATCTTAATGTACATGTGAATCATTTAAACTCTTCTGTAAAATCAGTCACCCATCTTACAACCACACAGATCATTAAGGACAAAATGTTTGAAGAATCTAAAAACCTGCTGAAATACACCAACTGGGATATTGCACAAATTGGCTATACTTTGGGTTTTGAGCAACCTTCCCATTTTAATAATTTTTTTAAGAAGCATGCACAGACTTCCCCTTTAAAATTTAAAAATGCATTTTAATTATTTGAATTTCGTAATTTTTACTTTGTCTTTTAAAACTGGATTTTACTTTTCTTGAATTATTTTTGCATTGTAAAAATGAATGAATATGTTGAGAGAAGCATCTGAAAAACGCATAAAGCTAATCACCATTATGGCCTTTGTGTCTATCCCTCTTTCAGGGTTTGTCACAGATATCTACCTACCGTCATTTCCATCAATGGCCAGAGAATTATCGGTTTCTGAAAAAGATATCCAGATTACGCTTACCTCCTACCTGCTGAGCTATGGAATTTCCCAGCTGTTTGTAGGCGGAATCCTTGATAGTATTGGGCGTTACCGTCCAAAACTGCTTGCTTTATTCCTTCTGGTCATCAGCAGCCTCCTGATTACAATGACTGATAGTATTCTATTAATATGTCTGCTGCGTATTCTTCAGGGTGTTGCCGTTTCCGTGCTTGTTGTGGCTACCCGTGCTATTTTTGTAGATATTTATGATTCAGAAAGGGTAAAACATTACCTGAGTTATTTTACCATTGTCTGGTCCTGCGGACCTATTCTGGCTCCTTTTCTGGGAGGTTATCTTGAAAAACTTTTTAACTGGCATGCCAACTTTCATTTTCTGGCCCTGTATGCAGGACTTATCTTTCTGTTCGAGTGGTTTTTCAGTGGGGAAAGCCTTCCCCAGAAAAAGAAGCTTGATCTTGCAGAAAATATAAGCCTTTATAAAATGATGCTTAAAAACAGGATCTTTATGTTGGGAATTTTCATCTTGGGATTAAGCTATTCTATTGTTATGCTTTTTAATATTACAGGACCATTTATTATTGAAAATACTTTTCATTTTACCCCTGTAGTCATTGGATATTGTACTTTAATTTTAGGTTTCTCATGGATGATCGGAGGTTTTATAGGAAAACGCAGACTTACACTGGATTTTAAGCCCCGTATCCTGCAGCCTATTCTATTGCAGCTCGCCTTGATTGTTGCATTGATCATCACCAGCAATTATGCAGAAAGCCTTTTCATCATGGTTCCTTTTGCCTTTTTTATTCATATCTGTTCAGGGGTGTTGTTTACTTCGTTTTTCACAACAAGTATGCTATATTTTCCTAAAAATGCAGGAACAGCGGGTGGATTGATGGGTGGGCTGGTCTATGTGATCACCTCTATTTCGAGTTTTATTATTTCTGTAAGCGGAACTGTAACAGAACAACAAGGACTGGCATGGCGCTATCTGATTATAGCCTTTTTCCTCCTCGGAATCATTCTTATTATGAACCAGGCGATCAAAAAAGAAAAAGCAGAGAATTAATCTCTGCTTTTTTTATTTTAAAATCTGAAGATATTTCCTCGCTCTTATTATCTATTTCTCATCAACTCTTCTCTGAGTTTGAAACAAACTTTCCAAATAATGATACTTTCGGACTACATTTAACTACTTTCAAATAAGCCAATATACCGAGATCAATGATAATTTAGCAGCTATGATTGATTGTTAAATAAATAACGGTAAAAACAACAGGTTTTATAAGGAGTTTATTTCCGGAAAATAAGGAATAAATAAGCAAAATCTATACATGGTAATTACACACCATTCTTATTACACACTAGGATTTTCAGCCTGAAAAAGATAAAAATGTACGTTTTTATTATCCCAATATTGGGAAATACAATTCATGGAAGCTGTCATTGTATTCTTAAAAAAATCAAAACGCAGTTTCTCTATTTTATACAATGATTCATAATCACTTTTAAATTGATAAACTATAAAATAACGGCAATGAAATTATTGGTTAAGCTTATCATCATATTGTCAGGCGGAAATTGCTTATACGCTCAATCTGCACTCAGTTTTTCTGAAGCCAGTAGTATGATGATGAATAAAAATATAGAAGTAAAAATAAATAATAAAAAGATAGATGCAACCCATTATAAGATAAAAGCTGCCCAAAGCATGTTCTATCCTCAGATTAAAGCATTTGGAGCTGCAACTTATATAGACAAAGAATACAGACTTAATCTTAACGACAAAAGAGATCAACTTGCTACGTTATTTCAGCTCCACTCCCCGGATATATTAGGAAGCTGGGATTTTACCCTTCAAAAAAAAGATATGGCATTTGGAGGAATATCAATGGCCTGGCCTATATATACGGGCGGAAAAATAAGATCAGCAGTCAATATTGCTAAAATAAATGCTGAAGTAGCCAAAGTGGACAAAAATAATTCTGAGCAAAGCCTTATTTCAGAGTTGGCCAACAGTTATTTTAAGACAAAACTCGCCGAAGAAGCTGTTACGGTAAAAGAGAATGTCCTGGAGGTAATGAACGTTCACTTATCAAATTCAGTAAAAATGGAACGTAGCGGTATCATTGCGGGTGTAGAGGTTCTGCAAGCTAAGGTAGCCGTGGCTGAAGCTGAAAGACAGTTGCTGGCTTCTAAAAAAGATTTACAGCTGGCAAAAACAGCCCTTTCCGCAACTCTGGAGACAGAAGAGGAGTTTACCCTTACTACACCCTTCTTTTTAAAAGAAAATATGAATTCTTTAGAAGAATACAAAGAGAAGGCAGCAGCCAATTATCCTCAAATACAAAAATTAAAACTTGTAGAAGAGATTGCCCAGCAAGGGATTAATATAGAAAAAGCAGGCCATCTGCCTACTGTTTTATTAACTGGCCAGCAGATTCTTGCTTCTCATAACTTTCCTTTGGTAAAAAACCCTTTAATTTTAGGTATCATGGTTACCTATGATCTTTTTGACGGATTTGGGCAGAAGAATAAAATTCTTGCAGCCAAAAGTGAAAAAGAGACCATTGAAATGACCAGAGAGAAGCTTCAGCTTGATATTAAAACATATGTTGAAAAGTTATACAATGAGCTTAAAAAATCGGATGAACAAATTGTTTCTTTAAATGAATCTATAAAATTGGCAGAAGAACTTGTAAGGATACGAAAGGCCTCTTTTGCGGAAGGAATTTCAACGTCTACAGATGTTATTGATGCTGAATTGAACCTATCGGGGAAAAAAATTGAACAGTTGAAAGCATATACGGACTATGATACCAACCTTGCAAAGCTTTTTGAGGTATGCGGAATGAGCAGTGATTATGTCCAAAATGCCCAATAAAATCTCAAATTATATAACTTAAAATTATTACAATGGCGACAAATCAGAAAAAATCAGTTACATTCATTAATATCCTCATCATTATATTAATATTTGGAGCGATAGCTGCTGTATCAGTTTATTTTCTCACAAGTCCAACAAAAGATTATTTACAGGGGCAAGCAGAAGCTACTGAAATTCATGTTGCACCTAAAGTAACCGGAAGGCTGGAGAAGAAACTGGCTGATGAAGGGCAGTCTGTAAAAAAAGGACAGCTACTGGCTATTTTATCCAGTCCGGAACTTGACGCTAAACTGATTCAGGCCCAATCTGCAAAAGATGCTGCAACCGCACAATACGATAAAGCAATCAACGGAACCCGTTATGAGCAGGTTCAGGGAGCTTATAATTCCTGGCAGCAGGCCAAAGCTTCCGCTGATCTTGCAGAAACTACTTATAAAAGAATGGAAAACCTGTACCAGGAAAAAGTAATTCCTGCACAAAAAAGAGATGAAGCAAAAGGACAGAAAAATGCTTCCAGAGAACAGGAAAAAGCAGCATACAATAATTATCTGATGGCAAAAAACGGAGCCAGAACTGAAGATAAAAATGCGTCTGCAGCCTCTATGAGACAGGCTGATGGTGCCGTAAAAGAGGTGAATGTATATAGAAGTGAGATCAATGTTATTGCTCCTGCGGATGGAGAGGTAAATCAATATTTTCCGAATCTTGGGGAACTTGTCAATGCAGGATATCCCATTGTAAATCTTGTGGATCTGAATGATATCTGGGTAGTGATCAACATCAAAGAAGACCAGATGGGAAAATTCAAAATGAACAGCAAATTTGAAGGAGTAGTTCCTGCATTAGATAACAAAAAAATTGAACTTCAGGTAAGATTTATTGCTCCACTTGGAGATTTTGCTACCTGGACAGCCACCAAAACGAAAGGAGGCTTTGATATGAGAACATTCAAAGTTAAAGCCTATCCTACAAAGAAAATTGAAGGATTCCGTCCGGGGATGAGTGTACTGATACCATCTGTAACATTATAACTAACCAAAATGGATACAATGAAAAACGGCTTTTGGAAAGTGTTTTTCTATGAATGGAAAACAATCATAAAGAAACCTAGTATAATACTTTGGACATTAGGAGTTCCTTTAGCCATATTTATCCTATATGCTGCCATTTTTGGTGACGGCGTACTTCGGGAGCTTCCCATAGCCGTTTTGGATGAGGATAAAACATCTCTGTCACGAGAGCTTATCAGACAGATAAATGCTAATTCTACACTGGATTTTACAAAAGAAGTAAATACCGAAGGCGAAGGACTTAAACAGATACAAACCAGTGATGTATTTGGTTTGGTTATTATTCCCGATAACTTTAAAAAAGATATCAGCCGCGGGAAGAATGTCAATGTGGTATTATATGTCAATAATGATTACATGACACCTGCAGGACTTATCAATAAAGGATTTAACACAGTCGTAGGAAATTTCTCTGCTTCTGCAAAAGTTAATGTAATTATGAAAAGGGGCTCCTCTTCGTTACAGGCGAAAAACGCTGTTCAGGCTGTTATTATGAGAAGCCATACATTATTTAACCCTTTTCTTAACTATGCCTATTACCTTTGTCTTTCTCTTTTTCCCATGACATTACAGCTTACGGTAATGATCACAACATTATACCTGCTGGGAAGTATTCTGAAATATAACAAAGGGACGGACTTATATCAATTGAGTGGTAATAATGTTTTCTTTGCATTTTTCGGAAAAATATTACCTTATACTATTATTTTTTCTTTACTGACCATTTTGATGGTAGCCTATCTATTTGGCTATCTGGGCATTCCGATTAATACCTCTGTTGTAAATGTATATATATTAACTCTTATTTTAATCATTGTATATCAGCTCATGGCGGTTTTCTTTGTAACGATCAGTAAGGATTTCAGATCCTTATGCGCTATGGGAGGAGGTTATTCTTCTTTAGCATATTCATTCAGTGGATATACATTTCCTCAGGAAGGAATGCCTACCGCAATTATGATTATGGATTCTATCTTTCCATTTTCTTCATATTCCAGAGCACTTACCAATATCGCCGTTAAAGGAATGCCCATTACTGAATCCCTTCCCTATTTGATAGGCTTCGGAGTTTTTGCTTTGATAGGCTTACTCTCATTAAAAAAATTCAGTTATCAACTACAAAAAGGAGGATATCATGACAAATAATTTATTTTTCAGAATCATAAAGACGATATTCAAAGCCTTTCAGGCAGAATTAATTCATTTTTTTGGTGATCCCGCTTTACGGACTACATTTCTTATCATTACGCTTGTTGTTGCTTTTTTAAATAGTTCAATATACAGTAATGAAATTATTGAAAAAACGCCCATAGCAGTTGTAGATCTGGATAAGGGCAGTATGAGCAGAAATTATATAAGGATGCTTGACGCTACTCAGCAGGTAAGTGTACCTGTGGTTTCTAATGATATGAATGAGGCAAAAAAAGAATTTATTGAGGGTAAAGTCTTTGGAATACTGGTTATCCCTGAAGACTTTGAACAAAAAATATCTCTCGGACGCCAATCATCAATATTATTATATAGCGACGCCTCAAATATGTTACATAACAAAGCTATTTCTGGTGCCGCAGCCTCTGTTATGGGCACTTTTAATGCTCAAATAGAAATAGGTAAATCTTTACGCAGTGGACTAAACTATGGAAACAGTACGATTTCCCGCCGATCGATTACGGCTATCACCAAACCCGTTTTTAATCCTTATGGAGGCTATGGAACATTTCTGCTACCTGTTGTTTTTCTGATTGTTATGCAGACATTATTACTTACTTCTATTGGGGTTTTAGGGGGAACTTTCCGGGAACAAAACAAATACCTCGAAGCTTATCGTATTTCAGATTCTACCCATCTTAAAATTATTCCGGTACTATTAGGCCGGGCATTGGCTTACTTATTATTATGTATTCTGGTGTTTTCAGTGATCGTCGGAGGTACTTTCACTATTTTCAAATTACCTTTCAGGGCAGCATTTGGAGATGTCATTGTATTTTTAATTCCTTTCTTTTTGGCAGTTATATTTTTAGGATTTTCACTCATGGGAATTTTCAAAAGAAGAGAAGACGCAGCAATGTCTGTCACATTTTTATCTACCCCTGCAGTTTTCCTTACCGGAATTTCATGGCCGGTAGTTGCTTTCCCTCAATGGGTAAAAATATTATCGTATGCATTCCCTTCAACCGTTGGTGCCAGAGGATTTTTAGCGCTTAGCCAGTTCCAGGCAAGTCTGGGAGATATAAAAGATTTATGGGGGCAGATGTGGCTCACAGCAGTGTTTTACTTCGTTATTGCCATATTGGTTAATTACCGATTGAAAATTTCATAATCGTTATTTTGGTTAACAAATAACATTTGCAGTTCTTCTACTATTGCCATCATACTATTTTCAATTTATACTACAGCATTGACAAGTTCATTTGCAGGAAGATAACATCCCGTTGATTAAAAAAAATAATTCATCGTAAAGAGAATTTTAAACTATTAAAAGAGAATTTAAGATAATATACCCTAATACATTCATTAATAACTTTGTCCTGTTGAAAGTAATGATTCATATCAAAATCAGTAAATGAAATCTCACTTTTCAAATTTTATAGCACTTAAATACCTGTGAATATGATCTATTTATTTGATATTAGATTTAATATATCACAGGTATTTTTATTTTGTAACCTATAAAATATAAAAGTATAAATATTCCAGGAAAAATAATATAGAACTCCATTTAGAATCCCTTTGTCATGATATCCGCCCTAATATGTGGCAGGCAAAGGAAGCCTACACTATGATTATTTGATTTTGCAATGAAAACAGCAACTTTCTTTAAAAATAAAAATATTGGAGAAAAATATAAATGAGATAGTGTCATTGTATAGTTAAACAGTATTGAAATAATCAACATTTTGAGCATCCTGAGGAAAGAAATACGCTAAGAAATTTAGTTATTGTCGGAGAGATAAGTACTGCTAGCTAAACGTATTGCATTATTAGTAATAATTAAGATATAAAATACATATTATAAAATACGGCTCTTTACACTCACTAAAAACACATTATATATAAATACCAACACCTAACATCTTAAATTCGAGCCGTATATTAATTATTTTCAATATAATAAAGATATTTAGATAAAAGAAGTATTACCAATTTATAAAGAATTTAACGTCCAATCATTAGCCGTTCTTAAATAAAATAATCACTTGTTTATCAGCTTTTTATTATATAAAATTTTGTTTTTTTTGCAAATTTTTCGTGTCACATTTGTTTAAAAGTGTACAAATATGTTGGGAAACAATCCTAGAAAACAGGCAAAATTATTTCGTCCGATGTTGTCAGATTTTATTGATAGCAATTTTTACTTTCCAAAAAGATTGACTGCAATTATTTCGGGAAAGAATTTTCATCATTATATTCAAAAATTGGGAATCCGAGCCATTCTATTCATTTTATGACAGGCTGCTCATTAGCTTAAATAGCTGTATAATTTAGGAGGTAAGACTCGATTATAAATCCTTACACACAAGAAGAACTTTCTTTAAGCATGAATTTCCTTATGATCCGAAATTTTTTTTTAAAACTTCCGGAAAAATTGGTAAAAAGAGGAATTGAAAAATATTTGCCTACAGCATAACAGCCTACTGTTCTAAGACTAATACACTGGATTTTGCATTATTGGACACTACGGTTCAAGAGGTTATATTACTCTTCCAACCAATGCAAAATTATGCAAGAAAGTTATAGGTATTACAACAAAACTGCCGAGAATAAAGAGATAAAATAAAGCTATTTACTTTATACCAAAGTAGTAATTAAAAAAAGATACTGATAAAGTTTACAACCTATACAAACCATTTACCCAATGAATTGCTAAAGGCTCTTTTGGAGCAAATGGAAAAATCCGAACGAGATTTTCCAAAGAACTTTATGATTATGTTGGAAAAGGAAAAATAGAAATAAAGAACGTTAAAATATCAATTCTTTATAGTAGTAGGTAGTAATGAAAAATCCATAAATTATCTGGGAACAGCTCTTCTGTTAGGTAGTATTTTCATCATGCCTTCTTTTGTTTACCTGATATATGGTTTCAGTAAAAATAAATTCTGGCAGCAAAATTTTCTGTTATTGAATAACCAGATGAAACAAAATACTAAATAATATATCTTCATTGTAATTTAATCCATCATAGATCAGAAAAAAACAATCTACTACACATGTACTACACACCATTAATTATTGGTTTTTTATTCTCCAGATTATAGAATAGTCTTTACTTTTACACCATCAAAATAAAATAGTAAGATCTCGCCCCCTTAATTTATAAATGGAGATAAGTACATTCTACAATCTCTTTTGTTGTTCAATTTTTATAGATCAACATTACATCATTATTTAAAATTTAATTTTTTAATAGGTAAAACTAATGCTATACTGTATTGGTTTGACATTGTACTCATCCTACTTACACAAATTGATATTATTGATTATAAAATACAAAAATCAGAAGAACAAAAAAAACAGGAACACACAATAACGAAAAAAAATTTAACAACATCCTACTACTACTTTTCAAGGATTGACTAAAAACAAGTTTTGAATATATCATTTCTAAGGTATATTGAAATGAGATAGTCGTCAGGTTTCCGAAAATATTGACTTCTTCATACAATACCCCATTATTTATGCACAATATTACCTCGGTTAAAGCAGACCTGTATACAAGTTCAAAAAGTATGATGAATATCTCTGCATACATGGAACAGGATAAACAAATTCCCATATATAAATTATCTGATATAGTAAAAGACATTGATGACTATGATTGGAATTTTGAAGATTACTATATTTCTCCAGATCAGGTTGTCTTTGAACTTAAAAATAAAAACATTTTCAGACCGGATTTTTATGCGTTGATGCTAGGGATAAGCGGATGGATGGATATTAAAGTGAATAATGAAATCATCAGAATTGATAAAAATACATTTCTTGCTTTGGGACCCAACCATACGTTTCAAAAAATATCACAAAGCAGAGATTTCAGGTCGAGAACAATTTTATTTACCAAGGATTTTCTGGTTAACAGCTCAAATAATTATTTTTTTTTAGAATCTTTTAATCACTTTTCGGTTCATTTTAAAAATGATATTAAACTGAATGATGAAGATCTGGAAAAGATTATCGATTTATATACCTCCTTGCTTTCCAGGCGGGACAAAGTAAATACCAACTTACATATTGAAGTAATCAGAAATTTAATTATTTCATACGTTTTTGAATCCGCTATTATTTTTTATAAAGAATTAAAAATAAATGCTTTACATAATCAAACAAGAAATCTTGTTTTTACTGAAAAATTTAAGAAAATAGTTTTTGAGAACTGTCCCAAGGAAAGAAGCCTTCAATTTTATGCAGACGCCCTTTTTGTATCACCTAAGCACTTAATTAAAATTATCAAAACAACCACGGGTAAAGCTCCAGGTTATTTTATTAATGACGCTATTGTTTCTATTGCCAAAATACAATTGAAAAAAAACAAGCTCTCTATTAGTGAAATTGCAAGTTCCCTTCCTTTTGCAGATCTGCAGTCTTTCAGTAAATTCTTTAAAAGACAAGTAGGGATTTCTCCTATGCAATACCGTTCCAAATTAGGTCTCAAAAATAACTTAGACTGATCATTTTCAAAAGCTATTTTTTAAATCATCAAAAAGAGAATATGAAACAATAAAAAGTGACATTGAGATAATAAAAAGCTTTATGAACCATTATAAATTTGTTTAAAACATGATAAAAAGGCTTTAGAAAGTTTCTAAAACTAATATCCCCTTATTTAACAACAGCAAATAAAAAACAGCAAATAAATATTTATTTATAAAAAATTCAAATACAAAAAATGAAAAAAACCTTGATAATCCACATTCTATCTACAATAGTCATTAATAATAATTATGTAGCATCATAAGCTTGTTATAGTACGAATTTTCCAGGTGTTGAATCTTCCTGCTATAGAACAAAGTAGAAGTGAGCAGATTCCAGAGAAATATAAAGACCTCCTGAAACTGTTAAAATATTCTCAACCCAGATGAGAATAATGACAAATTGATATATTTCAATATTTGAAGCCCTGATAGGCATTACAGAGTCAGGTATCTTGCCAGATTTGGTCAATATATAACTTGCTGTACATCTTTCTTCCAGTTTAATAATAATTTATAAAAAGATGTACAGCAAACTCTGTGATAGTAAATCAAAAAAATATGCAACAAGACTCTATTAATTATTCTCTGTTTTTAGATAAAATATTAAAAAAATTAAGGAACCCAATCGGCAAATGGTTTTGGTTGAAATGCCGGTTTTATATTCGTTGTACATCTTCTCTTTTTAAGTTTAATAAAAAATGATTTAGTTCAGTTCATTTCAATATATCAACAGTAATTTATATTTATAGACATCATTTTAAATACTTTTTTTTCCACATTTTACTGAAGATGTACAACAGGTTCCATATAATCTCTAAAAAACACAAGTGTAAAATTTATAAAAACCAATCCTATACCATTCATTCACAGCATCATTACTACTTTTAACACCAACAATAGGATTAAAATTATTAAACAATTTATATTCCTTATGGTTATCATTTTCACAAAATACCTAAGAGTATCCATCTTGTGGTAACCGTATTGTATTATTTTATAATAAATATCTGATTAAATAACGGATAAATGAAAACTATTGCGCCTTTATTTACAGATAGAGACTTGAGTTGGCTATCTTTCAATGCAAGAGTTCTATCTGAAGCGGAAAATGATACCGTGCCTTTAATGGAACGGCTTAATTTTCTTTCTATTTTTTCTTCCAATTTGGACGAGTTCTACAAAGTCAGAATACCCAAATTATTGATAGGAAAGAAAAAATCATTAAGAAAAATCATTCATAAAGAAATTGTAAATCAGCAGGAATTTTTTGGAAGAATATTACATAATAAAATACTACCTCAGCTGCAAAAGGAAAATATTGAGCTTATTTACAATAAGCCAATTCCTGTATTTATGGAAGGCAGGATTATACAATATTTCACCCGTCATATAGCTCCTGCCATAGAATTATACCCTCTTCCTCTTAAAGATAATTTCCTTATAAAAAGCAATTCTTTATATCAGGCTATTTTTACCACTTCCATAGAGGGTAAAGAAAATATGTATATCCTTAAAATCCCAACTCATAAAGTCTCAAGATTTTATGAAACGGACAGCAACAATCGTAGGCATATTGTTTTTATTGATGATATTTTAAAGAAATTTCTACCGGAAATGTATTTTCCCAATATGGCGGTAAGTATATGGAATTTTAAAGTCACCCGGGATGCCAATATCAATTTTGAAAAAGAAGAAGATATCCTGGAAAACCTGGAGGTATATCTTGAAAATAGGGAAAAAGGTAAAACCACCAGATTTCTGTATGAGAAAGATATGCCACTTAAAAAACTTCAAAATCTGTTGCAGGTACTAAGTATCCCTTTTAGAGATGCCGTAGCCGGTAGTGCCTATCACCATTTAAAAGATTTGAATTTGATTTCAATTGAAGATGAAAAGGCCTCCTACCCTTCTATGAAAACATTGGAAAGACATACAGGTGAAGGATTTGTATTTGAATTGATTGATAAACAAGATTTTATGATTCATACTCCCTATGAGTCTTATGATAAAGTTATTGACTTTTTTATGGAAGCGGCAACCGATGAAAAAGTAACTGAAATTTATATTACCATTTATAGGACAGCAATGAACTCCGTCATCATTGAAGCTCTTATGATCGCAGCCAAACTGGGTAAAAAAGTAACAGTCTTTGTAGAGCTTAAAGCCAGATTTGACGAAGAAAACAATCTGAAATGGTTAAGGAAAATGAAAAATGCAGGAGTACATATTATTACCAGCATTCCAAAACTCAAAGTACATGCAAAGGTAGCTTTGATCAAAAGGGATAAAAAAAAGTATGCACTGGTTTCCACAGGAAATTTCAATGAGTCTACAGCCCGTTATTATACGGACCACATTCTGTTTACAGCGAGTTCTGAAATTTCCAACGAAATAGAGACATTTTTCAATTTTTTACTGAAGAAAAGGAAACCTTTAAGTCCGGATGAAGTTTCATTTAATCATTTGGCTGTGGGACAGTTTAACCTCATGTCACTTATCCTGGAAATGATCGAAAGAGAAATCCGGAACCATAAGAAAGGTAAGCCCTCAGGGATCACCATCAAAGTAAATAACCTTGAAGAGATTATCATCATAAGCAAACTTTATGAAGCCTCACAGGCCGGAGTTAAAGTTGAACTTATCGTACGAAGCATCTGCTGTCTTGTACCGGGAGTACCGGGACAAAGTGAAAATATAAAAGTAACCCGGATAGTAGACCGTTATTTGGAGCACGGCAGAATTTTTATTTTCGAAAATGACGGGGAAAATAAAATTTTTATAGGTTCTTCGGATATTATGAACCGCAGCATGTATGATAGAATTGAAGTACTCTGCCCTGTATACTCACCTCAGCTAAAAAATGAAATTCTGGAATTAATCACCATCCAGATGAATGATAATATCAAAGCTACCGAAATCAATGTAAATCTTGACAATAAACCCATTTCCAATAATGGGATCCCTGTCCGTTCTCAATATGATATTTATGATCATATACATAAGAAATTTACTGAATAGCCACTTATTCAGAGGTTATCTAAACTAATAGCTTTTCAGGGTAAACCTTACTTACAGATAACTCATTATGTTTTAATTACCAGAAAATAATATTCCCAATACCATCATTCTAAAATGATTTTGAATACCTCTAAAAATAATACCTCTCACGAAAATTTAGTCGAATTTTCCTTCAGCCCTTTTTTAAATTATTTAAAGGGTTCTGTCAGTCAGGACAGTGTACTCAAAAAAGTAATAAGAAGCGCAATAGAAAAGCTCAATAAACGTTTCCCTGATTCCAACTATAGTATTATCCCTGAAGATATTCCTCAGTATGAAGATCTTTATGCGCTGGTTTATCAATTAACGAACTCTGCTCTTGTAGATGAGGCTAATTTTTCCTGGGGGATTGCTACTCCTTTCTCCCATGATTGTATATTTGGAACACCATTTCTTTCAAAACAGCTGAAAGAAATACAGTCTGCAAAGCATGTAAATATCATTTATTGGGAAGAGAATAGAATACTCTCTGAAAAGGAAGTATTTGAAACACTGGCTTATAATTTTATTGTAAAGCGTGTCTATGATATTAATCTTTTTAATGAGATGGAGCTGGTCCTTTGTATCCATAAAAACGGTACTGACCAATATCTGGAATTTGTTATCAATGATGACTTTGTGGAGGTGGACGGAGTATTTCCAGATATTAAAAGAATACAATCTGAGATGATCTCAAAACAATCTGTTTTAGAATTCTTAAAAAAGCACTTACCCCTTGAAAAGGTTAAAAAAAATTAAATTTTCTGTTTTTTTACTATTTAAAACAAAGCTTTCACCCCATTTTTTTATTAAATTAGCAGATATTCTTCGGTATAAATCGTAAGATCCAGAATAAAGTTTTTACAGCAATTAGGATAACTTCCGCCAATAAATAAAAAAACTAATTTTCCACAAAATGAAAAAAATGCTTTTCCTGATCTCTGTAAGTGTCATCAGTATTCAAATACATGCACAGTCCATTGAACGTTTACGAAAAGAAATACAGCAGATTATTGCCTCTAAAAATGCAACGGTAGGCATTTCCATAAAAAATATCGAAGATAAAGATACTCTAAGCATCAATGGAAACAGCATGATGCCCATGATGAGTGTTTTTAAATTTCATATTGCTCTGGCAGTGCTAGATCAGGTTGATAAAGGTAAGCTAAAACTGAATCAGAAATTCTTTATCAAAAAAGAAGATCTTCTTCCCGGGACATGGAGCCCTATCCAGGAAGAATTTCCCAATGGAAATATAGATTTGACTCTTGATCAGCTATTAAAATATACAGTTTCTCACAGTGATAACAACGGCTGTGACATTCTTTTAAGAATTCTTGGTGGAACTGAACCTGTTCAAAAGTTTATTAATCAGCAAGGTATTAAAGATTTTACCATTAAAGTGAACGAGCAGCAAATGTCAAACTGGGATAATCTCTATTTAAATGTTACAACTCCTATTGCCACCACTGCCTTGCTTGAAAAATTCTATAATGGAAAAGTTTTGAAAGAAAATACATCGCAATACCTTTATCGAATTATGACAGAAACATCCCGTGGTCTGACATGGATGAAAGCAGGCTTGCCTGATCATACCGAGCTAGCCCACAGAACAGGCATTTCAAGCACCAATGAAAACAAACTGAGGGCAGCAATGAATGATGTTGGAATTTTTAAACTTCCAAATGGAAAACATATTATCCTTTCCGTTTATCTGAAAAATATAACTGAAGAACGAACTGATACCGAAAAATTAATTGCGGACATTGCTAGAGCCACATATAACTATTACAGCAAAGAATAAACCCTTTGCGGGAGAGAAAATTTCTTTTCATTTTAACAATCTATTAGTCCGCCTGAACTATAAGGCATCAAAAAATGACGATCTTACCCTCTAAAAAAGACCTTCAACAATTACTAATTTTCCAATGAAGTTATTCCTATTCATTTTCTTAAGTATTTTTTCCATCCAGTGTTCTGTACAAAAGAATATATCTTCTGATACAACCGGAGATTTCAAACGTGATACTTTAACGTATTTTGATCAATCCAGACACAGAAAAATTCCGGTTGCCATATACAAACCTGCCAATCAGGCGAATGCAAACAAAATCCCTGTGATTTTCAGCCACGGTTGGGGTGAAAATAAAGGTGGTGATTATTTTATCTATTCTTACCTGACAGAATTCCTTGCTTCCAAAGGATATTTTGTCGTTAGTATCCAACACGAGCTTCCTACGGATGAAATGCTGGCTATGGACGGAAAACTTCAAGTGACAAGGAGACCCAATTGGGAACGCGGGGTCCAAAATATCCTTTTTGTTCTGAATACAATGAAAAAAGAATTCCCTGATCTTACCTACAGTCAACTTGCTGTAATAGGGCATTCTAACGGTGGTGATATGACGGCATTATTTGCTCATCAATATCCGGCATTGATTCATAAAGTGATTGCCCTCGACAACCGCAGAATGGCATTACCCAGAACAAAATCACCCAAGATCTATACCCTACGCTCCGATGATTACCCTGCAGATGAAGGAGTTTTACCTTCAGAAGATGAGAAAGAAAAATATGGAATGGTCGTAGAATTCACGACCATCCATCACAGCAGTATGGATAATGATGTAACGCCTGAAGAAAGGAAATATATGACCCAGAAAGTACTGGAATATTTAGAAAAATAAACCTCAGAAAAAAAAGATGACATTTATAAAAAACAGTATCACTGCAATCTGCATGATCACCGGAGCACTGAATCTGAATGCTCAGAAAACAGAAACGTATTTCAAAAAAATAGACAGCATTATGACGGCATCAGCACCTATACAGTTCAATGGTGTCGTATTGGTATCTCAGGGTGAAAAAACAAAATTTATAAAATCCCATGGATACAAAGATTTTGAGAAGAAAATTCTCCTGAAAGCTGATGATCAGTTTGAGATTATGTCTAATTCTAAACAAATCACAGCCGTGTTGGTTTTACAGGCTGCTGAAAAAGGGAATCTTGACCTTCAGGTTCCCATCAAAAAATATTTACCGGAACTGAAACAATCCTGGGCAGACTCGGTAACCATCCACCACCTTCTGAACCATACCCATGGTATTGTTGATACAGACAAGCCATTGGCTTTTAAACCGGGATCACAATTCAAATATGGAAATTTATCCTACAACCTCTTGGGGAAAATTCTTCAGAATACCACTAAAAAAAGCTTTTCAGAATTGGCCAATACGCTTTTCAGAAAACTGAAAATGGAAAAAACATTCTGCTATGATCCGCAACATAATCAGGCGTTAGTTTCCGGATTTATGAATAAGGAAAACCAATTTCAAAAGGTTGAAAACTCATTTTTAAATAAGGACTTGCTATCCGCAGCAGGAATTGTGTCTACCGTTGAAGATCTTGCAAAATGGGATCGGGCTCTCTATAAAGGCAAGCTACTCTCTCCTGAATACCAGAAGATGATGATGACTCCTTCTACAAAATCTCAACATAATGCCTTCGGGAAAGAAAGTATGGGATTTGGCTACAGCGTTAGAATTATCACGGAAAAAGGACTGAATTATTTCGGAATTACTGGACTTGGAGATGGTTTCACCTGCATGAATGTTTATTTTCCTTCCACTGACACAAGTTTGGTTATTCTTGAAAACCAAATGCCCCATGACAGCCAGTACTGGAGCTATAAGGAAGCTTCAATTAAAAATATAGTTCTGGAAAATATCGTGGGAAAATAACGTTCAGATAAAGAATACTCTTACACAGAAAAATATGGTAAGCCTCATTATTTTACGATGAGGCATTTTTATGTCATGCCTCCGCCTTTAGATTCTTTTCGAAATAAGGCTCTTTTTATGACTGCTGTCAGTTTTGAAGGACTTACCTTGGTCAGTATCAGAGATTCACAGCCATTAAATGCGGCAAAACGCTTTACCTCTTCTATAAAAGGTTCCAGCCATACTTCAGTGCTTATATCGGTGTTTTCAATAAATAAATGGATCAGTTCAAATTTTTTATCTTTCCTGTGAGTTTTACAGTCTACCCTTCCGATAAATTGATTCCCGAATAAGATAGGCAAACAGAAATAGCCATACTGCCTTTTCTCTTTTGGAGTATAACATTCAAGGCGGAAGTCAAAATTGAAAATCTGCTTAATACGGTCACGATGAATAATGGAATTATCAAACGGAGACAGCAACCTGACATGGGAAGGTGTAGAATTGAATGTTTTTTCAAGCCAATTGTTTTGTATAAAAACCGGAGGTAAACCTTCGACATCTACTTTGCTGAGTGTTCCCTCTTCCATCATGGACTGCAAGGCCTTATTTACATTCGCTTTTAATACATTTCCGGTTCTCAGATGCGTTATTTGTTTTACTGTAGTAAATCCATAGGCCCTGAGATAGGTTTTTATTAAATACTCAGCAAATTCAATGGGGGCAGGTTCTGCTGTACTGATGCTTTTGGGTAATACCCTTTCTGTGAGATCATACATTTTCTGCATACCGCTGCGTCCACAGATCATTAAATCTCCCTGCATAAAAAGTCTCTCAAGGGCTAATTTTGCCGGTTTCCAATTCCACCAGCTACCCGTTTTGCTGCTTTGGGTTTCAAAATCTCTGGCTCTTTTAGGACCTTCTGTACGAATGGTATCTATTACAGCCTGCATTACATTCTTGTCTGCATTATAGTAATGAGAGGCATCCTGTTTAACGTGAAGCATTTGGGGTAAAGCATAACGGAAATCCTGCATAGGCAGATAAGAAGCTGCATGAAACCAATATTCAAATATCTTACGTTCCTCTACCAATTCTTCCAGGTAATCTGTTTGAAAATCCGGAATTCTCGTCCAAAGTGTATGGTGGTGGGCCCGTTCGATAATGGAGAGGGTATCGATCTGTACATATCCAAGATGCTCCACGGCACTAAGTACAGCATTTTTTCCCGTTCCAAACGGAGATTTTTTTGTCAGTCCCTGGCTTTCCAGGGTTAAAAGCTGGAGTTGCTGCAACGTCAGTTTATTTTTCATCTTTCTTTTTCGGCTAATTTTTTTCTTCCGGATTTCAGATCAGCCCAAACAAATGTATTGATTTTTCACCGTTAGCAGACAAGCTATTTAAGATGTAAAAATCAACAGAAAAATTATCTCTTTTTTGCGACCAATTAGTTTTAATTAAAACTAATTTTGAGTATATTTGTTAGGAAAGTATGAGAAGTTCTTTTTATACTTATCATAATTATTTATTAAAAATTATGCCTGCAAAATCAACCCATATTTCAGAACTGGCCTTAGAACTAGGGCTGGCTATGAGTGAGATGAAAAGTCGGTTACGACAAAAGATTCAGTCCAAGATTAATGAATATGATTCTGATCTTTCTTTTGAACTGATTGAGATTTTGGGTCTTCTTTCCCGCAATAACGGTATCAACCAGCAAGAAATTGGAACTCAGGTGAGCAAGGACAAGTCCAGCATCACCTACCTCATCAACAATCTTGTAAAGCGGGAATTAGTAGAACGGATTGAAAATGAGAATGACCGAAGAAATAAACAGATTTTTCTTACGTCCAAAGGACAACAGACCATAGAAGCTATCTACCCATTGGCCCTGGAGCTTTATGAAAAAGCAGCTGGAGATCTTCATAAAGATGAGATCAACAAAGCCCTTATTTTGGTCAGAAAAATGACGGCCAACCTTGAATAATCAGGATCTAAAATAATAAAATATGAGAACAATCCTTGTACCCATTGATTTTACATCAACAACAGAAAATGCAGTAAAACTGGCTGCAGAATGGGCAAAACATTACGAATATGAGCATATTATTCTTTTAAAAACCGCGGGAGAATCTGAATTTGATTTTCTTCATATAGCGGAAGGACATTCATTCGTTAATGAAGAAAACATCAATAATTTACTCGAAAGAACAGAGACACTGCTGAATCATCTAAGCAGTATGATTACAGAAAAGGCACCTGGTATAAAAGTTTCAAAAGTGCTCAGTGACTGGGCTGTTACAAGAAGTATCAATGAGATTTTAAATAATCAGCCTTCTGTGGAGCTGATTATCCTGGGAAGTGATGACTCTGCTTCTACTACCACCAGCTATGTTTCGGACAATATTATAAGCATTGCAAGAACAAGCCCTGTCAAAACCTTAATTGTTCCCAATAGCTACAGCTATACTCCCATTAAGAATATATTTATTCCCTGCGATGTCAAAGGCATTAAAAAATTAGAGAGATTATTTCATCACAAGTCTCTTATTCAAAAGCAGGATGTCCGTTTACAGTTTTTAAATATAAATACCCATGAAGGTGAGGATACCAGTACTGACAAGAAGAAAGAACTGGAAGAGTATATCCGTCTGCATCTTACTGAGATTCCAAGCAGCATTCATTATTCATACGATGAAAACATTATCAACGGGATCCTGAATTTTGCCTCTTCCCATGAAACTGATCTTATCATTGCATTACCGGGCAGGCATAGTTTCCTGTATTATTTGGCAAGCAGAAGTATTTCCGAAGGAATTTACCAGAATACCCATCAACCTGTTTTGATATTGAAATAATGTTCAGTTTACAGAGCCGGAGCAATACTTCTTTAAGGGATACCTCAACTTTTCTTTTTAATAAGCTTTTTGAAAATTAATAATAAATCTTGGTGTTATCGAGTTTAACAAGGTTTTGCTCCTGCATTTTTTTGACATTCCGAATCACAGTTTCTACCCTTAGACCTGTTAAAGTGGCTATCTGCTGCCTGGTATAAGGAATCAGAAAAGAATAAGCCTCTTCAAATCCGAAATAATTTTTAAGATGATCAAAAAGCTTCTCAAGCTTGACCATAGGGTCAGAAATAGCCAAAAAGCTCGAGATCATATACCTGAAATGCAGTCTGTCTGCTGTATACCTGCTCAATTCCAACATTAACGTTGGAGTTTCCAGTAAAATGCTTACAATCTTATTTTTGGAAATCTTTATGATCTCACAGTTTGTAACGGCAATGGCATTGACAGCATAATGATGGGTGGTAAATAAATAACTTTCTCCAATACAATGTCCATCAAAAGGCAGCCCATGCACAAACTCTTTTCCATCTTCCAAAAAAGTATTCAGCTTTACCGTGCCTGTCTTTATCTGCAAATAATATTTAGCACCTGTTCCTTCCTCAAAAATATAGTCCCCCACATTGTATTTTTCCAGTCGGGCCCCATGAGAAAATAGTAGGTCTTCACATATAATCATCTTGTCATTATTTAAATTAATTAAATGTAGGGAATAGTGGCCCCGTCAGGCGGTAATTTTCTTTTTATGTTTTACGCCCCAGTCTGCTAAAGCAGCAATTACATCTTTTAATGACTGGCTGTATTCAGTGGGAATATATTCCACTAAAACAGGTTTATGGTCAGCAAGAACCGACCTCTCTACCAAATGATTGACCTCCAGTTTTTTCAATTCACTCGACAATACTCTTGCAGAAATTCCATGTATCGTTCGCTGCAGTTCGTTAAACCGGGTGTGTCCCCCCAAGATGGCTATCATTACACGTATAGTCCATCTGCCACCAAGAACGTATAAAGCATCTTCAGTAGCAGATAGATGGGTAGTACATTGAGGCTGTGAGTACGTTGGTTTTTCTTCTTCCATTTTACTTACTTTTCGGGGTTACTAACCTAAAAGTTATTACTAACCTTTTGGTAACTACTATCTTTTTTTTAGTAAATATAAATAATTTTGAAATATCAAATTTTTAAAAAAATAAAAAAAATGAAACAAGTACTTCATATTATTTCAAGTCCCAGAACAGAATCATCAGTAAGCAAAAAATTGGGCAGCGCAGTGGTAGAAAAAATTAAAAACAGATATCCCGAAATCATTTTAAAAAAACGTGATTTGACCAATCCCCTTTTCCCTCATTTGGAAGAGAAGCAAATCACTGCGTTCTTTACCCCTGCTGAACACCGTACTCCTGAGCAATTAGAATTTATTAAACTTTCTGACACTGTAATTTCGGAACTGCAGGAAGCAGATTTCATCGTTATTGAAACTCCTCTGTATAATTTCAGTATAACCTCTACCTTGAAATCCTGGCTTGATCATATTGCCAGAGCAGGTGTTACTTTTCGGTATGACGAAAACGGGCCCGAGGGATTGGTCAAAAACAAGAAAGTATACCTGGCTTTTTCAAGTGGTGGAATTTATTCCGAAGGTGAAAAACAAGGTTACGATTTTGTAATTCCTTATCTCGAAAAAACACTTGGTTTTATGGGAATGAACGATATCTCAGTGGTTCGGGCTGAAGGTTTATCCGTTCCTGTTATTCAGGAAACAGCTCTGCAAAAAGGCATTGAAAGTATTGTTGTTGAATAGGAATTATAAAAATGCTGCTCTCAAAGGGCAGCATTTTTTATTTTATGGGACGTTTTTTGTAATAATAAGGATTGAATATTACAGTTTTTCATAGGTTTGCTCTACCAGAAAAGAGACTGCTTTTTTGATTTTATCACGCCCTTCAGGGGTATTGACGTCTATCCCACAAAAAATACTGCCATTCAGGGAAGAATAAAGATTCAAGTAATACAGTCCTGAAACCATAATAGCCATAATAGCACGAAAATCTTGAGAATGTTCTTTGAAATAGGGGTCTCCAATAAGTGTAAACAGATTTTCTCCGCTTTCTTCCTGTCTTTCGGTCAGTTTTGCTAATGACTTTCTGGGTTCTGATAAACGCCACAGTAATAATTTTTGAAACTCTTTGTTGCTGAATACATAATCAAATTGTGTGAGTAACAAATGCTCCGTAAGTAACTTTCCTCCGTCTGATAAATCAGGCAATGTCTGTTCGGTTGTTACATTACTCCAGTAATCCTGCGAACGTATATATTCATCCATCAGTCCATCCATTCCTCCAAAATAGGTATAGATCATCTTCTTGTCTACTCCCGCTGTAGCAGCAATATCATTGATTTTTAAGGCTGCATATCCTTTTGTTTTCAGAATTTTTCCAACCGCATCCAAAAATTTCTTTTTACTGCGTTCCTTGTTTCGGATACTGCCTGCTGCTGATTTTCTCTCCATGATAAACATTCAATATACAAGTTTATGAAAAATTTTTATCATTTTAGACACTTCGTAGTGTCTTATTGTGTATATTTGTACAAACTAATACCATTTTATATATTAAAAAACACTTAATTGAAGTTGTAAAAAGATATTCCAAACTTTCGTGAAGGGTCAGTCAGTATCACCTTTTGCCACAGCAGTCATCCTAAAAGCTGTAGAAAAAGGCAGATAAACACTGAATGATCCTCACGTTACAAGGTTTTCCCGATTTATTCCTTCAGACTAAGATTGTTTTTACGAAGTAATGCAAATGATGATGGAACACAAATATGATTAAGCAGATTATTTCGAACACCATTTTACCAAGGTAAAAATGTGAACTGTGTACAGCACCATTAGAAAACTAATGATGCTGTTTTGTTTTATAGCATCTTGATAGTGAGATACTATGGAATTAACAACTCTTTTTTCCGGCTCGAAATAAATTAATAATGAATAACTTACGTTTTTTTGAATTAATTTTCTTAATTTTGCACCCCGAAAATAAGGATTCAAAATATGAAAAGAATTGGTGAGCACAGAAAGCTTCTTGGAGTTGACAAAACTGTTACTTTAAAAGAATTAAAGACTATTTACAGGAATACGATGAAAGATTCTCATCCTGATAAGTTTATTAATGATGAAGCTGGAAAACTGGAAGCAGAAGAAAAGAGCAAATCTGTGATTGAGGCTTACCACTTTTTGGTAAGTATTAATCCTGAAACACAGGAAAAATATAAGGAAGAATATACGGAAACAACAACAAAATCAAATATTCAGGATTTCTATCTTGAAAAACAGATTTTAAAAGTTCAGCATTTGAACGGAAAAATGTATGAATATATTGGTGTTCCAAGAAATACCTATATCAAAATGGTTAATTCGGATTCACCAAGCCGTTTTGCAAGAAGACATATTTATGGGAACTTCATCTACAGAAAGTCCGGTGAGGCTATGGAAGATTAATTTTTCATTTCAAATAAATAAAAAGGCTTTCAGTTATTCTGAAAGTCTTTTTTATAGTCTAAAAGTGGGTTCAACTGGTTTTAGTTTTTCATAAAGGCAATAGCTTCCACTTCTATCTGCATATCATCCAGTGCCAGTGTAGGAACCGGAATTAAAGTACTTGCCGGAAATTCATCGCTTTTCCATGCATTATGCATTTCTTCTGTCCATATTTTAAGCTTTTCCTGATTATGATTTACAATGAGTATGGTAATTTTAAGAACATCCCTGGTTTGCAGTCCATAATCTGCAAGTACCGTTTCCAGGTTTTTCAGAGCAAATCTTACCTGGGTTCTGAAATCTTTTGAAAGATTGTGTTTCAAGCCTTCTCCTCCGCTTTGTCCGGATATAAATACATATTTCCCCTCCCCTTCATGAGTTGTAGAATGAGAAAATGCAAACGGTGTCGGGTCAAAAAGAGTTTTTGGATTTTTGTGAGTAATAGTATTCATAGTATTGGATCTGATTGGCTTAAGATTATTCGTGTTTTGTGAAAAAGCCAGAAACCCTATGCAAAGAGCAGATAGATTAAATAGTATACGTTTCATAATATTTTTTGTTTTGAATTATTGAAAACAAATGTATCGATGAAGAGCATCAAAAAACTCTACATATGTTGACGTTTCTTATTTTTATAGGCAGTACATTGTCCGTTTTATATTCGGATGACAAATACTCAATCACACTGCTAAGAAATAAAAACAGTACCATTAGAAATCCAATGGTACTGTTTTATGGTGTCAGGGGCAGTAAGCTTTCCTTCTCTAAACCTGAATCTAAGATCTATCTATAATAGACTATCCTTTTGCTTTTTCATCAGTGAAAAACTGAAAGCCTTCTTTTTTATGAATAAGCTGTAGTGGGTATAATTTGGGATTATATTCTCCCTGTAATACTTCATTCAATGCATGTTTTTTGGATTCTCCGAAGGCTACAACCAGTATATTTTCAGCTTTATTGATCAACGGTGCAGTCAATGTGATCCTAAACATTTCCTGAGGTTTCAGATAATAAGCAGAAACCCATTTTTCATTTTCATCCAGAACTTCTTCACCTGGAAATAAAGAGGCGGTATGGCCATCATCTCCCATCCCTAAAAGGATAAAATCAAAAATACCTTCCTTACCAAGAACACTCTTAATCTGTTGCTCATATTCTTTGGCATAATCTTCCGGAAGTATTCCTTCCTGATACATAGGGAAAATATGGTCTTTAGTCACAGGAACCTGATTAAGCAGTTCCTCAAATGTCATACGTGCATTACTTTTCTCATCTTCCAGAGGAACCCATCGCTCATCAACCCAAAAAAAATATAGTTTATTCCATTCAATTTTTTCTGCATATTCCTCTGTTGCCAGCAATTTAAAAATCGCTTTGGGAGAAGAACCTCCGCTTAAAGCTACTGTAAAACGGTTATTTTTACGGATAGCTTCTTTTGAAAGATCAACAAATGTATCTGCCGCCTTTCTGTACAGTTTTTCTAAATCATTAAATACTGTAATATTCATTTTCGTCTGTTTAAATTGATTGTATTATACCCAGCTGTGGCCCTGTCTTTCTACCAAAGCAAAACTCTCTTCCGGTCCCCAGCTTCCTGCACTATAGTTTGGAAAAGATGAGTCTTTATTATTTTCCCAGGCTTCCTGAATTGTTTTGACAACATCCCAGGCTTCTTCCACCTGATCGGAACGCATAAATAGGGTAAGATCCCCCAAAAGGGCATCCAATAATAAGGTTTCATAAGCTTCCGGATTATCTTCCTGACATACAAAATTATCAAAGATCATTTCTACCGGCTGTAAAACCAGCGATAGTCCTGGCTTTTTGGTCATAAATTGCAGTCTGATATCCATCATCGGCTGAATATTAATAATAAGTCTGTTGGCTGATAAAAGATGAGGACTTCCTGAAAAAGTAGAATGAGGAAGAGGCTTAAACTGAATGGTAATATAAGAATGTTTCTCTTTCATTTTTTTTCCGGTACGAACATAAAAAGGAACATCTTGCCATCTTTCGTTGTCCAGATAGAATTTTATCGCTGCAAAAGTCTCTGTATTAGAATCCGCAGCAATTCCATCTTCCTGGCGATAGCCTTTTGCTTCCACTCCGTTGATCGTACTTTTTGCATACTGACCTCTTACTGCATAATGGTCTACCTGATCCGGTGAAATTCTACGAATAGATTTCAACACATCTACTTTCCGGTCTCTAATCTCACCTGACTGTATAGAAGCCGGCGGTTCCATAGCAACCATACAAAGAATCTGCAATAAGTGATTCTGAATCATATCCTTCAGCGCTCCGGTCTGTTCGTAGAAAGCGCCTCTTGTTTCCACCCCTACTTCTTCAGCTACTGTAATCTGTACTGATTCTATGTATTTATAATTCCATAAAGGTTCAAAAATAGAATTCCCAAATCTGAATGCCAATATATTCTGTACGGTTTCTTTCCCCAGATAATGGTCGATACGGTAAATCTGCTCTTCCTCGAATGTTTGCGACAGAAGGCTGTTGAGCTCAATCGCAGATTGTTTATCATGCCCAAAGGGTTTTTCAATAATAATACGGTCTTTTTTAGCATCAGAAGCTAAAGATGTATTTTTGATATGATTGGAAATCGTAGCAATGAAATTAGGACCAATGGATAAGTAAAACAGCCTGTTGGCTCTCATTCCGTAAACGGTATCAAAATCTTTTAATTTCTGGTGGAGATCCTGATATGAGCTTTCCTGATCCAGCTGGTGCTGAAAGTAGGTAATATGAGCCTGAAAACCTGCCCAATCTTCGGAAGTGATTTTTTTTCTGGAGAATTTTTCCAGATTTTCTTTGATATAACTTCTAAAATATTCGTCGGTATTATCGGCCCTTCCTAGTGCAATAATATTAAAGCCTTTGGGCATTCTGCCGTCGATATATAAATTATAAAACGCCGGAAAAAGTTTTCTTTTAGCAAGATCTCCTGTAGCACCAAAAATAATGATTGTAGTTGGCTGCAAGATTTTATTTTCATTCATTTTTTCCGAATTTTAATTGTTTACACTATTCCATACCGTATGAAAAACACCTTCTCTGTCAATTCGCTGATAGGTGTGTGCCCCAAAGTAGTCACGTTGGGCCTGGATAAGATTTACCGGTAGAGACTCTGTAGTATAGGCATCGAAATATCCTAAAGCCGTTTGAATTCCTAAGCTTGAAATTCCATTTTCGGCAGCATATCCTGCTATTTTTCTTAATGCTTTAATTTTTGATTTAACCAGAACAGCAATATTAGGGTCCAGTAAAATATTAGAAAGGTTAGGATCTTTGGTGTATGCGGCATAGAATTTTTCCAGCAATACAGAACGGATAATACAGCCTCCTCTCCATATTTTCACAACATCCTTCAGCGGAATCTGGAAGCTATACTCTTCTGACGCTTTCACCAGTAAAGCCAAACCTTGTGCATAGCTGATTAATGTGGCCAGAAAAAGAGCATCTCCCACTTCCTGAATGAATAGCTTAATATCTTCCGGACTTGTAATTTCTTTTTCAGAATACAATTGGGAAGCCAGAATTCGCTCTTCTTTATATGCTGATAAAATTCGGGATGTTACTGCAATATCAATTGTCGGGATAGAAACACCAATTTCCATAGCTTGCTCAGAAGTCCATTTTCCGGTTCCTTTGGCTCCGGCTTTATCTAAAATCTGATCTACAAGAAAACTGTCGGTTAATGAATCTTTCTGCTGAAAAATATCTCTTGTGATTTCGATCAAAAAAGAATTCATTTCTCCGTTATTCCATTCTTTGAAAACTTCGTAGAGCTGATCGTTATTTAATCCCGCTCCTCTTTTTAGAAGATCATATGCTTCGCTGATAAGCTGCATAATGGCATATTCAATTCCATTGTGTACCATTTTCACATAGTTTCCGGCAGAACCTTTTCCCATATATGCGGTACAGGCTTCATTATCTACTTTTGCGGCAATGGCTTCAAGCATCGGCTGAAGAAGGGTAAATGCTTCCAAATCTCCTCCCGGCATAATGCTGGGACCTGTTCTGGCTCCCTTTTCTCCACCTGAAACTCCCATTCCCATGAAGTGCAGATTTTTTGAAGCTAAATCTTCAACACGTCTATTGGTATCTTTAAAATATGAATTCCCTGCATCAATAACAATATCTCCCTTGCTTAAAAGGGGGGTAATATTTTCCAAGACTGCATCTACGGGCTTACCCGCAGGAACCATAAGAATAATCTTTCGGGGTGTTTCCAGTGCAGCTACAAAATCTTCCAGAGTTCCTGTACCCTTTACCTTCATTTGTGAAGAAGCCCCTTCTTGTAATTCTTTTATTTTCACTTCATCAAGATCGAATCCTGCGATTGAAAAACCATTATCTGCAATATTATAAAGAAGATTACGACCCATTACTCCAAGGCCAACCATTCCATAATTATATCTCTCCATTGTATTGATATTAGTATATTTTCTGTTTACAGAGAATAAATTTACGTAAATGCCTATCAGGAAAAAAATAAAGAATAGAAAAAATCTGCTGCTTTTTTACTTATCACTCATTTATAAGCTGATAATTTTATAGGATTATGATGTAATATCTCTAATTATTCTTCTCAGGATACTACTTAAAATCAGCTTATTCTATGCTAAATGTAGTATAAAATATCCACGCATCGTGAACAAAAACTCCATTTTTTAATGTTCTCTTTTTTATAGAATTAATAAAATTCAATCATTATAATGGGAACGATCTATTAAATTGGTACTGGTTTTTGGCATAATTAACCTTATATTTACCAAAATTTAAATTAATGAATTATAAGCTTGAGCTTAATACGCAGAAGCCTAACTCTAAAATTGTTTTTAACACGATCATATTTGATTCGTTCAAAGTTAATATTGTAGAAAGATATATTGGATCTATGCAATCCCGTCCAACGTTATGTGAAGCTTTATTTAAAGTGAGAACGTTAGATGATGATCTGATTAAAAGAAGAGATGGTAACGTAAGAATAAAAATTAAAGGTGATCAGTTTGAAGCTTATCAGGAATTGATAGGAAAGCTGAGCTCTTACGAATATAAAAATAAACTGATCAACAGAAAAGATGTTGAACAGGATTATGTACATTTTATTTTGAGCTTAGTGATATCTAATTATCAGCTTAATTAAATTTCGCATCTCTGGCGCGGGCTTCTCGCTCGTGCCGCTCATACACTACCCTATTCTTATACTACTCTACGAGCAGTACTCATTTATATGCTAATCCTGAAATTATAAAGAAGGAGGATAGCTTGTGTCTTTATTTCGTATGGTGTTGATCATAACTCCATATAAATTTCTGCCGGAAAATCAGGTTGCATATCTATCAGAAACACACTAACTTCATCCTTTTGAAAATTATACAGGCTTTCGTTTTTCGAAAGCTTTTCTCACTTACACTATAAAATATAGAATAAGATTAATAAATTAGGGTTATGAAAAAAACGATTAGTTGTATGAATATTGATGAAAATATTCTTCGTTCATTTGGTGGTGAAAGTATAAGATATAAAGCAAAAGAGTTTATTTTCAGAGAAGGAGAACATTCATTGTATTATTTCCAGGTGATAAGCGGCAAGGTAAAACTGAATACATTTAATGATGATGGAAAGGAATTTATTCAGAATATTCTGGGTAAAAATCAAAGTTTTGGAGATCCGCTTCTTTTTATAGACCGGCTCTATCCTACCAATGCGGTAAGCTTAGAAGCCGTAGAGATTATTAGAATGCCAAAGCCTAATTTCATAGACATGTTACAAAAACATCCTGATCTTTCTTTAGAAATGAATGCGTGCCTGTCACAAAGATTATATTATAACAGCTTAATGGTTCGGAATATGGCTTCTCAAAATCCTATTCACCGCTTACAGGGCTTAATGGAGTATCTGAAGAGTTATTATGATGGAGACTGCCAACATTGCTTTCCGGTGGAGCTTACCCGCCAGCAGATTGCCGATCTGACCGGTCTGCGGGTGGAAACAGTAATAAGAATCGTAAAAAAAATGGTCAATGAGGAAATTATAAAGCTTGACGGACGTAGAATTCTTTATTAGAATGTACCAAGGTTTATTTTAATTGAATTTCCCTATTATAAAAAACAACACCAAAAAACTATTGGTGTTGTTTTGTATTTTAATTGTATTTGGTGAAATAACAGCACTACTTGCTGATTGAATTATGATAATACTGAATATTCTTTTTTATTTGAAAAAACTTCTACCATTACTTTTGCAATTCTCTTTTTATCATCTTCTGATAAATTAGATCCTGATGGCAAACATAAACTCTTTCCGAACAGATCCTCTGCTACTTTTCCACCATAGTAAGGTGCATCTTCAAATATAGGCTGTAAATGCATTGGTTTCCAGATAGGACGGGACTCTATATTTTCGCTCAGAAATGCAAGACGCAGGTCTTCATAGCTCTTTGATGTCTTTGTTTCGTCAATGGTAATAACAGATAACCAGTGATTGCTATAAAAATCGGAATTCGGTTCTGAAAACACTTTTACTCCTTCTATATTTTTACAAATTTCGCAATAAAAATCATGCATTTTTCTACGGCCTTCTATCCTGTCATCTAACACTTCCATTTGCCCTCTTCCAACTCCTGCACTAATATTACTCATTCTGTAATTATATCCAATTTCAGAGTGCTGATAATGTGGGGCATTATCTCTGGCCTGTGTGGAAAGAAAGACTGTTTTTTCCTTATCTTCATCAGTGTGACATACTAAGGCACCTCCTCCGGAAGTTGTAATAATTTTGTTACCATTAAATGAGAGAATACCAAAGCGTCCAAAAGTACCACAAGCTTTCCCTTTATATTTGGAGCCTAATGATTCGGCACCGTCTTCAATTAAAGGAATATCGTACTTATTAGCTATTGATAATATTTCATCCATTTTTGCCGGCATCCCGTACAGATTAACGACAATAATAGCCTTAGGTTTTTTACCTTTTGCCATCCTATCTTCTATGGCTTCCTGTAAAGCTACGGGACACATGTTCCAGGTATCTTTTTCAGAATCTATAAAAACGGGATTTGCTCCCAGGTAGACAATTGGATTGGCAGAGGCAGAAAATGTCATAGACTGACATATCACTTCATCTCCATGGCTAACATTACATTCTATCAATGCCAAATGTAGGGCAGCTGTTCCTGCAGAAAGTGCAGCTATTTTCACATCTTCACTCAAGAATATTTCCAAATCTTGTTCAAAACCATCAACATTTGGTCCTAAGGGGGCTACCCAGTTTGAATCAAATGCTTCCTTGACGTATTTTAATTCGTTTCCACCCATATGGGGAGATGATAACCATATTTTTGATTTCATATTTTTACTGTTCTGGATTTTTAAACTTCTACTTTTTATAATTTTACCGGGGTTGCCTACCACTGTAGATCCGGCTGGGACATCGTTAATAATAACAGCGCCGGCTCCAATGGTACACCATTCCCCAATTTTTATTCCTTGTATGACACTAGCACCTGTTCCTATATGGGTTCCTTCCCCTACTATTACATTTCCTGCAAGTGCCGCATTAGGTGAAATGTGAACAAAATCTTCGATAATACAGTCGTGATCAACGGAAGCATTGGTATTGATAATACAGTGTTTTCCAATATCAGCTGCCGCATTTATAGTAACACCGGGCATTACAATAGTTCCTTCCCCTATTTGTAATCTTTTAGAGATTATCGCTTTTGGGTGAAGGAGTGTAGCGTAATTGAACTGTTCATTTTGACTGACTATTTTCTTCCGCAGTTTATTATTGCCTATAGAAATAAATACATCTATATCAAAAGGCGGAATCTCATGAATAACAGGGTAATTTAGTATTTTATGCTTAGACAGATTTTCATCAATGTAAGCTTTTATATTATAACCACATTCTTCAGCGACCTCAGCCACTACTTTGCCATGACCACTTGCTCCATATAAATACATACTATCTACTTTTTAAAATTAATTACTGCCATTAAAGGCTTCTATTGTTGCTTGTCCTACCTGATTTATCCCTTCTTTTTTTAGTACTTTTTTTAAGGTAAGGATAACCACTTTGCAATCTGTTGCAAATGACAAATGATCGATATACCAAATGTCTAATTCAAATTTTTTGGTCCAGGAAATGGCATTCCTCCCATTCACCTGTGCCCATCCTGTAATCCCTGGACGGATATTATGTCTGCGCTTCTGAGATTCATTATACAAAGACAAATATTGTGGCAACAAAGGTCTTGGACCTATCAATGCCATGTCTCCTTTTAATACATTGATCAGCTGTGGAAGCTCATCTAAGGAAGTCTGGCGTATAAAACTTCCCACGGGTGTTAAACGTTCCGAATCAGGCAGATAATTACCTTTTTCATCTTTTTTGTCATTCATTGTCTTAAACTTAATGATGTTGAACATCTTTTCATTCAGACCTGGTCTTGTTTGTACAAAAAAGGGTTTACCCTGGTTTGCGAAATACAGTAAGACCATAACAATAATAAAAACAGGAGCCAGCAAAATAAGTCCTATCAATGCAATCAGAAAATCTATAGCCCTTTTTAAAAAAAATTGATACATGATATTATTTTTTTTCAATTAGAGTTTTATATTCATTTAATAGTGCATTCCAAACCACTGATTGTTCGTAGCGGGACTGAATCATGGACCGTGCATTCTTTTTTAAGTGCTGGTAATAATCTTTGTCCGATATCATTTTCTCCATTGCCTCCTTCAGTTGGCCATCATTTTTCACAGGAACTATGACTCCATTCTGGTCTTCAATAATAATTTCGTTACATCCATTGATGTTAGAAACAATACTTGGCAATTCCATTGCTCCTGCCTGCATCACTACATTAGGAAACCCCTCACGATAACTTGGAAATGTCAATACATCAGCGATCGCAAAATAAGGCCGAACATCCTTCTGAAAACCTACAGATATGATATCCTGATTATTTTCAATTTCTTTTAAAGTATCCGGATGCAGTGGATCGAGCTCCTGCTCCAGTGGACCCACCAATAATAATTTAGAGCGGTGTGGTGGTTCTGCATCTTTACTTATCTGAGAAAAAGCAGTGATCAGTTCGTTTATTCCCTTGTCTCCTACCAAACGTCCTACAAATACAAATACAAAATCTGTATCCTCTATATTTAATTCCTTTTTTAAAAGCTCTTTCTGCGTATCACTAATTTGTTCGGGCGAAAAGAATGTGGTATCAATTCCGTTCGAAGAACCATTCCCTATTACTTTTAATTTGTCTTGATCTGTATAATTATTTTGTAAGATAAATTCATATAATCCTTTTGAATTGGGATAAACCATTGTTGCAGAGGAATAAGTCAGTCTTTCTACAAAGTCCAGTACTTTACGTTTCGTACCTGTTGCTTCCATTAGGGGCAAACCAGCCACAGTATGTAGACGGTGGGGAACTCCCGCCAATTTTGCTGCCAACATCCCTACTATACCTGCTTTAGGTGTATGGGTGTGAACAATGTTTGGTTTTTCCTTTTTTAAAAGCTTATAAGTACTCCATAAAGACTTCATATCCTTAATAGGAGTGATCTGACGGGACATATCAATTGCTATGACTTCAATTCCTTCATCATTTTTCACTTCATCCAGTTCCTTTCCGGACGACGAAACTCCTTTTACGTCAAAATATTCTGACATAAATCGATGTTGTCCTTTCAATAAAACCTTTAAAGAAATCGGTACCGTTGTTATGCGTATCAGTTTAGTTTTCAAATTCAGTCAGTATTTTGTTTATATTATGTTCCCTGTTATATTTGGACTCAATCAGTACTCTTCCTTTCTTTCCCTGAGTGATTGTTTTATCTTTATGTTCTATGTATTTTTTAATACCGGAATACCAGTCCTTATCTTTCACCAGTTCTCCATTATACCCCGGAATAACAATATCGGTATTCATACCTACCGGAGAAGCCAGCACGGCAATACTACATCCCATATATTGGATCAGTTTATATGAACATTTACCCAGTTCCCAAGGAGTCTCATGAAGAGGCATAATGCCTAAATCAAATTTATTAATCTCCTCTACTTCAGATTCTTCTGTCCACGGAATAAAGTGTATAAAATCTTTTGTTTCTTCCGTTTGTTTCGCTCCAATGATATTAACCCTAAAATTGGGAAACTCTTTTTTCAACTCATAAAACACCGGAAATAGCTCCTCAATATATTTATAAGTAGATGGAGAACCTATCCATCCCAGTGTAAAATATTGATCATCTTTATTATTGATCTTATAATATTTCTTAGCATCAATAACAGTAGGTAGTATCATTATTCTGGGTGCTTTTGCCATTTCTGCTCTCTTTGCCAGGTAAGAATTACCGGCAAATACACATTTACTGTTCTTCATTACCAGATCTATTTTATCAGACAAATGCTTTTTTATAAATCGGTTACCACTCAGGTCGTAATTATGAAATATAGCATCATCATAATCTACAAAATAATCAACCCCTGCTTTTTTTAATCTTATTTCAGCCCATGCAGGTAAATAGGGAAACAATTCTTTTTCTATAACAACTATGTCATATTTCTTCACAGACAAAAGAGTATACAACCGCTTTAGATATCCAAGAATCAGATACATAGATTTGGTTTTTTCATTTCTGTACAGTGCTCCTAAATATTTATTTCCCAACAGTGAAGAATGATGCACAACGTATTTCTTTTCCTCCAAAGAGGGGAAAAATTGAAAACTTCTCAGTCTGCTGCTCGCTCCCATAGGGGAATATTTAGTAAAAAACAGTATTTTTTTCATTGAAAATCTATATCTCTTTTTACAAAATAAATGAAGGGTAAAACATAAAATATATTAAACTCGAAAGACTCCAGATAAGGGTTTGTAAAAGTTGCTATCAACATAGAAACAATACCCGCTAACATGTAGTGATCGTATGGATTTCTTATTTTTATGGATACATATTTATATACTGAGTATAAAAAAGGAATAGAATAAATTAAAAATCCAAATATGCTCACCCGATATATAATAGCTACCGGTACATTTTCGTAACGCCATGGAAATTTTTTACTCCTTATGTAATCTACTCCTACGCCGTGACCTGCCCCAAAAATATTATTATTGACTCCTTTTATCAGTGCTATAGTCTGTTCTGACCTGGCCTTATCTCCGCCTTCAAAAATTTTGACATAAAATCCTTCCAGGACATTAAATACATTCACTCCGTAATTGTTCAGGATAAAAATCAGCACAACTGTAAGCAGTAAACCGATAATAAAATACTTAACCAGCTTTACGGAAGAATTGGTAATCACATAAAAAAACAGTCCTACAAACACACTCAGTAGCAATGCCGATCTTCCGGATACTATGGCAGCGATTACGACCGTAAGGATGATAACAAAATAAATGGACTTCTTTTTAAATACTTTTTCTAATTGTAAAAAAGCAGGAATGAAAAATATAAGAGATCCGTACACGAAAAGCTTCATTTCAACAATCCCTTTTTTGGTAAATGTCATGTTGGGATCCTCAATAATCAGTTCAAGAATCTTTCTCTTCCCATTCATAAATAGCCAAATTGCCAGAAATACAGAAACCGCTCCCAGTACCATATAGATATTGAGGTACTTTACTATGGTTTCTACCTTAAATTTTTCAAAGCAATAATTTAGGATAACCACCCATAAAATAGGGGTAAAAATATATACAATTAAGACCTGGCTAAGTGCTTCCGAAGGATTCAAAGATTGATGAATACCGACCATCAGATAAATAATCGTGACAATGATACTTAAGACTACCGAGAAAATAACCGCTCTTTCAATAGTCTGCGCCTTCGTTAGTCCTACCAGAAAAATCAACAGCAACAAAACAAGCTTAACAGGTCTAAACGAATTGGGAAACACGAAAAGCAGGAATGCCGTGACAACCATCAATACGCTTAGAGCATTAAAATGTATTTGTTTTTTATAAATCTGCATTAATTACTTAGATTTCAGTTGTTTAAATTGTATTCTATTGTCTTTCTTATAACTTTGAACACTACTTTCCAGTTTATCATAGCTTTTAGAGTCTACCGATAGATTATTGACAGATAGGTTAATGGTATTGTCATTTGTATCATAATATTTGATAGGCTCCGCGGTATTATTATAAAGACTGATATTATTCAGAACAATATTTCCGCTGATATTTTTCGAATAATTGTTTTTTCTGTTTAACCAGAAAGACATTCCGTATTTTGATTTACTATCCGAAAAATTATTAATAGTTATTGAAATATCCTTATTCAGGGAGTTATCTTTTCTGAGATTAACAAGGTTAAGCAGCAATCCCCAGTTTTCATTACCTCCTGTAAAAACATTTTCCAGAACAATTCCTTTCAGCTCATCCTGAGAGCTATTGGGTTCTATATCTATTCCACTGGAAGGCCCTTTACCTGAGGAATTCAGAAACTTACTGTTGGAGATTTTAATATTGGTTCCTGATGTTATAGAGAGACCATTTCTTCTGCTGTTTGATACCAATGAATTTAAAATCACAATTTGATCTGAAATTTTATTATTCAGCTGTCCAATGTAGATCCCATCACCGAAGCAATCATAAATTTTAGCATTCTCTACCCTTATATTTTTAGAACCGCGTATGCTGATTCCGAAGCCCCATTCTCCTTTTGTACCCACATGTGTTTTTTTATCTCCCACCAATACAGGATTAAGGATGGTAATATTTTCCTTGCTGTTACAATCCAACAGGCTATATCCGGGTTTTACTGATGTTTTCAGAATAAGTTTAGAATTGGCCTGAAATTTATAGGTACAGTTACTTTTTAATTTAAGCCCATTATCATTAATCAGTACGGGAAAGTCAGGAAATAAGACGTCTCCGTTGTCATTGATCGCTTTCTGTAGAACCAGTGTGTAATCTACAGTTGCATTTGTCACATATCCTTTAGGCAAAACCGTTGTTAAGTCCAGATATTTAGTCTGTCCAAAAATAAATAAGGTACATGTAAAAATCAGCGATACTATTAAAAGCTTCTTCATTTCATTTTCTTTTTTATTATATTAAATAGATAACCAAATGCGCCAAATAATCTTCCAAAATACATTTTGGCAATAAATAAAACCTGTTTATACGCCTTTTGACTGAAATAATCAACCAGAATTAAGGCTACCAACTTATCCAGGTATTTCTTTTCTGAGGCTGTTTTATTTTTATAATCAAACAGATGAAATCTTTTATTCAATGGCATCACATAGTGTGCACTCCTGTTTTCTGCCCCTACAAAGTAGATCGTTGTAATAGTTTTGTTATAGATCAATGCATAATCAGAAAACAGTCTATACCAAAATTCAACATCCTCACCATAGCTAAGATTTTCATCAAACAGACCTGTCTTCAGAACTTTCGTCTTTTTAACTAATAATGTTGATGAGTTAAAACGAGAAACAGGGGAAGACATAAAATCAAAATAATCTTTTATTATTTCAGGCTTTTCCTCTTTAAATTTTGACTCATCAAATTCTTTAACATTTGATTTGTAAAAAGAAGTTCCAACACCTCCTACCGTCTCGTTATCCAGCTGAGAAAGAGAAGCCGACAAAATCTTCAGATGCTCGGGATGCCATATATCATCTCCGTCCAAAAAGGCCAAATATTCATTCTTAGCATTCAATATCCCTGCATTCCTTGCAGATGAAACCCCTCCATTAGGTTTGTCTATGATCGCTACTCTGGGATCTGATATGCTTTGCACCACCTTCAAGCTGTTATCTTTTGAGCCATCGTTGATGATAAGCAGTTCAAAATCCTTATAGGTCTGATTCAAAACTGAATACACCGTATCCAGAATACTTTTCTCCTTGTTATATAATGGTATTATTACAGTAATCATGTTAATAAGTTGCCGTAAAATTTAAACGGGCTCTTTGTATTGTTTCTTTAATATTACCCGGTACAAGGATCTGTTTTTTAAATATAATATTCTCAATTTCGGTAACAATCAATTCTGCATCCACATTTCCATCCAATAGCCTATAGTTTTGCGCCTGCCCTACATCATTCAAGAAATCGGTACACTTGCGATGATATTCCAATAAAAAGAAAGGTGTATTACTATAGCACGCAAAAATACTTGCATGTAGCCTTGTTGAAATAACTACGCTGCACTCAGCGATTCGATCAAAAGTGTCCTGAACTTTTGGCTGATAAGGAACGATCTCATATTTCAGTTTTCCATCTTTATTAAGATTCCCAATCATTTCCTGGGTGAGCTTTTCGTCACCCATTACAGAGTTTCCATTAAAAACGAAAAAGCGGAACATAATATTGTTATGTTTCCTTAATTGTTGAATTAAATTTAATATAAATTCATTTCTCGTTAATTCTTTACTAATATCTCCATTAATGTATGATTCGTAATTACAAACACTTATTCCCACAATAGGTAAGTCTTCGGAAATTTCCCTGGTATGCTGGTCGAAATTATAAATCTCAGGAAGAAGTGCTGCTAAATCAAAAGCTCTTACAGGCTGATAAGGTAAATTATAACTCAGCGCCTGCTCATATGATTTATCATCTCTTAATGCCAGGAAATCCAGAGTCTTTAAATATTCTTTAGTATTCTCTTCTGCCCCTTTATTTACAAATGGACCTAAAGAGATTCCTATAGCACCTGTTTTTCCTTTACATCCCAAGCTTTTTTTCAATTTTGCATAGGTTCTCAGATCTGTTTTTTTCAATGCCGAATGAAAGGTTGATCCTCCAGCTGAAACAAAAACATCACTTAACACAATATCTTTTACTGCTTTGCCGAAGCTTAAGTAATTCTTGTGGGCAAAATAATGCTCCGCCGGCGTTGAAATCTGTGGCAGCTCTCCTGCAAAAAACAACTGTTCTGTAGATTGCCAGTATTTCCTGCTTCCCCACGCTGAAACTTCTACAAAAGCATCATCTCCTGAATTTTTTGCTCCGTAATATCCACTAAATATTGCTTTCATAATTCTTGACCACCATCTTTAAATTCGTTTTCATTTTTTCTCTCAGATAAATCTTATCCTGCTTTTTCAGCATATCGTATTTTTCCAAATCTCTATACTTCAAAATCTTTCCCGGGTTACCTCCTACGATTGCACCCTTCGGAACATCTTTTGTAACGACTGTAGAGGCTCCAATAATGGCTCCTTCTTCTATCGTGATTCCCGGTAAAATTGTAACATCGCCACCAATCCACACATTTTCTTTTATGACAACATTCTTTGCAATTGTAACTTCATCATAGGGTAGTAGCGTATCACTATCATAGTTATGATTCCCTGTATAGATCTTTAATCTTGGCCCTATGATGGTACCATCCATTATAGTCACCTTACCATAGGTTGATATCCATGCATCAGGACCGATATACACATTGTTTCCCAAGTGCAGTTTCTCCGGTTTTGTGATGATAATAGGATAAGAAACAACAGCATTCTCCCCTCTTTCCTTTATTCCCTTTACCGTTTTGGCACAGGTTAACCGCCAGTATAATTTTATAATTTTTGCAAACATTCTTTATAAAGTTTAAAAATTGAGAATAAGATGGATACTACTAATAAGACAGAAACAATTACTCTGATCAGTAATAAACTATACAACTGAACATTTATAAATACCAGGCCTAACAGCAATAGCCATAAAAGTATATTCCATTTGCTGTAGAATATGACCGGTGGAGATAATTTTTTGTAGATAAAAAAGGGTACAAAAATGATATAATTAATGATGTAAGAAATCATATAGGAAAAAGCAAAGCCCATTGCCCCATATTGTCTCAGGAAATAGAAAATAATAAGGTTTGTAACAGCCCACTGACCCATACTGAATACACTAAGCCACATTTTATTCTTAATGATAAGGTCTCTTGAAACACCCGCTCTGTTTGTAATAATAAGTGTGGTGATAATAGACATTCCCAAAATCGGGACAATCTGATGGATATCAAATTTTTTACCCAAAATAGCCGAAGCGATCTCTGGAAATAAGATGAACGGAATAGAGATTATAATCGAAATAATCCATGATCCGAAATAATTAAAAAACTCTTTTTTAGGAGTCTTTGATTCCGATTTTGATAAAAACATGGGCAGCAAGACATTGCTTATCGCCCCGTTGAACATCTGAATGGCTGTAGAGAAAATAATTACAGCACTATACAACCCTAGTTCTTTATATCCATTGGGCTGGTTAACCAGCAGGGTATTTAGAAACCAAATCGTAGGTGCCACAATAATTGTACTGAGAGAAGCAGGTATAGCAAATTTGTATATTTTCTTAACACTTTTCTTCCAGTTTTTGAAACTCACTGTGACCTGCTGATTCTTGCTCTCATCCCCCAATAGTTTCTGTAATACTGCAGATACCAGAAAGATCCCGATCAGGTTGCCCAGTAAAGCTCCCGTAACTCCTCCAAAATACCCTCCAATAACTAAGCCCAGAAACAGGAACAGTCCCTGAAGTATATTAGCCGTGGAATTTTTCTTATAAGCCTGAAAGCCTAATAAGGCTCCCATTTGTGTTCCGTTTAGAGAAATAAAAATCAATGTAAAACCACCAATCATCAAAGGAACCTGCAAATGCTGGTTGTTCAGAAAATGAGTTGCTATAAATCCAGAGAGCAATACAATGATCAATGCGACAATACTACTCAATGCTACAACCAATGATAAAGATGCCCCCAGCATGGAAGATGCTTCACTTTTATCTTCATCTTTAAGCTCAGAAATATATTTAGTAGCCGTTAAGCCTATTCCTAAGGAAGCAAAAATGAGAAAATTATCTATTGTTGATTTTATCATTCCAAACTCACCATATTCTGAAACGGTTAAAATCCTGGCCAATACAATGGAAGCCAAGGAAAATAATCCCCGTGACATCAATGATCCGAAGGTCATCCAAAAAGTACCGAAAACCAACTTCTTCAGGAAGTCTGATTTGGATAATTTAGATTTTATGGAAGCTACCAACATATTATTTTTATTTTTCCTAAATTCAACTTCATAGTTTCATTTACAATTGTTCTATTATCAAAACGGGTTTTCCTAAAATGCCAAAGGCATTCAATAATGTTATTTTTTTAATGACAGTGGTAAACCGTCCTTTACAAAAACTGCAGACTAGCTACAGTTTTGTACTTAGTATTCTATAGTCTTGAATCACATTCCTCCAGGATTCCTTTCACATCAAAGATCACCCCGTCCTCTTTTAAGTAATTTTTCAAATTCAGGCCTTTGAACTGCTCATGTGCTACAGTAAGAATAATTCCATCGTATTTTTCCTGTGGAATTTCGTTTACAATGCTTAAACCATATTCGTGCTCCACTTCAGCAGGGCTAGCCCATGGGTCGTAAGTTGTTACCTGTAAAGCATAATCTTCAAGCCCTTGAATAACATCTACCGCCTTGGTATTACGTACATCCGGACAGTTTTCTTTAAATGTAATTCCCAGGTTTAAAATTCTGGCACCATTAATATTAAGCTTCTTTTTGATCATGGTTTTTACCAACTGAGAAGCTACATACTGCCCCATAGAATCATTAAGACGACGTCCTGCCAGTATAATTTCAGGGTGATATCCATTTTCCTGTGCTTTCTGTGCCAGGTAATAAGGATCAACTCCAATGCAGTGACCACCTACTAATCCCGGTTTGAAAGGTAAAAAGTTCCATTTGGTACCTGCTGCTTCTAATACTGCGTGAGTATCAATCTCTAAAAGGTTGAAAATTTTTGCCAGTTCATTCACAAACGCGATATTAATATCTCTCTGTGAGTTTTCAATCACTTTGGCAGCTTCGGCAATCTTAATGGTAGGAGCCAGATGGGTACCTGCAACGATCACAGATTTATATAAAGAATCTACGACCTTTCCTATTTCCGGTGTTGAACCTGAAGTAACTTTTAATATTTTCTCTACAGTATGCTCTTTATCTCCCGGATTAATACGCTCAGGAGAATATCCTGCAAAGAAATCCTGATTAAACTTCAGTCCTGAAACCTTTTCAAGAACAGGAATACATTCTTCTTCAGTAGCACCTGGATAAACAGTAGATTCATAGATTACAATATCTCCTTTCGACAATACCTTTGCTACAGTTTCTGAAGACTTATATAGCGGTGTAAGGTCAGGACGATTATGTTTATCTACCGGTGTTGGTACCGTCACAATATAGATGTTGGCATCCTGAATATCCTTAATGTCAGCAGAACAGTACAATCCTGTTCCAGCAGTCTGATCAAAAGGGTTTTCTTTTTTTAATATAGCTTTTAATACTTCATTTTCTACTTCTAAAGTACTGTCTACCCCTGTATTTAATTCCTCAATCCTTTTCTGATTGATATCGAAACCTACAACCGGATATTGGGTTGCAAATAAGCGTGCTAAAGGTAAACCTACGTATCCTAATCCGATAACGGCAATTTTATATTGTTTTTCCACAAAGACTCGATTTAAAGTTGTTTATTTTAAATTTTCCCAATACCAGCTAATAGCTTCTTTTAATCCCTTATCTATTGTATGGGTAGGCTGGTATCCTAATAGTTTTTCTGCTTTTTCAACTGATGCTAATGAGTGTGGGATATCTCCTACACGGTTCGGACCATAGTTCACTTCCACTTCAGCAATTTTCTCATCGAATTCACTTAGATATTTTTTAAGGTATCCAATTAAATCATTCAATGTGGTGCGGTCTCCTACGGCTGTATTATAAACCGTATTCACTGCTTCCGGATTTTCTGTAAGCATCGCCCGTTCATTCATCTGAATCACATTATCGATATAAGTAAAATCACGTGAATAATCTCCTGTACCATTAATTGTAGGGGATTCGTGGTTGATCAGCTGTTTTACAAATAATGGAATCACTGCGGCATAAGCTCCGTTCGGGTCTTGTCTTCTTCCAAATACATTGAAATACCTTAACCCGATACACTGCATTCCATAAGTTTTTCCAAATACATCAGCATACAATTCATTTACATATTTAGTAATGGCGTATGGTGATAATGGTCTTCCGATTACATCTTCCACTTTGGGTAATGATGCAGAATCACCATATGTGGATGATGAAGCAGCATATACAAAACGTTTCACATTGGCATCACGCGCTGCAACCAGCATATTTAAAAAACCTGAAACATTAACATCGTTACTTGTAATAGGATCTTTAATTGATCTTGGCACAGAACCTAATGCTGCCTGGTGTAATATATAGTCTACATTTTCTACTGCCTTCCGGCAAACTTCCAAATCACGTATATCTCCTTCAATGAGCTTATAGTTTGGGTTTTTAAGAAAAGGCTCAACATTATGACGGTGTCCTGTTGCAAAATTATCCAAGCAGACCACATCATATCCTTTATTTAAAAAATACTCTGTCAAGTTAGAACCAATAAAACCAGCTCCCCCTGTAATTAAAATTTTATACATTTTTATGATTTAAAAATTTTTTTGAACCAACTTTTTTTATCCTTGGTCTGGCTGTAGCCATACCCATAACTATAATTATATCCATATCCTCCTGCACGTTTAGAAACATCATTCACTACAAAAGAAACATTAGTCAATTTTGAGTCTCTTACCAGATCATTAGCAAAATCTATCAGGATATTTTTGGATACTGCAGATCTCACTACATAAAGTGTGGCATCGGCTGTATCCGCAATACTAAGGGTATCTGAAACCAACATAAGTGGTGCAGAATCTATAACTATATATGCATACTGAGAAGCCATCTGCTCAATAAGTTTTTGGTATCTTCCATTGGAAAGCAGCTCCTGTGGATTCGGAGGAATAGCTCCTGCGTATATGACATCACAGAAAGGATTGGTTGTGGATGTGTGGATAAGCTCATCTACATTCACTGAATCATCATACAGATACTCTGTAAGACCTTTTCTTTTAGTAGGTTCGCTGTCATAACGCTGGATCTGAGGGTTACGGATATCCGAACCAATCAGAAGACCTCTTCCGTTTTTGTTGGCTAGCGTAAGAGCAAGATTTACAGACACCAGTGTTTTTCCTTCCCCTTTTACCGAAGAGGTTACCATAATTATTTTGGCTGAGTCTTTTACCGGTAAAACAAATTTAAGATTGGAAACAAGTACCCTGAAGGCTTCTGCCAACTCTGTAAAGTCGTTCTTCTGCACCAAGTGGTTTTCGCTATCTTTAAGTGAAGGTATATCAACCAATACCCCTAGTCCGGAACGTTCTTTAATGTCATCTCTTGAATAAATCTTATCATCCAAAATAAACAGTAAATAGAAAATGGCAAAAGGAATTAATAATCCCAGAAAAAATGCCCCTAACAGGATAATATTTTTCTTAGGAAAAACCGGAATTTCCTCAGTAAATGCGGGATTCACAATTTTAGCTTTCGGTACATTCACTGATAGATTGATTGCATTTTCTTCTCTTTTTTGCAGAAGAAATAAAAACAACTGTTCTTTAAGATTCTGCTGACGCTCTATCCCTCTATAAATTTTAGATTGGCCCGGAACCTTTTCTATCGCAGTCTTGCTTGTCGTAATCTGATTCTGTAGTTGGGAAATCCCCGCCTGTACACTTACTTTCTGCTCACGAATATTGTCCCGGATTATATCTTTTAAAGCTGCAATCTCCCTGTTCATTTCTATTACCGCAGGGTTTTCATTGGTTGCCTGTTTAAGAGTTTTATTTCTGCTGATAAGAAGAGAATTATACTGAGCAATCGATTGCTCCAATGAAGGGCTTAATCCTAAATTGGATGGCATAAGCTGACTGTTACCTTTCGAAGCCTCTGCTGTAAGAGAATTCAGAAGATCAAGCTGTGTCTGCTGAAGAAGAAGAGCTTTAGTATTATCACTTGTGTTTTGAAGTGCCAATTCGGCCTGAGCCTGTATATCAACAATATTATTACGGTTTTGGAAATCTTCTTTCTGATTTTCTACTCCCGAAAGATCCTTCGTAATAACCTCAAGTCTTTTGTCAATAAACTCCTGAGTATTCTGAGCCTGCAGGTTTTTATCTCTCTGACCGTCCAGATTATACTGTTTCGTCACTTCATTAAGAATAGCCTCTGACTTTTCAGGAAGAGATCCGATTAGGCTGATTTCCATCAGCATGGCCTTTTCTTCCGGTAAACTTACCTGTACTGTTTTTTCAAGTTTTTTTACTTTTTCAATAGGATTCCAAAAAATAATTTTGTATTCTGACTTAATGGCTGCAGAAGAATTTCTTTGAAATATTGCTGTTCCAAAATCCAATTGTACAGGAATATTGAATTTCCCCACAATTTCTTTTTTCTTTTGGTCATGAAGTGTAAACTGGTCTCCCTTTATATCAGTTAAGGTATAAGCGGAGGACACAAACTTTTCTTTAGTATAAGTTAATATTTTTGCAGTTATAGGAGCTTTGGTAAACAGCTGCGAATCTTTAAATTCTCCGGCATTGAAATATTCAACATTGAGATTAAGATTTTCAACTACCTGCACGAGTATCGGTCGTGAATTCACTACTGCAGCTTCACTTTTCAGTTCATCTGCATTTCCCAGACCAATTCCGAGATTATTAAGATCAGACAAAGCTGAGGAAAGGTCATTTTGTTTTTTATCAAATTTAAGAGTCGTTTTCGACTGATATTGAGGTACACTATATCTAAGGTAAATATAAGCACCTATTACAAATAACAAAACAGAGGCAATAAACCACGGCCATTTGTAAAGGTATTTAGAAATAGTCTTTTTAATATTAAATTTTTCTTCTTTTGGCTGAAATTCCATCTGCTGCATATCTATCGTGTTAAAGCAATAATAAGCGTACCTGCCGTTAATAATGCACCAATAATCTGGAAGGTAAGAGCTCTGTTCGGGTTAGTATTGGCCTGAACCTGTTTGTTTTTATCCGGCTGTACATATAATATGTCGTTTTGCTTCATATAGTAGTACGGTGAATTTACAATATCAGATCTGCTAAGATCAACGTTCACGATCTGGTCTACTCCATCATCTCCGGTACGGATAAGCTTCACATTCGTACGATCTCCATAATCGGTCATATCTCCCGCAAGACCCAATGCCTGAAAGACATTAATCTTTTGTGAAACACTTTCTTTCTGTCCGGGATTTTTCACTTCCCCCAAAACGCTTACATTAAAATTTTTCAGAGTAATAGATACCATTGGATCTGTAAGATATCTCTTCAGGCGTGATTCCAGCTCCTGTTTTAGCTGTATCTGAGTCATTCCTTTAGTATATACATTGCCTAATACCGGAAAAGATATATATCCTTCCTCATTTACCAGATATTCACTAGGCTGTACATATTGATTGATTCCGGTATTTCCTTCACTACCTACTTTATTTATCGTATTAAGGTTGAAGGGTTTTACAGCTGTTTCATCAAGTGCAGCTACAAGAATCAGAAGAACATCTCCTTCCTGGATGTGTAATCCCTGGAATTTTGCTTTGGTAACTTCTTCTTCCATATTATGCCTTGACATGTATACCATATTTTGTTTCGGCTTACATGATAACAAAGTAACCGACAACAGTACCAGATACGTAATAATAGTTCTCTTCATATATTTTTTTAGTCTATTGGTGTTAACGCTCAATTTTATTTAGAATCTATGTTTATACTATAATTGGAGCGTGATACGTATTTTAATACATGATTATTAGTCTCACTTTTTTGTGAAAATTTTTAATGTATTATGTTGTTTTTAGATTAATTCTTCTCGATGCAATTTTCGTTCCGATTAAGATAATTTAGCAAAAATAATTACTTATTTTTTTGTTATTTATATATTTTTTACACTATGTTACTGATAGACTTCATATTCCGGTGTTTTATCTAAAATTTCAAATTCTGAATTGTTACTTATAAATTCCGGCACAATGATCTTCAAAATCCTGACAACCTGTAACCCATCTTTTTTTATAGCCGACCTCATAATCTGTTTACATAAAATTTCTATGTCTTCAAACTCCATCACCGGATCTTTTGATATCATAATTTTCTCATGATGGGTAGGAATAGTAGTAGAGTTATCCGTTAAGAGCTCTTCATATAGCTTTTCACCGGGTCTTAAACCAATAAAATCAATTTTAATATCAACATCCGGAGTATATCCTGACAATTTGATCATCCTTTTTGCCAGATCCAGAATTTTAATAGGTTTCCCCATATCAAAAACATAAATTTCTCCTCCATTCCCCATTGTTCCTGCCTGAAGCACCAATTCACAAGCCTCAGGAATGGTCATAAAATAGCGGATAATATCCGGATGGGTAATGGTAACCGGGCCTCCCTTTTCAATTTGCTTTCTGAAATGCGGGATGACAGAACCATTAGAACCCAGTACATTTCCAAAACGTGTGGTAATAAATTTGGTTGTATTATCCGAAGAATCTTGTAAAGACTGCACAAAAAGCTCAGCAGCTCTTTTAGAAGCCCCCATTACATTGGTAGGGTTCACAGCCTTATCTGTAGATACCATCACAAAACGATCAACATTATATTGTCTGGATAACAACGCTAAGTTTTTAGTTCCTCCAATATTTACAAAAATAGCTTCATGTGGATTATCTTCTATCAAAGGAACATGCTTGTATGCTGCAGCGTGATAAACTATTGAAAATCGGTAATCTTCAAATAGCTTTTCCAGTCTGTAAAGGTTGGAAATATCCGCCAGCACAAACTTGAATTTTTGATTGGGAAACCTTTCCAACAATTCAAGTTTCAGTTCATGCAAAGGTGATTCTGCCTGATCCACAACAACAATAAGTGATGAATCCAGCTGAGCAACCTGTCTTACAATTTCACTTCCAATAGACCCTGCTCCACCGGTAACCAGAATACTTTTATTATAATGACGGCTTTTCACCTCTTCACTTTCTATTTTTATCGGTGCACGGTCTAATAAATCTTCAATCTGAAGAGGACGAATTCCCCCAATAATACCTTCCTCTTTCGTGTGGTTGACACTTGGAGCCTTTAATATTTTCAATCCTTTATCTAATGCTAAAGCCGTCCAATCTTCCATCTTAGGTCTGGGCATTGTTTCATTGATTAAAATCGCATCAAACTGGCTTACCCAATGATCATTTCTAAGAAGGCTCTGCTTATTATAAATCTTGTGTCCAAGCAACATTGCTTTTTTAGAGTCTGGTCTGGCACTAAGAAATCCCGCTAACTGATACGCATGACCCGGATTATGAATAATAGCGTTCGCTAATGATACAGATTCACCTTCTACACCTATAACAGCAATTCTTATTTTAGATGGATCTTTCTTGGAATCCCTAAACATTCTAAAAAGCTGCTTGGTTACCATTCTAAAAAAGAACATCAGAAAAGTAGAAATAAAGAAAAACAAAAAAAGAACAGGATACAGGTACACTGGTTTCCCCAGTATAAGTTCTGATATAAAATTTAACCCAAGCAGAACGATAAGAGTACTACCTGAAGCCCATACAATTTTAAAGAAGTCAAAAAAAGTTGAGTATCTTATAATTCCCGCATATGTTTTGAACAAAAACATAAAGAAAATATTGATCCCAATAATCACAAAAATCTTTTCATTGAAATATTCAATAAAATTAATCTTTACCTGAAGGTTTTTTAAGAACAGATATGAAATTAAAATTGAAAAAGAAAAAATCGAAATATCAATAAAAAAAACCAGCCATCTAGGTAAATACCTTAACTCTTTGATCCTGAAAACATTCCCCATATTAAAAAAATAGAACTAAAAAGCATTAAAACTTTATTTAATTCAACATTTGGTGTCTTTTTTTTTCAAAGCAAATGTAACAAATTATTATTTACATATTCAATACCATAGATCAATTTTTGTTCATAAAAAAATAAAAAAATAACTATATACTTTAAACTGAATCATATATGTTTTTAGTATTTTAAAAATTTAACAAATTTTTGAAAATTCTAAAAAAAATGTTAAAAAAAGTAGACATATCTTACCTAAAAAACCACGTAAACGACCTAAAACACTATAAAAACAACACTTCATTTTTTTTATTTTCTGAAAACTTTTATTAAGATTCACACAAGTTTGAAAACTTAATTATTCACAATTCATAAGAGAAATTATAATTTAATAATGAATAAAATTTACCATTTATTAAAAACGATTTAATCAATTTACTTATTTAACAAAAAAAATTAAACGAAGCTTAAATAAAGCTTAAAAAAAAATTAAAAGAACAAATTTGATATTTTCTTGGGTCAATTTGTCTGAATTTTGGCACCCAAAAAAATTTTTTATACAATCAATTTTGTTCAGGAAATTATAACGTAAGATCTGTCAAACTATTTTTTGCCACTCAATTCTCCCTCCAGAGATATTATTTAAGTTTTTCCAATAATGTTTTTCTTAAAAATCACATCATGCTTTAGTTTTTTCAAACCAATAAATACACTTGTAGTAGAAGGCGATTAAGGCAAGTGTAGTATATAAGTAGTATGGGTTAAAACTTAAATTTATAAAAAAAATACAGGGTGTGAATATATTTTTATTCTACATTTGATCGTCATCAAAATTGACATTAATACATTAATTTAACAAAAACCATATCACAAACAAATATATTTTATCTTTTTAGCAATCTAAAAAAGAACAATTAACTCAAAACACTGAAAATTATGAAATTACACAAGAAAATTTTGCTTGGATCATTTATTTCGATGGCAATGGTATCATGTAATACTACCAACGACAGTATAGAGGAAAAAAGCCCGGAAGCACAAACTGCATTAAATGCAGGTACGTCGGCAGATTTTGCAAATACACAAATGTGTAAAGATGTTTATCTTCCCGGAGAAGGTTATATTCCAGGAACCGCCTCAAAGGGAGCGGTTGTTTCCAGTAAAAAATGGCCAAATGGAAGTGTGATCACCGTAAAGCTTACCGGAGGTACTACTAAAGTGCGCAACAAAGTAATGCAATATGCGCAACAATGGTCCCAATATGCCAACATCACCTTTCAGTTTGTCACCAGCGGTAACGCACAGATTCGTGTTTCCTTTATCTCTGGTGCAGGATCTTATTCATATATAGGAAAAGACGCACTTAGTATAGCCTCTAATCAGGAAACGATGAACTTTGGTTGGTTTAATGATTCAACAACTGATACGGAGTTCAGCAGAACAACCATTCATGAATTTGGACATGCACTTGGCATGATTCATGAACACCAACATCCTTTAGCTGCTATCCCGTGGGATAAACCTAAGGTATATGCCTATTATGCAGGTGCTCCCAATTATTGGACCCAAGCTCAGGTAGATAATAATCTGTTTGCAAAATATTCAACCACTCAGACACAATATAGTGCTTATGATAAATTGTCAATTATGCACTATAGCATCAGTTCAAATTTGACTACAAACGGATTTAGTGTTGGTAATAACACAGTTTTATCAGCTACAGATAAGCAATTTATTGCTACAGTATATCCAAAAAGCTAAAGATTTGTACACCTCTGATTATACAAGGTATATTTATCTTACACATCATTCAAAATAACAAGAAAAGCACTATTACTTAATAGTGCTTTTCTTTATTATATATAGGATATAGACTATAAACTTTACTGTTATTATTTTTTATGTATTCAACTTTTTTCTCAACACAAAGATTAATTCAATAACATTAAAATAAGTTTCACTAAAATAAAAATCGCCCTACTCATAGGGTGATTTGTGACTGCAAAGTGTAATTCCGAACATTTTGACAGGAGATTTAAACAAACCTACTGAATTTCATGATCCATAAATAGTTTTTAAATCCAACACAATAGCTTCGTTCCTTCAGAGATCACGGTTTATTTTACCGGAGAATACAACTTTTTCCTTTTCAGAAAATCAATCAGTTCTTTGGGGCGGTCGGTTTGAATACTGTTGATATTATTTTTTACAAACCATTCGTAAGCATCCGGGTTTTCAAGCACGAGATCATCGTGATGTCCTGCACTTTGTTGTGGCCATAGAGAATTCACCCAAACCCGGGCTCCGCTTTTCTGAATCTCTTTAAAATTGATCATGTGACTTTCATCTGAACCTAAAGTCAATTCAAAACCATAGACTTTGTAATGGTTCATGTAGTCATTTATTTTGGCCCAACCTTCATGATTGGCCAACCGAACAATAGGCATATAATGGATGTCATTTTTAATAGCTCTATATTTTCTATTGAATTCTTCGTAAGTTGCAGTACCTTTAAAAAGAACTTCATCAAAAAGATTTCTTTTCTTTAAAACAGGATAAACAAGATCAAAATAATCAAACGCCTTATCGAGATTGATGAATATTTCCCCTTGTGTTGTATCCAATATTTCGTCAAGAGTAGGAATCCTCATTTGTGTAGGAACGCCCAGTCCATCTTTCAGATAAAATTTTTTAATTTCTTCCAACGTATAATCGGAAGGCTTTCCTTTTCCTGTAGTCGTCCTGTCTATGGTATTATCATGCATCAAAACGAGTACACTATCTTTGGTAAGAGCCAAATCTATTTCCACCATATTAACGCCTTTTTCAATCGCCTTTTTCACAGCCATGACAGAGTTTTCCGGAGCCTCTCTCCAATCTGCCCGGTGGGCAATCACCATTATTTTATCATGAGGAAATTTTGAAAGAGAAATATGATTTTGCCCCAGAACCATTCCTGAGACGAATAACAGTGCATAAATGAATTTCTTAGTTTTCATACTTCAAGTTTTTTGATTTCAAATACCGGATCAGCTCCTCTGGTCTGTCGGTTTGAATAATATTAGCCCCTTTTCTGATTATCCAGCCCCAGTTTTCATCAGGATTATCCATCGCTTCATCATCATCATGCCCCGCACATAATTCCGGCCATAAGGCATTGATCCAGATCATCGCATGGGCATTGCGGATCAGTTTTAATAATTCATCAGCTTTCGGGCTATCATCTTTAATAATCACTTCATACGCTACAGGACTGAACATTTTAGAAAAATCCCGGATATATTCTGTAGGATTAATCACCTCATCTCTTTTATAAATACTGTAATCTTCCGGCCAAACCATAGGCATATAGATGATATGATCCAGTTTTTGTCCAACTTCTTTTTTTAATTCCGAGGCTTTTTTATTTCCCTTCAGAATAATCTGTTCTGTGGTTCCCGTTTTTTCAGTAAGTAGCCTTACCTGTTCGATAAAGTCCCAGCCTTTATCCAGATTCAGCATGATTCTTTTACCTTTAACGAAATTCAATACTTCTTCGAGCGTAGGCACTTTTTCTCTTGTAGGCATCCCTGCGCCGTTTTTAAGAAATAAAGGCTTTATCTCAGCAAGCGAAGCTTCTGAAACTTCTCCTTTCCCAGTCGTTGTACGATCTAATTTTTTATCGTGCATTACAATCAGTTGGCCGTCTTTTGTTTTCTGCAGATCTATTTCTACAATATCAACACCCAATTTCATAGCTCCTTCTATGGCTTTTACTGAGTTTTCAGGGTAATTCCTCCAGTCTCCTCTATGGGCAACGACCAGGATTTTATTTTCCGGAATTCTCTGTTTGAAATAATTGGTCTGTGAAAGAGCCATTTGAGCGATCAACAACCCCAGCAAAAAGCTTGTTTTTTTTATATTTTGTAATGTATAATGATTCATTTTTTATTGTATTTGAAATTAATATCCCGGATTTTGTTTAATGGCCGGATCTGTATTAATCTGACTCTGAGGAACGGGCATCAGAAGATTATAGCTTTTAATTACCGCCGTATTATATCCGGGAGTATTCTGAAAATGAGCGGTCATTATAGAAATAGCTTTTCCGGTCCGAACAAGATCAAACCACCGATGACCTTCTCCTACCAGCTCTTTTCTTCTTTCCAGCGCAATCTCATCCAGCAACGGTTGTTCCCCGGACAAGTTTACAGGGGTTAATCCCGCTCTGGTTTTAATCTTATTTAAATAGAGATTGGAACTGGTGAAATTATTTGTTTTTGCATAGCATTCCGCCATTAAAAGAAAGACATCTGCCAGACGAAGTACAACCGTATTACTTCCGCCATCAACGATAGCATCGGATGTTTTAACTAATTTTTTGCTGTATGGCACTCCACTCGGAGTCAGTCCTACAAAAGCATTCCTCCTCAAGTCTCCCGACGAAAAAACAGCATACACTTCTTTTGTTGGCAGATTATGTCCCTTTGCTCCCGATATAAAACCTGAAGGACTGAACATCTGATACGCCTGGCTTCCCTCCGTATTTCCGTTTAAACCTGAAGTAAACTGAACATCAAAAATGATTTCAGCATTGTTTTTATTGAAGGGATCAAATATTTTGGTCACATCCGTAAGCAGACTGTATCCCAATGGCTCTATCTTTTGTAAATAAGGCAGAGCTTCCGAATATCTATTTCTCGTCATCAGTACTTTCCCCAATACCCCAAGTGCCGCTCCTTGGGTTACCCTTCCCTTTTGAGAAGCAGTAGCAGGTAACAGATCAATGGATGCTTTAAGTTCGGTTTCAATAAAATCATAGACGGTTTCTACCGGAGTTCTTCCCTGCCCAAAATATTCATTTACATCTGTCGTTTCTTTGGTGACCAGAGGAACATCGCCGAAAATTCTTACCAAATTGAAATACATTAAGGCTCTTAGAAATTTCATTTCTCCGGTTCTGGTATTTTTCAGGGTCTGATCCATAGCTATCCCTCCTATCCTGTTTAAGACAATATTAGCTTGCTGTATTCCAACATAATGATCTTTCCAGGTACTTCCGAGCAGGGAATTATTAGGCTGAATGGTGAAAAAATCAAACTCTCCGTATGTAAAACTATCATTGGCAGGAACCTCATCAAACGTATTATCGGATGGTATTTCCCCAATAGCCGGCATAGCCAGCTGATACTGACCGTTGTATTGCAGCGATGCATATACTGCATTCACTCCCTGTTCAAGCTGCGCTTCATCTTTATAAAAATTAGCGGTTACTTTTGTGCTTTCCGGAGATGTATTCAACAGATCTGAAGAGCAGGACTGCAATAAAAACAACCCTAATAACGGTATATATATTCTTTTCATTTTTTTAAATTTATTCATTGAAATAGGGATTAAAATTTCATATTCATCCCAAAAGAATAGACTTTTGCAATCGGATAATATCCGCTGTCATAGCCCTGGGTAAGGATGCTGTCCGAATTGGCATCCAGATTCTGTCCCCGGTAGGATGTAAATGTTAAAAGGTTATTACCCACAAAATACAGCTGTATAGACTTCACTTTCAACTTGGATACCAGCTGGTCCGGAAGATTATAAGCCAGCTTTACTGAGCGCAGCCGCACATAATCTCCGTTTTTAAAGAAAATATTGGATGTTCTCGCTTCCTTTCTGTTATTGGAAAAGTTCATATTCGGCATAGCGTAGATCCCATTGGGATTGGTTACAGGATTATATCTGTTATCAAAATAATACTGTGATGGAACTCCAAATCCTTCTCCGGATTCTGAAATACTCACCATATCCCCGTTATATATTTTCCGGCCCAATTCACTGTATAAAGTAAAATTCAGTTCAAAATTTTCATACCTGAAAGAATTGGTTAATCCTAAGACATATTTGGGAATTCCGGAACCAAAGCTTTTTTTGTCGTTCGTATCAATCTTCCCATCTTTATTCAGATCTTCCATGATGTAATCTCCTACCATAGTTCCGGAAATATGAGGCGAGTTATCAATTTCAGTCTGGGATTTATACACTCCCAAAATATTATAGCCGTACATTTCAGCAATGGACTCACCTACTTTGGTAATGGCAAAATTATTGGCTCCTGCTACAATCTGAGTTTGTCCACCAGCCAGGGCCAGTACTTTATTTTTATTCATTGAAAAGCTCAGATTATTTGAATACTCAAAGCTTTCGCCTATATGAAGAGGTTTTAAGGACACCTGTATTTCCAGTCCATTATTTCTCAGCTTTCCAATATTCTGTAACGATGTGCTGTATCCTGACTGCTGCGGAACCGGCACATCCAACAATAATCCATCCCTGTTCAGCACATAATAATCTGCCGACACATTGAGATATTTATTAAAAAGTCCGAAATCAATTCCAACATTTTTAGATTCAGATTTTTCCCATGAAATATTAGGATTGGGGGCTGTGGAAGAACGGTAACCCGGTGCCAGAATTCCACCAAATACATAGTTTTCCTGAGCCATGAGTGAAAGGGCTCCAAAATTTGGGATCTGATTGTTTCCATTGCTTCCGACGCTGAATCTGAATTTCAGAGGATCCAGAATATTGTTTTTAGGAAAGAAATTTTCTTTACTTACCGTCCAACCCAATGAGACAGCATAGAAATCTCCCCATTTTGTATTAACTCCGAAACGCGAAGAACCATCTCTTCTGTAAGATGCCATAAAGCTGTATTTTCCCTGATAGGAATAGTTGAACCTTGAAAAATAAGAAATAAGAGTCCATTTATACTGATCTGCATCTACTTTAAAAGAAGTTCCACCCCCAATATTAGTGATGCTGTTATCAGGAAATCCAGCAGCCAGAGTAGTCACCTTATTAGATTCCTCCTGCTGATAAGATTGCCCTGCAATCACATTGAACGAATGGTCACCTACCTTCTTATCATAGGTCAGCAGGTTTTCGATCAGATAATTTTTCGTAATATACTCTGTCCTGCTTGCTGTGGTTACATCCGGAGCCGCCGTTCTGTAGCTCCCAACCGTTGAAGGGTCAAAGAAATTGTATTCATAGCTGGTATAATCTCCACCTGCGGAAACTTTATATTTAAAGTCTTTCAGAAAATTCCATTCTCCGAATATATTCCCGAATGTTTTGAATAATGAATATCTTCTTTTCGTCATTTCTGCTATAGCTACAGGGTTTTCCACCAAAGCACCGTCAGTAGGTGTATTGGCTTTTATCTGTTGTGAAATAAGGAGGTTTCCATTGGCATCCCGGGGAGCAAAGAAAGGATACATCGTTGTTGCCATCTGAAGAAGGTTGTAGGTACGTCCTCCATTTACCATATCAAAAAGGCTTCCCTGAGCAAAAGATGGGGTCATGGAAACACCGAATTTCAGCTTATCCGACATTTGGGTCACGAGATTGATATTCCCGGAATATTTTTCGTAGTCTGTTCCGATCAGTATTCCTTTTTGATTCAGGTAACTTCCGGTAAAGGAGTATTTCGTTTTATCATTTCCGCCCAGCACATTTAATGAGATATTACTCATCGGTGCAGGCTTCAGGACCGTTGAGTACCAATCGGTGTCTGTCAGACCTTTTTCTTTGTTTAAATATGGGGTAAGATAACCGGGGATCAGCTCTCTTAAAGTAGCTCCTTTGGAAACCCTTGTGGCATTGTCATCAGCAGCACTTCTATTGGCCCCTTTCGAAAGATAGTTATTATCTCTGGCTTCTTTCATAAAAGTTGCCATGTCATAGGCATTAACAAACTTTTCGTTATCACTTCTGGTTTGAATTCCGTAGTAAGAGTCCAGTGTATATTCCAGTTTTCCTTTTTTTCCTTCTTTCGTTTGAATGAGAACCACACCATTTGCACCCCTGGAACCATAAATGGCCGTAGATGCGGCGTCCTTCAGAATATCAATAGTGGCAATGGAGTTGGGATCAATAGAATTCAGATTCGTACCTTCTGTTAATGGAAATCCATCCACAACGATTAAGGGATTAGCACCCGCCGTCAGAGTCCCGATTCCCCGAATTCTGATATTCGGTGAAGCTCCGGGATTGGCATTGGACTGGGTGATCTGAATTCCTGTCGCTTTTCCCGCAATCATATCGCCAAAGTTGCCGGAAGCCACTCCTTTCAGGTCCTTTTCTCCTATAGAAGCAATAGATCCGGAAATATCCTTTTTATTTTGCTTTCCATACCCAATCAATACGACTTCTTCTATCTTTTTTTCCTGGTCAGGAATCGTATCGTTTTTTGAAATACGGATTTTATCCGTTTTGTTTTGTGTCACAGGTTTGGCAGAAGTTCTTCTGACCGTAACGACCCTGTTCTGAATGCTGAACTCTACCGGATAGTTTTTCTGTAAATAATCCAGTGTTGTCTGTAAAGAGGTATAATCAACCTTTCGGTCATCTACCAAAATATCTTCCAGATCGGAAACGGAATAGAATACCTGTGTTTTTGTTGTTTTGCTGAGCTTTTCCAGGACTTTCGTGATGGGCAGTTCTGCAGCAGCACAGGAAGAATGTAAGAAAGGAGGTATTCCGTGGGCATAAGATAATTGTGATGTGCACAAAAATCCCAGCACGGCAATACTAATTGCTGTTTTTTTCATAAATTCGCAAATGTTAATTTTTAAACTTTTACCGGTTTTTAAATTGAATAATCAGCATCGATACGCCAATATCGGTGCTTTTCTATTTTAATATAATCTCTTTGTCATTGATTTTTTCAGGTTTAAGATTGAACGGGAAGCTGATGACAGAAAGTACTTCATTTAAGTTTCCTGTGAATTCTCCGCTTACTTTTTTATTTCTAAACTGAGAAGGATATGATATACTGATATTATAGGTATTCTCCAGCTGATCCACCGCCTCAGAATAGGCTGAATGGTCAAAAGTAAAGTGCTTTTGTTTTTCAGGATGGTAATAATGATAATCTTTTCTCTGCGCATCATTGATCCAGATTTCTTCAGGCAACAGATAAGTGATAGTGCTTCCGTGCGCTATTTTTACTTTTCCCTCAAATAATTCCACCTTTTTTTGTGCTGATTTCTGATCCAAAAAGAACTGAGTCCCCAAAACCTGAACATCAAACTCACCGGCATTAATTCTGAAAGGTCTCTTCTTATCCTTAGCTACATTGAACCTTCCCCGTCCCATAAAAACCATTTTCCGGTCTTTTTTACCAAAATCTTTATCTAAAACAAGTCTGCTGTAAGGGTTCAGTTCTACTTTACTTCCATCGGGCAGTTCAAATGATTTTCTACTTGCTGATGTTTCATAGACATACTTCCTCTCCGCTCCATTTGCTGAAGTCTGGCTGGCTGTTTTAAAAACGATAAAAAAAGCAAAAAAAGGAACCAGCACAGCAGCGGCCCAATAGAATTTTTTAACAGAGTTTTTCTTTTTAATCTTCGCTTCAATTCCTGTCCAGATCTTACGGTCTGTAAGATCATCCATTGTATCCTGCGTTTCGGAAGCTGATTTCCAGGTTTTTTCAAATTCTTCTTCTACACTCATGGAATATCTATTCTCGTTTGTAAAGGGTATTTACCAATAAATACGCAGGAATCGAAAATCGTAAACCTTATTTTTTAAGATTTAACAAATAGTTCATATTAGAAGACGGAAAAGGTTAGTGAAGATTAATTTTCAAAAAGCTGATCGCTTTATTGATATGTTTTCCAATGGCGACTTTGGAAATTTTATTTTCTTTGGCTAAATGAGAATAGCTGAGCTTTTCAATTTTGTGCTGAATAAACAGTTCTTTGGTTTTCTCAGGCAGTTTATCCAGCAGAATTTCAATTTTGGATATCTGTTCTTCCATAAAGGCTTCCTCCAAAATCTCATCTTCAGTTTCCGGAATCTTATTTTGATCGGAAGAAATCAATATCATTTTATTTTTACGGTAAAAATTGGCGACTTCCTGTTTACTCGTTTTGAAAATAATAGCTTCTACTGCGGAAGAATCTGTCGCTTTGTCCATATGCTTCCATACATGCACAAATATATCCTGCATAATATCTTCTACATCCTCATCTCTCTGGACATATTTTCTTACGAAGAAATAAACTTTATGTTTATATTCAGAATATATATTTTTGAATTGCGCCATTGTGCGTCCTATAAAAATAGCACCCCAAAAGTATCCATAATAAATTCATCCTGGATTAATACTATATTAATTTTCAAAAGCTTTATGAAATACCTGCACGTTCAGTACTCCACATTTTTCACTTTTGCTTCTTTAATTTGCTTATGCTTTTGATTTTAATATTATGACCGCAGAAGGTATACTTTTCGAACACCTTGTCGAAGATTTGACCAAACTTCCAGTCAATACCACTAAACGAAATGAATTGAAGGATTTTCGTAAAAAATAGGATGTTTGATCATCTGTTGATTTTTGATGTACATACTAAGAATCCTTAAATGTATATTCATCATACACTGTATTGATCAGCTGATCAGAATTGATATTTCGTGAAAAAATAGGATAATGAAAGCGATCCAGTTTATTTAAAATACGTATAAGCTCCATCTTTTCATGATAATTGAGATTTCCAGCTACGATATGGGTGGCCTGACGAATCTTTTCCATTTGATTTTCCAGGATCAATAATCCTCTTTCAGTAATACGGATCAACTTACTGCGTTTATCCAAATCAGAATCTGTCTGTTCAATAAGCCCCTGACGTAATAGTCTGGCAATAATTAGCATACCCACAGGCTTATCATGAATATTTTTCTTAATAAGCGCCATCTTACTCATCTCACCAAAAGCCTTTAGATTAATCAGATAAATAAAGTCTTCCTGGGTAGAGAATTCTGAATCTGAGATTGCAGATTTTGAGTAGGTTTTCGCATATCGGTTAAGATGAACAAGCAATGTACTTATGGCACTTTCCGGCGTTCTTCCATTTTCCTTCCCTTCCCAATAAGGTTCTTCGGAATGATCTTGTTGCTTATTATTATCCTTATCAGAAATCCATGCTTTAAAACCTTGAATAGTTCCCGGATACAAATCAGGACAAGCCTGGACTTCGGTTTCAAACTCCTGCAGTAAGTCTATAAAATCTTTAATAAGTGTATAATTCATATCCGTTAAATAGTTTACAAAAATACCTAATTCCTTAAAGAGTTTTGCAATATATGATCAAAACTATATTAAATAGAATTGATTAAGCTGCTCTTCACATAATATACGGATGACTTCAATCCAACGGTCCTCATCATTCAGACAAGGTATATAGGTAAATTTTTCACCACCCGCTTCCAGAAACTGCTCTTTTCCTTCAACAGAAATTTCTTCCAGAGTTTCCAGGCAGTCTGAAACAAATGCAGGACAAACAATGGCAAGATTTTTAATTCCTTTTTGTGGAATAGTTTCTAATGTATGATCCGTATAAGGCTCTATCCATTTGTCTTTTCCTAATCTGGACTGAAAAGAAACAATAACTTTATCTTTTGACAATTCAAGCTTTCTGATCACCCGATCGGTAGTATTAAAACACTGGTGGCGATAACAAAATGAATGACTTGGATTTGTATCTTTATAACAGCAATCATTCATATTACATGTCTTTGTGGGATCTGTTTTGTATATATGCCGTTCGGGAACACCATGATAAGAAAATAATAAAGCATCAAAATCTTCCGGAAGTTTCTCTCTGATGCTTTCTGCCAAACAGTCTGTATATAAATCCCGGTTATAAAAAGGCTGTACGTAGTTGATTCTTACACCTGGAAATTTTTTCTTTCTGATCTCTTCTGCTTTTTCAATAACAGTTTCAGTGGTACTCATTGCATATTGTGGATAAAGGGGAAACAGTACAATTTCCGTGATTCCTTTTTCAACAAGATTCCTGATACCTGTCTCAATACTTGGTTCAGCATATCTCATTCCTATTTCCACAGGTACATCTATCCGTTTTTGAAGCTTTTTCCTAATCTTTTCTGTAATAACGATCAATGGTGAACCTTCATCTGTCCACACCGTTTTATAGGCTTCGGCAGATTTTGCAGGTCTTGTTTTCAGGATAATTCCCTGAACAAGAAGTGCCCGAAAGATCCAGCGGTAGTCAATTACCTTTTCATCCATTAAAAATTCATCCAGATATTCCTTTACATCTTCTACCGCAGTAGATCTCGGAGAGCCAAGATTGATTAATAAAATTCCTTTTTTAGCCAATGTTATTTATTTATTAGTGAATAGTTATATTACCGATTATTCTGCCAGTGCTTCTTTGTAAGCCTTTAATGCTCTTTCTCTGGCTTTTGTATGTTCCACGATGGGTTCTTCCCTATAGTCTTCCGGAAGCCACTTTCTGATATATTGAGTATTTTTATCAAACTTTTTTGTTTGTTCATAGGGATTGAATATCCTGAAATAAGGCGCTGCATCACAACCACATCCCGCGGCCCACTGCCAGTTTCCATTATTGGCAGCCAGGTCATAGTCCAGCAATTTTCCAGCAAAATACGCCTCTCCCCACCGCCAATCAATAAGCAGATGTTTAGTAAGGAAACTTGCCGTGATCATTCTTACCCTGTTATGCATAAATCCGGTTTCATTGAGCTGCCTCATTCCGGCATCTACAATCGGATATCCAGTTTTACCTTCACACCACGCCTTAAATTCTTTTTCATCGTTCCTCCAAACAATATTCTCATATTTCTTTTTAAAACAGTGATGGACAACACTCGGGAAATGATACAGGATCTGCATGAAAAATTCTCTCCAGATAAGTTCGTTAAGCCAGACTTCATTATGTTTAACAGCATATTGTACACATTCCCGAATCGAAATGGTACCAAAACGAAGTGCAATACCAAGATGGCTAGTACGATCCATTGCAGGAAAATCCCGGTACTCACCGTAAAAGTCTATTATATCCTTGTCCAGTTTGGGTTCAGCATAATCAAGATCCGTTTTCTCAAATCCAATATCTTTCAATGAAATGATTGCTGAAGGTCCTTCATAATTTGCAAAACCATCCCTGTTAACCGGAACAATTTCTATATTTTTCAGATTCTCCTTCCACTTCTTTGAGTAGGGAGTGAAAACAGTATATGGAGAAAGGTCATTTTTCAGAATATTATTTTTCTCAAAAATGACTTGATCTTTAAAATTCCGGAATTGGATATGATGCTTTAACAACAAATCAGCTATCTGCCGGTCTCTTTGTATAGCTTCCGGCTCATAATCCCTGTTGCTAAAGACAGTGTCAATATTGAAATCCTGGATTATTTTTTTAAAGACCTCTATGGGAGTACCATAATAAACATACAGTCCACTGTTATATTTTTTCAGATCTTTATGAATCCCCTGTAAAGCCTGATGGATATAATCTACCCTTTTGTCCCTTCTATCCTCAAGTTGATTCAGTATATCAGTATCAAAAATAAATACCGGAATAACCTTTAATCCTGAATTAAGTGCATGATAAAGCCCTGTATTATCTTCCAGTCTGAGATCTCTTCTGAACCAAAAAACATTCACTTTATTCATGGTTTTATCTGTTTAAAAAATATAGATATTTGTTTTCTGTAATTAAAACACAAATATACTAATAAACAAATTAAAAAGAATATTAATGAACTAAATTTATACAATATTAAATTGATTCAATAAGTATGAGTAAAAAACAGAATGAATATAGAGGGAAGAAAATTATATGAATAGAAATGTATAATCAATAAGTTCCATCAAATTAAGATATAAATAAACTAAATATCATCCTAAAACAATAAATGCCCGGAACTTCTAGTCCCGGGCATTATTAAACTAACTTTAATTTGTTTTCTTTCTCCATTCTGCTTTCACATCTTCCGCAGCATCTTTGGTCTTTTCCCAAGCGTCATCGGCTTTATCTTTTATATCTTCCCATGCATCTGAAAAATTTGATTTTACTCTTTCCAGCCAATCTTCCTGAGTTGCTTCCTGATCATTAGCTCTTTTTTCATTGATATAATCTTTGGCTTTGTCTGCTAACTCATTGATCTTCCATTTTGCATCATCAGCTGCATTTTTTAAAGAATTTTTTGTTTGATCTACTGCATTTTCCGCTTTGTTGTACTCTGAATTATTCATAATATAATATTTTAGTAATTGGTATATAAATAAACAATCTTCATGCCTAAAAAATAATTTTTGTGTTAAAAAAATATTAAAGTCAATTTCTCAGAGATAAATAAAACAAACTTTAGATTTTGTTAAAAAAAGCAATACTGTAAACCTCTATTAGCTGATGAGAAATTTCATCCTAATTATTTCTCTCAAGCCATTCAATAATTTTGAGAGCAACGCCATTTGATGATTGAAAATTTTGTCCGGTAATAATTCGGCCATCCTGTTCAACATGAGATACATTTCCTTTTGAAAATTTAAAAGTTCCTCCTCTTTGTTCTATTGTCTTCTGAATTAAGAATGGAAAATGTTTAAAATATTCACCATCTTGTTTTTCAAAAGAATCAGGATAACCACTTATTGTCTTTCCCTGAACTAAGAATTTACCATTTTTAGTTCTTAAGTTGACAATACCCGCTGTTCCGTGGCATACCGAAGAGATAATACCCTTGTTATCTTCATATACCTGCATCGCAATACGTTGAATCTCTGAATTTTCAGGAACATCATACATAGCACTTCCACCGCCAATATAATGGACTGCTTTGTAGTTTTTATAATCAATTTGTTTAGGGTTCAAAGTATATTTCATGGCGTACATAAAGTCTTGATTATATAAATATTGTTTTTGCAAACTATCGGAGGTATTGACATAAGCTAAAGGAATATCACCGCCTTTCGGACTTACAAAATCAACAGTATATCCTGAATTGACAAAAGTATCATAAGCGTTTACGATTTCGGCAAAGCTATTTCCCGTTGAAATTGTAGATTTTCCGTAATAATGAGCATTGGAAACAATGAATAGTATTTTTTTACCGGTTTTATTGCTGGCTTTACTGCTTGCTGATTTGCTGATTATTTTCCATTTACCTTCAATTTTCTTTAACAGGAACATATCCATAAATTCTTGTTTTTTTTCAGGAATAAGAATCTCGGCTTTTGCAACAGCAATATCATTAAAGTATTCTATAGAGATAATTTTCCCTATACGACCGTTAAATTCTCCTTTTTTTCCTTTTTGAAACCAGTTAACATATTCTGAAACGGGAACAATCCATAAAGGTTTTTCTTTGTGGCTTAGAAAAAGATTGGCTTCAGCATAAAAAGCCTCACTAATACGGTCTGGCTCATTATAAGATGTACCATTAATATATTTTTGAATACAATTCTCAATGAGAGATTGTTCCGATTGTGCAAAGCACCCATTTGATAGGAGTACCAATAAAATTGCGAAAAAGATTTTTTCCATAAACTTTGGATTTTAATGATTTAAAAAACGTTCCGCAAAAATATATTGCTTCCCTTTTAAATCATTCCAAGTTTATCATCATGAAGTACGAATGTATATTTTAGGAGTAAAAATTATGTTTTTTGGTAATTGGAAGGCGTCATTCCAGTGATTTTTTTAAACGAACTATAAAATGTACTGCTTGAATTAAATCCGGATTCAAAACCCACAGCATCTATTTTCAACTGAGCACTTTCCTTTAAAAGCCGTTTTGCTTCCTCAATTCGATATTCATTGATGAATTGAGCAAAACTTTTATTCAAATTATCATTAATAAATTGTGATAGTAATTGAGGGCGAATATTTAATTCTTTGGCTAAAATGGATAAGGTGAGATCAGGATTAGTATAAATTTTTCTAGTTTCAAAAAGTATATTAATTTTTTCTTGGATTTCCTTTACCAGCTTTTCATCTATTTTGTTGATGTATTTTTCTTTACTAATCACAGAAATTGACGTTTTGTTTTTTGCATAATAAATCAGAAGGAAAGAAATGTAAAAACTGAAGGAAAAAGTCAAAGCTCCGGAAATATAGGAAGTATATCTGGATAAAGAATAGGAAAGCCAAATGGCAAAAACACCACAAACAATTGATAATATCCAGGTTTCCTGATAGCTAATTTGGTTGCGATGGGTTACTAATTTTCTAAAAATTGATCTAGCCTCATAAATGGATAATACAATAAAAATAAACCATTGAATATTTATAGAATAATAAATTATCCGTCTCCATATCTCAGGATTTTCCTTGTATGGAAAGATAAAACCAAAAACGCTTATCGTTATAAGTATAAAAATGAGACTATATTTTGCAAAAGAATAATTAAGATTTTGCAGTAGTGATTTAACAAAAAAATACAACAGAGGACCAATTAAAAAACAAGCTGACAAGCCTATTTGTAAATACGTTTTTGACAACTGGGGATTAAAATTATAAAATACAGATTTTCCGATCCTTGTACTTAAAGCTAACAACAAAAGCCCTAAAAATAAATCGGATATCGCTTTATTTTTCTTAAAGAATAGAAAATAGAACCCCAAAATAACACTATTAAAAACACCTATAGCGCTTAAAAAAAATAATATTTGATTGTCAATATTCATTAGTTGAAAATATGTTTTCTTTTGGAGTTATTAGCAGTTATCTTTTCGAAATTCGTAATGTGGTTAGATTTTCACCACAAAACTTCTTTATGAAACCGATATTCCAAATTTAGCAAAAACTTTTCCCATTGTTGCTTTTCGTTTGAATAATGGCTGATTTCCATTTACAGAAATACATATTGTCTACTCAAGATCAATCAATTTTGTAGAGAATTCTTCAAAAAACACCATTAGCCTGTCTTCCATGAAATCAGGGTTGATTTTTCTTGCTTATAATTAGTAAAAAACAGAATAACTCTAAAGCCTCAAAGTCTGGAGATTTAGCATAGCGGAAACGTATTCTTTTATATAATCTATTTAAAGAGCAAAGCCCCTTAGTCGGGGCTTTAAATAGTATTTCATTGACTTCTGCACTTTGTGAGAGCCTGCTTAATATTTCTTTCCAATCTTTTCAGATAGTAAAAGAATCTCCTTATTTATTATATCAGCATTTTCTTTTTTTGTAATGATACTACCATGGCTTGCATTCATAATAATTTGTTTACCATTAGAAGAAAGTTCTTTGATTTCTTTCTGCATATCAAACCATAATTTAGTCTGTTTTTCAGTATCAATTCCCTCTTTTCTGTATCTATCTTTTTGAGATTCTTTATACTGTTCTGTAGCGGTAAATACAAGAACAGGTAATGAATCTAATTTCTTTGCCGTACCTGCACGTTTCAGTACATCATTAGTAAGCTTATTCTCTCTTAAAAACATATTATAAACATCACCAGAATTATAGATTAGTAATTGTGAGCGCCCATACACTTCTTTAGGTAAACCATCACCCTGATACGGAGGTTTACTGATTACTTTGTTATAAATACCCAAAATACCTAAATCCGCTAATATAGATCCAATTTTTAATAATTTTGCCTGCCCTTTGGGTACCAGTTCTTTTTGTGCTAATCGATTCCACTGTTCAGGATGGCTTGAGTCTATGAAAACGATTCCTTCAACTTCGTTTGGATAAAGATCCCTGAAAATCCTACTATAAGGTCCTCCCATAGAATGACCAACCAAAATATAAGGCGGTTTTTCGCCAATTTTTTCTAATAATTCATGAAGCTGATGGGCATAAAACTCAGGAGCTCTACCATCACTATTACTCGATTCACTAAACCATTTTCCATCTCTATCATAGCGTATAACTCTCGTTTTATCTTTTAACCCTTCCGCAATCCAATGAAGCATATCTGTATTGCCGTGTGCGCCAGCTTCCATAATAATTGTTGGTAAAGATTTCTTTTCACCCTCTACTCTTACATGAATATTGGTTCCGTTTACATTAACTAATTTACCTGGTGGAACTGGTTTTGGACTAAATAATTTATAACACAGCCCCAAGAACAATAATAATACTAGAATTCCTATTATAAGTTTACCAAAAAACTTAAATATTTTTAAAATTAATTTCATAGTTATTTTTTAATTTCATATTGACAACGGCGGAAATGCCGAAACAGAATCTTTTAACAAAAACCAATCTTCTATCATTGTTTAAATGATCGTCCATTGTTTTTTTAGAGTGAACGTTATAATACTACTGTTAAATGTTTTGTAGACATTTTAGATGGAATCTTTGGTATAGACATAATTATTAGTTTTCCCGCAAATATAACAAAAAGCCCCCTGAAAAAGAAGGCTTGTGTATTATTCTGGTACTGCTATTTTTGCTGGATCTGGCATCTCTTTCTTGATTTTCTCTTGCATCTTACCCACGTCTTTTATTTTCACTTTCTCCATGGTTGTTTTCTGAATGAATAATGATTGATTTCCGTTTACAGACATAACATTATTTTCTTTCAATTAAACAGTTTTCGCGAACAATTATTCAAAAAAATATTATTATCGGAGGATTAGGGATAATATATAAAAAAAGCCCCTAAAAAAGGAGCTTTTGTGACTTCGGAGGGGTTCGAACCCCCAACCCTCGGAGCCGAAATCCGATATTCTATCCAGTTGAACTACGAAGCCATATTCATAAATAATGAATGATAAGTAATGAGTAATTCCAGGATTACTTATCATTCATTGTTCAATTACTGATGATTAGAATGTAATCTTCACCCCTCCCAGAATCTGTGCACCCAGGACTTTATATCCTTTGTACGTCTGGTATTTTGAGCTTAGAAGATTATTTCCAAGTGCGAAAATACTAAAATTTTTGTGAATTTTATACTCTGCGGAAAGATTTAAATCAGCATACCCTCCAACTTTATCATTGGTATTCTCTGTAGACTGAAAAACCATGTTCGGATTAGCTACACCTTCGATCATATAAGAGTTTGTAGTTCTGTCACTTGCAAAGATTCCTTTGAAGCCTAACAATAATTTCTTGTCAAGCATTGTATATTTAGCTCCGATGCTTGCATTAAACAAAGGAACGTTATAAATGTCATTATAATTCTTTAGATTATACTTTGTAAACCTTAATTCTCCATCCAATACCAGGTTTGCCAATGGGAAATACTGTACACTTCCTTTGATATCGCTTACATTTCCATCGTCATATACCGTAGAGAATGTATTGGCAAAATTATAAGATGAACGGTTCAGCGTAAAATCATTATCAAAAAGTCCATTCGCTTTAAAGAACATAATGTCTTTCATTTTTCCATACCCTGCTGAGAAGTCGTATTTCAACGTTTCATCGATGTCCCCTCTCAATCCTACATAAAAATGATATTGCGTCTCTGTTGGCTTTAAATACTGGTCAGAAACCAGGAATGGGTTGGCCTGTAACAGATCAGCATAAGTATTCAACTTCAGTCCTCCGTCTACCCCACCGTAGAATTTAAATTCTTTAGCTGCAGCAAACTGGAATTCTGCCTGTGGAAACCAATACGTTTTATTGGTTTTCAAGCGCTCCGCCATCAGATCATTTGAGTTTTTAGCATTCAGGAAAGAGAATGACGAACCTAACATTAAATAAGAATCCCCTTTTCTGAACGTTACTTTAGGAGTCAGATTAGTATTGAAAAAATTAGCTGAATTTTTGTCGCGGATGGCAAAATCTGTTTTTACCGCATCTATTCCTACTCCTAAATCTGCATTCAGATTAATTCCGGATTTCCCCAGCTCAACAGCATGTTTAGAGAAATTGGCCAAAATGGAAACCTGATTTTCCTGAGCATCAAAATGATCTTTCAGAAATGATGATTTTACCCTTACGTCATTTAAAATTTCATTGGAGTAGAAATCGTAGTATCCATTTACCTTAAACTGATTAACCTTTTGCTTCAGATCAACATCAGCAGAAGGCTGCAGGGCATAAATCCCATAATAATTATAGTTATTCAACCCATATTCAGCGTTGATATTGAATTTTCCTTTATCTCCGTAAGAATTAAGGAAAGCTGCGAAATTGGCTGATGTCTGCTTTGAATTCCAGTCGTAATCTTTTTTAAGACCATTTGTAGAAAGTACATGCAGATCTCCACCTACTTCAATTTTGTTCTCAAGAGTCTTGGAAATATTTCCATCCGCCAGTATTTTACCATAATTACCCATTCCGAACTGGAAATAATTATTCTGGGCTGTTCCATCAAATTTCGGAGCTACATCTTCCCCCTGAATCGTTGAAGTTTTAAAATCTGAAACCGCAGGAACATCCGTGATGGTATATTTCACAGGATTCTGGGACTTCTCTTCCGGTGGATAATTTTTAATGGTTTCCACAGAAGTCTTCTTCTTTTCGATCTTCTTCACTTCCGGCTCTCTTTTTTTATTAAGAACCAGTTTTTCCTCCTTGATTTGGGAAAACGCAAACTGCGAAGCCCCTAAAAATAATATGGATAATAATTGAATTTTTCTGTTCATATTTTCTTTATTTGAAAAATATAATGGGATCTATTTACTGGAAGCAATATAATTTCCCAACAAAGCTTTCCCTGACTGTTTTGAAAAAGTTCTGCCTAGTCTGAATATATTAAACAGCCAAAGGCTCTGATAAACTTCTAAATTATATTGATAATTCTTCGTTGTACTGTTCTCGGCTACATCATAACTATAAGTAATATTGTATGGGAAACCTGAGGGTAGTAATCCTACTGTAATCATACTTCCAATCATAGCGTTTCCACATGAAGGAGTACGGGTCAGCATCGGATGCAGGGTTATTTTAGCTGCATGGGTACTGTCTTCCACAATTTCATAAATACCAGCATGTTTTAAAATATCAAACTCTCTTTTAAGATCTTTATTCACTACAAAAGCTTTTTGCTTCGGAAAATCAGCTTTAGCTTTTCTGTATTCTTTAGGATAAGCGCTGTATGCAGGAATGCAGCTCCAAAGGGAAGCAGAAATTAAAAAAGAATATGCTGTTATTTTAAACATCTTTAATTCTTATTTTTTAATCTGTTTTTTTACTTCTTTTGCTTCTGCAACAATTTCCGGGAAATCTTTATAATTGGCAATGATCTGATCACAGGTATAGCTTGCCTGATAATTATCTTTCAGACCGATATAGTTTTTCGCCATCAATACCAATGCTTTTGCTCCCCAGTATTCTTCTGATGAATAGTTGTTGGCAAGCTTAAAGACTGCCTCATTGGAAGATTTGAATGCCTTGCCTTTATTCTGATAATAAGCTTTTGCATACAGTGCTTCCGCAGCTACGGAAGTATTGGATGATTTCTCAAGCGCAGTATAGGCAGACTGAGCATCTTTATCTTTTCCTGAGTTCATCAAGCTTCTCGCCTTAATTACTTTAGCTGTTTCAATGACAGCGGCCGAGTTTTTAGAATTGGCAATAACAGCATTTGCTAGTTTTTCAGCTTCAGAGAAGTTCTTTTCATCAGCATAAAGCTTCATCAGCTCAACATTTGCATAGTTTTTAATGCTGATATCTGAAGAATTCTTAATCCCTTCAAGATATTTTTTAGCCTCAGCAGTATTCCCTTGTGCCAGGGAGATCTGCGCTAAACGGGTTTGAGCATCATCCTGATAGTCGTTCTGAACTCCGGCAACTTCCTGAAGAACAAGCAGTGCTTTTGTTGAATTATTTGTTTGGTAATAGCTTTCCCCAAGCTCGTATTTCGCTTGATAAAGCCCCTCACCTGTTGGATTCTGTGTTAGATATTTCTCGTAATAAGAAATGGCATTTTTATAGTCTTTCTTAGAGAAATACTGTTTTCCTGTAGATAAGTTGATCTCATCAATTTCAGAAGCATCCACATTGACTCCAATCGTCCTGGCAAAGTTTTCATATCCGGAAACATCTCCGTTCTTCGTGAAAATAGGTTTTGCTGCCTGAACGATCTTTTGGGCATATGCTGTATTTTTATACTGCTCACCCAGAGACTTCAGTTCAGAAAGAGCTTTGTCATTCTGATTCTGATCGATATAATTCTGAGCTCTGTAAATAGAAGCATTCGCAATCAGATCTTTGTCTGAAGAGGTTTTAATCACCTTTCCAAAATAATCATTGGAATTCGCAAAGTCATCCTGAGCGGCATAAGCCGTTCCTATTTCGTATTGTGCATCATCGTAATATTCGGAATTTGGATATTTCGATAATAGCGTTTTTAAATTATTGATTTTTGCCTGCGTATCTCCCTTAAATCCTAAAGCCATTGCTTTCTGATATACGGTATAATCCGTAGCATCTTCATTTTTATCATAAATGGCGATAGCTTCGTTCAGGTCATTATTCGCGTAATGAATATCTGCCAGACGAAGTTCTGCATCATTTTTAAACTCAGGTTTAGGATTCGTCAGATACTGTTTGAAATAAGTTGCTGCCTGATCAAATTTCTTAGATTTAAAATAAGCATATCCTAAATCATAAGGCAGCTGTTGTTTTTCAGGAAAGCTCTCGGTAAGGAGTTTTTCATAACGGGCTATAGCAGACGGGTAATTTCCTTTCTGGTAATATACCTGAGCCAGCCAATATAAAGCTCTACTGTTAAATTCTTTATTGATATTAAATCCAAGACTCCTCAGAAAATACTTTTCAGCCTCATCATAATTCCCTTTATTAAACTCTTCTGTTCCCAACAAATAAGAAACCTCCTGATCTACTTTATTGATTTCCGGGGTTGAGCTTTGTAATCTGTCAATAGCATTCAGGGTTTCTTTATAGTTACCCGAATACAGATAAGATTTTACCAATAACGATCTCATCTCTGAGGCATTGGCAGCGTTCTGATTCTCGTTGATATAGCTTTGGATTACTCCTGAAGGACTTTCAAACGGGTTCCCGATGTCATAACTTAATTTAGCATACTGTTCATGAGCCAGCTTTTTCACTTTTGCATCATAATCCATCTGATAAGAAGAACGGAATGCCGAAAGTGCTTCCTGCTTTTTATCTACTGCCAGATAAGCATTTCCTAACTGGTAATAAGCATTCTGTGCCAGTGCTGAATTACTGTTAACAAGCTGATTGTAATAAGAAACTGCCTCATCATATTTTTTAAGCTGAGCAGCTACGAATCCCATTTCATACAAATCATTTTCAGATGGATTCTGCTGTACGTTCAGATAGTCTTTTAAGTGCGGATAGGCAGACGTGTAATCATTTTTCATGAAATAACTTTCCCCAATGATCTTATGAACCTCTGCTTTATAAGAATCTGAAATATTTTCATTCAGTAAGGCATTCCCTTCAGAAATTGCCTGGTCATAATTCTTATCATTATAATACAGCTGTACATAATAAGGACGTACCAGTTTTGAGAATTTATCCTGATCTTTTATAGAATCAAAATATTGGAAAGCTTTATCATTTTGCCTGTTGCTGTAATACAAATGCCCCAGCATATATGCAATATCCCCTTTTTGAGACTGATCAGCCGACTTATAAGCTTCTTCCAATGCATCGGTAGCCCCTTTAGAATCTCCGGTCATGAATTTGGCATAGCCCAGTTTTAGAATATACTGGGTATTTTCCTCTTTTGAAAGCTGGTACTGGTTTACTTTTTTCAACGTTTCCAATGCTTTGTCAAAATCTTTTTTTGCCAGATAATAATCCGCTAAAGGAAGATTAGCCTGGGCAAAATACGCAGAATTAGGATATTCTTTAATAAAAGCTGTTAAACCTTCTTCAGCATGATTTTTCTGGAGAATTACCCCAATCACGTTGTCAAAAAACTGAGCCGCTTCCTTCTTTGAACGGGACAAATTCTGATTGTAGAAATATTGTCTTGCATATTCATATTGGGAAGCGTTGTATATTTTGGTCTGATAAAGGTTTTCTGCCAGATTAAATCTATAATTTTCTTTCTGTGTAAAATATTGGGACTGTTGGGCATCGGCAATTCCGAAATAGATCACAGCAGCCGCTAAAAGTATTTTTTTTGATTTCATTCTTCTTGATATAAGAAAATTAGTCTAAATAAGTTAACGAAAATATTAAAAACTTATTGTTTAAGCAAGTTTTAACAGATTTAATAGCTCAGAATATCAATTCAACAACAATAAAAACTTTTCACTGTCTCATGATAAAATTTCTTACTTTAGTCTGATAAAATTTAAACAATTTTAGTAAACAGTTATCAAAAATACATTTTGGTCTGATACTTTTTCTAGAGCAGCTAAAAACATACCATTACATGAAAATTAAGATACTTTTAGCATTAATTTTTGTAAACCTGATGCAGGCACAAAAGTTTTATTTCCCCCAAACAGCTATTACAGACTCTGTTGTCTTAGAAAAACAGATGCCGGGTCTGGCTTTACAGGTGATCACAAACCTTCAGTCGGGTAAACACAAGCCAGAGAATACGGTTGATTTCTCAGATCAGCTTTTCCGGTTGCAGATAGTCTCGAAAGATTATAAAAAGTCTATTGCTACCTTATCTGAATTTCGTAATCAATTCGCCGACCATAATATGGCGGGGTACAAATTCATTGGATACGAATTCTACAGCATGGCTAAACTGAATGAAATAAAGAACAAGGTCTCTTTTCCCAAAGCTCTCGAGGCTGCATTTAATGAAAAATACAGAAGCCTTCCGGAGAAACTGACTCCCAGAGTAGCACTTGCGGTAGACAATGACATCAACGACTCAAGACAGCTTCTGAGGAAAGCACTGGACAAACAAAAAGGGAAAGACAGTATAGACTACAGTTCTGCTTTGGCTTTGTGTAAGACTTATTTAAATTATAAAACCTATTCTTCCGTTAAGTCACAGGTTATGCAATTAGTGGCAGCAGCAGATCAGGAAAAATACATTATCGAACGTAAAGATGTAAAGACTAAAAATGGAAATACCCTCACTATTACCATTGTCAGAAAAAAAGAAAACAGGTCTCCTCTTCCTGTTATCCTAAGCAGTAATATTTATGCCGGGCTATTTGATGAATATTTTGGAAAGAGAGCCGCGACGTACAATTATGTGGGAGCAGTGGTCAATACCCGCGGAAAAAGGAACAGTAATGATGAGAACCATCCTTTTGAGCATGAATCACAGGATATTTATGAAGTGATAGATTGGGTAAGCAAGCAACCCTGGTGTGATGGTCAGGTAGGAATGATCGGTGGAAGTTACCTGGGATTCAGCCAGTGGGCCGCTGCCAAAAAATTACATCCGGCATTAAAAACTATTGTCCCGCAGGTTGCCGTAGGAATTGGCATCGACTATCCTGCCCAGAATAATATATTCATGAGCTATATGCTGCAGTGGATCCAATATGTTACCAATAATAAATTTACCGATGAAACGGACTTCGCCAATTTCACAAAATGGAATGCCATTAATGCCGCATGGTACAAAAGCGGGAAATCATTCAGGTCTTTAGATTCAATAAGCGGGAAACGCAGTCCAATATTTCAAAGATGGCTGGATCATCCGGGATATGACCAGTACTGGCAAAAAATGGTTCCTTACAAAGAAGATTTTGCCCATATCAACATTCCTGTTTTAACGACTACAGGATATTATGATGATGATCAGATAGGAGCTCTTTATTATTTTAAACAACATTATAAGTATAATAAAAATGCCAACCATTATCTGGTAATCGGACCATACAATCATGGAGGAGCGCAAAGCATGGGATTTACTTATGTGAATGGAAATCCAATAGATCCTGCTGCCAGAATCAGTATAGATGACCTGGCTTTTTCGTGGTTTGATTATATCCTGAAAAATGGAAAGAAGCCGGAACTCTTACAAGACAGGGTCAACTTTCAGGTTATGAATACCAATACATGGAAGCATGCTCCTGATCTTGATAAAATGCATACTTCTACGCTTAAGTTTTATCTTCAGGACAGGAAAAACACCTCTTCGGTATTTAATAAACCTGAGACTAAAAGCTTCACAACTCAAATTGTTGATTTTAAAAACAGAGATCAGAAAGACATTTACTACAAAGTCAGCAAAAAAGACAGCATAAAAATGACTACTTCAATTGCTTTTGAAAGTGAAGTATTGGATAAGGATATGATCATCAGCGGAAATCTTTCAGGATTCTTCAATGTTTCCATCAACAAAAAAGACTTTGATACGGATACTTATCTGTACCAGATTCAGCCGGACGGGAAGTCTTCGTTACTATCCACTCATATTGTGAGAGCCAGCTATGCAAAGAATAATGAAAAGCGACAGCTTCTTGAACCGAATAAAACGGAACAAATCCCGATTAATAATTCCTATTTTATGAGTAAAAAGATAGAAAAAGGAAGCAAATTACTTTTATTGGTCGGTGTTAATAAAAATCCTAACTGGCAGATCAATTATGGATCAGGAAAAGATGTAAGTGATGAAACGATAAAGGATTCCGGGGAACCTTTGGAAATAAAATGGTATAATGACAGCTATGTGGAAATACCTGTTTATAAAGACTAACAGCTTTTGATTGAGCATTTTTACCTAAATGTTCTTAACAACTGTTAACATCAAAATAAAAAATCATTACATTTGCTTTTTTTCAAATCAAATATAGTTATTGAATGAGTCAACTTTTTAGAAGAAAAATCTATTCAGATACGGATACTTCAACGGGACTTTTAAGGGTCTTAGGTGTATGGGACATTGTATTTTTTGGGATAGCAGCCATTATTGGAGCCGGAAGTTTCAGCAGTTTAGGAGAAGCCGTTTTCAGAGGCGGCCCCGGTGTTATTCTTCTATATTTGATTTGTGGGTTTGCCTGCGGGTTTACCGCTTTATGCTATGCTGAATTTGCCAGCAGAATACCTACGGCAGGCTCTGCTTACACGTATGCCTATGCCAGTTTTGGAGAATTAATTGCCTGGATTATCGGATGGGCACTGATTATGGAGTATTCCTTTGGAAACATTTATGTTGCTTTCTCCTGGTCGGATTATTTCACCAGGTTTTTAGGCCGTCTCGGAATGCATATTCCTGATTATCTTACCTGCAGTTATACAGAGGCCAGCAAAGCCTTTAAAAACGGCTCAGAAAATAAAGAATTACTGAATGCATGGAAAACAGCTCCATTACTTGGAAGTTTAAAATTTATCGTAGATGTTCCTGCACTGGTGATTAACGGTTTGATCACCTGGCTTTGTTATGTAGGAGTAAAAGAAAGTAAAAACTTCAATAACTCCCTTGTTATCTTAAAACTGGGTGTAATTATACTGGTAATTCTGGTTGGCTTTTCCTATATCAATACAGATAACTGGACTCCCATAAGCCCGGTAACAGGAAGCCCTTCCTTCATGCCTAATGGTTTTGCAGGAGTCATGAGTGCCGTATCGGGAGTATTCTTTGCCTATATCGGGTTTGATGCTTTAAGTGTTCTTTCGGAGGAAACTAAAGATCCGCAAAAAACCTTACCAAAAGGAATGATCATCTCGCTTGTTTTATGTACGGTAATTTATATTGCCCTTACATTAGTATTAACAGGTATGGTAGACTATAAAAAGTTTGACGGTGTTGGTGATCCGCTATCGTTTATCTTCGAAAAAACCAATGCTAATGTCGCATGGATGGAACTTGTTGTTTCTTTTGTTGCTATCGTTGCTATTACAACCGTATTATTGGTTTTCCAGATGGGACAGCCAAGAATCTGGTATGCGATGAGCCGTGACGGATTAATGCCTCAAAGATTTCAAAAGGTACACCCTAAATATAAAACACCTTCTTATGCCACTGTTGTTACCGGAATTGTCGTAGGGATTCCTATTTTATTTACAGATAAAACATTTATCCTGGACTTTACCAGTATCGGTACTATCTTCGCCTTTGTATTAGTTTGTGCAGGGGTTCTTATGCTTCCGGCTAAGGAAAAAATAAAGGGTAGATTCCATCTTCCTTATATTAATGGTAAAATCATCTTCCCTATTGTTTTCATAGGTGGGCTGATTGCATTCTACTACTGGCAGCCAGAATTTTTCCAAACTTTAATGGACTGGAAAGATCCTAAAGAAGGGGAATTCAGAGCTTCTATTTTCTTCTTCATTCTGATTAATATAGCGTTATGTATTTTGACTTTTGTGAAGAATCTCTCACTCATTCCATTAGTGGGCCTAAGTTCTTGCCTCTACCTTCTTACCGGTATGAGCCATGAAAACTGGTTCTGGTTCGGAATGTGGTTCCTTGTAGGAATGGTTATTTATTTCTGCTACGGCTACAAGAACAGTAAACTTGGAAAAGAGTTAAGGAAAAAATAATGAATAATTAATATATATAAAGGCGAACGAGCAGTGTTGCTCGTTCGCCTTTTTTTTATTGTTTAACTTTTTGCCTTTCACTACCTTAGTTTCAATATCTTTTAAAAATCGGCAGCATTATTGCTATCATTTTAACAGAACCATCAAACTAATCTGCCATGTCTGAGAGAATAAAAACATACAGAGAATTTTATCAGTTTTACCTTACCGAGCATAGTAAAACAGGGACGCGGATCTTCCACTTCATAGGAACCCTACTCGTCTTTGCAGTGATTGCATATGTGATCAATTCGGGAAAAGAAAGATTTCTATGGTATATTCCGATTTTCGGATATGGTTTTGCGTGGTTCAGCCATGCGGTGATCGAAAGAAATAAGCCTGCAACTTTTAAGTATCCTTTATGGTCTTTGATCTCGGATTTCAGACTATTCTTTGAATTGCTGATTGGAAAACAAAAATTTATAACTCCTGTTCAGCCGAAAGAATCTCAACACCCGGAAGGCTCACTTTAAACTCAGGTTTTCTTTAGAAACACTATAACATTATATGGACTGCCTTACCATTACAAGGGAGTATATTCGTTGATTCTTTACCAATTAATACAGGATCTATATTGGATTGAACGGAATTGGAAATCCGTACGTAAAATCTAAGGCTTGCTATCAGTATTGTTTCTCAAGAATATCATAATGAACTGTATTGATGATTTTCTCAGTTGCAGGATCTCCTTTCACTTTGATCTGTTCAGGTATATAGCTTGAAAAAGTCATTGTTTTATCTTTATTCAAAGTGACAGTTACTTCTTCCAGGATATTTTTATCATCCACATAAAACTGAATTCTGTTTTCTACAATTCTCCAAAATGAAAGCCTGGGTTCGGAGGGCATACAATCTCCTACGCTTCCTTCTGTATAATTGTAAACAGCAAAGCCATCTTCCCTTATTGCATAATTCCTCATAAGACGACAGTTATCAAAGTCTTTCACTGTTTTCTCTTTATTTTCATAAAATCCGGCTTCTTTTAACTTCCAGAATCCAATCACATTTTCTTTTGCTAATTTTTGGGCGTTTACAGATAAATAGGCTGCCATAAGAAAAGCAACCGGCAATAGTTTATCAATCATTGAAAGAATAGGTTTGTGTTATCTCAACGAAGATACAATAATTGAAATAAAAGAATCCTGAAAATGGTTTCTTGGGGCAGCAAAGCTGCCCCAAGAAATTTGCATCTCTATTTAAATCTTTTCTTAAAACTGAATTTAAGACTGTTCATTAATCCGGGTTCTATGATATCAATCCCCAGTCCGAAATTACTGTCTGCAACCGTATGGTGATCCGTTCTAAACTGTTCAAAGTCTTTTTGTGGAATTTCAATATTCACTAAAGGATTGGATTCAATATAGACACTTGCTCCATTTTTGGTCACTTTCTTACGGCTGCTATATTCGAAATAAGGGTTTTTTATCGTACTTTCCTGAACGGTATATTTTTCTCCGGTATCAATTTTCTGATCCGTATACAAATTGACTTCATATTTTTCACTGTCGAAACTATGCCAGAAAGGGAGATCTTTATGCATAAAATCCCGTGCACTGGCCTTTATTACATTCCGGTCAAAATACATCAGAAAACGGTTATTCTGTGGGTCAACATAATAAGGATTTTCTACTGTCGCAGTATACTGAATTTTCATTTCATTCAATTTTTTATCATCACTTACCACATCAATTTCCGCATCTTTGAATACATTTCTGATATCTGTTCCGTTTCTGTCATTGGAATAATTGAAACCATAAAAAAGGAAGCTGTTCCAGCTATCTATGATCTCTCTTTTATGGGTACTTTTAAAATACCTCCTCATGGCATTTGCCCGATTCCCTTTATAGGTAGTAACCAGATTAAGCTTTCCAATATTGCCTTTTACATTGAAATCTACCTTTTCATCCACACAGTAATAGGGGAATTTATGCGATTTCCTGACTTGCAATTCCTGGTCTTTCTTTGTCTCCAGATAATGCATAAAATACATAAACCCTCTGTTTTCAATCAGTCCAAACTCCTCACGTGTAGTAGCATCCACAAAATATTCTTCCCCTTTGTACTTGATTTTCACGACTGCGTGATTGAAACTTAATAAGGAAGGCAGGTAGTATTTAATATAATAATCCGTATTAAAATTCACCAATACTACGGATGCTTCCACTCCAATATACTCAAGAATTACTTTTAATAAAAGTGATTTTGCTTTGCAGTCCCCTTGCTTATTTTCATAGGTTACTGATGGTTCCTGGGGTTTGTGACCATTCATTTCATCTGCATCGAAAATATAGTAAATATGGTTCTGAACATATTCTATGGCCAACTGAATTTTTTCGCCCTGATCTGCAATAGCCTCCAGCTTTTCAATAAGATTGGGAGCAAAGTCTTGTAAAGAAGCTTTATTAGAAACTTCCTCATAAAGGGGAGCAATATAATTGGAAAGATCTTTCCAGCTGCTTTCCGTTGCAAAATCTACATAAGGAAAAATTTCACGCCCTGAATCTACAGTGTTGATATAATTGGGTTCCTCAATCACAAAGCATTGCCCCTGTTTCAGGAATTTGATTTCTGGCTCCAGCACTTCCCCCTTTTCATTCCGGAAGAAGGTTTTCTTATACGCTATAGTCTGCTCACGGGCATTGATAAAGGTAAATTTAAAATGACCGTAAGCCCAGTAATTATCGGGACTCACCCACACATATTTTGAAAATTCCTTTCTCAGGAAATCACGGTCTGTAAATTCTTTAATCCGTGAATCTTCCAGAACCAATACATCATATAGCCTCAGATCTTTGATCGTAATATTGATCTTTTTATTGCTGCTCAGCACTCCTCCACTGCTCTGGTTTTCACTATCCAATACTTTAATCCTGGTATCAGGAATTTTGTCTATCAAAACACCATCTCTTAAAACACTGATTCTATGAATCTGATAGACTTCATTTTCTTCTACCACAACATCAGAAACTGAGGCTCGTTCTAAATTTCCGGGCTCATTCAGTGTATAAGCCATGCAGACATATTCACTGTTTTCGTTATTGCTTGTATAATATTTTTTGTCTAAAAAATAGCAGTAATCTTTACCCTCTTCAATTTGTTTCCTGGAAAATTCAGAGTCCTTGATTCTGTCTATGATTTCCTGGTCTCCAATATTTCCTGCCCACACTTCAGGTTTTTGAATCTTATAATTTTCAACTTGCATTTGATTATCCATATTTCTATTTAATAATTCTGTTTTTGGGTGTAATTATTATGAAGTTCAAATTAAATGATTAAAAAAACAAAAAACAATAGAAGAACTGCGACAATTCAGGCTGGAATTTCGGCATGGTAATTGCGAGTAAGGTTGTAAAATCAAGTTTTATGAAAAGTATAGCAACAATTCTAAAAGGGGCAGTTCCCGCGTTAGCATTATTCGCAATGACACAATGTACAACCACCGCAGGTGCATCCGCAGCTGATGAAAAAACATTCATCGTAGGACCACAAACAGCAGATTGTACAGGAGTGGCTCCTATGAAATGTCTGCAGGTAAAAGAAAAAACTTCTGAAAGCTGGACAAATTTCTACAGCAATATTGAAGGGTTTACGTATGAACCGGGGTATGAATATGTATTAAAAGTAAAAACTGAAAAAATTGCCAATCCACCAGCTGACGGATCTTCCGTAAAATACACATTGGTGAAACAAGTTTCTAAAACGAAAAAAGAAGCAGTGGCAGCTAACGAAAAAACACTTATAATAGGAGCACAGACTGTAGACTGTTCAGCAGGTGCAGGACGTATGAAATGTTTACAGGTAAAAGAAAATGCTTCTGAAAGCTGGACAAACTTCTACAGCAATATTGAAGGATTCACTTACGAACCTGGATATGAATATGTTTTACAGGTAAAAACTGAAAAAATAGATAACCCACCGGCAGATGCGTCTTCTATAAAGTACACATTGATCAAGCAGGTTTCTAAAACGAAGAAATAACAATAAAAAGCTCCCGAAAAATTCGGGAGTTTTTTATTGTTAAGCAGCTTGAAAGCTTCTATAACATAATTAATTTGCAGTTATCTATTTGATTATCTTTTCAAAAGAGAAATCAATACTTAGCTTCTGTTTTTAATATCCTGATTCTTTTTGAGGAGGCTCCGGATACTTACCTTTGCTGGCTTCCCCTACAGTATTTGCTGTTGTCATAGCCACCACCAGATCATTCAGCATGCTGCTTGCTGCAGTAGGTGAATTGGGAAGAAGGACAAGGTTACTACGGTTGCTGGCTCCTATAGAATGTAACGTATCATAATGTTGGGTTACCACGATCAGAGCAGATGCCTCATGTGAATTAATCTCTACATTGTTCAGCATTCTTACAGATTCTTCAAGACCTTTTGCAATTTCTCTTCTTTGATCTGCAATCCCCTGCCCCTGTAGTTTTTTAGATTCAGCTTCAGCTTTTGCTACGGCTACAATTCGTATTCTCTGTGCTTCTGACTCATATTCGGCAGCTGTTTTCTCTCTTTCTGCGGCATTAATCCTGTTCATGGCATGTTTCACCTGTTCATCAGGATCTATATCCGTTACCAAAGCTTTGATAATATCATATCCATAACTGTTCATAGCTTCCTGAAGCTCACCTTTTACAGCTACTGCAATGTCGTCTTTTCTTACAAAGACATCATCCAGTTTCATTTTGGGTACCTCAGCACGTACCACGTCAAAAACAAAAGAAGTAATTTGGTTTTCAGGATTTTCCAAACGATAATAAGCGTCTCCTACCTGATTTCTGATAACCTGATACTGGACAGAGATTTTCATTTTGATAAATACATTGTCCAGTGTTTTTGTGTCAATCATAACATCCAGCTGCTGAATTCTAAGATTAAGTCTTTTAGCAATCTGATCAATGATAGGAAGCTTAAGGTGAAGCCCTGAATGTTTTACTGCCTGGAATTTTCCAAAACGTTCTATAATTGCAGCGGTTTCCTGTTTAACAACAAAAAAAGATGCAAATAAAATAATAAGCCCGAAGAAAATAACGGGTGCAAGATAAATACCCATAGTTTAAGTTTTTATAATAAGTAGTAATAATTGATGTTTTGTTAAAGAAATCACTAAAATTTATTTTTGATTTTTCAGAATGAGATTACTTTCAGGCCAGCCCATATCAGAAAACGTTGTGATTGTTTTTTTCAACAACTGTAAACACCTTCTATAAATATACTACTTATTTTCAAACTAAACGGTCATTCCGATGTCGATTCCTTTAATCTTTCTATAGAGATCCGTAGCGTAATTATCTGTCATTCCTGAAACGAAATCAATAATTCCAAGAACTTTCTGATAATCTGTTCCGGTTTCATATACAAACTGCCTTGGAAGTAGCTTCAATGCTTTTTTATCATATGATTTTCTTTCGTCCTCAGATTTCAGGATAGAAGGAATAAAATGGTCCAGCAATTCATACATTACATTATATCCTGCATTTTCAATTTCTACCACTGCTTTATGATTGTAGATCTTTTCTATAGAGAAGGATTCTATATCCTGTAAAGCTTTATTTTCAGATTTGTAAATATCCAGCAATCCGTTATCCAGTCCGCCCTTAAGGATCGTTTCAAAATTCTGTTTATAGATTTCAAGTGATTTATTGATCAATGCATTGATTGCTTTTGCTCTTAGGTAAGAGATTTTTTCATTTTCATTAGAAATGGTAACCAGCTTATCTTTCACTTTGTTGATATCATTACTTTCAGACTTCACCAGTTCAAAAAACAGGTTCTCACACTCGGCAGTTGATACAATTCCCAGCCTGTGAGCATCTTCCATATCGATAATATTATAGCAGATGTCATCAGCAGCCTCTACCAGCCATACAAATGGGTGTCTTTTGAAAATATAAGGCTCCTCACTTTCAGGAATCAGATGAGTTCCTTTCGCAATCTCCAGGAATATATCTTTTTCATTCTGGAAAAATCCGAATTTCTTTCTGTGGATGACCCCTTTTTTCTTAGCAACCGCTTCACATGGGTACTTGGCGATACTTGCCAGTGTGGAAAAAGTAAGCTGAATACCTCCGGCATCTTTTCCCTGCTGCTGCTGAGCCAATACCCTTATAGCATTTGCATTTCCTTCAAAATTAACCAGATCTGCCCATTCCTTTTCATTAAATTTTGATTTCAGATCTTTCTCATTCCTTTCAAAATAACTTGCAATAGCATCTTCACCGGAGTGACCAAAAGCAGGGTTTCCTACATCATGACACAAACATCCGGCAGCAATTACATTTCCTAAATTATAGAGATAAAAATTCTTCGAATCTTCACTAAGTTCATTTTTAAAATCTTCAGCAATAAATTCACCAATAATACTTCCTAAGCTTCGTCCTACCGACGACACTTCTAAGGAGTGCGTAAGCCTGTTATGTACAAAAACACTTCCGGGAAGAGGGAAAACCTGGGTTTTATTCTGCAGTCTTCTGAAGGCAGAAGAAAAGATAATTCTATCAAAATCCCTTTGAAAATCAGTCCTTGAAGCTTTGGTATGCGGATTATTTCCTGTACGTTGATTGGTGAAAATCTGGTTTAAATTCATCATTTTTCAAAATTACTTCAAATTTTAGTTTTACGGAATACTATTTAGATTTTTATTAAAGCTGCTTTTTATATAAATTTGAAATGCACAGCAACTTTATATATTCTCAAATGATCAACATTTTCCATTTTATCAAAGATTTTCCTTTCCCTGATTTAAACGAGAATAATCTCCCATGGGAAATTATTAACAGGCTGGAAGATGTATTGGACAAAAAGTTTGAAAACTTACATGATGATTATATAATAACTGACTCCTGTGCTATCCATAAAACAGCTGTTGTGGAACAAAATGTAATATTTAAAGGAAGAGTCATTGTTGAAGCTGATGCTTTTATTGGAGCTAATGCCTATGTAAGAGGTCCCGTTTATATTGGGAAGCAGGTGAAGATAGGTCCCGGAAGTGAAGTAAAACAAAGTATTATCTGTAGTGAAACCGCTGTTGCCCATTTTAATTATATAGGAAACAGTATTATTGGAAGCAGGGTAAATTTTGAGGCAGGCTCCATTTGTGCCAATCATTACAATGAAAGAAAAGATAAAGAAATCTCCGTTCTTTTTAATGCTGAAGTTATTAAAACCGGTACTCATAAATTCGGTTCTTTAGTAGGTGATGATTCTAAAATTGGGGCGAATGCAGTCTTATCACCAGGAACCATACTCTCCGGCAACAGTATTGTAAAAAGACTGGAACTTGTGGAACAGATACAATAAACAGGTTCACTCCTCCAAAAAAATCCCATTAGAAAAATCTATAACAAGCACTGTTTTTTCCATTGAAAGAAACAGCCTAAAACGTTTTACATTTGAGAAGACTAAAAGAAACCAGGTTTTAACCGCTAATAACCTAAAAATTCAATACAAAAATTTTAAAAATGGAAAATAACACATGGCTTCAGAAATGGGATGAAAGATATACGAATGAGGAATTTGTATACGGAACGGATCCTAATCTTTACTTACAAGCACAATTGAAACAGCTGAAGCCCGGTTCTATTCTCTTCCCTGCCGACGGTGAGGGAAGGAATTCGGTGTACGCCGCACTTCAGGGATGGGAATCATCAGCATTTGACATCAGTACTGAAGGGCAAAAGAAAGCACTACAGCTCGCAGAACAGCACCGGATTAGTATTGATTATCAGGTAGGTGAATTGTCAACTTTAGGCTACCAGGAGGAGCAGTTCGATGCCATTGCTCTTATCTATGCTCATTTTCCTGCTGAAATAAAATCATCAATCCATAGAATGCTTAACGTATATCTCCGCAAAGGAGGTTTCATTATTTTCGAAGCTTTCAGTAAGAATCATCTGGACTATATCGCAAGAAACCCCAATGTAGGAGGTCCGAAGGATATAGAATCTTTATTCTCTATTGATGAAATCAAAGCTGATTTTCCGGGCTATGATATTGTGGAACTGACAGAAACTGAAATAGAACTTAAAGAAGGTTTATTTCATAACGGAACCGGCTCTGTGATCAGGTTTGTGGGAAGGAAACAATAATTATAACTACAGGTCAGAATATCCAACAGACATTCTGACCTGTCTCAGTCTTGTATAAGACAATTACGGATCAACAAACGGAACAGGATTTGGACTTTCCATAAAAAAGAAAGTTATGCCTGAAGGTCCATCTATAATTCTAATGAAAGAAAACCTGCTGCAGTTTGTTGGTCAAAAAGTAACAGAAGCTTCAGGTAATGCAAAATTTGACAAAGAACCATTTCTAGGCCAGTCCCTTCTCGAAATCCGCACTTTTGGAAAACAGACTTATCTGGTTTTTGAGAAAGCAGCTATTCGCATCCACTTACTGATGTTTGGTTCTTACAGTATTGACGAGCAGACAAAACCGGACAAAAGCTTACGTTTAGCTTTATTGTTTTCAACAGGTGGAATGTACTTTTATACCTGTTCTGTAAAATCTGTTGAGATGGAGCATCTTTATTCAATCGACTGGGAAGCCGATGTACTGAGTGACCGCTGGAATCCTGCAAAAACAAAAAAGAAGCTGAAGTCCAACCCTGAGATGATGGTTTGTGATGCTCTGATGGATCAGAATATATTTTCGGGAGTGGGCAATATTATTAAGAATGAAGTGCTTTTCAGAATAGGAGTTCAGCCCGAAAGTTTACTTGGAAGTCTTCCCGACAAAAAGTTAAAAGAACTTATTGCAGAAGCCAGGAATTACAGCTTCGATTTTCTGGAATGGAAAAAAGAATTTACACTGAAGAAACACTGGCTGGTCCATACAAAAACAGTATGCCCCATATGTGGGTTAAAATTGATCAGGAAACAAACCGGATTAGGCAAAAGACGAAGTTTCTATTGCGGAAAAGACCAAAAACTGTATGATTAACCATTAATCAGAATTTAAAAATCCACCGGCATATTTTGTGAAAAATTCACTCCTGTATACTTCCCCTATCGGAATTTCAGAAACATCAATGTATATATTATGATTATCAAAGGAGTCAATATAATCTATATTAACAACATATGATTTACTGACCCTTATAAAAGTTTCCCCGGAGATCTTCTGATGGATGGTTTTCAGATTCATGGCTGTAATAAGTTTCTTTTGCCTGGTGTGAATAACCACATAATCCTTCAATCCTTCTATAAATTTAATCTCTGAAAAGCTTATTTTGTAAAAGCGCCGGTCTGCCTTTATAAATAAAAAGTCTGCGGTATTAGATTCCACTGTATTTTTAACCGTTTCTTTAGACAGAAGCTCGGTATACAGTACTGCTTTATCAATGGCTTTTTTCAGTCTTTCGGGATCAATAGGTTTCAACAGGTAATCTACGGCCTCCAGTTCATAGCTTTTCAATGCGTATTGGGCGTAAGCAGTAGTAAAAATAATCAAAGACCTTTGAGGCAGCATCTCAGCAAACTCCAGCCCCGTTACCATAGGCATCTCAATATCCAGAAAAATAAGGTCTATATCATTGTTTTTAAGAAAATCCAATGCAGAAAGGGCATTGGAAAACTCACCAAGGATTTCGATCTTTGATGTTTCGCTGATCAGAGACCTCATTTCTGCCCTTGCCAGAGGTTCGTCATCCACTATGATGCAATTCATGATATAGGAATTTTTAAATGTACGGTATACTCCCGATCTTCGGGTTCTATTTTCAAATTAAAAGTAGTATTGTAAAGAAGTTCCAGCCTTCGGGTAATATTGGCAAGTCCCAGTCCGCTGTTCTTTTTATTCTGAACAGAATAGTTTAGATTTCGGGTGTTGATACATCTAAAATAAAGTTCTTTGTTTTCAACACCAATATATATTTTAATGTAAGATTCCTTGTCGGTAATATCTATGCTGTGTTTTACTGCATTTTCTACAAAAGTTGTGAATAGATTGGGAGGAATAAAACTTGTACCTATTACTCTTTTATCCCCCTCAGTCTGAATATCGAATGAAAAATTTTCACGCCTTATTTTTTCGAGATTTAAAAAATTGGACAGAAAATCAATTTCAGAGGTCAGCAAGGTTTTTTCCTCACCGCTTTCGTAAAGCTGATATCTTAAAAATTCCGAAAACTTTACAATCACTACCGAGGCTTTCTCAGGGTCTGTCCTGATCAGTGCTTTTACATTATTCAGCATATTGAATAAAAAATGAGGATTGATCTGGTTTCTGAGCTCATTAAGTTCCATATTTAATGTCAGATTGTTCAGTTCATTGATCCTTTTATTATCATTGATCCATTTCTGCAGAAGCTTTACGGTAGTTGTAGTCAGAATAATAGGAATACTCATCAGGATTCCCTCATAAATTCCTCCCTTCTCTCCATTTCTGTGAAAATTTCTGACTTTGAAATCTGCAAGAAATGAATTGAAACTATAGCCAATAATATTCAGTCCGATGATTCCCATAAGAACCAGTAGAATCAAGTAGCTGATGTATTTTGTTTTAAAGAAAAACCGGGGTACCAGAACGTAGATATTGATATACACCATCGAAATCAAGATGACATACACAAAAAGCAAAGCATAATACTGATATATTCCTGAGTATGAATGCCAGAAACTGGAACTGTACAGAAGTAAGAAAAAGAAGATGAGAAACAACAGATGCCTGCGAAATTTGTATCGACTTTCTATCAGAAAATCCATGACAAAGCTTTCTTTAAATTTTAACGAGCTGTATTTCATAGCAACCTGACCATTTTTAATGGTAACAAAAATAGGTAATACCACAATGTATCCTTGCAATATTATACAAAACCTTCATTTTATTATACCAATTACCGCTTCGGATTTCGTATAAAATACCAGCTGTTTTGTATAAAAACAAATTTACGAAATCCCTTTCTTCATTTCTTTGTCCTGTTTAATTTACTATGTATGGAACTTACCACTTTTCATGAACTCACTCAGGAAATAACATCAGAATGTTTTTTTATGACCCCATCCCAGCAGGAAGAAAAAGTAATACAGCTTATCGATCTTCATCATTTTATAGAGTGTTCCCCTATGAAACTGGAGGTTGTCAGCTATCTTCGTCACCCTATCAATATTGTAAAGCAAGATGACCTTACTATAGGCATCTTATTTTATGATATGAAGCGTTCATCACTGCCAGACTGTAACGATTCTGAAGCGTTTAGAAGAAGACATAACCTGTCAGCGCTCTGGTTTGTATTTGTAGAAGAAGAGTTCTGCCTTGAAACGGCTACCCATACCGATCTCATCATCGAAAACAGCCTAGATATTTTCTATGAAAAGATTTTCTTATTCAATTTCTTTCAATCTATTATTCATCCTTTAAAATAAAACCATGAAAACATTGAGAAGAGCATTGTTGCCACTCGCCCTGCTGCCATTTAACAATAGTATTTACGCTCAAAAAAAAGACAGTATTCCGTTGAAAGTGCGTGCATTTTTTGCCGATAAAATTCCCCAGACCCGTGACCTTAATATTGAATTTACCCAAACCACACCTTACTCATTTTCTTCCAAGCTTCAGGGAGCAGACCTCCCGGAGAATAAGGTGAAAAACTTTCAGCAGGTAAGAGCTGAAGCTAATATTTATTTTGTTAAAAAGAAAAAGTGGCTATTAAGTACTTCACTTAATTATCGCTACACTTCAATGAATACGGAAGAACCTGTTATCTTGGGAGCGGACAGACAAAATCATTATCATTATCACTCTGAGGCACTCAATTTCAACTATTTTTCCAAACTGTTTAATAAAGTGGCCATATATACAGCCACAGCTTCTGTGGATGGAAGTGATCAGCATTTTGAAAGAGTCAGAGGAATGCTGATGGCCTCAGTTGTTTTAAAGGCCACTCCCAAAACAAAGATGCTGATAGGCCTTGCAGGTATCATTGATCCCAGTTCTCAGATCCCCATACTTCCGATATTCACTTATGAAAACAAATTCAACAATGGCTGGGTACTGGATATTCTTCTTCCCAAAAAAGTATTGGTCCGAAAGAACATCCTTGCCAATGGAAGACTTTCTTTGGGAACGGAAATGGATAATACTTCCTTTTATATGTATAGGAATAGCAAAACCTATGAGTTTCGCCAGCTGGAGATCAATTCAGGGGTTATTTACGAACACAACCTCGGCCATAATTTAATAGGGACATTTAAAACCGGAATCAGGGCCGTTCCACAAGCGAGAGCTTTTGATAAAGAGGAATCTTTTAAAGATTACATTTTTGAAGCCAGCTATAAGCCTTCCTTCTATTTCAATGTCGGAGTATCTTATAATCCTTTTGGAAAACCCAGAGTAAAATAACCTCCGGTTTCCGGCAAATCCGGAAGAGCTTCAGGATATAAAACTCAATGTGTTCCCATTTTTGAAAATACATTGATAATAATAACTCCCAGTACAATAAGCACAATCCCAATAATAGCAGGAAGATCCGGTACCTGTTTAAAGGCAATGACTCCAATCATGGTGATAAACACAATCCCCACTCCCGACCAGATAGCATAGGTAATTCCTACAGGAATCTCACGAAGGGTAAGGCTCAGGCAGTAAAAAGCAGAAGCATACCCTATTACCGTGACAACGGAAGGCCATAGTTTGGAAAATTCTTCTGATTTTTTCAGAAAAGTAGTGGCTATGATCTCAAATACAATTGCTAATGCAAGAAAAATATAACTTCGTCCCATCATTGTTCTTTATACAAATGTAATAAAAACTGATAGGTATTCTTTCAACTTCTTTCGCAAGAGAAAGCCTTACTATATAAAGATTTGCCAAGCCCTCAATCAAATATGTTGCTCCTATGAAAGAATGCAAGCAATAATTTCTGCCAGGATAATTCCGCCGACAGGCTTCAATACCTTTTGATAAGCAGCTAGAATGAAGCATTTTACTGCATCGAAAAGCAAGGTTGATTTTATAATAATTCTACTGATAAAGATTTATGATGTCATATTATTTCTCTCCTCATTGACATAAAAACATAGTCTAAGGTGTCATAAAACCTGACAGCTGACAAAAAATCACTACACAAAAATCAACGGTAAAAATAATTTTTCTTAACACATAAATCTTTTTTACGCACAAATTTCACATTCAAAAAGAGAGCAAACACACGATATTATGCATTGCATTATTTATTATTTGTTTTATCAAGTCCAATATAGAAAGCTTTAAACACTTAACATTTTCACACAATTTTAGAGAGAGAACAATAAATGTATTAATAAATTCTCAATAACGCATTAATTTTTTGTAAACAAAAATTAACCAATAGATGAACAAAAACCTCCGTAATACACTGATATACATCATAATGTTTTACTTTGGCACGTGATTTGAAAACTGTAATATTGCAATTGAAAGATTGATAAAAAAAAGTCAAATAATTAAAAATAATACAAAATGGTAACTTATATCGGTATCGCAACATGTTTAGTAGTGTTCACATCATATTTTATGACAGTAAGAAGAGAAAGAAACTAATTCTAAAAACACAGTAAGCCTATAGAATATCTATACTAATTATATTGTTTTATGTTTTTAGTCTGAAAATCAGGCCTCGCTCTTTTACTCAACAGGGTAAAAGGGCCCAAAAACATAACAAAAAGATCTTAGTTTCATAACACATTTTAATATCCAAAAGAAAAGCTGAACGTATGTTTGGCTTTTCTTTGTTTTAGAGGATACCAGAACTTTACCGGATTCATACATCTTGCAGACCCCGGTTGCTTTTATCTGAAACATTCCGATACTCCTGGCCTATCTATTTATTCTTTTTCAGGATGAAACTTCATTCAATAAAGTTTTATCTTTGTACTCCTTAAGCATTAACTATTTGAATTGCCATCATGAATCTGTACAACCTTATTATTCAGGACAAAGAACAAATAAATCTCAATGATGTATTCCTCAATGAAACCAATAAAGGCTTATTGATACAGCTCATCAAGGAAAACACCTATGTAAAAGAGTTACAGGAGTATGGCCTTCCTGTGAATAATAAGATCCTGCTCCAGGGAAGTTCAGGATGCGGGAAAACAATGACGGCAAAAGCAATAGCCCATGCTTTAGGTAAAAACATTATTATTTTAAACCTGAGTAATATCGTTTCGTCACGTATCGGGGAAACTTCCCAAAATATTAAAATGATATTTGATAAAGCCGCAAGGGAAAGGTCTGTCCTTTTTCTTGATGAACTGGATCAGATCGGAAAAGCAAGAGGTAGCGATGACAAAGATGTCGGCGAGATGAGAAGACTTGTAAACACCCTCATCCAGCTGATTGACTATTATCCTGAAAATGCACTGCTTCTTTGCGCAACGAACCATCCTGAAATAATAGATACTGCCATATTGCGGCGTTTTCAGCTGAAGATCAATTATGAAATGCCTTCTGCAGAATTTCTGGATACGTTCTATGATCAGTTGCTGGCTTCATTTCCTGAAGATCTGAATCATATTGAGCGAAAATACGGAATTTCTTTTGCTGAAGCCAAAGACCATGCCCTCACCGCTGTAAAGTCTGCATTAATCAAAAAACTGGAAGCCAAAGAAACCCTTCAGTCATGAAAGAAGATATTCTCCACAACCTCAGTATCATCAATAAAAGGATAAAAGATGCCTGTGAAAAATCAGGAAGAAATCCCGATGAAGTAAAGCTTTTACTGGCTACAAAAACGGTTTCCCCGGAACACATCAAAGTAGCTTTGGAAAACGGATACCACTTAATTGGAGAAAACAAAGTACAGGAACTGAAGGAGAAATATGAAGATTTGAAAGCTACCCCACACGAGAATCATTTTATCGGGCATCTTCAGACCAATAAAATTAAAGAGATCCTCAAACTCGGGGTCACCTGCATTCAATCTCTTGACCGTTTGGAACTGGCAGAAAAACTTCATCAAAAGTTTTCAGCAGAAAATAAAACCATTGAGGTACTGATCCAGGTGAACACCTCCCATGAGGAAAGTAAATTTGGTATTCCTCCCAATAAAGCCATTGAACTGGTTACCAAAGTTTCTGAATTTTCCACTTTAAAAATCAAAGGCTTAATGACCATAGGTCTGTTCAGTGCCGAGACAGAAAAAATAAGAACGTGTTTTAAAATACTCAAAAACCTGCAACAGGAAATCATAAGGGAAAACATCCCCAATGTGGAAATGAAGGAGCTGTCTATGGGAATGAGTGGAGATCTGGAAACAGCTATTGAGGAAGGAGCCAGCATTGTACGTGTAGGAACAGCCATTTTTGGAGCGAGAATTTATCCGGATACTTATTATTGGAATGAAGGGAATATTGAGTTATGAGTGAAAATAAAGACTATATGTTTCCATTTACCTATACATTTGAAAGGAAAATTACAGCGGACAAGACATTAGAAGATGTAATCCATATCGTACGCAACTCATTCACAGAACGTGGAGTGGATCATATCCATATTGAAGGCAACACCATCACAGGAAAAGATCATCTTATAAAACTGGATTTTTCAAGAAGATCTCCGCTTGTAATATCTCCCGGTAAAGAATATTTTACTTATGATGGAAACACAAAAATTTTAACCTTTAAAACAGAGGCATTTTACCCTATCCTGTTTAATGTAATATATGCAGGAATTCTTTTTTTAATCTTATATAATGTTGTTCATCACTTGATAATAGAACTTGTAGTACCCACTTTATTTTTTATTTTAATCTCTGTAATCAGTTACTTTCAGGATCAGGCAGTTATTGATAAAGTTTCCAGAATTTTAAATAATCACTAGGCTTTAAAGCTTATTAAAACAATCTTATCTTTAGTCTACAAATTCGGTATACTTTTTGATTCATAAAACATTAATAACCAAACAAATGCATTTATGATTAAAAAATTACTCTCGGGCTGTCTGCTGATGACAGTATTATTCTTTTTTTCATGTGAAAAGGAAAACACACAGATGAAAAGTGAAATCTCAATTGAAACTATTTCAATCATAACCTGCCTTACTATGGGTGTTGCTATATTAGTTGCATACAGCTATAGAAGAAGATAATTACATAACAGACTACAATACCTTAAGGGCACCTCTCAAAACAGACAGGTGCTTTTGTTGTCATAGCAGTAATGATATCTTAGCCGGAATCCAGAGTATGGCAGCATTCTTATTTGAGAAAAAGCAGCATTAAAATTCAACTTAATAAGGAATATTTTAACGAAATTATTATGGTTATTTTCTTACATATAAATATAAAAAAAACCATTATACAATTAAAATAAGTCAATTTTCAAACAGCACAAATCCGGTACAATTGTTGATTCCAAAACACTAATAATCAAAGAAATACACTTATGAATGAAAAGACCTTATTGGGATATCTGTTAATCATAGTATCTCTTCTTTTTTCGTGTTCCCAAGAACATATATCAGAAAATAAAAGCGGAATTTCAATGGAAACCATTTCAATCATCACCTTCGTTTTGGTAGGAATTGCCATTTTAGCGGCGTATCCCTACAAGAAAAAATAACGGGGTATGCAATACCATAAAAAAAATGCACCTCCTTATCATGTAAGGAGGTGCATTTTTTTACCGGATATCAGTTTTATTTCTTGATTACTTTAAATGTGCTCACACCTTCTGCTTTTGAAGTTATATTTAAAATATAGGTTCCGGTAGCCAAATCAGAAATATCAATTCTACTTACATTTTGAGATGTTCTTATTTTTTGTCCCAAAGCATTATATACCTCTACTTTTTCAGGAACTGACTGACCATTCAGATAAATAATTCCCGTAGTGGGATTAGGATAAATATGTACCGTAGCTTTTACCTGTTCTTTTGTTCCTAAAAACTGATCAACAATCTTCGTAGAAACAGTATTGGTATGTACTGCCGGATTATAATCAAAATAAATATCCGCTACATTATTCACAATATCATTCATCTGGACATTGGCTTTAGGCTTAATTTTATATGCTATGAATCCGTGAGAATTGGGTTCATCACTGCTTCCCGGAAGGTAGATTGCATTAAAATTAAATGTTACATCATTTCCATTGGCAACTTTCACTTCGCTGGGATGGCTGTAAGATTCTAAACTCAATGTAGACCAATCCAGTTTACTGTCTAAGACATTATGAATCCTTACTTTTTCAGCAAAATGATTTCCTGTGTTCTGGAAACGGATGATATAATGCAGGTATTCGTCTGCATCCTGTAAAAGAATCTGAGAACCTTCCAATACCGTGATATCATTCGGATCATAAGAACCTACAATAGTATGGTTTAAAGCAAACTCGTTATCTGAAGGGGTGGCATCACCGGCAACATTTGCGATTCCATTAATGCTAAGTTGTCCGCCAATACTGTTTACCGGCATTGGGAGGACATTGAATTTTAAATCGATGGTTTTAGTCTGCAGAGGAGCAAAATCCTGATAATTGAAACGTATATTTCCGTTGGTTTGGGATACAACCGGGGACGAAGCCTGCAGAAAATTCATCTTTGACCCGTTGTACGTAAATGAAATTTCCCCACTTAGTTTTTGAGTTCCTGTATTGCGGACAACCATTCTGTATTTGGTATCAAAGCCCGGTCTTGCAGTCAGAACCGGATAGATACTTACGTCAAGGTCTTTATACACCTGATTAGGTGCAATACAGAAATCTGCGGTATCAGTTACACCTGCAGAAGCAAAATTAAAAGTATGATTCTGAGGATTCACCGTATAATTGGGAAGAGAAGCATCTATAAAAGTAGTATGCTGCCCCTGTCCTGATAATATGGAATAGTTTCCGCTTGCATCTGTAAACGTAGAGAATTTACCGGCTGAATTTTGTGTAGAAACCATCATCATAGATGCAGAGGTATCATTGGCATCACACCCGTTATTATCAATGTCTAACTTTATTTTTCCTTTTGTTTTGTTTTGAAATGATTCTGTGGTTCCAAACCAGGAGATCATATCTTCTTTATAATTATCAAGATAAGTGGACCCAGAAATGAGTTCTGGAATTCCATCTCCATTTAAATCGGCACTTAATAAAGATACGACACTTCCCGTATTATTGGTAATCAATTGAGGAGTCGCATCAAAAACTCCGTTTCCGTTGTTCTTATACCATCTTAATTTGGGTTGGGTTTGGGAATTGGTGACAATATCTTTGCGCCCGTCTCCATCAATATCCATAGCTACAATAGCATAAGGAGACACTGCGGTCCCGGTACTAATCACTTTTTCAGGTCCGAACGATCCTTGTCCGTTTATATTTTCAAACCATCCTATTTTATTTCCGTTAGCATTCACAAAGGAAATATCACGGTCTCCGTCTCCATCCAGATCAGCAAAATAAAGTTTTGTAAAACCATTGGAAGAACTTGCTACCACGTGTTCTGCTGTAAAATTACCTAAACCGTCTGTATTTTCGTACCATTTAATTTTCCCATCATTAGTAATAATAATATCCTGATCACCGTCTCCATCCACATCTTCATTCTGTAGTATCCCAACGGAGCCTATGGCAGGATTTAAAAATTCCTGAGGGGCTGAAAAATTTCCGTTTCCTGTATTAAATGCAACTTTCAGCTTAGTAGAAGAGGCCATGAAAGCAATATCTTTTTTGCCATCTCCATTGAAATCACCTATTGTATTCCTATAGGTGGGTTCCATTCCCAGATTGACAATCGGATGCTCAATCGCAAAGTTTCCTGCTCCATCGTTTTCAAGCCAGGCATACCTATAAGTAATGGAAGGATCTGCCTCTCCCATAAATACAACATCATTATCCCCATCATGATCCATGTCTGCCAATGTTACCTGCGACTGTAACCTAATATCATTTCTGATAATCTTCTGTACACCGGAAAAATCCCCTAATCCGTTTGTATTTTTATACCATGCAATTTTATTCTTTCGGGAAAGACTGATAATATCAGCGTCACCATCTCCATCAATATCTCCTGCAGATACAGTATTAAGTGAGTTTACATCCGTTGTAAGAACTTTTTCAGGGGTAAAACTTCCTGTACCATTAATCCCTTCATACCATGCTACTTTATCATCTCCAAAGGACACTGAGATCAGGTCCATTTTTGAATCATTATTGAAATCTGCAGCGTCAAACTGCGTTATCAGTTTAGCATTCTGGGAAACAATCTGCTCAGGACCGAAATTACCATTGCCAAGGTTTTTCTTCCAGGAAAGTTTTTGATCCCAATAGACACAAAATACCAGATCCTCTTTAAGATCTCCATCGAGGTCAAGCATTTTCACACCATATCGCTTAACATTCTGTATAGCATAAGGACCAGCAGGAATATCTGATATCAACTGTGATGTTGAGAAAGTTCCCGCACCATTTGTATTTTTATACCATTTAAACTGCTTAATGTTTCCGTTTTCAAACAAGTGAATAATGTCCAAATCTCCATCACTATCTATATCTCCAACTTCAAAATACTCTCCTAATGCAAAGTCATCAATCGTCTGCTTCAGCGTAAAATTGCCATTCCCGTCATTTTTATACCAGCGTAAAATTCTTGATTCATTAATTCTAACCAAAAGATCCGGTTTATTATCATTGTCCAGATCTCTGAGAATAACAGAATCTGGTTTTTGAAGAGAGGAGAAAATATGCGATCCGGGGGTAAAAGTACCATTCCCATTGTTCTTCAGCCAGGTACCGGAAATGGGTTGATGAAGATAAATATCCTGATCTCCGTCACCATCTATATCGGCAACCCTGAAAAGCGGAATATTCTGATCAGATAAAGCTATAGGCTGGGTAAAAGTGGCGGCTCCTCCACTGCTGGTACCTTTCATAAGGAAAAGTCCCTTTTTTGTACTAAATATAATATCTGTTTTTCCATCTCCATCAAAGTCTGCACTGTTGTAATCTTTAATGTCATCAACTGGAGATTTGTAAATTAATTCAGGATGTTCAAAACCAGTACCTGTATTTTTGATCCAATATAAATCTCTATAATAATTTCTTACCAGTACATCTTTTTTATTATCATTATTAAGATCTCTCGGTATCAGATCTTGTGCATCGGAAATTCCGAAACTTCCGTCTATGATAATATTCTGAGGTAAGCCTGTTTGTGAAAATCCCATGATGCATGACAGGGAGAAAGCAAAAACGATAGATTTCTTCATCGAATAGTTATTTGATTATTAGTTTAATTGTCCGCAAAAATATAAAAATACAAGCAGAAATAAACATTTCATTATTAAACATCATGTTAAAATCAAACAAATAGTAAAATAATAACAATGAGAAAAGATATTGTGTATTTTTTCCTATCAATAACTTACGCTCTGCATTCTATGATGCGAAGCTAAGGATTTTACATTCTGATTATGGTTTCATGTTCTGCAAAGTCTCCTTACTTTGCGGAATTATAAAAATAAAAATCCCTCTCATTTCTGAAAGGGATTTATTATATCTTGAAAAAATTTAGGATTACATATAAGCTTCAATAGGCTCACAAGTACATACTAAATTTCTATCTCCGTACGCTTCATCTACTCTTGATACAGAAGCGAAGAATTTGTGGTCTCTTACCCACTCTAATGGATAAGCTGCCTTTTCTCTGCTGTATGGTTTATCCCAAGAATCTGAGATCACCAACTGCTCTGTATGCGGAGCATTTTTCAATACGTTGTTTGCTGCATCAGCTTCTCCGTTTGCAATTTCATCGATTTCTTTTTTGATAGAAATCAACGCTTCTGCAAAACGGTCAATTTCAGACTTGCTTTCAGATTCTGTAGGCTCAATCATCAATGTACCTGCAACAGGGAAAGAAACGGTAGGAGCATGGAAACCATAATCCATCAATCTCTTCGCTACATCAGCCACTTCAATTCCTAAAGATTTGAACTGACGGAAATCTACGATACACTCATGAGCCACTCTTCCGTGTTCGTTTGAATATAAAATAGGGAAATGCGCTGCCAAAATCTCTTTAAGGTAGTTGGCATTCATGATAGCATGTCCTGTAGCTTTTTTAAGACCGTCTGTTCCTAACATTTTAATATAAGCATAAGAAATGTTAAGGATCAATCCTGAACCGTAAGGTGCTGCAGAAATACCGTCAATAGCTTCTTTAGCTCCAATTCTGATATTAGCATTAGAAGGAAGGAAAGGAACCAGGTGTTTAGCAACACAGATAGGACCTACTCCAGGACCTCCACCTCCGTGAGGAATTGCAAAAGTTTTGTGAAGATTCAGGTGACAAACATCTGCTCCAATGTTTCCCGGACTTGTAAATCCTACCTGAGCGTTCATGTTGGCACCATCCATATATACCTGTCCTCCGTGTTCGTGGATTAAGTTGGTAATTTCTTTAATGTTGGCATCAAAGAATCCGTATGTAGAAGGATAAGTGATCATTACAGCTGATAAATTCGCTGAATGCTGTTCTGTTTTAGCTTTAAGATCTTCGAAGTCAATTTCCCCGTTTTCAAGGTTTTTAACCACTACAATCTTCATTCCTGCCATTGCTGCAGAAGCCGGGTTTGTTCCATGTGCAGACTGTGGGATCAATACTACATTTCTGTGCGTATCTCCTCTTGAAATATGATATTCTCTGATTACCATTAATCCTGCATATTCTCCCTGAGCTCCTGAGTTAGGCTGCAATGAAGTTCCGGCAAAACCGGTAATTTCAGCAAGATCTTTTTCAAGTTCTGCAATCATTTTCTGGTAACCTCCAGCCTGATCTACCGGTACAAATGGGTGTACACTTCCCCAATCTGCCCATGATAATGGTAACATCTGCGTTGCTGCGTTCAGCTTCATTGTACAAGATCCTAAAGAGATCATTGAGTGCGTCAATGATAAATCTTTTCTCTCAAGACGCTTGATGTAACGCATCAATTCTGTTTCCGTATGGTATTTGTTGAATACTTGTTCCGTAAGAATTTCGTCTTTTCTTAAATTCTCTTCAGGAATACTATATCCTTCTTTGATTTCTAATTTGAAAGTCTGCTTATCTTTAAACTGAGCAAAAGAAGCCATCAGATAGTTTAATTTCTCTAATGTAGTACTTTCGTTGATAGCAATGCTTACAACATCTTCTGTGAAGTAATTAAGGTTGATTCTGTGATCCTGCATCATTCTCATCAATCTTCCTTTCTCATCTTCAGTCATGATGATTTTTACGGTATCGAAGATTGGCTCTTCTACAGTCTGATATCCTAATGCTTTAAGACCGTTTTTCAAAGCGTTTGCTTTGAAGTGAATTTGGTCAGCGATATAGTTTAATCCTTTAGGACCATGATATACGGCATACATTCCTGCCATTACAGCCAATAGAACCTGAGCAGTACAGATGTTGGAAGTTGCTCTTTCTCTCTTGATGTGCTGTTCTCTGGTTTGTAGTGCCATTCTCAATGCACGTTTTCCGTACATATCCTGAGAAACCCCAATAATTCTTCCCGGGATATCTCTTTTATAATCTTCTCTACAAGCAAAGAATGCTGCGTGAGGACCTCCATACCCTAATGGAATACCGAATCTCTGTGAAGTTCCTACTGCACAGTCTGCACCCATTTCAGCCGGAGACTTCAGTTTAACCAAAGCCATAGGATCACAAGCAACAGCTACCTGAAGATCAAGTTTTTTATAGTTTACGATATCTTCGGTGTAATCTAAAACAACCCCGTTTTTACCCGGATACTGCAATAGAACCCCATAATAAGTACCGTCAAACTGATGCGTTTTATGATCACCGATTACCACTTCAATTTCCAGTCCTTCAGCTTTTGTTTTCAGTACAGAAACTGTTTGAGGAAGAACAAGGTCAGAAATAAAGAACTTATTGGCTCCTGCTTTTTTCTGATCTTTAGTTCTGTTGTTGAAGAACATATGCATTGCTTCAGCAGCTGCAGTAGACTCATCCAATAGAGATGCATTCGCTAATCCAAAACCTGTAAGATCACATACTACAGTCTGGAAATTAAGAAGAGCTTCCAGTCTTCCCTGTGCAATCTCTGCCTGATACGGTGTATATGCCGTATACCAGCTTGGATTTTCAAAGATATTTCTCTGAATTGCTGATGGTAAAAGTGTATTGTGGTATCCGAATCCAATGTAACTTGTAAAATCAGTGTTTTTAGATGCCAATTCTTTCGAGTGGTTCAGCATTTCGTATTCCGAAAGCGGTGCCGAGATCTCAAGATCTTTCTCTAAACGGATAGAAGAAGGAATGGTCTGAGAAATTAACTCTTCAATACTAGAAACGCCAAGTTTTTCCAACATCGCCTGTTTATCGGCTTCATTAAGGGAAATGTGACGGCTCACAAACTGTTCTGTATTCATTTTTATTTATTAGATTTTGTTTGTAAAAAAGATGGCTAAAATTACAATTTTTTGAACGATTGTACAACAGCATTCAACGGATGGTCATTCACAAAAATACTTGACTGTTATAAGAGAATTTACTTTTAATAAGATCAAGACGGGTTTAAAGCATTATAAACAAAGATTACAACTATTCTATACATAATACTCAAAAATACAGAGAATTTAACATCAACAAAACACTAGTTGATCAATTGAAATATAATGAATTCGCAGATTATTTTTACCATCATGAATTATGTATAATTTATGCAGAAAAAATAAAACCAATAGGGAAATGTGCGAAATAAACTGAGCAATTGATTTAATTTATCGGGCTGGTTTATCGCTCTAAAAGGGATCTTCCACTGCTATACATCAGGTTTTTAGAAAATTATGAAATTTTATTAATTATATTTATTCTAAATTAATATATTTGCAACATGAATATGATTACTCCATTTAAAGTACCGCCTTTAGCACCTGTCTATGCTTTTCAGAATGAAGAGATGTTCTGTGAAAAGAAATCTTGCTGTAAAAAATTCAAAAAAGGTAAAAGATGTAAAAAATGTCCCGGAAGAAAGAAAATGGCATAGATTAGCTAAAGTTCTTTAGTAAGATATATACAGCAATAGCCAATATCATTATTCCCAAAAGCAACATTACAATTTTAGGCTGACCAGCCTTATTTATCCTTGTTCTTGGTTGGGGTTTAAACATTTCTTCTACTGTGTTTTTGAATTTTTCAGAATCATTTTCAAAAACTTCTGTAATCGTAATTCCCTGAACAACGGTTTTATGTAAAAGAGAATTGGTAGCGTGAAGTAAAAGCTGGAATTTTCCATCCTTAAATTCTGTAATCTTAAATATTCTTTCTCCATACGGCTTTTCCAGTCCAAAAGGCAATACTTTCACTACATCAGCATTCGTCGTTTGCCAGCTGATGATAATCTCCTCTCCTTTTTTAGCATGAATTTTATTGGCAGAAAAAGTTTTGATTGCAGGGGGAACATTATACCTGAAACTTCTTTGATGGCTTTCTAAATTCTGATTGTAAGAATGTCTTCTTGCAGGATCACTCAACGTTTCATACGCTTCCTGAATCTCACGGAAACGGTCAGCAAAAAAATCATCATTATCATTTTTATCCGGATGATACTTTAAAGACAGCTTCCGGTAGGCCTTTTTAATATCCTCTTCAGAAGCTTCCTGCGATATACCGAGAAAATAGTAGTAATCTTTCATTGAGCAATACAAAAATAAGAATTTATTTTTCCTTGGATAAGATCTTATAGTAAAAAGTGTATGATCTTTGATAGAATATATCCATTACTCCTCTCTCCTAAAGACTTAAACTTGAAAAATATAACACGAATTTATCCCCTTGCAGGTTGAGTTGGTCTTATTGATTAAATGATACAGAATCATTCTTATGCATGATCCACATCATTTCCCTGAGGAAAATTAAACATCACACCATCATAATAAAAACTAATGACAAATCCACTCCTTAGTGGGAATAATCCAGTCATCAAGAGCCTTAAACAGAAAACCATGATTCAGACCTGTCTTAAGTTCAATTTCCTTAAAGTCTTTTATATCCGACCGGCTGAATCGTTGTTCTTCTGAAAGGGCAACATGGCCGTCATCAGATTGTTCAGTGATCGATAATATCTTTCCATAAAGTCTAAAATTTTTGTCTTTCTCCAGAGAATCATCTTTAAAAGTTGAGCCTATTAATACAAATTTTAAACCTGGGTTTTTCTCATAATAAGATACATACTGCGCAATATAACCGCCCTGGGAAGTTCCAACAACTGTAATATTATTAACGGAAACTCCTTTTTTAATCAAACTGTCAATTTGCGTCTTTACCTTTAAGGCATACAGAGCAGGATTGGTATCGGGTTTCCGTTTTTCAGAAATAACAACTCTATTTTCTCCTTTAAGCTTCGTAAGAATCGACTCATATTCCGCAATACCGTACTTCGGATGTTTTTCTTTTAAAGAATGATCCTCTAAAAATTTATTATGCAAAAAGAAAATATACTGTTTTTGCCGACATTTCTGGCCCGACACAAACATTGAGGAAAATACTACTAAGGCAATAAAGATATGTTGATATTTCATCATAATTCCTGAAGATAATGCTTAAACAAATATAGCACTTAAATGACTAATCATACGTTGGGTACCGGTGAGGTTTCAGACCATTATATACAAAAATTCCGGCGCGGGAAGCTCTGCTTCCCGCGCCGGAATTAAACAATTTCAATTTAGCTTTTCACATATTATGCTTCAAAGGTATTATCCTTTCTGCAGCATCTTGAACTGAATTCTTTTTTAAACTTTCCTTTCAGTTCCTGATACTCCTCTTCATTCATTTCCCTGATTTTATCGGCTAATCCGAAAGGGGATTTTTCTTTGATTCCGTATTCATCAAAGACACCTCTGATAAATCTTTTTCTTTGTGCCGCTTTTTTAGCTATGAGTGCTACTCCTACAACGGCTAGTGCTCCAAGAGCTCCTTTTAATGCTGAATTTTTCATTTTTCTAAATTTTAAATTTTACTACTTCTTATTTTTTATATAGACGAATGAATTTTAATTTTACTTTACTACTTCTTTAAAATTTTTAAATTATTCGTTGTTTCTGTTGAAGAATCCTCCTGAGCATTTATTTCTCCAGACTTCCTTGAATTTTTCTCTTTCTTCAGGGGATAATCCTTCCATTTTTTCTCTCATTTTTCTTTCCTTGAAATCTTTCATCCCTTTCCCAAAATGGAAACCTCCAAAAAGAATCTTACTTAAAACAAGTATTCCCATGGCCTGCCAGAATGTAATGGACTTTACCCCTAAAATTTCGGGAAGCAGACAGTTCCAAAGCATCATTACAATCCATGTAACGGCTAAGAGGATTAATGGTGGACATAACAATAAAAAAATCCAGCCCTTTTTGTGTTTATGATTCATAATTTCTTTTTCTAACTTTTTAAATCTTCGTATAATTTTCTCAATCTGTTTCTCAGATGCTTCACAGCATAGTTTTTTCTACTGATGATGGTTTTGATATTTTCTCCCTGTTCATCGGCGATCTCCTGGAGGGTTTTGTCGTTCAGTTCATTTTCTACGTAGACCAGCCTTTGTTTTTCGGGAAGTTCATCAAGTGCTTCAAACAGCTTTTTCCAGATTTCATCCTGAAACATCTTCACTTCAGGACCTGCGCTTTCATCCATCAATAAGATATCTTTGATGGAAAAGCTTCCGTCTTCATCCTCATAGACGAAATCTTCAAGATTTTCTGTTTTCTTTTTCCGGTAACGGTCTGTTATTTTATTCGCCGTCACTCTGTACAACCAGCCTCCTACATTCACAATCTCAGAAAGATTGGTAAGGCTACTGAACTGATACCACACTTCCTGCAGAATATCTTCTGCATCTTCCGTGTTTTTCACTTTAGGACGAATATAAGACATCAGTTTCCCTCCGTAGCTTGAAACGGTTTGTGAGATGATACTTTCTTTCTCCTTCTGTGGCATTGTTATTTTTTCGACAACCTCCATACTGACAAGACGGCTATCCTTTTGGTTTTACTTTAATAAATTTAAAATATTTTTCTCAAAATCCAATTTTTCTTTTATCCATCGGATTTTTATCTCAGACTTTTTTTCCTACAACTCACTCAATACTAATCACTAATTACTCATGTTCCGGGGAGCTGCTTCCTGCTATCCGTTCATACTCCTCGCGCCCGGGCATTCTTAAAAGAGCCATTCCATGCTGTGGGGTAACCACTGCTATCAGGGCTAGGGTATTGGTGGGTATACTCATTATGGGCAACACAATGTATCCATAACCCTTTGCTTTTATTATCTTTATTTTACCCTTTATCATTCAATGCTAGCCATTCTCAGAAATCTATATTTATTTTTTAATAACACTATCTAGATTCCTGCGGAATGACAAAGATAACACCAGTCAAAAAAACTATCGAACATTACATTTTATCGCAGATAAAATCTTTGCGTCTTAAAAATACCAGCCTGTAAAATCTTCTTGCGCCTTTGCGTTTTTTCCAACTCTCCACACCTAACCTACTCTTAGATACACAACACCTTACACCTCCATATCCGTCGATTCTATTTTTTAATAATATGGTTTAAATTCCTACGGAATGACAAAGACAACGCCACTCAAAAAAAACTATGGAATACTACATTTTATCGCAGATAAAATCTTTGCGCCTTAAAAATACCCAGCCTGTAAAATCTTCTTGCACCTTTGCGTTTCCTCCAACTCTCCACACCTAACCTACTCTTAGAAACAGAACACCTGACACCTTCAAATCAATCAATCCTATTTCTTAATAATATGGTTTAAATTCCTACGGAATGACAAAGACAATGCCACTCAAAAACCTATGGAACATTACATTTTATCGCAGATAAAATCCTTGCGCCTTAAAAATACCCAGTCTGTAAAATCTTCTTGCGCCTTTGCGTTTTTTCCAACTCTCCACACCTAACCTACTCTTAGAAACAGAACACCTGACACCTTCAAATCAATCCTATTTCTTAATAATATGGTTTAAATTCCTACGGAATGACAAAGACAATGCCACTCAAAAACCTATCGAACATTACATTTTATCGCAGATAAAATCCTTGCGCCTTAAAAATACCCAGCCTGTAAAATCTTCTCGCGCCTTTGCGTTTTTTCCAACTCTCCACACCTATAACCTACTCTTAGAAACAGAACTTACACCAGATGGTAAACAGCAAAACGGAGAGCTAAGTGCTCTCCGTTATTTTATAAAATGCTATCCTTCTTATTTACTTTTATTAAAGTTTTCTGCAAAAAATCCTAACATAGACTTATAAAGCTCTATTCTGTTGGGTTCTTTTCCAAATCCGTGTCCTTCATCGTATTTTACCATATAAGGAACTTCGAATCCTTTAGCGCGCATCGCTTTAACAATCTGGTCAGATTCATTGATATTCACTCTTGGGTCATTGGCGCCCTGAACTACAAATAATGGCTTTTTGATTTTATCAATCTGGTAAACCGGTGAAACTTCCTTGGCAATTTTAGCTTCCTCAGGATTATCCAGATCATACCAGATCTGTTTTACCATTTCTTTGTAAGGTTTCCAGTATTCAGGGAAAGAAGCAAAGAAGGTAAAGATATTGGATACCCCCACATAATCCACTCCACAAGCATACAGATCCGGAGTTTTAATCAAGCCCATCAAAGTAGCATAGCCTCCATGACTTCCTCCATAGATGGCCACTTTATCTTTATCTACCCATCCCTGGCTAATGGCATATTTCACCCCGTCTTCCACGTCATCCATGGCCTTTCTTCCAATCTGTTTATACCCAGCTTTCTGGAATCCCTTTCCATAGCCTCCGGAAATTCTGAAATTCACCTGAAGAGTTGCATATCCTCTGCTGGCAAACAATTGTGTTTCAGGGTTGAAGCCCCAATCATCTCTGATTCCCTGCGGACCACCATGAGGGTTTACTACCAAGGGAACTTTCTTACCCTCTAAAGCCGCTTTAGGTAATGTAATATACCCATGAATTGTCAATCCGTCTCTGCTTTTGAATTCAATAGGTCTCATTTCTGCCATATCCTCTTCTTTAAGTTGTGGCATAAGGTTATAAAGAAGTTTTAATTCCTTGGTTTTGGTATCATACTCATAGTAAGTTCCGTAGAGCTTATCACTTGCAACAATAACCAATAGTTTTTCATTATTATCATCTGAAGAAACAATTCCGAATTCTTTATCTTTAAACTGAGCTTTTAATTTATCATCTATTTCTTTGTAAAATTTACTTACAGGAACGGTTTCTCCTTTTACCCCGTTATAACTGATATAGTCCAGCTCATAATTTCTGTTTTTACCGGCAACACTTATGGAGTTTACATCATATACAGGATGAGAATACACCTCTTTGATTACCGCATTTTTCTTTAGATCATATAAAACGATCTTTGATTTGTCACTGTCTAAATTGGTCACCACATACGCTTCATCTTTATTTTTAGAATTATCATTAAACCTGATAATATTGAAGGTATCAGACCAGTCCGTTGATTTCAGAAGATTGAATTTTCCGGTTTGTAAATCTTTATAATACGTTTTGGTAGTAAGACCGTTTTCAAGAACCGTATATCCTCTTAAATTTCCGTCTTTATCAAAAATATAGTCATCAATAGGGCTATTGACATCCTTATTTTCATACAGCTGGGTTATTTCGCCGGTAACAAAATTGATTTTATAGGGTTCAAAGATCTGTTTGTTATTTTTATTCATGGTCACCACTACAAAATCAGTATCTTTTATAGGTCTGATTGTGCCCAGTGTTATTCCTTCAAACGGTGTTAAATCTTTAAGATTCCCTCCGTCAGTATCGGCTGCATACAGGTGGATATTTTCATTTCCTCCTTTATCCTGGGTATAAAAAAGACGGTTTTTATTAAGCCAGCCATAGTTTTTGATCAGGTCATCTTTTTCTACAATTGCTTTGGTAATTTTTCCTGTACCCAGTTCTTTGACGTACACATGATTTTTCATGTCCTTATCTTTCTCCTTGTAGGAAAGGTATTTTCCGTCAGGAGAAATTTTAAATGCCGAAGCTTTGGGTCTTGCAAAATAATCTTCAACTTTATATTTGAAAGTTCCTTTATCATAAGAAACAAGTTTCTCCAAACTAGCTTTTGAAGACGGTAATGTAGGATCACCAGGTAATTTGGCTGTTGTACTTTGTGCGTGGATCATAATAGCAGAGATTACAATATTGGCGGTGGTTAAAATTTTGGAATTTAGATTCATAACTTATGTATTAAAGTTAAAATTATGTTTTGTATTTAAACTTTTAAATCAACAAAAGAATAAACACTTCTTTACAATTAGACATACAACAGCCTCAAAACGTTACATTATTTAACACCAGTTGAGGAAATATTTTTTAACAATAAAAAAGACAGCCCAAAAAGACTGTCATTTTATTTAGTGTAAATAAATTCCAAAATACCACGTCCAGCCTATTAAAATCAGCTGCATCGGAATTCTCTGAACATAAAGATACCGCATTCCGGGGCCGGTATAATCTGCTTTAAAAATATTAATCTTTCTCCTTGAAGAGTTGATATTGGCTATAAATACCAATACATAAAAAACAATCAGTAAGATCGCAGTAATTTCCCTTATCGCCGGAATCATCAATCCTATTCCTGCTGCAATTTCCAACACTCCGGTAAAATACACCCAAAACATTCGTCCGGGAATAAATTCCGGGATCATCATCGCCATTCCTTTCTGAAATTTAAAATGGGATAATCCCGTAAAAATGATGAAAACCGCCATTCCGAGGTTTCCTGAAAATAAAAAGTCAGGCTTCCCCTGGAATACCATTGTTCCCAGTAACGCCAGAATGAATGTGCCAAAAAGGACTGTTAGTAGTTTCATACTTTTCTTTTAGGTTGCAGACTGCAGGTAATAGATTGCAGAGATTAGGAAAATTACAATTTTTTAATGATCTGCAGCCTAAATCTACCAGTCTATACATAGCAAATATGTACTATGCTTTTTATACGGAACCTAGATTCACTCCTTCTGCCAGACTTTTAACGGTCATCAGGCCTTTTGTAAAGCCTGTATTCATATGGTCTTCCCAATCTTTTTCCACCTGCACTTCTGCATGAAGCTTTGTTTTTCCACCAAAATCGATGAGAAAATATTTTTCAAAACAGCCGTTCCACTCCATAACTTCCTTACTCTGGGTATCCTCATTGCCATCTTTATCCACCATTCCCAGGTGTTTAAAAACAATCTGCGTAGGCTCTTCCAGGCTATCTATGGTAGAAACCATACCTTCTCCTTTATCATTAAGAAAATATGTTTTCCCACCAACTTTCCAGTCGGATTTCATAATAGATCCCGGACCAAAATATTTGGTCCATTCACTATAGGTATCAGGACTCCAAAGGATGTCCCAAACTTTTTGCAAGGGAGCATCTATTATTGTTTCATACGATAAGGTTTCCATATTGTAATTTTTTTGTGGTTCGTTTGTTTATACAGTTTTTACATCATAGGGGTCCCAGTTTCTGTTTAAAGCTGATTTTCGGAAAGATGTTTCACGATATTTAATGCCTTTGGAAATTTTTCTTCAAAAAAATCTTTAAATTCTTCCGGAGTCTGAATTTTTACCGTCAGTAACGTTCCGTCTTCCACTTCCTCAAGGAAATAAGACTCTGTTGCATCCCCCCAGTTCTGAGCAACTTCAATTCCTTCATATATTTCTCCCAGGTGCAGAAATTTTATTTCCTGATTAGGTATAATTTTTTCTACCCTGCTGTACATTCCATTATGTTTGGGGTCATAGAATTTTATAATATTATTTTCTTCCAGTGTCCCTTCATAAAAGGAGCCCTCTGTAAAGGCTGTTGTCCACTGCCTGTAGGTAATATCTCCCCAAAGGACACTCCATACTTTTTCCGGTTCTGCATTAATCTCGATTTCGTATGATAATTTTTCCATAGTATTTATTATTTATTGTCATTAGGTTGCAGACGGCAGATCTCTTCTCAATAGCTGATTGCAACTTTTAGTATTTAATTCCTAGCCTCCCACAAAATCACCTCCGTTAATGTGGATCACCTCTCCGGTGATATAACTCGCATCTTTAGAAGCTAAAAACACATAGGCAGGTGCTACTTCCGAAGGCTGTCCCGCCCTCTTCAAAGGAGTATCTTTTCCGAATGTGGAGAGATCACTAAAGGCTTCTTTCACCAAAGGTGTCCATATGGGACCGGGAGCAATCCCATTGACCAGGATTCCTTTTTCAGCAAGATTACCTGCCAATGAGCGGATAAAAGCCAGTACAGCTCCTTTTGTAGCCGCATAATCTATCAAATGATCACTTCCTCTATAGGCGGTAACGGAAGTTGTACAGATGATCCGGCCTCCCTTTCTGATCAGCGGAAGGAAATTCCTCGTCAGGGAGATCATTGAAAGGATATTGGTCGTAAATGTTTCCCGGATCTGCTCATCCGTAATCTTTTCCAGGCTGTTTTTTGAGGTATGAATTCCAGCATTATTAACCAGAATATCCACATTTTTCCATTCGGACTTGATCTTCTCTGTACATTTTGTTCTGAAAGCTTTTTGGGTTAAATCTCCTTTCAGCAGGATACATTGCTGTCCCTCTTCTTCCACCAGTCTTTGGGTTTCTTTTGCATCGTCATCACTTTCTTTGTAGATCACAGCAACAGCTGCTCCCTCTCTGGCAAAGTGAACGGCTACAGCCTGCCCTATTCCACTGTCTCCTCCTGAGATTACCGCTTTTTTTTCAAATAATTTCCGGCTTCCCAGGTAATCGTTTCGGATGATTTCCGGAAACAGTCCTTCTTGAGGGACTTTTGATTTAGATTTTGACTTGTTCTGTGTTTTCATAAGCAAATCTTTCCTAAATGACATCAAATGGCAAGCCGAAAAACTTTTAGGAATGATACGCGTCCTCCAGATCCTGTATTATAATTTTCTGCATTTTCATCATCGCCTGTACTACTTTATAAGCTTTTTCCTGATCTGAATCATTCATTAGCTGAATTAATCTTTTAGGAACAATCTGCCAGCTCAGACCATATTTATCCTTCAGCCAGCCACACATACTTTCTCTGCCCCCGTTTGAAGTCAAAGCATTCCAGTAACGATCTGTCTGTTCCTGGTCATCGGTCATCACCACCATGGAAATTCCTTCATTAAAGTCAAACTGATGATCATAAGAATTATCCATACAATACAGTCTGTAATGATCAATACTAAACTGGGCATGCTGAACATTTTCGGCAGGTTCCGTTATACTATGTCCTTCTCCCCCGTCTCCGTATTTCAGTATATTTCCGATATTCGAATTTGGGAAAGTCTGTGTATAAAGCTCCATCGCTTCTTTAGCTTTGCCGTTGTTCTCATGGATAAACATCAGGGTAGGAACTATTTTCTGATCGCCTCCCTTTTCGCCTAAAAATATTTGCCAGGTCACTCCAAACTTATCCTGAACCCATCCATATTTTTTACTCCATGAGTAAGATCCCAGCTCCATTAATGCCATTCCCCCTTCCAGTAAATGATCCCAGTATTTCTGGACTTCATCTTCTGTGTCACAAATCACCATGAAAGAAACTGAAGGGTTCTTTTTGAATTGCGGACCACCGTTCAGCAGCATTATTCTCTGCCCCAAAAGGTCAACATTCATGACAACTGGTGTGTCTGCCGTAATCTCCCCATCAAAAACTTTGCAATAAAATTCTGCGGACTGTTTTGCATCTCCGTCATACCAGAGACACGGGAAAATATCTTTATTCATTAGTTTAGATTTTAAAATGATTAATATCGTTTTTGATTACTTTTTTCTGATTTAATTACTTTTACTTTGCTACCGAACAGCGTTTGGAAAAATCCTGTCCTCCACTCAGAATCACAAGGGAAACATATGGCAAAGGAAATCTTATGTCTTTGCATTCACAAGGATCATCTTGTTTTTTGCAATGACACGGTAAAACTTCTGTAGTTTACACTTTATATTTCCTTGAAAAACATCTGATTCTCTTTCATATGATTCTTTAATTTTTCCATGGTATTCTTCCCAAAACCATGCATCTGCATAATTTCTTTTTCAGAATAATCCGACAGCTTTTCCAGGGAGTCTATTTTTTCCTTTTCCAAAGCTCTTCTTGCAGGTATGGCAATCACTCCATGAAGAAAATGTTCTTTAGGATCATAGTTAAAAGTATAAATAGAGTTTAAACTCTTTGACATGATAACTAAATTGATCATGGCGGTAAAAAGTGTTTTTAATGATTCTCAACATATTTGTGGAAATTATTGAGGATAGCATACCAGCCTTCTCTTTGCATTTCCACAGAGTTTTGCTTTTCAGGATCGAAAATCTCTGTAACCTTTGTCGTATTTTCATCTACTTGATCAAAGATCACTTCTACTTTTCTTCCGTCCGCAATATGATATTGTATTTTTTCGTTAGGGATAACCTCATCATATACACCTTCAAAATCAAACCCAAAGCTTTTATCCTTGGCCTCCATTCTGTTTTTAAACTTCCCTCCTACTTTCAGGTCATTTTCAGAACTTGGGCACTGCCAGCTTTCATGGGCAAAATTCCATTTTGTAATATGTTTAGGCTCATTGAAATAATTCCAGACCTTTTCTACCGGAGCTAAAATTGTAATGTCTATTGTAATTGGATCCATAGTTCTATTTTTAAGTGATTGGATAAAGGGCGCCCCAAAAAATGAGTGCCCTTTTATTTATAATGAGTTAAATATAAGATTATTTTGTGTATTCGTCATTATAGTTCACCATCCAATGAACGCCATATTTATCCTGAAAACTTCCAAAATAATCTCCCCAAAACTGATCTTCAAGTGGCATTTCTATATTTCCTCCCTCTGAAAGTCCTTTAAAAAGTCTTTCAGCTTCGTCTTTCGATTCCGGAAAAATAGAAACATAATTATTATTTCCTACTGTCAGAGTCTGTCCGAATCCCGGAACGATATCTGAAGCCATTAAAAGATCATTTCCAATAGGTAGCGCTACATGCATTACTCTGTTTTTTTCCTCGTCTGAAAGATTTTCAGTACCCGGAGCGTTCCCCATCTTGTGGATTTCACCCAGAAATTCTCCTCCAAAGACAGATTTGTAAAAATTGAACGCTTCTTCTGCGGTTCCATCAAAATTTAAGTACGGATTTAATTTTGCCATGATTTTTAATTTTAAGTTGTTAAGATTACTGGTAAACACAAATAGCACAAAGGAGCTTCACAAATAACACGGCAACGGTATAAAACATTGGTGCTACTTTTAAAACAACCGGTACTAGCCGTATTTTATTTATTTAAAAAATTTTCTATTTCCTTTACTGTAAAGTCTATTAAATCTATATCCATACTTCCATCGAAATCGGCCATCATATAAGTGCCATGGGTAGCGGGAAGTATCATTAATTGTGAATTTTTCACCAGCCTCCACATAGCAACTGTATGTTCGGGCTTCATGACATCTTTATCACCACTGATAAACAGTACGGGTGAGTGGATAGAAGTCAATACCTCATCATCCCAATCTTCAAAAGTCTGCATCCTCTTACAGTCTTTGTCAAAGAGATTTTCAAGCTTTGAGAAATCAGGATTCAGGTTTAAAAAATTAATTTTAAAGGGCTCCGGCATGGTATCAAACGTTGCCTCCTGCATCCCTTCAAAAAAGCCGTCAATCATTCCTGATCTCTTATAAAATGCTGAAGCAACCACCAGTTTTTCTACAACATCCGGATAAAGATGAGCAATCTGCATCACGGTATTTCCACCATTGCTGAATCCCCAAAATGAAGCTTTTTTAATATTGAGTTCCCCTAAAAGAGCAGCAACATCCCGGGCATCCTGCTCAAATGTTTCAGGAATATCCCGATGCTCACTTCTTCCGTGATTCTGAAGATCAATACCAATCAGCTGAAATTTATTTTCCAGCCTTCTAATAACTTCTTTAAAATCAAACAAAATAGAGGAACCTCCTCCATGGATCAGTACCAAAGGTTTTCCTGCACCATAAATTTCATAATACAGCTGAATTCCATTGACTCTTTTATAGCCTTTTTCTACCGGATTCATGGGTTAATATTTTATATTTTCGTCCACATCATATTTCATTCCTGGGTAGTCTAAAATTTTACGCATCAACCCGATCTGCCCGCACAGGTAATCTTCACGGCCAATGCACATTCCTACAAAATTGAGTTTGTTTTCTGTGATAAAAGGAATGTTCATCCCTATTTCAAAAATCTCATCAAGCTCTTCATCTGTTACTTCCCCTAATCTCTGATACACTTTTGAAGAAATATCATGGAAATTTTTCCTCAGGTCAGTTAAAGTTGGGTATGTATTACTTTCATCCAATGCCTTTCCCTGAAAAAAGAGATCATTATTAGGATCCTGATCCTGCAGTCCCAGTACCCAGCCCAATCCATACCTCATATTCACAAAGTTTCCTGCCATCCATACGATATGATTGGTTTTATTTTCAATTCTTTTCAACGCATCTTCTTCCGAAATGCCGTCCAAAACGTTCATAAAGCTTTGGGTATGCATTCTGTAAGCCGGAATAATGAGTTCCATTTTTTTTGATTTTGGTGTGTCCATTTTTTTATTTTTTATGGATTTTATTTTTAAACCTTACTTTATCGCTCCCGGTTTTCCCAGAATCCTGCGAAGGTAGCCCAGCTGTCCGCTGTGGTAAATTTCATGAAGGCAAAGCATTGCAATATCTGTACTGCTTCCAGGAGTAAATCTTTCAAGAGTATTAAGCTTTGCATCCAATATATTCTGAGACTGGTTCAAATAAGATTTTAGTTCTTCAAAATTTACAAACTCAGCCTTCCGCTCCAACGGTATTTCTCCTCTGTTGTAGCATGAGAACTTCTCTCCATCCCAAACAGATTCTTCACCCAGGATATTCAGAAAAGCATTTCTTATATAAATTAAATGTCCGAGAATCCAATTCATAGAATTAGCCTCACCATTTGGAAAAACCATTGATTCATTATGCGTAATACCCTCGATATTCAAAGAGATCACCTGATAATTACTGGTCACCTGGTTTTTTACAAATTCTATTTCGTTTGATATAGTTTCCATAATGCTAAAATATTATGATTGGTCTGCAGGCAATTGTGAGAGATCTCCGTACATCACTTCCCACTGATGGCCATCAATATCTGCAAAAGCACTTTGATACATCCATCCGTGATCCTGAGGTTCACTATATTTTGAACCTCCGTTTTCGAGAGCTGTTTTTACCATATGATCTACTTCATCACGACTGTTTACACCTATTGCAAGAAGCACTTGTGTAGTATCTCCTTTGGCAAAAGGTCTGTCCGTAAATGTTTGAAAAAATTCTTCTTTCAGAAACATGGTGTAAATATGATCTTCTCGCATGACTACACATATTGCCTGATCATTCGAAAACTGTTCATTTATAGAAAAGCCAAGCTTCGTCCAGAACTCTCTGGTTTTTTGCACGTCTTTTACAGGTAAATTGACGTAAATATCATTGATTCGCATTTTGTAATTTTTAGTGTTAAACTTGTAACCAAATGACCAAGGTTTAATAAAAACTAACCTGGCATAAGGCAATATTTATTTTTATTTGAAAGTAAAGCATCTGTTAAGGTTGAATAAGAAACGCTTTTTGGCGGTGATGCTCGTTAGGTGCTCTACTATTGAGTTGGCATTTGAGAGATATCGGCATAGGTTATATTCCAGCCATGTCCGTCAAGATCCCAAAAAGAATTTTGGTACATCCATCCGTAATCCTGAGGTTCTTCATGTTGTGAGCATCCATTTTGCAAGGCAGTATTGACCACCTGATCAACCTCTTCACGGCTGTTGAGCCCCACTGCTACAAGAACCTGGCTTGTATTCTCTTTGGCAACAGGTTTATTGGTAAAAGTCTGGAAGTAGTCTTCTTTCAGAAACATAACATAGATATTGTCATCTTTCATTGCAACACACACCGCCTTATCATCTGAAAACTGCTCGTTAATTTCAAAACCAAGTGTAGTCCAGAATTCTTTTGTTTTCTGTATGTCTTTTACCGGAAGGTTGACATAAATTTGATTGACTTTCATTTTTGTAATTTTTAGTGTTAAACTTTTAACCAAAATTACCAAGGTATGATGAAAATCAACTTGCCATAAGGCAAGATTTAATTTTTCTTGGGATGGGAAACCAATTCTTTACGAATACGGCTTAAAGAAGTATCGGTAACCCCCAGATAGGAAGCAATCTGCTTTAAGGGAGCAAACTGGATAACCTTCGATTTTTGTTCCAGCAAATTCAGGTATCTTTTGGTAGCGGAAAGGGTAAACATTTCTACAGACCGCTGTTTATAGTCAAAAAGTTCTTTAGACATCCAGGATCTTCCCCATTCCCTGAGATTGGGAATTTTATGGAATAAGTCCTGAAAAGTATCGTAATCAAGCCTCCAACATTCGCAATCTGTAATACAAATGATGTTTTCCTGAGAAGGTATTCTCTGAAACAATGATAAAACCTCAATAATAACCTCATTCTCTACAAAGAAATGCGTAGTCACTTCATTCCCGTTGAAATCATTGACAAATGAACGTGCCAGGCCACTGTCTAAAATATAATATTCATTAGCCGTTTTTCCTTCTTCAAGAATAAAGTCTCCTTTTTGAAATGATGTTTTCTCATGGGCCTGAAATATTTCTTCAAGCTCTTCATGAAGAAAAAAAGGAAAATCATAGCATGTTTCTAAGGCTTTATTGGTCATCAGGTCAATTTTTTTTGAGTTTTAAAAATATTTTTTTTAATCCAGTTAAAGATATAAATATTAAACAAATAAGAAAATTATTCATGAAAATCAATATATCACATTGAAATTAAAGACAATCGACAACAACTAATAATTAAACAAATGTTCTAATTTTCATAAAACACCTTGTCAAATTAAACCACTCCGTCAAATCTTTGATTTGACACCCCTCCAGAGGAAGGGAATGCTTATACTTTTAAGGGGCGTGGTATAAAATAAGCCATTTGTTAAATGTCTGGGGAAGGGAGAGATGATTTTCTTTTGCTTAAAATAAAGACAGCTGAATCGGTTTGTTCGGTTTTGGAGCATCACCAAAAACAGTTTTCCCTCCAAAACGCCAGGAGTTTTGTCTTTCTTCTTCAATAACCTGCTGAATATCAAAATCGGGAGTAAAGTCTTTTTCTGCTGATGTTACAATCTGGTGGAGTTTATGTAGAGAATTTAATTTGTCTGAGTTTCCAAGCCTTGACTTCTCTATTCCTTTTTTAAGAATATTGATACTTTCGTCATAAGTTTTCGTAGGTACAGGAAAAGGATGCCCATCTTTACCTCCGTGGGCAAAAGAAAACCTTGCAGGATCAGAAAATCTTGCCGGTGCCCCATGAATCACTTCACTCACTAATGCCAGCGACTGCATCGTTCTCGGACCAACACCTTCCAGCATCAGCAGATCTTCAAAATTTTGTGGCTGCTGCTCACGGGTTATGTACAAAAGAGCGCCCAGCCGTCTCAAATCAACATCAGAAGCCTGTACATCATGATGGGCAGGAAGAATCAGTCTTGAAAAGTCTTTCATCACATCTACAGAGTCGGTATGGGAAATGTCCAGAATTCCTTTTCTGTTTTCCGAAGCTTCGGAATCGGTAAGGTTAAGAATTTTCCCTCTTGAAATACCATTAATTCCGGTATGGGGTTCTTCTACAAATGATTTGACATTTTCCGAGTGCCAATGGTATCGTCTTGCCGTTCCGTCAGACTCATGCATTCCCTGCTGAATCACACTCCAGTTTCCGTTATCCGAGAGCACAAAATTATGCAGATACAGCTGATATCCATCCTGTATGGCGGTATTGTCAACCTTTGCTGAAAGTTTACTGGCTCTTACCAGCTCTGTTCCATTCAAACCGGTCTTATCAGCAATACGAATCAGCTCGGAAGGAGTTTCTCTTGACAGTTTCCCTTTACCTCCACAGATATAAATTCCCAGGGATTGAGAATTGGGGTTAATAGAGCGTTTCAAAGCTCCCATAACGGAAGTGGTAATTCCTGAAGAATGCCAGTCCATTCCCATCACCGCTCCAAAACTTTGAAACCAGAACGGGTCTGCCAAACGGCGGAGAACTTCATCTTTACCATAATCCATCAGGATCACTTCAATAATGGAAAGCCCGAGAACAGACATCCGTTCGTATAACCATGGCGGTACTTTGCCATAGTGAAGAGGTAGATCTGCTGTTCCTGAACGTTTCATTTTTGATTAAAAAACAAAGTTAGTTTTAATATTCTAAATGCATCATGATTTGAATCAACTTTAAATAAAGCATAAAAGATTGTCCATTCATATTTTTTTATGATTTTTGTATCGTTTCAATACCAACCCACCATTATGAAAAAACTTTTACTATTTCTATGTGTTGCCTTGCTATCTGCCTGCCAAAGTAAAAAAGAAGAATCAACCAATGCGGAAGGTCTTAAAAAAATGAGAGAGGAATGGCTCAAAAACAGATTGGATTTTTTTCAGGCTGCTAAACCCCAATATTTTTCAGCTAAGACAATTAACGGGCAGCCATTCAACTCAAAGGATTATCAGGGGAAAAACCTTCTGATCTTCATTTACAGTAAAACATTTCTTAAAAAAGATCCTAATGCAAGTTATAATATGGTGGATGATTTTAATGGAATCTATACCCACTATAAAGATAACGTAGGCGTTATAGGGATTTTGGAAGGACTTGTAGAAACAGATAAGGAACTTCAGCAGATCTTCCATGATGCCAGTTTTCCATTTGAACAAATAGATAATACGCAATCTCCCAGCAAACCGGAACAGCTGAAATATAATATCTACTGTACTCCGGCTAAAATACTGATTGATTCCAACGGAAAAGTGATCCATTCCAGCTGTGGTGGAGCTACAGATGAAGAGCTTATACGAAAGTTAGACAGCATTAAAGGGGCTCAACAATAAGCGCTATCAATCAATTGAATACAACGATAAAGCACCATGCTTTTTTTCATCAAATTCCTCATTGAAAATAATTTTATTCCCAAAGGGGTCATTGACGGTAAAAGAAATGGCATTGTAGAAGGTCTTCTCAAGACCCGGACGATTGTATTTGTAATTTTTAGCGAGCAGCTCTTTATGATATTCGGGGACTCCTTCTCCCCAGATAAAAACACTGCTTCCGGGAGTTCCATCCCCATGGTGTTCACTCAAATGAAGAATAATATTGTCTTTTTTCACCTCCATATAAACGGGTGTATTTTCTTCAAAATGATGTTCCCATACGATTTCAAAGCCCATCCAACCGATATAAAATTCCAGGGTTTTCTGATAATCAAAAATTCTGAGAATAGGAATAACCTGTTTTGCATTCATGATATCAATTAATTAAATATTTATGTGGATTTTGGAAATTATTTTTAAGTTTTGGCTAAAGCCAAATGATGGTTTATTTTTTATGAAAGCGGACTAAAGTCCGCTCCTATTGAATAATATGCTTTATTTTATTGGTGAGAAAGAATATTAATCAGTTTTCCAAACGGGTCTTTTACAAAGAATCTCCGGACTCCCCAATCTTCATTGGTCAATTCATACGGTATTTCAAATCCTGCCAGGCGCATCTTTGTATAAATGCTGTCTACGTCCTCCACTTCTATGGAAAGATCGGGAACTTCGGTATTATTTCCACCTTGTTCCGCAAAACTGATCTGAACTTTTGCTTCTTCTTCATTTCCAAAAGTTTTGATCCAGCCATGATCCATCAAAACATCAAGCTCTAAAATATCCTGATAAAAATGACTGGCTTTTGATACCTCATCTGTTTTTATATTGACCACGATTCTTTTGACCATACTGTATCATTTAAAAAAGCCCTGTGAAATTACATAAAATTTCGCAGGGCTTTACAAGATTTTTATAGGTATTTGTCTTTAGAGTGAAGAAGCTGCTTCCAAAATCAATTCGGTAACTTCTTTAGGATGTGAAGCTAACGAGGCATGTCCTGCATCTAAAGTAATTATTTTCTTTGGCTGAAGTCTTTCTGCCATTTCCTTCTCTGTTTCTGCCGGAATCATATGATCTTTTGAGGAGATCTGATACCAGCTAGGTTTTGTTTTCCATGCCGGTTCTCCGGCAATGTCTCCGAAACACTGTCCATGAATAGGTTTTTGTGACAATGCCATTACCAAAGCCTTTTCGTCATCAAGATCCTGGCAAAAAGCAGATTGAAATTCATCATACTTAATCCACAGGAAACCTTTACTGTCTGGGTAAATACTTGCTCCACCCGGAGATTCTCTTCTTCCTAAAAGAGATCCTAAACTGTCTCCTGCATCGGGAGCAAAAGCAGCGATATAAACCAGCCCGGCGACTTTATCATGGTTTCCGGCACCTGAAATCACAGCACCTCCATAAGAATGCCCTACCAAAAGTACTTTCCCTTCCTGGGCATCTATAAGGTCCTTTGTCTTATTGATATCATCCTGTAACGAAGTTAAAGGATTTTGAACACTTCTCACTTTGTATCCTGCTTTTACCAAAGAAGGAATAACATACTGCCAGTGTGAGCCATCTCCCCAGGCTCCGTGTACCAAAATAATGGTTAGATCTTTCTGTTCCATAATGATTATTTAAAATTTGATGATTGTAAAGCTACGTTCTAAAATCTCAAAGGACGTTAACTTAAGTTAATTAACAATCCTACTTCTTATCCGGCTAAGAGACTGCTCTGTTACTCCCAGATAACTGGCAATATGTTTCTGGGCTATTTTCTGAAACAGAAGGGGTTCTTTTTTCAAAAGATTTAAATATCTGTTTTCGGGAGAATAGCATAACAAATCATCAATTCTTTTTTTGGCATCCAAATAAATTTTTTCACTCATTACACGTCCAAATTGCTGCCAGTATGCTTCTTTTTCATATAAAGATTTAAGATCCTCTTTTCTTAAAAGCAAAATTTCGCAGTCTTCCAATGCCTGAATATTCATATTGGAAACGGTATCACAAAGAATACTTTCATAATCTGTAAAAAACTCATTTTCAAAATAAAATCCGAAATTGATCTCCCGGCCCTGATCATTGATATAAAAGCACCTTATCGTTCCTTTTTTGATAAAGCCTAAATATTTGCATTTTTCACCCTGTTTCAGAAAAAAATCAGATTTTAAAAGCTGTGTATGTTTAAGCAGGGCATAAAATTCTTCGAAATGCTCCCGATCTACCTGAAACAGTTCTCCATATTTTTTGTAATGATCCAACATAATCTATTTGTGTTTTTTATATCTAAAAAAGCCTTGCAAAAAATTATTTTCACAAGGCAGTTACAAGTATTTTATTCCTGTTGTTTATTTTATTGGTTTAATGCTGTAAGTGCTGCATTATAATTAGGCTCATCAGCAATTTCTGAAACCTGCTCCGTATATACCACTTTGTTGTTTTCGTCTGCAACGATTACTGCACGGCTTAAAAGTCCTTTCAAAGGAGAATCTGTAATGGTTACTTCATAATCATCACCAAAGCTGCTTCTGAAATCTGAAAGGGTTTCCACGTTATTTAATCCTTCAGCAGCACAGAATCTTCCTAAGGCAAAAGGAAGGTCTTTTGAAATATTAATCACTACCGTATTATCTAATTTTGAAGCTTCTTCGTTGAATTTTCTGCTGGAAGCGGCACAAGTTGGCGTGTCAATACTTGGGAAAATATTGAAGACTTTCTTCTTTCCTTCAAAGGTTTCAAGTGTTTTTACATTTAACCCGGAGTCTACCAAAGCGAAATCTTTGATTGTTGTTCCTACTGACGGTAATGTTCCTATTGTGTGTACTTCGTTTCCTTTTAAAGTAATGGTTGACATAATTTTATTTTTAAAGTTTTTCAAATTTAATCAAAATAGATTTTTTTTCAATTTAATAAAGGTTAAATTAATCTTAAAGTGAAAAAACTCAGTATAGGAGTAAGCCCCAAAATTAAATTTTAACTAAATTTGTAGAACTATAATTTCAAATAACAAATAACAGTATAATGTCAGAAAAATCAAAAATCTATTACACACTTACTGATGAAGCTCCAATGCTGGCTACACATTCGTTTTTACCAATCGTAAAAGCTTTCACAAAATCAGCAAACATCGAGATCGCAGTTCCGGATATTTCTTTGGCAGGAAGAATTTTAGCTAATTTTCCTGAATTCTTAAAAGATGATCAGAAAATCGGTGATGCTTTAGCAGAATTAGGCCAACTGGCTACTCAACCTGACGCTAATATTATCAAACTTCCTAATATTTCGGCTTCTGTTCCTCAGTTGGATGCAGCGATTGCTGAATTACAGGCGAAAGGTTTCGCAGTTCCTAATTATCCTGCAGAACCTAAAAATGATGATGAAAAAGCAATCAAAGCTAAATATGCAAAAGTTTTAGGAAGTGCAGTAAATCCGGTATTAAGAGAAGGAAATTCTGACAGACGTGCTCCAAAAGCTGTTAAAAACTATGCAAAAGCCAACCCTCACAGAATGGGTGACTGGGCTTCTGACAGCAAAACTGATGTAGCTCATATGAACAATGGTGATTTCTATGGGACAGAAAATTCTACAACCTTAGAAAATGCTACACAATATAAAATCGTATTCAAAGGAAATGACGGGGCTGAAACTTTGTTGAAAGATTTCGCAGGCCTTCAGGCAGGAGAAGTTATCGATTCTTCTGTAATGAACCTCAATGCTTTGAAAGTATTTGTACAGGAGGCTATTGAAGAAGCTAAAAATAAAAATGTACTTCTTTCCGCTCACCTTAAAGCTACGATGATGAAAATCTCTGATCCGATTATCTTCGGAGCTATTGTAGAGACTTTCTTCAAAGATGTATTTGCTAAATATGCTGAGACATTCAAATCTTTAGATGTCAACCCTAACAACGGTCTTGCTGATCTTTTTGAAAAAATTAAAGGAAATGCTCAGGAAGCTGACATCAAAGCTGATATCGAGAAAGCACTTGCTGAAGGACCTAGAGTGGCCATGGTAAATTCTGACAAAGGGATTACCAACTTCCACGTACCTTCTGACATCATTGTTGATGCTTCTATGGCTGCTCTTGTAAGAGGGGGTGGTAAAATGTGGAACAAAGAAGGAAACGAAGAAGATACAGTTTGTATCATTCCGGACCGTTCTTATGCTGGTTTCTATCAGTCTGTAATTGACGATATGAAAGCACATGGAAAGCTGGACCCTACTACTATGGGATCTGTTCCAAATGTTGGATTAATGGCTCAAAAAGCTGAAGAATATGGTTCTCACGATAAAACTTTCCAATTGTCTGCTGACGGAACTGTAGAGGTTCAGGATGAAGCAGGGAATGTTCTTCTTTCTCAAAAAGTAGAAAAAAATGATATCTTCAGAATGTGTCAGACTAAAGATGCTCCTATCCAGGACTGGGTAAAACTAGCTGTAAACAGATCAAGATTATCTGATACGCCTGCTATTTTCTGGTTAGACAAAGGAAGAGCTCATGACAGAGAAATCATCAAAAAAGTAGAAAAATATCTTGCTGATCACGATACTGCAGGTCTTGACATCAGAATTCTTGATGTAAAAGATGCTATGACTGAAACATTAAAAAGAGCAAGAGAAGGTAAAGATACAATCTCTGTTTCAGGAAACGTATTAAGAGATTATTTAACCGACCTTTTCCCAATCCTTGAACTTGGAACTTCTGCAAAAATGCTTTCTATTGTTCCATTAATGAACGGAGGTGGTTTATTTGAAACAGGTGCCGGAGGTTCTGCTCCAAAACACGTTGAACAGTTCTTAGAAGAAGGATATTTAAGATGGGATTCTCTAGGTGAATTCCTTGCTTTACAAGCTTCTTTAGAGCATTTGGCACAGACTCAGGGAAATACAAAATCTCAGGTATTAGCTGATGCATTGGATGAAGCAAATGCAAAATTCTTAGCTACAGATAAATCTCCAGCAAGAAAAGTAGGACAAATCGATAACAGAGGTTCTCATTTCTATTTAGCTATGTATTGGGCTGAAGCCTTGGCAAACCAAACTGCTGATGCAGAATTGGCGGCTAAGTTTGCTCCGGTAGCAAAAGAAATGAAGGAAAATGAAGAGGTAATTAATGCAGAATTAATTGGTGCTCAAGGTAAACCTCAAAATATTGACGGTTACTACAAAACTGATAAATACAAAACGTACACAGCAATGAGACCAAGTACTGTTTTAAATGAAATTATTGACAGAATCTAATTTCTGATATAATATAAATAAGAAAGCTCCTTTTTCAAAAGGGGCTTTCTTGTTTTTGGCCTATTCATTAAAAGATATACCGAAAACCACCCCGTCAAGAGGAGAGGAATATTGGCCATATATTTATTCATCAAGGTCAACGCATCCCTAATCCCTGCCACCTCTCACCTACCTATCCTCCACAATCACTCTCCTGTGCTCTCTCCCCCAGTTTATCATTTCCTGGATTATATTTCCAAAAGTTCTGCAATATTCTGTGGGCTCATATTCAATCAGTACGGGAGTTTCCGGGTAGACATTGCGCTTTACCAGTTTATTCAGTTCCATATCTTTAAGTTCTTTTGAAAGCATTCTTGTGGTAATTCCGGGAATGCTTCTTTCAATTTCCCGAAAGCGTCTGTTCCCATTACAAATTGAGTTGATGACGGGAATTCTCCATTTTCCTCCAATAAAATAAAGGGTATCCTGAAGGGCTCTTAATTCTTCTGTCTGATCTCTTTCCATAAGTGCAAAGTTAAGTGATATCATGAATGATACTGGCATACTCTGTGATACTGGTTACAAAAGTATACCAAATTGAAATAACTTTGTCAAAAATTATAAGAAATGAAAAAACTGAACAACAAATTAGCGATAGTAACAGGTGGAAACAGCGGAATCGGATACGCTGCTGCAAAAGAACTTATTTCACAAGGAGCCACAGTCATCATTACAGGAAGAAGAAAAGAAGCTGTTGAAAAAGCAGCTTTAGAACTCGGAGCAATTCCTTACATTGCAGACCAGGCCAACCTTCACGATATTGATTTGCTAAAAAAAGAAGTTGAACAACAATTCGGAAAGGTAGATATTTTATTTATCAACGCAGGAATTACAGGAAGCATGGCTCTGATTGAAAATATGGATGTCCACAACTTTGATGAGGTGATGAATATTAATTTCAGGGGAGCTTACTTTACCTTAAGCAAATTCATTCCTATACTCTCCGATGGAGCTTCTGTCATCATGTTATCATCTATTGTAGCCTCCACCTACAAACCTAACAGCTCTGTATATCAGGCGAGCAAAGCTGCACTTAATTCAATTACAAAAACTGCGGCAGCAGAGCTGGCTCCAAGGAAAATCAGAGTTAACATCATCAGCCCCGGCCCTATAAACACAGATATTATGAGCAAGGCTGGACTGGATGAGGAAACTTTAAAGAATCTCAACAGCCACCTGATCAATGAAATTCCACTGAAAAAAATGGGGACCGCAGAGGAAGTGGCAAAATGGGTTACCTATTTATCTGATCCTGAGGTTTCCGGATTTATTACCGGAACGGAGATCGTGATAGATGGAGGGATCACTTTATAAGCTTTCAGTTTTCACATACCGGCAATCATAATATATTGCCGGTATTTTTATGTTGAATTTTTCAGACTTTAAAATTCCTTATTCACCTTCTTTTTTGTCCGGCTTAGCCTTTTTTACATTTCAAAATCTGGACTCCTCCTCTACTTTTGGCTCAGAAAAAAAACAATACTCGTTATGAATACTGAAAAGAAAAAAAGAAATCCCATTGCTATCATCTTTTTGGCTATACTGGGAATCTTCGGAGGGCTTCAGCTATTGAGCCAACCTCTGGAAGGAAAACCTGTCACCGGGAAAATTGAAGCCCCCCGTGAGGTCATTGCTATCCTTGAAAACTCATGTTTTAACTGCCACTCCAACCAGCAGAACTTAAGCTGGTATGATAAGCTTGCCCCGGTTTCCTGGGCTGTCAATAAAGATATAAAAAGAGCCCGAGAGGTTCTTAATTTTTCGGAATGGGAAAAGCTGTCTCCTGCGGAGCATCAGGGGAAAATGTATGCTATTCTGAACATGATGCAAAGTGGGAAAATGCCACTTCATGAATATACCCTCTTACATCCCTCTTCTAAAATTTCTCAAAAAGATATTGAAACAATCAAAAAATATACACTCTCATTATCTGGTACCGGTACTCTAACCAAGGATAAAAATACAGGTCAGGAAATCAAAGAAGCTCGCCAACCTATTCCATCAAAAAATCCTGTTTCCCCCAATGGCATTCAGTATAATGATGATTTTAAAAACTGGAAGGTGATCAGCATGAGTACACTCTTCGACCATTCTATCCGCGTTATCTATGGCAATCCTACTGCTGTCAAAGCCATTGAGACCGAAAATTTTCATCCCTGGCCGGACGGAAGCATCGTAGTAAAATCGGTATGGAAACAGCAGGAACTTCCGGACGGAGAAATCAGAGCCGGAAAGTTTATCAATGCTCAGTTTATGGTAAAAGATGCTAAGAAATACAAAGACACTGAAGGTTGGGGCTTTGCAAAGTTTTCAGGAGCTGACCTTCATCCTACCGGAAAATCAGCATCATTTGCTAAAGAATCATGTATTGCCTGCCACAGACAACTTGCAGAAAAAACAGGATACCTATTTGATGTTCCTATGAAAATCAACACCCAAAGATTAATTCAAAATTTACAGAAAAAATGAAAAATACACTCGCAATTCTCCTGACAGGTTTTATTTTACTTATCTCCTGCAACAAAGAAAACAAGGATAACGGACTTGTAAGAGTAGTTTTTGATCCGGGTCACCTGAAATTCATCTCAACTTCTTTGAATCCAAAAAAAGAAACCATGTCCGCTTTATATGGAAACCCAAAAGCTTTAGAATCATTATCAAAAGAAAATAGCCAACCGGAACCAGGTACTGTTATAAAATTGGTAACGTGGCGTTATCATGAAAATCCTCAATACACGGGAGGAACAATCACCGGGGAGCTGGTAAGTATTGAGACTCTCCAATCTGATGAAAAAGGAAGCGTTTCTTATGAAATGAAAAACGCAGAGTCTAACCATCTCTCAGTCAATAAAGAAGAGAGAATACAATATCTGATGAGCTATAATCCGGTAAGCAGACCCTGATTAAACTGGATTTTGGTTTATTTCCTGTGAATAGCGAATTGGCTTAGCCCAATCAATGATGAATGAATAATTAACAGGCTGAGCAAATTCACTATTCGTTCTTTATTATTCACTGTTTTACCAATAAAAAACATTAATTTAACCTTTTCAAATTCGCGGTTCATGCAACAGCAAAAAATAAAAATTTCGCAGGCGGTCATCTGGGTAAGTTCTATTTTTCTTGGAATTTTATCTTCGGTTCCCCAGCTTGCCTCTCATGAATTTAACTGGAAGGAAGCCATTGTCAATTCGGCGATAACCGCTGCATTCTCCATTACCATGTGGTATATCAATATTTATATGCTGAACCGGTCAGCAGGAAAGCGCAGACAGCATATTTCCTACCCAAGGCTGCTTGTCATATTAGCTTTTGGAATGGTGATTATGTTTGTGCTGGCATGGATTCAGCAGTTGATCTTATCTCATATCAATTTTGGACCGGTTATGCTGATGGTGGAGGTAAGAGGTATTTTAATCAATTTGGTCTGCTATATGTTTCTGACCTTACTTCAGAACAATTATACCGGTCAGCAGATACAGCTGGAGCTTGAAAAAGTGAAAAGTGATCATCTTGGAGCCCAATATGAACTTTTAAAACAACAGATCAATCCTCATTTTCTTTTCAACAGCCTGAATACTTTAAAATTAATGGCAGAAACTCATGATGTGGAGACTGTAGATTTTATTGTAAAGCTCTCAGACTTTTACCGTTTCACTCTTGAAAGCAGAAAATTAGACCTCATCAGTGTTCAGGAAGAAATGAAAATAGTAGATGCCTATCTTTTCCTTCAAAAAGCACGTTTTGGTGACGGCATTACATTTACTAATCTGCTTGAAAAAGAAACCGGGCAAACACTTATTCCCCCCTTTACGCTTCAGCTTTTGGTAGAAAACTGTATTAAGCATAATATCGTTTCCCAAAGCAAACCTTTACATATTAAGATCTATAACACCAAAGATCTGATGATTATTGAAAACCCCATTCAGCGTAAAATGGCAGTAGAAGATTCTTTGGGCGTTGGACTGGACAATATTAAAATGCGTTATAAGCATCTTTTAGAAAAGGACATCATTATTTATTCAGACGAAAAAACTTTTCAGATAAAACTACCACTGATCCATGAATATCATCATCATTGAAGACGAATTTAGGGCAGCAAAGGCCCTTCAGAGCTTAATTTTAGATTTACAGCCCGATTCCCGTATCCTGGGAGTTTATGACAGTATTGAAGCAAGCATTGAAGCTTTATCAATGGATATAAAGCCTGATCTTATCTTTATGGATATCCAACTTTCTGACGGACTTTCATTTGAAATTTTCAAAGCTGTAGAAATCACGTGTCCAGTGGTTTTCTGTACTGCTTTTGATCAGTATATGCTGGATGCTTTTAAAAGTAAAGGAGTGGATTATGTACTCAAGCCTTTTTCCCGGGAAGATATCTCGGAAGCTCTCAAAAAAGTAGAGGAATTAAAAAAATTCTTTCAAAAGAATGAATTACCCGATCTGGAGTCTCTTTTACAAAAAATCAGTCAGCCTGAAGGCAAAAGCAGTTTTCTTGTTTTCAAAAACCAAAAGTACACTAGTGTTCTCACTGAGAATATAGCTTATTTTTATATCCACAACGAAATTACCCATCTGGTCACCTTTTCCAGGGAACAGTTTCAGCTCACCCAACCTCTTGGGCAGGTTGCCGAACAGGTTTCCGGTAAACAGTTTTTCAGAGTCAACAGGCAATATCTGGTTAATTTTAAGGCTATCAAAGAAATGGAGCATTATTTCCAACGGAAAATCCTTGTTACCCTCGTTGTCGATACTCCTGAAAAACTCCTTATCAATAAAGAAAAAACGCACAGCTTTTTTACCTGGATGGAAGATCGGTAATACCGGACTGTACATATGAATCTATTACGACCTAAAGGCATGTCATAAAAGAAAGGCAATTAACTGATTACTATCCGGTTAATTGCCTTTTTTATAATCTTTCATGTTTAGAAAAGGTTCCTCTTCATTCTTTTAGTTTCCTTTTAAAATTTCTACAACTTCTTTTTCCGGTTTCAACCCTTCATTTGTCCGGTTAACTTATTTTCTCATTCTTTTAGGTTCTAAGACGGTCTACTTTTGAATCAAATTAAAAGATATGATACTAAAAAATTTAATCACAACAGGGGTTTTCACCTCATTACTGTTTGCTGCTTTTGCCTTTGTTCAGGTAGATCAGACATCAGAAAACGAGCTACATTCAGCTTCCGAAGATCATGGTTTTGCCGTATTGGAGCTATTCACATCAGAAGGCTGTTCCAGCTGCCCTCCCGCTGATGATCTGATGGGACAGATCGAAAAGAAATATAAAAATGAGCCTGTTTATATCCTTTCTTACCATGTTGACTATTGGAATCGCCTGGGTTGGAAAGACAGATTCAGTACTCCTGAAAACTCACAAAGACAACAGCAATACAGCCGTATATTAGGTTCTCAGGTATACACACCACAGTTAATCGTCAACGGAAAAACTGAGTTTGTAGGTTCCGACCATAATGCTGTGGAAAGCGCCATCCAAAAAGCACTGTTTATTTCTAAAAATACAAAAGTAGAACTCTCAGCCAGGGCCTCTCAAAACGAAATTAACGTACAGTACAAGACCAATTCAACAGATCCTAAACATACACTGGTAATAAATCTTGTTGAAAAACAATCTTCCACTCAGGTTGCTCAAGGAGAAAACGAAGGACGGCATCTGCAACACTGGCAAATTGTTCATAAACAGAATAAGATTCAGGGAAATACAATACAAGACGGAGCCTCAACTTTTCTGCTTCCAGAGCATTTTTCTCCTGATAATTGGGAAATCATTGCCTTTATTCAAAATACAAAAACCGGAGAAATCCTGGGATCTGCAAAAACGGATTTAAAATAAGTTTTTCAACAGCATCCATCTCAATTCTTACAACTAACATTCCCACAAACTTTTTCGCTTCTTAGCAATTCATTAAAATTCAATAACAATTAAAAAAACGATCACAATGAAAACAAAAACAACAAAAATCATCTATTGGTCCGGTGCAATCTTTATGTCTCTATGGTTCGGAGCAAGCGGTTTCTTTGAACTCACAAAAAATCCTGTTGTCTGGGATATTACCCAACAGCTTGGCTATCCTTCTCATTTCATTTATATATTAGGGGTCTTTAAAATCTCAGGTGTTCTCGTTCTTCTTCTTCCTAACAGACTGTTGAGATTAAAAGAATGGGTATTTGCCGGAATGTTTTTCGATATCATCTTTGCTTTTTTTTCAAAGATTGTGGTTCTTGGTTTTCCCGCTGCAGTAGATGCTATGATCGCTTTCTCAGTACTTTCAGTAACGTATCTCATGTTCAGAAAGCTATACTCTTCCGAACTGATCTTTGAAGAAGCCTGATAATCAGAAATATCATAGAAAAGCGTATGTTCATTTTTTGAAAAGCCACGATTTTCTTTTCTGCAAACGAATCCTCAACCTACTAAGAGGATTCGTTTTATGTTAGGGATCAGCTGATGTTTAGTTTGGGCTAAATGATACATTGACAATAATAAAGCGGACTAAAGCCCGCTTTATTATTGTTTACTCTTCAACATCTCTTAATTCATAAAACTTTCCGGGAACCACTCAAAAGCACCAGCTTTTTTCTTTGTGAATCCAAGGCCTGGCCATGGCAAGTGGCAGGCAAAAGCTCTGGTTTTGGTATCTGCCAACTGCAGAAGAAGCTTTTTTCTTGAAGCGGCAGCTATATCCAGGTCTGTATCTCCGGAAAAACCCCATTCAGGATGAGGGAAAAGAATGACATCGGAATGAATAAGATCTGCGATGTATAATAATTTTTCATTGCCTGATGATACTGTGGTAACCGTTAAGCCTGGTGTATGCCCCGGAGCTAACTGAAAACTGAAATAATCATACAGCGTATTGTTCAAATCATAAAACTTCAGTTTGGCTTTAATTGTTTTCAAAATATTCTGGAGCGCCGGGACAATCTGATTGAGCAATTCAGGTTTAGCTTTCAGGGCACTGTTATTAAAATCTTTGAGGGAAGCCTGCATCCAGAAATCATATTCAATTTTTGAAATAAAGATATTTGCATTAGGATAAACAAAGTTGTTCTGTTTATCTATAACTCCTCCAATATGATCAGGGTGTGCATGAGAAATAAAAACATCCGTAATATCTTTCGCAGAGAAGCCTGCTTTTTGAAGACTTTTCAGTAGAAATCCCGTTCTTTCATCAGCAAAAATTCCCATTCCGGAATCGAAAAGAATGAGTCTATTCTTTGTTTTTACAAGCAGCGTATTCATCGCCATATCAATATAATCTTCTGATCTGAAATTATCTTTAAGAATGGCTTTCACTTCTGAAACATTCCCTCGTGGGGCAAATGAATTCACATCTGTCTCATGGATGTATCCATCCGTGAGAACAAAAAGCTCTAATTCTCCCAGTTTCATTTTTTTAAACCCTGAAAGATCTTCTTCTATTTTATCGGAAGTTATTTTCGTTTCTGCCAATATACTGGAAAAAGGAACCAAACTCAGTGTTCCTGCCAGTAAACCATTCTTTAACAGTTCTCTTCTATTCATAATCTAAATATGTGATATTGTGGTGGTGTGAATTTATTATATTTGAAAAAACTGAGCTCCCGGTAGTATCCAGGAACCCAGTTTACAGTATAGTCTTTAGTTGTTTACTAATTTCATAGAACCTTCAGTATATCTTTCGCCCACATTGGGATATTTCTTCAGGATCGCATCAATGGTATCCAAATCCGATTGTGAAAGATCTATGTTTATGGCAGCGATATTTTCTTCCAGGTATTTGATTCGTTTAGTCCCCGGGATTGGGATAATATCTTCACCCTGACTGAGTACCCAGGCTAATGCCAGCTGGGTTCCCTTCACTCCTTTAGAAGCTGCAAAATCATTGATTTCTTTTGCCAGTTTGGTATTGTTTTCTATGTTTTCCTGCTGGTAACGCGGTAAAGTCTTTCTAAAGTCATCCTCTCCAAAGTTCTGTACTTCACTGATATTGGCAAAAAGTCCTCTTGCTAATGGAGAATAAGGAACCAAACTAATTCCAAGCTCTCTGATCGTTGGCAGAATTTCTTTTTCAACATCTTTTGTAAGGATAGAATATTCTGACTGCAAAGCAGCTATCGGGTGAATTTTATTCGCTTTTCTGATAGATTCTGCTGAAGCTTCAGAAAGTCCGATATACTTCACCTTTCCTGCTTTTACCAGTTCTGCCATGGCTCCTACTGTTTCCTCTACGGGGATATTGGGGTCCACTCTATGAGCATAATAAAGATCAATGGTATCTATCTTTAACCTTTGAAGGCTTAAATCTACGGCCTGTCTGATCCATTCCGGTGAACCATCAAAATAGGTACCCGGAGCCCCACTATGGCTGGCTTTATCCCCTTTGAATCTGAATCCGAATTTTGTGGCAATAAAAATTTTATCTCTGTTGGGAACCAAAACTTTAGAGATCAGTTTTTCGTTTTCTCCATTAGCATACATGTCTGCTGTATCCCAAAAATTAACTCCCAAGTCTAATGCTCTGTGCAAAGTATTGATACTCTCCTGCTCATCTGTAGGGCCATAAGCAAAGCTCATCCCCATACAACCCAAACCAATAGCAGATAACTGCTCTCCTGTATTTCCTAATTTTCTAAATTTCATGATGGTATGATTTAAATTTTATAAGACAAAATTAGAACATAGAAACAGCATCTGTGATATATAATTCAAACTAAGAATTATAAAATTCAAACAGGATTCATTCTTAAGGTATTCGGAGTAAGTCCGGTTTGTTTTTTAAAATAATTGGTAAAATAGGCTGGTTCTTCAAAGCCCAGTCCATAAGCGATTTCTGCAATATTCCAGTCTGTATGCTTCAATAAAGCATGGGCTTCCTGCACAACTCTTGCTGTAATCTGCTGGCTGGTTGTTTTTCCGGTAATCTCTTTTACAGAACGGTTCAGTGAATTCACATGAATGGAAAGACTCCGGGCATAATCATTGGGGGTTTTCAATTTCAGATATGCCCCAGGACTGTCAATTGGAAACTGTCTTTCCAGAAGCTCCATAAATAAGGAGGCTACTCTTTGTGAAGCATTCTGATAAGGTTCAAAACTTTCTGCAGGATTCATTTTCATTGTTTCATGGATCATCAGATAAAGATAAGCTCTAAGCATATCGTATTTATGAACATAATCCGACTGAATCTCTACCATCATTTTTCTATACAGATCAGAGAGTATCTTTTGATGCTCTTCTTCCACAAAGAAAACCGGAGTTCCTCCAATTTTGAAAAGAGGAGAATCCTGAAGATTTCCCAGACGGTTACCATTTTGCAAAAATTCTTCTGTAAAGAGGCAGAACCATCCTTTCTGATTCTCATCCTGTGATTCCCAGGAATAGGGAACAATAGGATTCGAAAATAATAATGCCGGGCGGTCTATCTCAATCCATTTATCTGCGTAGTGAAGTCTTCCTTTTCCTATAATCAATGAGATTTTATAATAATCTCTTCTGCTGTAGGGAGTCAATACCGCACAATATTCCCGTGAGGCTACATTGAAATGTCCCATACCACGAGGCCCCACCTGCTGCGGCCCCAGATTGGAAGAGTTTCTTTCATAAAACCCCTCTAATGATTCTTTGGATTCCATATATCAAAATTATAAAATTCAAACCAATATATCTACAAAAACAATCTATATTCATAAAATAAAAATGGCTGGCATTGCTGCCAGCCATTTAAAGTGAATATATATAATTGATAATGGTCTAATCCCAGTCATCATCATGTCCGTGCCCGTTTCCATGACCATGTTTATTTTGTTTTTTGTAATATTTCTCCTGATTTTTATAATACTTCTCCTGTTGTTTACGGTATTTTTTCACATCATTTTTACGTCCATATACCATCACAGGATTTTGTCCTCTATAATATTTCTTTTTAAACACAATATACTTTTCTCTTCCGAGTATTCTCTCCAGTTCCGAGTATCTTTCCCCTCGCCATCTTCCGGGCTCTACTACATATACTTTATTCCATGAATTATAATCACGATATCGGTCATTTAAAGCATAAACCTGATTGGCTTGTGTGGTGGAAAGTAACAGATCTGCCACGACAGTCTGCCAATTAATATCACTAATACTTCTTCTATAATCATTATAATAATCGGACTGAGCATAACTCATGCTGAAGGTCCCGATTAAAAATGCTGTTAACAAAAATTTTTTCATTTTATTATCCCCTTTTAAATTAAACATAATGACAAAGTCAATTAAAGTGCCAATTATTAACTCTAATTCCTAATGTTTGTTAATAAAAATCATAAATCACTGATTATCTTTTACATATTTTACCTATCATTATAATTCGATCATCAAAAAAAATGTAATTTTCTTTGGTTTATTTTTCTTAAACAGAGATTATGGGTAAATACCGGAGGCTGCAGATTGGAGTTTAGAGTTTAGAGTTTAGAGTTTAGAGTTTAGAGTTTAGCAAAAAAACTTTATACTTTATACTTTATACTTTATACTTTATACTTTATACTTTATACTTTATACTTTATACTTTATACTTTATACTTACTTATAAAATTCGTTAAGATTCCCAAAATATGTTATTTCATATCATTTAAATTTGTAATTTTAAGAGAGAATGTTTTTTATCGTCCTCTTAAAGCCATTATCAACTAAATCTCAGTAATTATGGAAAATATAAAATTTGAAGTATCTCCTTATCAGGATGAATTGCAGCTCCTCATTGATGAAGAAAAAGTGGGTTATATGTCCATAGAGATCGACGGAAGGTTACTGATCGTATATTATACCAAGCTTGATGAAGCACGCGAAGGCCAAGGATATGCCAAGCTGTTATTGGATGAATTGGTACGGTATGCGGAAGAAAAAGATTTACTGGTAGACCCGGAATGTGATTTTGTACGTCAGCAATTTGAGAATCATCCTGCAAGGTATAAAGATATCTGGCATGCATAATCAGTCTTCCCACCACACGCTAAACTGGTGATCTGATTGATTCAGATCAACGACCTCTCCAATTCTTGGAGTAAGGATAGATAAGTTTTTTTCTTTTCCAAGACTTGTTATTTTCTGTAAGGGTTCGTTCCAGGGATGAAGAGCCAGTGCAAATTTAGCAGCATGTACCGGAATAATATGTTTTGCTTTCACATCAATACTTGCCTGAATTACGTCTTCAGGTAAAGTGTGAATATATCTCCATGCTTCACCATATTGTCCATTTTCAAGAATGGCGTAGTCGAAAGGTCCATATTTCTCTCCTATCATTTTAAAGTGAGAGTCATACCCACTGTCACCTCCTAAGAATATCTTTTTCGTTGGGGTTATCAGCACATAAGATGCCCAGAGTGTATCATTCTGTTTTATTCTTCTCCCGGAAAAGTGTCTTGCCGGAGTGAAGATGATTCTAGCATTATTTTTTAGTTTAATCTCAGTCCCCCATTCTTCTTCAATAAGTTTATTTTCCGGATACCCCCATCTTTCCAAATGTGCTCCTACGCCAAGTGGTACAATAGCCATACCTGTTCTGTCTTTAATAGATTTAACAGTAGGATAATCCAGGTGATCAAAATGATCATGGGTAATAATCAGATAATCCAGCTCGGGAATATCTTCCGGCTTAAAAACATCGGCTCCTTTAAAGGCTTTATTGAAGTATTTAAAGGGAGATCCATACAAGCTGAGCACCGGATCAATTAAAAAAGAAATTCCATCAACCTGCAGATAATAGGAAGAATGTCCCAGCCAGACCATTACATCCTGATTTTTATCAATGCTTTTTAAATCTGTATGAATGGAAGGAATATCTTTCAGAGGCTTTAGTAAAGGATCTTTCTTACCCAGAAAAAAGTCATAAGTAACTTTTGACATTTTGTAGCCCTCAGCAATTGATGGGGTATGGCTGATATTCTGAAATTGTTTTTCTCTGTAAAGTTTTGATTTTTTGATACGCTCCAGCCGTTTTCCTTTGGGTACAGCACCAAAGGCTTTCCCATTGATCACTACATAAAAAACAGCAAGCAATACAGCTATCGCTATAATAATCCAATACATCATCTGTTAAAATAAAGATCAAATGTATTGACTTTTCATTTTAAATAAAAATATAAGTAATAAAGCTCTATTTTTTTAACTAAATTTATAAAGTCAATACAAAAATTTATCATTCATTTAAGTGATGATTAATTTAAATCTTTCTATTTTAGCAGCTTAAAAAACTCAAAGACATTGAAAAATTATTCGGCAATATTGCTTTTAGTTCTATTATCGTCATGCTCTTCTATCAGAAAACATAACGAACAAAGAGCTTCATGCATTCCTCCGGAACAGCTTAAAGAAGATGTAGACTATGCTTATTCAAAGCTTCAGCAGATGCACCCTCAGTTATACTGGTATATCCCTAAACAGGAACTGGACTATAAATTTGACAGCCTTAAGCAAACTATTACCGAACCTCTTACTCCCCTTCAGTTTTATTTTAAATTCCAACCTGTCATTGCAAGTATACGTGAAGGGCATCTTTCTTTAAGAATTCCCAGAAAGAAATTTACAAAGCAGGAAATCAAAAAGCTAGAACATACAAAAGGGTTGTTCAGCCGTTTTGAATATTATATACATGATGATCATATGTATATCGTTCAAAATAGAGATGCTATCGAAGATATCAAACCGGGAACGGAAATTGTAAAGATTGACAATATTGCAGTTTCAGACTATATCAAAAAATACAGAAGTCTGATCAGCAGTGACGGATACAATACCACCTTTCATTCTTATTTTCTAAAGGATCTGTTTTTTAACTTTTATACCGCAGAAAACGGTCTTTCTAATACAGCCACTATCGAAACACTTTATAAAGGTGAAAAACACACGTATACATTAACCAGGGAATCCAAATCAGAAACTGATCTTGATAAGGATAAGGAAATGAAAAAGAGGACTCAGGAAAAGAAGGTCAATGATTATGTAGCTGCCAGCAATTCTTACAACAGGAGTTTTAAATTCCTGGATAAAGACAGCAGTATTGCTTACTTACAGGTAAAAAGTTTTTCCCGGGATTATTCTGATAAATTTTACAAGGAAACTTTTGCTAAAATAAAAAATGCCAAGTCTCCTTATCTTATCATTGATGTCCGCAACAACTATGGAGGTTCTCTTCACGAGATCAATAATCTGTATTCTTATTTGACCGACAAGCCTTTTACGCTAATAAAGCCGTCTCAGGTGACTTCGAAAACAACTCCTTTAAGAACCAATTATTTCAGGAAAAGTACTCCTTTAGAATATGCTTTCAAAAGTATCGCCTATCCCAGTTACTTTTTTGCCCAGGCTTTCAGTACTTATAAAAAGGATGGAAAGACCTTCTATAAAATGAAGGTAGACAAACCTACCAAACCTAATAAAGAAGCTTTCAACGGAAAAGTTTTTGTACTGATCAACGGAGGAAGTTTTTCGGCCTCCTCTATCATTACAGCAAAACTTAAAAGTGATAAGAGGGCAACCCTGATTGGGGAAGAAACAGGAGGTGCCAACGATGGAACGGTGGCAGGATTTTATTCTTACCAGCAACTTCCCAATAGCCAAATAAAGTTTCCCATAGGATTACTTCTTGTACAGCCGAATATCGACTTCCAGGACAGTAAGAAAGGAGTAACCCCCGATATTGTCATTAAAGAAAGCATGCAGGATATTATTGATAAAAAAGATCCGCAGCTAGACTGGATAAAGAATGAAATAAATCTGGAAAAAGAAAAATCTTCCCAGTAAAAATGACTTCGGCGGGCTTTCAGCCCGCCGAAGTCATTTTATTTCTTTAATTCATTTAAAAGACCTTCAATACGTTGGATGTGCCTTCCATAATAACGGTGAAACCACAGTCTTCCAGATAAAAACAATACAAATAACCCTATAATGACCGAGCCTATCAATATAACGGCAATTTTTGTCTCGCTTAAAGGTTTAGGCCAGGGGATAAACTCCAGGACGATAAGTATTTCGCACACCAGAAAAGGAGCAAAACTGATATAATAAGAAAGGTAATACTGTTTATTTAAATTAAACTGGGTAACCAGATCTTTCAGGGCATCATAGGTCTTCAGTTCTGTATTGCTTATCTCATTGTATAGTTTAAAAAATTTACTAAAAAAGAAAACCGTGACAATAAGCATAGAAGCAATTAATACGGTAATATACAACTGAAGCTTAAAAGGTCGGCATACCGAGCAAACCATAAAGGCAAAAATAAAAATCCCAATTATCCACCAAAACTCCTGACGCATATTTTTACGCATTTTTTCAAGTGGAAGATTAATTTTATTTCTTTGCTCAATGCTTATCTCCGGGGTTTCCTCTGTAATATCATCATTCCAGGTATTTTTCAATTCGTCTATATTCATTGGTTTGTTGATTTAATGATTATTTAAATTTAATTTGAGCCTAAAATATCTTTAAGTTTATTTTTTGCCCTGTTCATTTTCACCCTTACATTTCCTTCAGAAATACCCATCTGTTCAGCGATTTCTTTTCCTGAAAAATCTTCCAGATAATAAAAAATAAAAGCTTTATCAATAGGATTCAGCTGATGAATCGCTTTATACATTTTAGCTAATCTTTCCTCTTTATGATAGTCATACTCCTCCTGAGCTATGATATAATTAGAAAAGTCGTTATTAGTAATAAAACTTCTTCTTTTCTCAGATTTAAGGAAAATAATAGCGGTGTTTAAAGCAATCCTGTAGAGCCAGGTTGAAAATTCACTATGCCCGCGAAAGCTGGGATATGCTTTCCAGAGCTGGTATGTAATTTCCTGAAAAAGATCATCCCGGTCTTCTTTTTCAGACATATACATCTTAGAAATCTTAAAAATGATTCCTTTATGTTTTGTTATCTTATTCAAAAACTCTTGCTCTAGTGGGGCCATAGCTTGTTAGTCTACAGAGTTAGTTTCGGTTTAAAAAAAATGTTACAGAAATTTAGAAAAAAATAAAAAAACCTGACAGAAATTCTGTCAGGTGCCTCATTGTGTGTGTTTTTTAATCTTACTCAATAGCTATTTGTTCCAATAGTATCTTGTCCGAAATAATAATTTTCACAGTTAGTAGAAAAAAAACGAAAATGTTACATTTTTTTTCTGAAAATCTACCATAAAAACCTTAATACATTGATTTATAACACTTACCATTTATTGATTTCGGAGAGAAAAAACGTTAATTGAGCCGGTCTAAAGCTTTTTGCAGGGTATTCACATTAATAAAATCAAGTTTTGCACCTATAATGATAAAGACAAAAAGAACAAATGTCAAAAACAAAATAATGAATATATAGACTGATACAAACCAAATTACTGTATTCAGAATGTTTCCTTTAATTCCAAACTTATTCATAAAAAATCTCTGAGAACGTTCAAACCACGATTTTTTCTTCTTTACCGCTATGGGAACGCTATCTATTCCGTTAAGCTCATCGATCAGCTGTATAACATCTTCTATATATCTTCCATACATATAATAGATCCAGTATTTGATAATAAAAAAGACCAGTAAAAGGGTAATGAGAAAACTGATCCCGAAAATAGCCAGGTTATACTCCATATCAAAATGGAAATTAACTTTAATCAGAGATAAAAGGAAGGCCAGCGGGATATAGGAGATATAGTATGAAATATAAATTTCCTTTGATATTAAAAGCTGAGCTTTTAAATTAAAAAGATCATAATTGGTATTGATACTGTTTTTTTGTAATAATTTGTAAAGTATAAGAAAACGGGAGTAAAAATAAACAATAAAAGCAACCGTCAAAACAGTGACGAAAGTGGATATCGTTTTAATATTAGAATCAGGAGAAGCAAAAGGAAAACTGGTCAATAGCATGGGCAATGTAATAACCATCAGCCAAAATTCAGTTTTCATATTGATTTTCAACATTTGCAACGGAGAATGGATCTCACGCTGTTTTTCCAAAGAAATTTCAGGCGGTTCCTGCCTGTTATCTTTACTCCAAAGATCTTTAAAATTGTCTAGCTCCATGTTATTACGGTTTAATTTGAACCAGATTGCTGTTTACCAATAATCTCTTTTAATTTCGCTTTTGCTCTTTTAAGTTTTACTCTTGCATTCACTTCAGTAATTCCTAATTGAAGGGCTATTTCTTTTCCGGGAAAATCTTCCAAAAAGAAAAAGATCAAAGCTTTATCAATTGGACTCAGCTGATGAATCGCTTCATACATCATCTTCATATTCTGGTCATCTGTATCATTATAAGGCTCCTGCTGAGCCCCTAATCCATCCACATTTTGGTTCCTGATAAAACTACGCTTTTTTTCACTTCTCAGAAATACAATAGCCGTATTAAGCGCAGTTCTATACAGCCATGTAGAGAAATCACTCCTTCTCTGGAAATCTCCATATGATTTCCACGCCTGGTAAATGATCTCCTGATAAAGATCATTCTGGTCGTCCCAGTTATCCATATACATTTTAGAGATCTTGAAAATAACACCTTTATGTTTTTCAATTTTCTCTAAAAATTCTTTTTCCAGTGAAGACATGATTTACAAACTAATCCTTAAAGTAACATTTCAACAAAAATGCAACTTTCATATAACACAAAAACTAAAATTCCAGCCTTTAAGTTAAAAAATCCTTAAAAAATAAAGAAGTTTATTAAGGATTTTTATTTTATGTTAAATCAGGATCAGAATTTCATCTAGAAAATATAATCTGTGCTTAAAAAGTTAGAATCATGATCTCTAACAATAGTATTGAGTAATTCTTTGTTGGATTCCGTAAGTTTTGCTGCTACCAGGGATCTTATGGAGAATGAACGAAGGGCATCAAAAACAGAAAGTGTACCTTCGGCACTGTCTTTTCTTCCGGTAAAAGGAAAAACATCGGGTCCACGCTGTGCCTGACAATTGATGTTAACACGGCTTACAAGATTCACAAATGGATCAATCAGTCTGGAAACTTCCTGTGGATCTTCACTGAAAATGCTCACCTGCATTCCATGAGAAGCATTCACCTGATATTCTATAGGTTCTTCAATCTCTTCAAACGGTACTACAGGAATTATAGGTCCAAATTGTTCTTCATGATAGAGTTTCATCTCATTGTTCACAGGATAAACCACCGCCGGGAATACAAAAGATTCTTCGGTATAGCCTCCCTGTGTATTTAAAACTGATGCTCCTTTTGCCAATGCATCATCAATACATTCTTTTAAATAAGGAGGTTTATTCACTTCAGGAAGTGGAGTTACCTTTACATCTTTTTCCCAGGGAAGTCCCGGCTTTAGAGCAGAAACAGCCTCACTTAGCTTGGCCGTAAACTCTGCTGCAATTTCTTTCTGAACAAATATCAGTTTTAATGCAGTACAACGTTGTCCGTTAAAGGAAAGTGCCCCCAGAATACATTCACTCACGGCCACATCAAGGTTAGCATGTTTAGTAACAATAGCGGCGTTTTTAGCATCCAGGCTTAGAATAGCCCGTAACCGGTTAACTTTCGGATGTAATTTCTTCAATCCATTCGCTACTTTACTGGAACCAATGAAAGCCAGTACATTCACCTTTCCGCTTTCCATAATCGGAGTGATGATTTCCGAACCCTTTCCATACAGCGTGTTCACGGTTCCTTTTGGGAAAGCTTCTTTAAATGCATTCAACAGAGGATAATGAGCCAGTACTCCATGTTTCGGTAACTTAAATAAGATTGTATTTCCCATGATCAGGGCAGGAATCAGTGTAGTAAAAATCTCATTCAAAGGATAATTGAACGGCCCCATACTCAAAACAACACCCAATGGTGCTCTTCTGATCTGTGCGATCGTTCCTTCAGCCTGCTGAAAACGGGAAGACTCCCTGTCAAGATCTTTTAATGCATCAATCGTCTGGTTGATATAATCTACGGTACGGTCAAATTCTTTGGTAGAATCAGCCAAGGTTTTCCCAATCTCCCACATGAGTAATTTAATGACCAGATCACGCTGCTGAATCATCAGGTATACGAATTTCTGCATACATTTTATTCTTCCTTCCACAGACATGGTAGGCCACTCTCCTAATCCGTTATTATATGCTTTTACACAGGCATCAAGAACTTCCATTGCTTCTGCCGGTCCTATATTCGGAATACTTCCCAGCAGCTTCCTTTCCAATCCGTTTTCTGTGGGAATACAAACCGGCGAATAAATATTCTGCATTTCCCCTTTCCATTCTACCAGTTCTCCATTAAGCAGATATTCCTTCTGATGGATCTCGGGAACTTTATATTCTTCGGGAATTTCATTTTCACTTTTAAAAATATCCGGAAATGACGATGTGCTGTTCGAGTTCATATTTTCTAAAATTTTAATAATTTGAATGTAATTTTTGAAGAATAAAGGTAGATGTAAAAAACGATTTTAGAATCTATGGTTTAATAGATTTGTTCTATTTGCAAGCTGTTTGAATGAAAATTAACCCAGCCAACTGAAAAAAACAATATTTTTGTTAAAAATAAATTTTCAATGTTTTCAAAAATAGTTTTCAGTACGTTGTTCTTTTTCTCAGCAATTGGTTTTGCTCAAAAATCTAAAGCCATCAATACTGTTTTGTTAAAAGGAACGCCAGTTCGTACTTACTCCAAGTTACCGGATGTACACAAACCGGCACCCAAATTCACCCTTACGGATGTTAATATGAATGACCAGAGCTTGGATGCTTATAAAGGGAGGTATGTGATCCTGAATATTTTTCCAAGTGTGGACACGGGAGTTTGCTCAGCATCTGTTCATCATTTCAATGAGGAAGCAGGAAATCTTCCCAATACGGTAGTTCTTTGTATTTCCAAAGACTTACCTTTTGCTCAAAAAAGATTCTGCGGAGCTGAAGGGATCAACAATGTGGTGATGCTTTCGGATTTCCGTTCAGATTTTGGATGGAATTATGGGGTAGAAATGATAGAATCTTCTATGAAAGGACTTCTCAGCAGGGCTGTTGTAGTGATTGATCCTTCAGGAAATATTATTTATGAAGAGCAGGTCCCGGATATTTCTCAGGAACCTAATTATGAAGCAGCTATTGCAGCTGTAAAAAATTAATTTTTACTTTAAAATATTAAAAAATCTCCGGCAATCTTCGATCGCCGGAGATTTTGATTATATCAGTTATCACAACGATAAAACAACAGCTATTACAATTATTGGGGCTCTCATTATTCTTCATTATGTAAGGAGACGAAGTACCGATCTTCTGCACTATGACTTTTGGGTGCAATAGCTAAAATCTGAAGTACTTCTGTTCCTGTGTTTGTAATTTGATGCACCTTATAAGGTTTTATAGAAAAAGCATCTCCTTTTTTAACACTTTGGACGAATCGATCCATCATTTTCCCATCCTCAAATTGAGCCGTTATAATTTCAGCTTCACCTTCCAGAATATAATATATCTCGATTTTTTCTTTATGATAATGACCTGGTAGTGTTTGATCTTTATGTAATTCTATAATAAAAAAAGAATTATCATCGTCACCTGTAAGGAAAACTACTTTTTGATTCATCATTTGGTCTTCAAGACTGTTTTCCAACAATTGCTTAGCATTTACAATCTCCAGCATCTTATATATGACTAAAGTTTTGCATTTCACCATTGCCGAATGACCAGTTTTCTTTTGAATTTTCCAGCAAAGTAATGATTATGTTTTGCGGATTTATCTTGGTAGATCCCGAAATTTTTAAAACTATATTTTTATACAGTTTTTCTTTTTGCTCCTTGCTTCTACCAATAGCTGCAATAATTTGAAGAAACAGAATTCCCTGGTCGTGTTTCACTCCCAAATATTGGTTTGGAAAAAACAGCTGAAAAGGCTTCATTCTCTCAACGATGTGAAAATAATCATCAGTTGGAATATTAAAATCTTCGATTAATGCTGAATGAATGGCCTGAGAAATTTGGTTACATTCTTCCTCAGTATAGTTTTCGGATAAAGTAATTCTTACTAAAGGCATTGTATTTATTATTTTGTTACAATACAAAAATCAGAAAGAATAATTACTTATTATCTTGATGTATGTCAAGACTTTTAATTCTCGATAAAGTTTCGGGACGAATTTTAAGATAAGAAGCTATAAGATGTTGAGGAAAATACTGTTCCAGACGAGTTCTTTCATGTATTAATGCTAAATAACGTTCTCTGGCTTTTAATTTAATTAATGAAGTTTCTTTAAAACATTTATTAATAAATAATTCGTCTGCAATTTCTTTAAATATCAAACTCCATTCCTGATGTTGTATCAATTCATTGTATGTTTTTTTTTCAATTACATAAATCTCTGTATCCGAATAGGCTTTTATAAAAGCAGGTGATGGAATCCCAGTTAAAAAACTTCTGTATGATGTTATAATAGATTGCTCATTATATAATTCATTGACAAGCATATTGGCTTCCGAATCTTCAAAATAAGAATATAGAGTACCCTTTTTCACAATGCCTACATAATTACAAATCTCATTTTCTTTAACAAAATAATCATTGCGTTTTAAAGCAATTGTATGGCTAATGTTTATTATTTTTTCTAAAGTTTCAGCTGAAAGCATAGTATTATAAATCTAGGATACAATTTATTTAAAAATTTATTTGTTTCATAGTAAAATCAAAAGTTTAAATATTATTTCAAAGCTTACTGTTATTTCTTTATTTTCTTTTTAGTGCTAATTACAATTACTCCATTTTTAGCTTTCTCACCATATAAAGCAGTTGCTTCATCGCCTTTTACAATTTTCATGTCTTTAATTGAGTTTTGATCAAGGGATGAAAATGATTTATAATCAATTATTTTCCCGTCTACAACATATACCGGTTCAATATCTTTCCGATTAATTACTTTCCCTCCTCCAAGTCTCATCCGTCCACGGGCTATACTGTCTTTTCGCACTTCCGGCATTACCACATCTTTTAATTCTGCTATTTCTACAGTATCATTCTTTATATGTTGCTGTGCACTGACAGAAACAAATCCTCCCGTTGTCAAAATAAAACCAACCGCAAATTTTGCAAAAAGTGAATTGACAAAAGAATATTGTAATTCCCTGTTAAGCTGTGATTCATTAAAATTACCACAAATATTTTCGGAAGGACCGGAAAAAGCATTCATAATTTCTTCATCAGAAGAACTTCTAAAATCTCTGACTGTTTTAGAACAAACGGAACAAAATCTTCCTTTCTCCTCAGGGGGCATATTTCCCCAGTTTTCATGACATGGTTTGGGTATGGTAATTTTCATAGGATCTTTTCTTATACAGATGCTCTGAGGATAGAAAAGGTTGGAAAAGAATAGTAACTATATCTTTCATGCTCAAATGCAGTACATTTTTTATACCCCAAACCTCGTTTTCTAAGAAAGAAATTCTCCTCTTCCGGAGAGGTAGATTCGAATGAAAGGAGAAGACGGGGTAAAACAACCCAACAAAGATCAAAGAAGTTACTATTCTTCAAATGCGTTCTTCCAACAAAAAAGGTTAAACATTCATTTTTATTATTGGTAAATTGCGAATACAGAAGTGATTAAAATGGGATTTGAATATAAATTAAAAACAAAGCTTACAGAGAAACAGACTGCAGAAATTCAGGATTTGTTGGAAAGCTCTGATCTTTTTGAGAAAAAATATGAATATGCCAATCAGCTGTTCCGGGATTTCAGACATGCAGAAAACACTGGTCAACTACCCAATATCAGTATTATTCTTGAAAATGATGGCATTTATATTTGCCAGTATGGTTCTTCTTATGTGTGGACAGATCTTGATGCGTTGAAAATCTATATGGAGAAAGAACAAATTGCATATGAAATCATAGACTATCAGGATTAAAAATACAGTGACATATACATGAAAATTGAATAAAAAAACCTGCCTCACAGCAGGTTTCTGTTTTTTTAAAACATCATCATTAGGAACCAGTCGTTAGATGAAAATATCGTGGATCCGGATATTGAAATTCAAAATCCAGTTCTGAAATTAATTTTGAGGGGGATATTGTTCTACCCTGAGTAGTACGGTCACCCGAATACGGCAGATCTTTCTGTGCATTGATAATCTCTTCTTTGTTAGGATGCACAGGCGCCACTACATTATAAACTTTGGATTGGGATTGATTCTTCAGCATTTTTTCAACCACTGAACAAATATCTGCATAATGAATATGGTTGACCAACAGATCCAGATTGGATATATTATAATTCTTAAGCAGCCTCTGGTCTCCCATTAATCCCGCCAGTCTCAAAATATTAACCTCAGGAAATCTGCTTTTTATGATACTCTCGCTTGGAACCTCATCTGCTGGACGGTCTTCTTCTGTAAATTCTTTTTCAGCATTCGGATAAACTCCCGTAGAGCTCATCAGGTAGACCTGGCCTTTATAGTCCCCAAGAAATGCCAGTAAATTCTGAGCTCTCTCATGCAACGGAATTTCAGCACCCCTTATCCCCGAAAACGGAACCGTGATGATTACCGCATCCAGCTGTGGTGCCATAACCCATTCCTGCATTGTTTCGGATATATCATCGTCCGGAAAGCTGACCTGTGTCACATGGTATCCTTTAGCAGATAAATCTTCTATTTTAGACTCTGAGGTGGTCGTTGCAAAAATCTCATATTGCCCGGATAATTTCTCTGCAATATGACTGCCTAGCCAACCACAACCTATAATTCCTATTTTTTTCATTTTTTAATGTATTAGTCTGTTTGTTAAAAACAAATGACAGCCTATGAATCCATCAATATCTCTCCATCTTTCAGAACAAGATATTTCTGTCCTACGTCCTTGGAAGTTTTTTGTAAATCCTCCTGGTCAAATAGCTCAGGAATATAAAATTTCTCATGGGCAAATAATCCGTAATGTATAGGAACCAGCTTTCTGGCATGTAACAGATGTGCCGCGGCAAAAGCTTCTTTCAGATTGAGTGAAGCAGGTACCGGGCTGTATTCCAATCCTATCATTTCAAAATTCACCACAACCCCATTGGCCGGCAAAAATGCATAGTCTATATTCTTATTTTCCTGTCCCAATTTCCAGAACTGATTATGCCAGATCGTATCTCCACCATGAAAAATCTTCGTATGCAGATCTTCTACAATCCATGAGCTCTGGATCTCTCCTACTCCATCCATTGCAAATACGGGCTTAAAGGTAATATTGTTTTCTGTGAAGGTTTCATTCAGATCCAGAACGATCATCCCAATATCATCCATCACCTTTCTGACAACAGGCTCCAACCCTGAATATACAATCAGTTTACCCTCCTTTTTCAGACATTTTTTCACAACACTTTTATCAAAATGATCCAGATGCATATGGGTAAATAGGATATAATCCGCCTCTACCTCATCTGTAAACCTGATCACTTCGTCTACAGCCTCCCCTAACACAGGTTTGTAATAAGAAAAGTCTTCCACTGCATCAATTAAAATTGTTTTATCCTCAGATATCAGTTTTATTCCTGCCCAGTTTAATTTTTGTATTTCCATATTCTTTTTTCAACAAAGGAAAAGACTTATGGAAGGTCAAACAATAAACAAAAGTTAATTAATTCTCTTCCTGATCCGGCTCAGAGAAATCGGAGTAATCCCGATATAAGACGCCAGATATTTCAGGGGAATATGCTGAATGTAATGAGGTTTACTTTTTAATAAGTATTCATAGAGATCCTGTGGAGTATTTTTCAGCAAAAGCATTTCCCTTTTCATGGCTGCATTCAGCTTCCTGCTCAGGTAGTAATTCTGAACAAAACGACACTCAGGGTTAACAGCAAACATTTCTTTCACCTCTTCCAAAGTGATTTCCCAGGCAAGCCCTCTATCTAAAGATTCATAGACAACACCAGATCCTTTTTCTTCCACAGTGAAAATATCACCAGCAAAAAAGAATTCTGCGGATATTTCAGTATCGATATCCGATGTTGTATTGATATAAAATTTCCGGACCAGCCCCGCTTCTACAAGAAAGGCTTTATTGTCCGGAAATCTGTTTTTTTTTGAAAATTCAACCCTGGCAAATTTTTCCCAAACAGGATCATCATCCTCTACATTAAGGTGTGAAAACAGTTTTTTATTAATAGTTGCCAATGGTATGTATATTATTTATAATAAGTTTTCATCTACAAGATTAGGAAGCGTCACTTTCAGGTTCGGCTCTATTTCCATTGCTCTTTTAATGGCAAACATAGCGCCTTCATTTCTTGCCCAGCTTCTTCTTGAGATTCCGTTGTTAACGTCCCAAAACAGCATAGATTTCAATCTTCTGTCTGCATCGTCACTTCCATCCAACAACATTCCGAAACCTCCGTTGATCACTTCTCCCCAGCCTACACCACCTCCATTGTGAATAGAAACCCAGGTAGCACCACGGAAACTGTCACCAATAACATTATGAATCGCCATATCCGCTGTAAATCTGGAACCATCATAAATATTGGAAGTTTCTCTGTAAGGAGAATCTGTTCCTGATACATCATGATGATCTCTTCCCAATACTACCGGTCCGATCTCTCCATTTTTAATCGCTTTATTGAAAGCCTCAGCAATTTTCATTCTTCCTTCTGCATCTGCGTACAGGATTCTTGCCTGGGAACCTACTACTAATCTGTTTTCCTGAGCTCCCTTGATCCACTGGATATTATCTTTCATCTGCTGCTGAATTTCTTCAGGAGAGTTTTTGATCATTTCTTCCAATACTGTACAGGCAATAGTATCTGTTTTCTGCAGATCTTCCGGTTTTCCGCTGGTACATACCCAACGGAACGGCCCGAAACCATAGTCAAAACACATAGGCCCCATAATATCCTGAACATAACTAGGATATTTAAACTCTCTTCCCAATGTTGGATTTTCAGCCATTACATCTGCTCCTGCCCTGGAAGCTTCCAGTAAGAAGGCATTTCCGTAATCAAAGAAATAAGTACCTTTCTTTGTATGTTTATTGATAGCTGCAGCATGTCTCTTTAAAGTTTCCTGTACTTTCTCTTTGAATAGCTCAGGATCTTCAGCCATCATTCTGTTCGATTCCTCAAAACTTTGTCCTACCGGATAATATCCTCCAGCCCACGGATTGTGAAGTGAAGTCTGGTCTGAACCGATATCAATTCTTAAATCTGCTTCATCAAATTTTTCCCAGACATCAACGATATTTCCAAGATAGGCTAAAGAAACAGCTTCTTTATTCTGCTGAGCTTCTCTTACTCTTTGTACCAGTTCATCCAGATTTTCATGAATTTCATTCACCCATTTCTGGTCGTGGCGTATTTTTGTAATCTTTGGATTCACTTCCGCACATACGGTAACGCATCCTGCAATATTTCCTGCCTTTGGCTGAGCACCGCTCATACCTCCTAAACCTGAAGTTACAAAAAGTCCTCCCTGAGGTTCTTTATTTATTTTTCTGAAAGCATTTAAAGCTGTAATTGTTGTCCCATGAACAATTCCCTGTGGACCAATATACATATAGCTTCCTGCTGTCATCTGGCCGTACTGAGTTACCCCCAGTGCATTAAATTTCTCCCAGTCATCCGGCTTTGAGTAGTTCGGAATCATCATTCCGTTGGTCACGACCACTCTTGGAGCATCTTTATGGGATGGGAACAATCCCATCGGGTGTCCTGAATACATCACTAAGGTCTGCTCATCCGTCATTTCAGACAAATATTTTATGGTCAGAAGATATTGTGCCCAGTTTGAAAAAACAGCACCATTTCCACCATAAGTGATCAGTTCATGTGGATGCTGAGCTACCGCATAATCCAGGTTATTCTGAATCATCAGCATGATTGCTTTTGCCTGCTCAGATTTTCCAGGATAATCACTAATCGGCCTCGCCTTCATTTCATAATCCGGACGGAAACGATACATATAGATTCTTCCATAGTCTTCCAGTTCCTGCTTAAATTCAGGAATTAATGCTGCATGAAATTTGGGATCGAAATAACGTAAAGCATTCTTCAATGCTAGTTTTTTTTCTTCTTCCCCTAGAATTTCTTTACGCTTCGGAGCATGGTTAATATTTGTTTCGTATGGTTTTGGCTGTGGCAGCTGATTAGGTATACCTTGTTGTATTTGTTCTTGAAATGTCATATTGCTATTTAAAGTTCTATGTTTAAACAATGTTTGAAGTTTTAAAGATATTCAAATTATAAAATATCTGCAACAAAACAGGGGAAAAGCTGAATAGGGGTAAAGTAAAAGCGTGAAAGACTGGATTTGTTACATCTATTATCTCTTGTATGCTTTTTGACCACCCCGTCTTCTCCTTTCAGTCGAAGCCACCCCTCCAAAGGAGGGGAATTTCTTTCTCAGAAAACAAAGTGTTGAGTATAAAAATAAAAAATCTTACTGAAATTAAGACGACAAGCTATATCTGCTACACATATTGAAATAAACACTCAGATTCCCCTCCTCTGGAGGGGTGGATTTCAAAATTTACAGAATTTTGGAAGACGGGGTGATTCCGTAATTCAGAATAATAAATTCTTCGAGCTCTCTCATTACTATACTAAGGTTATTTCTGATATCAAAATCATCTACCCTAAAAACCAACAGTCCTAAAGACTCTAAATATTCCTGTCTGATTCCGTCATAAACTTCTTTCTCATCATGACTTGAACCGTCAATTTCAATGACCAATCCTAATGCTTTCACATAGAAATCAACAATATAGTTCCCAATAATTCTTTGTCTGTCAAAATCAATATTGTGAAATACTCTCGCATGAACTTTTTTCCAAAAAAGTACTTCTCCAAGAATGCCTGCTTTCCGTTTTTCTTTCAGTAAGACTATTAAATGAGGATTAAAGGGTAAATTTTCAACGAAATTCCTCTGAATCGGAATGTTCCGTATGTGTGTTAAAATTTGTTCCATTATTGTGTTTTTTCTTTTGACCACCCCGTCTTCTCCTTTCAGTCGAAGCCACCCCTCCAATGGAGGGGAATTTCTTTCTTAGAAAATGAAGTATTGAGTATAAAAATAAAAAATCTTACAGGAATTAAGACAACAAGTTATATCTGCTACACATATTGAAATAAACACTCAGATTCCCCTCCTCCGGAGGGGTGGATTTCAAAATTTACAGAATTTTGGAAGACGGGGTGGTT